>NZ_CP128474.1:2696272-3370341 GCF_030369635.1 Microbacterium arborescens | reverse complement strand
CGTCAGCAAGCAAGTCGGATCAGCCGTCGTGCGCAACACAGTGCGCCGACGGCTGAAGGCCGTTTGCGCACTGGCTCTTCCCGACGTCCGCGAGGGCGCCGACATCGTCATCCGAGCTCTGCCGTCCGCGGCGCGCTCGGATTTCGCGGATCTGAAAGACGAGGTGGAGCGGTGTCTGCGACGACGTGCGGCGGTATGAGCTGGTCGACGCTGCCGGCCGCCTCCGTCGGTGAGGGCCGGCTGACCGCGGCATCCGTGGCCCGCGCAGTTCCCCTCGTTCCGCGCAATGCCGGCATCGCGCTGTTGCATGCCTATCGATCCGTGGTGTCGCCTCTGTACGGCGACGTCTGCAAGTACTACCCGAGCTGTTCCGCCTACGCGGTGGGAGCCGTGCAGCAGCACGGTCTCGTGAAGGGCTCCGCCCTGACCGCCGCTCGGCTCGCCCGATGCCACCCATGGGCCGCCGGAGGCGTCGATGACGTTCCCGCCCATCGGGACTTCCGCCACACCCTGACCAGGCACGGCTTCGTCGTGCCGCCGAGAAAGGACTGATCCCGTGCTGGATCTCTTCCTCGCCACGCCGACTCCCGTCGTGCCGACCCCGACGACTCCTCCTCCCGGTGGTGCTGACTTCTTCAGCACGATCATGTGGCCGTTCAAGTTCCTCGTCGAGGCGATCCTGGTCTTCTGGCATTGGGTTCTCACTGCAGTCGGCATGCCGGCGGCGGCGGGTGCGACTTGGGTGATGTCGATCATCGGCCTGGTTATCGTCGTGCGTTCCGCCCTGATCCCGCTGTTCGTGCGGCAGATCAAGAGCCAGCGCAAGATGATGGAGCTCGCGCCCGAGATGCGCAAGATCCAGGAGAAGTACCGCGGTAAGCGTGACCAGCTGTCGCGTGAAGCCATGAGTCGCGAGACCATGGCGCTGTACAAGAAACATGGCACGACTCCGGTGTCGAGCTGTCTTCCGCTCCTCGTGCAGATGCCCATCCTCCTCGGCATGTTCTACACGCTGAGTGACGTCAAGAAGCACGCCGAATGGGGCGTGGGTGGTGTCGGCCTGCTCAATGTCGACCTGACCAAGCAGTTCTACGACGCGCAGCTGTTCGATGTCGCACCGCTTCACACGAACATGATCGAGGCGATCAACCTCGGCCAGACCGCCACGGTCACGATCCTCGTGATCCTCGTCGTGCTGATGATCGCGTCGCAGTTCATCACCCAGCTGCAGATCATCTCGAAGAACCTGTCGCCCGAGGCCAAGACCGGCCAGGCGTACCAGATGCAGAAGATCATGCTCTACGTTCTGCCGCTGGCGTTCATCTTCTCGGGCGTCTTCTTCCCGCTCGGTGTCGTCATGTACTGGTTCACGTCGAACATCTGGACCATGGCGCAGCAGTTCATCGTCATCCGCAACCTGCCGACCCCCGGTTCGGAGGCGGCGAAGGCTCGCGAGGAGCGCCTCGCGCGCAAGGGCAAGGCGCTCGATTCGAAGGGCCGCGTCATCTCCATGGAGAAGTACGAGGCCGAGCAGAAGCGCCTTCTCGAGGAGGCCGAGCGTGCTCGTGCAGCCCAGCCGAAGCGCCAGCAGCCCATGAGCAAGCAGCGCGCGAAGAAGCAGACGAACAAGGACGGCTCGCAGGGCTGACCCTGCGAGAACCTGTCAGCGCACTGATCGAACCACGCGAGGAATCATGACGAACCCCACAGAGTCGACGACGGCCGAGCGCGCCGATGCCACGGTCGAAGAGCTCGAGCACGAGGGCGACATCGCCGCCGACTACATCGAGGGGCTGCTCGACATCGCCGATATCGACGGTGACCTCAACCTCGATGTGCGCGCGGGGCGTGCTTATGTGTCGGTCGAGGCCGATGACGCGAGTGCGCTGCGGGTGCTGTCGGACCCGGACGTCGTCCAGGCCGTCCAGGAGCTGACCCGGATCGCCGTCCAGACCAAGACCGGGCGCTTCTCTCGGCTCATCCTCGACATCGGGGGATCGCGCGACGCGCGTCGGCGCGAGCTCGAGCGCCTCGTCGACCGGGCGGTCGAGCGCCTCAACGATGGTGCATCCCAGGCATCCCTGCCCGCGATGTCGAGCTACGAGCGCAAGCTGGTTCACGATATCGCCTCTGAACGCGGGGTCGTGTCCGAGTCGTACGGCGAGGGTGCTGACCGTCATACCGTCATCCGTCATGGCTGATGTTTCACGTGAAACACCCGTGATCGAGTCGGAGCCGACGGGAGCGGTCGATGCTCTTTTCGGACCTCGCGCTGACCTGGCGCGCCAGTACGCGGCTTCTCTCGCCCAACACGGCGAGGAACGCGGCCTGATCGGCCCCCTTGAGCTGCCGCGTCTGTGGACGCGACACATTCTCAACTGCGCTGCTGCCGCGCCGCTGTTCTCTGGGCGAGTAGGCGACGTCGGTTCCGGCGCCGGCCTTCCGGGCCTGGTGCTCGCGATCGCGCGGCCGGATGTCGAGTGGGTCCTCATCGAGACCATGGAGCGTCGGGTTACCTGGTTGGCAGAGCAGGTCAGTGGATTGGGTCTGGCGAACGTCGAGATCGTGCGCTCCCGAGCGGAAGAGTGGAACGGCGCCGGGACTCTGGATGCCGTGACGGCGCGCGCCGTCAGTGCGCTGCGAACTCTCGTCCCCCTGACGGCGCCGCTCGTGCGAAGCGGAGGTGAGCTCATCCTCCTGAAGGGCGCAAATGCCGAGGCTGAGATCGCGGCGGCCGATAAGGTCATCCGTCGATTCCGATTGAACGATGTGCATGTCGAGACAGTGGGGGAGACCCTGCTGGCGGAACCAACGCGAGTCATCCGCGCCACTGTGGCGTGATGTTTCACGTGAAACGTCGGGCTGCGACACCAACCCCCGTTTCACGTGAAACATCACCCCATCCGTTTCACGTGAAACATCAGAGGGCGTCCGTAGAGTGAGATCACGAACCGAGGAGTTGAACGAATGGCAGAACCCGAGTCGGGCCGCGCGTCGTTGACGTTCGATTCTCCGCTGGCTCGCGAGTTGGCGGACCTGTCATCCCGTCGCCGCGCGCTCGACGCTGTGTCGATCGATTTCAGTGGCGACACCCGTGTCATGACGGTCTCCAACCAGAAGGGCGGAGTGGGTAAGACGACCACCGCGGTGAACCTGGCTGCATCCCTCGCTTCGCTGGGTGCACGCGTGCTCGTGATCGACCTCGATCCGCAAGGAAACGCCTCGACCGCGTTGGGCGTGCCCCACAGTGCGGATGTCCCGAGCGTGTACGACGTACTGATCGACCAGTTTCCACTGTCAGACATCGTCCAGGTGAGCCCGGAATCCCCTAATCTCCTCTGCGCTCCCAGCACCATCCATCTGGCTGGCGCCGAGATCGAGCTGGTATCTCAGGTCGCTCGCGAGCATCGCTTGCGAACGGCGGTCGAGGACTATCTCGCCTCGGTGGAGGAGCGCATCGATTTCGTGGTGATCGATTGCCCGCCGTCGCTGGGTCTTCTCACGATCAACGCCTTCACGGCTGCGCACGAACTATTGATCCCCATCCAGTGCGAGTACTACGCGCTCGAAGGGCTCAGCCAGCTGCTCGGCAGCGTGTCGATGATCCAGAAGCACCTGAACAGCCGGCTTCACCTCTCGACGATTCTCCTGACGATGTACGACGGACGTACCCGACTGGCGCAGCAGGTGGCGGAGGAGGTGCGGTCGCACTTCCCGAACGAGGTGCTCCGCACGGTGATCCCGCGCTCTGTGCGCGTGTCGGAAGCGCCGAGCTTCGGACAGACCGTGATCGCTTACGATGGGCAGTCGGCCGGCGCGGTGGCATACCGCGAGGCGGCCGTCGAGATCGCTCAGCGAGCTTCTGCGACGACACAAGGAAACAAGGGAGAAGCCTGATGGCCAAGCGCACCGGATTGGGTCGAGGGATCGGCGCACTCATCCCGACTTCTGAGGCGACGGAGGCTCGACCCGTCGACGTGTTCTTCCCGGGCGGCAGGAATGGTGCGGCCACGGTTGAGGCGCCCGCGTCGTCGGCGACAGAGCAGAGTGATGCCCCCGAGCTCGTCTCGATTCCCGGCGCAGCGCTGATCCAGGTCGACCCGAACGACATCGTTCCCAACCCCCGGCAGCCGCGTACGCACTTCGATAGCGACGACCTGGCGGAACTCGTGCACAGTGTGCGTGAGTTCGGGGTGCTGCAGCCCGTCGTCGTCCGCACGAACGAGGACGGCAAGTACGAGCTGATCATGGGGGAGCGGCGCACACGTGCCGCGCGTGAGGCCGGACTCACCGCTATTCCGGCGGTCCTGCGTGACACCTCCGACGAGAATCTCCTCCGAGATGCCCTCCTCGAGAACCTGCACCGATCGCAGCTGAACCCGCTCGAAGAGGCATCCGCCTACCAGCAGCTCCTCGAGGACTTCGGCATCACGCAGGAAGAGCTCGCTACGCGCATCGGACGCTCACGCCCGCAGATCAGCAACACGATCCGTCTGTTGCGGCTGCCGGTACCGGTGCAGCAACGCGTCGCGGCGGGTGTCCTCAGCGCCGGCCATGCGCGTGCGATCCTTTCGGTCGACGGCGCCGACGGTATGCAGCGCCTCGCGGACAAGATCGTCAACGAGGATCTGTCGGTCCGCGCTGCCGAGGCCGCGGCGAAGACCATCGAGGCTGCCGGTACCCGTCGCCCCGCCCCCAAGGCGGGGGGAGTGCGTGCGCACCTCGATGAGGTCGCGGGACGACTCGGCGACCGTCTCGATACCAAGGTGAAGATCTCGCTCGGGGCTCGCAAGGGACAGATCGTCGTCGACTTCGCGACGATCCAGGATCTGAACCGCATCCTCGCCGAGCTCGGTGAGGATGCATACGGAGCACGCTGACCCCGTGTCGGTGACGCGACGTAGGCTTGTTCGGTGACCGACGAGCAGAACCCCCGCCGAGCGAGCGTCGAGCTGCTGCGCGCGGAGGCAGCTGATGAGCTGTCAGTGCTCGTCGAGGAGCGGCTCCGGGCGGGTGAGGACCCGTGGGAGTTCATGGAGGAGCTGCCGTCCGTCGATGAACTGGTCGTGCTCATGCTCCGAGCCGAGGACATCGCCGCGTACGGCGGTGGGCGCCCGAGCTCGGCCCGCAACTACCGCGTGCTCCGACAGATCGCGATGGATCACCCGGAGTTGACGAGGGCGGTGTGGCGACTGCTCGGCAGCGAACCCCACAGGCGTTGGGATGCCGCGACACGCGCAGACGCCTCCTGAAGTTGAATAGTCCTCGTTCGAAGCACGAAAAAGCCCCGGTCAGATTAGATATCCGACCGGGGCTTCTGTGAGAGCGCCTGAGATCTCAGCCGATGTATGAGGCGAGGTCCTGCTCGAGTGCGAACTTCGGCTTCGCGCCGATGATCGTCTTCTCGACCTCGCCCTTGTTGAAGACCTTCATCGCCGGGATGGAGGTGATCTGGTACTGCATGGCGAGATTGGGGTTCTCGTCGACGTTCAGCTTGAGCACCGTGATCTTCTCGGGGTGCTCAGTGGCGATCTCGTCGAGGATGGGGCCGACCATGCGGCAGGGACCGCACCACGCGGCCCAGAAGTCGACGAGGACGGGTCCATCGGCGTCGAGGACGTCCTGCTGCCAGGTGCTCTCGGTCGTGGCCTTGGCGGTCATGGTGATCTCCTTCGAAAGGGTGTCGCGTACGTCAACGACGTACGCGGGCGAATTGTTCCTGTCAGACCGTCTCGGTCTCGGCGACGAGCGACTCGAGGCCCTCGTCGGGGCGGCCGCGCAGCGGTGAGCTGTCGGCGGCGGGCTCGGACGCCTCACCGAGGGCGGCGAGGTAGTGCTCGACGTCGAGAGCCGCGACCGTTCCACTGCCCGCGGCGGTGACCGCCTGGCGGTAGGTCGGGTCGATGACGTCACCGGCGGCGAAAACACCCGCGACCGAGGTGCGCGACGAGCGGCCGTCGACCCACACGGTGCCGTGCTCGGTCAAGTCGAGCGATCCGTGGACCAGGTGTGTCCGGGGGTCGTATCCGATCGCGACGAAGATGCCGTCGAGGGCGAGCTCGCGGGTCGAGCCGTCGACCGTGTCGCGCAGAACGACGCCCGTGACGGCATCCTCGCCCAGGATGTCGGCGACCTCGGAGTTCCAGATGAACTCGATCTTGTCGTTGTTCATGGCGCGGTTCTGCATGATCTTCGAGGCGCGCAGCTCGTCACGGCGGTGGATGACGTAGACCTTCGAGGCGAACTTCGTCAGGAACGTCGCCTCTTCCATGGCCGAGTCGCCGCCGCCGACGACGGCGATCGTGCGCTCGCGGAAGAAGAAGCCGTCGCACGTGGCGCAATACGACACGCCTCGACCCGACAGGCGGCTCTCGCCCTCGATGCCGATCTTGCGTGGGGCGGAACCGGTCGCGAAGACCAGGCTGTCGGCCTCGTGGGTGGCGCCGCTTCCGAGCGTGACCTTCTTGACGGGGCCGTCGATGTCGAGCTCGACGACGTCGTCGTACAGGACCTCGGTGCCGAACTTCTCGGCCTGCTCCTGCATCTTGGTCATGAGGTCGGGCCCCATGATGCCTTCGGGGAAGCCGGGGAAGTTCTCGACCTCGGTGGTGTTCATCAGCTCGCCGCCCGCTTCGACCGAGCTCGCGATCAGCAGCGGCTTCAGGTTCGCGCGCGCCGCGTAGATGGCGGCGGTGTAGCCGGCGGGGCCGGATCCGATGATGATGACCTGTCGCACGTCGACATCCCTTTCTGGGGTCTGGAATCCGCGTCGCGGATACCCCGACACGTCCAACCCATGGTAGCCGCGGGGCATTCCCCCGCGGCCGTGGCGGAGGGGTGTCAGCGACCGAGGATGCGCCGCACCGTCCGCACCGCGGTGCCGAGCTCCGGTGCGCGCAGGACGGCGAGAAGGCCGACATACACCACGAGGGTCGTCAGGCCGATGACAGCGCCGCCCAGAAGTGCGCCGATGTAGCCGCCGGCCACCCAGCCCGCGCTGCCGCCGAGCGATGCGAAGACGAGCCAGCCGACCATCGCGGCCGGGATTCCGGCGACGACGAAGCGGATGACCGCGCGGACCGCACCACCCAGGCCCAGCGGCCCGATCTTGCGGCGCAACAGGATGACGGCGAGAGCGAGCTGCACGACGTTGGCGAGCGACTGTCCGAGGGCGATGCCGACCGCGAGGTGCTCGAGCGGCAGGAAGGCCGCAGCGATGAGTGCCGTCACGATGACCAGCACCGCCTGGGCAAGGGTGAAGAAGAACGGTGTGCGGGTGTCCTGATAGGCGTAGAACGTCCGCTGAAGCACGAACTGGAACGACAGGGGGAGGAGGGCCACCAGATACGCCGCGAGCACCCAGGCGAAGGCCTGGGCGGCATCGGGCGTCTTCGTGAAGACGCGGGAGATCGGCACGATCGCCGCCACGATCGCCGCGAGCGCGCCGACCATGAAGATCCCGATGGTGCGAGTCGCCGAATCCAGGTCGGCACGCAGCGCGTCGGGCCGACCTGCCGACACGTGTTCGCTGAGCCGGGTGAAGTACGGCGTGCCGATCGACAGCACGATCACCGAGAACGGCAGCATGAAGACGAGCCAGGCGTACGACAGGACGGCGATCGATGGGGCGCTGGATGACGCCGAGCCCACGATGTTGGTCTGGATGAGTCCTGCGACCTGCCCGACGACGACCATCAGGAAGGTCCAGCCCGCCAGCCGGCCGATGTGCCGCAGGCCGATGCCGCGCCACTGGAAGTCCGGGCGGACACGAAGCCCGGCCCGGCGCCAGAACAGCAGTAGCACGAGGGCTTGGAAGACGATGCCGAGGGTCGCCGTACCGCCCATGATGGCGACCATCGTCGGCGTCCATCCGACCGCGTCCTCGCGGACGCCGAACATCCAGATGAAGACCAGGAACCCGGTGATGGAGACGACGTTGTTGATGATCGGCGACCACGCGAAGGGGCCGAACACGCGACGGGCGTTCAGGATCTCGCCGAGCAGCGCGTACAGGCCGTAGAAAAGCAGCTGGGGGAGGCACCAGTAGGCGAAAGCCAGCGCCAGCGCCTGGGTCTCGGGTGCCAGCTTGCCGCCGTAGGCGATCACCAGCAGCGGGGCGGTGATGACCGCCACCGCGGTCGTCACCGCCAGGGCGATCACCCCGAGCGTCAGCAGCTTCGACACGAAGGCGCTGCCGCCGTCGCGGTGCTTGGCCGCCTGGATGATCTGGGGAACGATCACGCCGGCGAGCAGACCCGACGAGATGATCGCGTAGATGTTGTTCGGCAGCTGCGTGGCGAGCGTGAAAGCGTCCGCCGCGCCTGCGCCCACTGTTCCGAGCGCTGCAGCGAGCACGATATTGCGCACGAGACCCGTGACCCGGGAGACGAGTGTTCCCGCGGCGACGACCGCTCCTGCCCGGCCGATTCCGCTCACTCGGTGCTCTCCTGCTGTTCGGGGGTGTCCTGCTGTTCAGCTGCGTTCTCGTTCCGGCGCCGCCGGAGCTTCAGGACCGTGCGGATCACGCCGCCCGCGAAGAGGACGACGACGATCACGATGATGGCCGTGATGCCGACCGATTCCCACTCGGCGCGCACCGTGAGACCGATGGCTTCCGATGCGCCGATCGGCACGGCGGCGGTGCTGCGCAACTGCAGGCTGAGGGTGGTGTCTCCGCTTCCGACGCGTGCCTCGACCGGCACGTCGACACGGGTGTTCTGCTGCGCCCCCGCTTCGACGACGGTCGCCTTCTGCACGATGAGTCGGGGGTCGCCGGTCTCGGCGAAGAGCACGAGCGAGACCGGCCAGGGCAGGTCGTTCCGAACGGTGACCGGGATGGGCGCACTCGTGGCGAGGAAGTTGATGGTGCCGGGATTGGCGATACCGACGGCATCCAGCGTGCTCTCGGTGTTCTGCTCGTGCTGCGCCACGGCGGTCGCCCACGCGGTCGGGTCATTCAGCCAGCCGTCGCCGATCAGCTGCAGGATGGCGGTGCGTTCGCGTGCCGTCAGCTGCGTGGGCTCGACTAACGCCGTGGCGAAGGTCGCGAGCCGTTCCTCGTCGGCGAGGAAGCGTTGGAGGGCCGCGACGCGGTCGGCGGCGGCGGGGATGTCGGCGACGGTGACCTGAGCCGGCGCTGCCGCACGAAGGGCTAGCAGCGACGTCGGGGTCGCCCCCGCGCTGCCGGTGACGGCGGAGATCGCCGCCCTGATGCTGGTGCGCGAGCTCGCCGCCGGCCGATCGATGGTCGTGACGATCGGGGTCTCGCCGCTGAGGGCGACCTGCGCGGTGGCTGCCGCGAGTTCGGCGCTGCGAACCGGTGCGTCGTCCGAGGCGGCGGCGACGCGTGCGAGCTCGGCCGAGACGAGGTTGTCGTAGACCAGCAGATCGGCGTCGCCCGCCGCGGCGCGAACGCCGCCATCGCCGGCAACGGTGTCGGACGGCACGAGGGTGAGCACGTCGGCGTCTGCGTCGGCCTGGGCGTCGAGCGTCGTGACGACATCCGGTCCGGCGGTGCCACCGGCCGGCCAGAACACGTCGCGGACGGTGTTCGCCGCGGTTCCGACGGCGAGCAGCTGCCGCAGGTCGGGCACGGCAGCGGGGGTGGTCGAACCTGCGGAGGCGCTGAAGTCGGCCGGGTCGGCGTACGGGGCGAGGGTTGTGGGCTCGAGCGGCGCCGTCAGGCCGGCGTGGACCTGGGTCGCGAGGTCGGCGTCACCGAACTGCAGGGCGAAGCGCTCGTTGGGGAGAGACATGAGGCTCGTGAGCCAGCCGGTGGCGCTCGCGGGGGCGCTCGATCCCAGAACCCGGATCGAGGCGACGATCGCCGGGTCGACAGCGAGGACGGCAGGAGTGCCGGTCACGGCATCGAGAACAGCACTGAGCGCACCGTTCTCGGCGGTGAGCTCGGAGAGCTCCGCGGCCGTGAGCATGCCCGACGTGCGGGCGCCCGCGGTGACGGGGACGATGACGGTGACCGAGCGCGGCGGTGCGTCGGTGCGGGGCACGGTGATGACCGTGCGCGCCGACCCGCCGGGACCGGAGGCCACGACGGGGTAGACGCCGGGGGCGAGGCCGACGAGGTCCTTCTCGGTCGCTGAGATCGACACATTCGTGGCGCGCTCGTCGCCGGCCGCGAGCTCGGTGACATCGGTGCTGGCGACCTCTTCGAAGACCGGCAGTGTCTCGTCGGCGTCCTCGGCGGGGCGCAACCAGTCGACGACCGCCTGCGGCGATGTCAGCGCAGAGCGCGACAGTGACACCGACACGGTGCCGGCGGGCAGTGCGCGCGGTGAACCGTTCCGCTGATCCACCGAGATCACCGCGTCGCTGCCGTTCGCGACGAGCCCGCCGCTCGCGGGAGCGGCGATGAGCGTGGCCACCCCGGGGGCGCCGGGCGTCGGACTGGCACTCGGTGTCGGGCTCGGCGACGTCTCGGCGACGGCGGCGGCGGGAGAGGCGAGCGGGGCGATGACGATCGCGGCAGCGGCGAGCCAGCCGAGTACGCGGGCACCGCGACGGCCGCGACGGGCGCGGGCGGTGGCAGGGGAAATGTCGGTCATGGCGGCTCTCGACCCGCTGCGATACCCGATCGCAGGGTCGCACAGAGTCTAGAGTGGCCGCCCTGTGCGTCATCCGAGGCGGGCCGGGCCTCGGGCTATTCGCGCATACGCACGGTTGAATGGGGGAGTGACTCTTCACCCCGACGCCGACCGCTGCACGGCGCTCCGTACCGATCTGGATGCCGCGGGCTATCGCGCCGACGCCGTGCGCGAGCTCTGGGGCTCGATGGTCGAGACGGCGGTGGGTCACGGCCTCACCGAGCCCGCCCGTCGCGTGCTGGCCGGGCGAACCGACGCCCTCGCTGTGCTGGCGGGCCTGCTGTTCCTGGGTGGTCCGGCGCCGCGTGAGTCGGTCGACGCCGCGTTGCCGTCGCTCGGAGCAGCGGGCCTGATCGAGCTCGGGCTCGCGCACGTCGACGGCCACCTCGTCGTGCCCGACGCGCTCGTGCGTCCGCAGGACATCTCGGATGCCGCGGGCGAGGGGCACTGGTGGATCGCGAGCGACCTCGACGAGGCCGCGGTGGGCGGCCCGTTGCCCACCGGTCACGTCCTCGGGGTGGGCGGTGCCTCACTGACGCTTGCGGGATTGCAGCTCACGTCGCGAGTGGGACGCGTGCTCGATATCGGCACAGGGTGCGGCATCCAGGCTCTTCGAGCCCGCCGAACGGGCGACAGCGTCGTGGCGACGGACGTGTCGGAGCGTGCTCTCGCCTTCACGCGCCTGAACGCGCTGCTCAACGCCGTCGACGGCATCGAGACGCGTGCCGGCAGCCTGTTCGAGCCGGTGGTGGGCGAGCAGTTCGAGCGTGTCGTCTCGAACCCGCCGTTCGTCATCACGCCGCGCGTAGAGGGTGTGCCCGCGTACGAGTACCGCGACGGCGGGATGTCGGGCGATGACCTCGTCGCCGCGTTCGTGCGCGAGGTCGGGTCGGTGCTCGCTCCGGGCGGAGTCGCGCAGCTGCTCGGCAATTGGGAGTACCGCGCCGGTGAGGACGGTCTCGACCGGGTGCGCTCGTGGGTGTCGGAGTCTTCCGTCGTCCTGGATGCGTGGGTCGTCGAGCGCGAGCAGCTCGATCCGCTCGCCTATGCCGAACTCTGGGTCCGCGATGGCGGCACCGCGCCCGGCTCACCCGCATACGCCCCGCTCGTGCAGGCGTGGCTCGACGACTTCGCCGCGCGCGGGGTCACCGCCATCGGGTTCGGGTACATCACGCTGCACCGCCCGACGGTCATCCCGACGCTCGCCCGCTACGAGCGCATCTCCGGCAGCATCCCGGGCGCTCTCGGTCCCCACATCGGTGCGTCTCTCGACGCCTGGCAGCGGCTCTCGAGCATGACCGACGCCGACCTGGATGCCGCGGTGCTGCGCGTCGCGCCGGATGTGACCGAAGCGCGCCACCACGTACCCGGAGCCGAAGACCCGCAGGTCATCGAACTGCGCCAGGGGGCGGGCTTCGGTCGCGTGCTCGACGTCGATCCGGCGCTCGCTGCCCTCGTCGGGGCCAGCGACGGCGACCTGCCGGTCCGCGTGCTGGTCGCTGCGATCGCGGACCTGCTCGAGGTCGATGCCGCCGCGCTCCGCGCCGACCTGCTGCCCCGCGTGCGCGAGCTGCTGTTCACGGGCTTCCTGCGTTTCGCCGACTGATCGCGAGCTGATCGCCGGCTCGGGAGCGCCGGGGGAGGGCCGGTAGGCTCGGAGTCATGCTGAACATGGCCGAGGGTGTCGCGCGCCTGCGCGCCCTGGCAGCATCTCCCGTCGTCTCGGCGCTGGCCGACGCGTTCGAGCGCGCCGGCTTCGAGCTGGCGATCGTCGGCGGTCCCGTGCGAGATGCACTGCTCGGACGCGCGACGAACGATCTCGACTTCACCACGAACGCCCGACCCGACGACATCCTGCGCGTCGTCGAGCCTCTCGCCACCGCGACATGGGACATCGGTCGTGCGTTCGGGACGATCGGCGCGAAGGTGCGCGGCGAGCAGATCGAGATCACGACGTACCGTGCCGACAGTTACGACGGTGTGACCCGCAAGCCCACGGTCGAGTTCGGCGACACCCTCGAGCAGGATCTCGCGCGGCGCGACTTCACCGTCAACGCCATGGCGCTGCGCGTGCCGGGACCCTCGCTCGTCGACCCGAACGGCGGGGTCGAGGACCTCGTCGCCACGACGCTGCGCACACCGAGTGATCCCGCCGTGAGTTTCGGCGACGATCCGCTCCGGATGCTGCGGGCCGCGCGCTTCGCGTCCCAGCTCGGGTTCTCGGTCGATCCCGCCACCGAACAGGCGATGACCGACCTGCGCGAGACGCTCTCGATCGTGAGCCCGGAGCGCGTGCAGGGCGAGCTTGTGAAGCTGTTGCGCACCGACGACCCTGCCCGCGGCATCCGGCTGCTCGTCGACACCGGCCTCATGCAACTCGTGCTGCCCGAGGTTCCGGCGCTGCGGCTCGAGATCGACGAGCACCACCACCACAAGGATGTCTACGAGCACTCTCTGACGGTGCTGCGTCAGGCCATCGAGCTCGAGTATGAACGGAATCCCGATGCAGCGCCGGATGTCGTGCTGCGACTGGCCGCGTTGCTGCACGACATCGGCAAGCCCGCGACGCGCAAACTCGAGCCCGGCGGGGGTGTGAGCTTCCACCACCACGACATCAAGGGCTCTCGGATGGCGCGCAAGCGCCTGCAGGCCCTCCGCTTCGACTCCGACACGATCTCGTCGGTGAGTCGCCTGGTCGAACTGCACCTGCGGTTCTTCGGCTACTCGGAGGGGGCGTGGACCGATTCGGCCGTCCGACGCTACGTCCGTGACGCGGGGGATGAGCTCGAGCGACTGCACATCCTCACCCGCGCCGACGTCACGACGCGGAACAAGCGCAAGGCGGCTCGCCTGAAGTCGGCGTACGACGACATCGAGAGGCGCATCGACGAGCTGGCGGCCGCCGAAGAGCTCGGCGCCATGCGCCCGGAGCTCGACGGCAACCGCATCCAGGAGGTCCTCGGCATCCGACCCGGCCGTGAGGTGGGCGAGGCGTACCGGTATCTGCTCGACATCCGTCTCGACGAGGGGATGATCGGCGAGGAGGCCGCGGAGCAGCGGCTGCGCGAGTGGTGGTCGGCGCGCTCGGACGGCTGACGACCACGCGAGCTCTACCGCGATGAGCCCGCCCGGCTTAGGCTGAGGGCGCTCCTTCACCGCCGATCGGAGTCGCCCGTGTCCTCGTCGTGGTCTGCGCAGTGGGATGTCGCTCCCGAGTCGTCCCGTCTGCTCATCGAGCGTGCACACGACGAGCTGCTGGCCGGTACCGATGCCGAGCGTCGTCTGAACGATGTCCGGTCGCTCGTCCGAGAATCGTGGCGCCGATCGATGGCGAACCTCGTCGGCGCCGAGGCGCTGCCGCCACTGGAGTTCGACGAACGCGCGCTCGCGGCGTACCGCAGCGCTCACCCGCTCGCCGGGGTCATGGACATGGTCCGCGCCCTGCTCGTGCCGAGCGCCGACTCCGGCGTGGTCGTCGCCGTCGGGGATGCGGCTGGCCGATTGCTCTGGGTCGAGGGCGACACCAGCGTGCGGACGCTCACGGGCGACGTGGGGTTCGTCGCGGGGGCGAACTGGTCGGAGTCTGCGGTGGGCACCTCGGCGCCGGGCACAGCACTGCAACTCGGCCGGTCGGTGCAGATCCGCGGCGCGGAGCACTTCAATCGCCTGGTGCAGCCCTGGTCGTGCACGGCGGCACCCGTGCACGACCCCGAGACCCATCGGCTGCTCGGCGTCATCGATGTGACGGGCCGTGCGGAGGCAGCGACCCCCCAGGCGAGGCTTCTCGTCGACGCGACCGCGCGTGCGATCGAGAGTGAGGTGCTGGTCGCTCGGTTGCGCTCCCGGGCGGACCGGCCGCGCGGCTTCGTCCGATCACGGAACCGCGTCGGTTCCGCCCCGACAGCGTCGACGCTGCGGGTACTGGGGCGCGATCGTGCTCTCCTCGAGATCGCCGGACCCGACGGTGAGCGCATCGTCGAGGTGTCTGCCCGTCACGCCGACATCCTGCTGATGCTCGCGACGCACCGCCAAGGCCTGTCGGCGGAACGTCTGGCCGAACTGGTCTACGGCCCCGATGCCACCGACACGCTTCGCCCCGAGATGGTGCGGTTGCGGCGGATGCTCGAACGAACCGCGCCGCACCTCGTTCCCCTGTCGCGTCCGTACCGGCTGCCGACGGAGCTCGAGACCGACGCGCAGCAGGTGGCCTCGCTGCTCGACCGCGGGGCGCACCGTGTGGCACTCGCCGCCTACTCGGGCCCGGTGCTGCCGGACTCATGCGCCCCGGGAACCGAGGAGGTCCGCGATCGGCTGCGGGGTTCGCTGCGCGAAGCCCTTCTGGCCGAGGCCTCGGTCGAGGTGCTGCTCGCTTACGTCGAGACCGATGAGGGAACCGGAGACGCGGAGGTTCTGCGGCTGTGCCTGCGACTGCTGCCGGCACGCTCGCCGAAACGGGCGGGCATCGTCGCACGGCTGACCGCGCTCGGCAACCCCGACGAATGACCATTCCGTCGGCGCGGACCCGCTGACAGGATGGCGACGCGATGTTGCACGTGAAACATCGAGAGGATGGGAGCATGAGGACGACGCGAATCTCGTGGACCGGCGTCGGGTCGGCGGAGACGGTCGAGAGGTGCACGACGGAGTATTCCGATGACGGCATCCGCATCGTCGGCGAGGTCGACGGCGGCGAGCAGGCCTGCCGCTACGCGGTGCGGCTCGCTCCGGACGGAGGCTTCCACCACGCGACCATCGAGGTGGGCGAGCGGGTGACGCATATCGAGAACACCGACGGAGCATGGACGGTCGATGGCGCCGCACGCCCCGACCTCGCGGGCGCGACGGACCTCGACATCACCGTCACGCCCGCCACCAACGCCCTTCCGATTCGCCGTCTACGACTGGCCGTCGGCAGCCACGCGGATGTCGTGGTGGCCTGGGCGCACGTGCCGTCCCTCGAGGTTCAGCTCAGCCGACAGCGGTACACGCGGGTCGGACCGCGCGCATACTGCTTCGAATCACGTGACCACAACTTCCGCCGCACGCTCACCGTCGACGACGACGGCTTCGTGCTGAGTTACCCCGGGCTGTTCGAGCGCGTGACGGGGTCGTGACCGCGCAGGCGCTCACTGAGACGAGGAGATGCTGATGAGTCGAGACAGCACAGTGGGCGTCGTTCCCGACGCGACGCTCGGATCGCTCGCCGAGGCGTACGGCGTCGCGACCGAGTACTGGTCATTCTCGGGGGAGCATGTGCGCGTGCCCGCCACCACGCTGCGCGCCGTCCTCGCGGCGATGGGCGTCGATGCATCCGACGATGAAGCGGTCGAGCATGCGCTCGCCGAACGGACAGCCGAGCCGTGGCGGCGACTCGTGGCCCCGTCGACCGTCGTTCGGCAGAGTTCGGGGGAGATCGAGGTGCACGTCGCCGACGGCTCCGATGTCGAGGTCGCGCTCGTTCTGGAGGACGGGTCGATCCGAGCCTTGCCCATTCCCGTGCAACAGCCCGTCGCCCGTACGATCGACGGGCAGACGCGTTGGCGGGTACGGGTTCCGGTACCCGAAGACGTGCCGCTGGGCTGGCACACGGTGGAGGCGCGGCAGTACGGCGGAGGAGGCGATCTCCTCGGAAGCGGAGCGCTCATCGTCGCGCCGCAGCGCCTGCCGCTTCCATCGGCTGAGGCTGGACGGCGGTCATGGGGTCTCATGGCTCAGCTGTACTCGGTGCGTTCGCGTCGGTCGTGGGGCATGGGCGACTTCGCTGACCTTGCGGACCTCGCCGCGATCGCGGGCGAATCGGGCGCGGACTACCTGCTGATCAATCCGGTGCACGCAGCGGATGTCACGACTCCGATCGAGCCGTCGCCGTACCTGCCCTCCTCACGGCGTTTCCTCGCACCGCTGTACATCCGGCCCGAGCTCATTCCTGAAGCGGCATACCTCTCCGAGGAAGCGGACGATCGGTTCGACCAACTGCGTCGCACCGCGGCGTCTGCGAACGAGAACGCGGAGACCATCGATCGCGACTCCGTCTGGCGCGCGAAGCGCGAGGCGCTCGCGCTCATCCACGCCGTCGACCTCTCGCCCGCCCGGCGCGCTCAGCGCGACGCCTTCGCCCGGCGCGAAGGGACTGCCCTCGCCGACTTCGCCCTGTGGTGCGCGGTGCGGGAGCACGAGGCTGAGACGGGCGACACGGTCCCGGACGGGATCGCGATCGACGACCCCGAGATCGACAGGCTTCGCGAGCGACTGTCGGACCGCATCGCGTTCCACATCTGGTTGCAGTGGGTCGTCGACGAGCAGCTCGCGGATGCTGCTGCCGCAGCGGCGGCGTCCGGGATGCGGATCGGGATCATGCACGACCTCGCGGTCGGCGTCTCGACGGCCGGTTCGGACGCGTGGTCGCTGGGCGAGCTGTACGCGCCGGGCGTCGTCGTGGGCGCACCACCCGACATGTACAACCAGCAGGGTCAGAACTGGAATCAGCCTCCCTGGTTGCCGCGAGCTCTTGCCGATCATGCCTATGCGCCGCTGCGCGACATGCTCCGGTCGCTGCTGCGCCACGCGGGCGCGTTGCGCATCGACCACATTCTCGGCTTCTTCCGGCTGTGGTGGATCCCCCAGGGACTCGGGCCGGGGGAGGGCACGTACGTCCGCTACGACCACGAGGCGATGATCGGAGTGCTCGCACTCGAGGCCGCCCGTGCCGGTGCGGTGATCATCGGAGAGGACCTGGGGCTCGTGGAGCCCTGGGTGCGCGACTACCTCGCCGAGCGCGGCATCCTCGGCACCTCGGTGCTGTGGTTCGAAAGCAGCGACGACGGCGGTCCCCTCGACCCCGAGCGTTACCGCACCGACGTGCTCGCCACGGTCAACACGCACGATCTGCCGCCGACGGCCGGGTACCTCGAAGGCGAGCACGTCGCGCTGCGAGCTCGCCTCGGTCTGCTGACCAGATCCGTCGACGACGAGCGCGCCGACTTCGAGCGCGAGCGCGACCGGATGCTGGCGGAGCTGCGATCGCGCGGACTGATCGGCGACGGGGCGAGCGTTCAGGATGTCATCGAGGCCCTGCACGTCTTCCTCGCCGCATCTCCGTCGCGTCTGCTCGGCGTCTCGCTCGTCGACGCCGTCGGCGAGAAGCGCGTGCAGAATCAGCCCGGCACCGACGACGAGTACCCGAATTGGCAGGTGCCGCTCGCGGATGCGGACGGCCATGCGGTGATGCTCGACGACCTCGCATCGCTCCCGCAATACCGCTCGCTGGTCGACGCACTCGAGAGGGCGCTGCGCGGCACCCCGTAGAGGTCACGCGCCGGGCTTGTCAACCCGCTACGTGTACGACCCGGGGCGGCCCGTACGGTCAGGGCGTCGAACGAGAGGAGACGCCATGGTCGACACCGCACCGCTCACGCGGGCGAAGTACCCGCGGTCGCTGATCGCGGGGCCCTACGGGCATCCGTTCCACGCGATCGCCATCATCCTGCCGATCGGCGCATGGGTGTCGGCATCGGTCTTCGACGTCATCGCCGTCACGAGTCCGGACGCGGCGGTCTTCGCGCTCGGTGCCCGCATCCTCATCGCGATCGGTCTGCTGGGTGCCGTCGTCGCCGCGGTGCTGGGGCTCATCGACTGGAGCAGCATTCCGAGAGACACCCCCGCGCGGGCGACGGGACTGACCCACATGATCCTGAACTTCATCGCGATGGCGGTGTTCGCCGGCAGCCTGGCCCTCCGCGTCGAGGAGGAGGCGGTGCCGACCCTCGCGATGGTCGCAAGCTTCGCCGGACTCGCTCTTCTGTCGGTCTCGGGTTGGCTCGGCGGGAAGCTCGCGCACACCTTCGGCGTTCGCGTCGCGACCGAGACCACTCAGGCCGAGGGCCTGGAACCGCTGCCCTGACCGAGGAGAAACCATGACCGACCTGGACACCCGTCCTGACAAGCGGCCCGCGAACCCTCTGGCGGGCCCCTACGGACATCCGTTCCACCCGATCGCCGTCACGATCCCGATCGGTGCGTGGATCGCGAGTTTCGTGTTCGACATCATCGGCCTGATCGTGGCCGACCCCACCCCCTACGCCGTCGGTTCGCGGGTGCTCATCGGGATCGGCCTCGTAGGCAGTCTCGTGGCCATCGTGCTGGGGATCTTCGACTACCTCCGCATCCCCGACCGCACCCGGTCGTCGAGCACCGCCACGATCCACATGGGGCTGAACTTCGTGGTGTGCGGTGCGTACCCGTTCCAGCTGTTCCTGCGGACCTCGACCGACGACATCCCGATCGCGGGCGTGATCTTCAGCGCCGTGAGTCTGCTGACGCTCAGCGCGTCCGGATGGCTCGGAGGCAAGCTCGCCTATCGCTACGGCGTGCGGGTCGCGCACGAATCGAAGCAGGCCGAAGGGTTCGTCACGCGACGCAGCCGGCGCTGAGGGCGTGTGAAACGGGCGGCGACCTTCAGGGAAGGCCGCCGCCCGTCGGCGTCGGATGTCGGTGTCAGGCGGCCCGGTCGCGGCGCGCTGGCCGGATCGACCACAGCACGCCTCCCGCGACGAGCAGGAGAGCTGCCAGCAACGCACCGCCGAGCGGCGCCTCAGCACCGGTGACGGCGAGCTGCCCGGACGTGACCACGGTGATCGCCGCGCTGCCGATCACCTGACCGTCGGCCCCGAAGACCACGATCGTGTGACCTCCCGTGGGCAGATCGGCGGGGATCCGCACGTCGAATGCGACGCGCCCGTTCACGTCGGCGGCCGGGATGCCCGCCACCCGGATCGGGTCGCTCCGCAACTCGGCGGCGACCTGCTCGCGGGCCTCGAGGCCGGTGACCGTCACCCGCACGGCCTGTCCGCGCTCGACCGTTGTGGCCGACACCGACACGACCGGGGCCGCAGTGCCGGGCTCGGTCGGGTTGGGCTCGGTCGGGTTGGGCTCGGTCGGGTTCGGCTCGGTCGCCCCGGGCACGTCGCGCGGGTCCACGCTCGCGAGGGTCGGCGTCACGGTCTGGAAAAGCCCGTCGGCGCCGATCTCGACCCGATCGATCGTCGTCTCGCGGTTGGTGCCGTTGCCGCCGGGGATCGCGAACCGGTGGTAGGCGATGTACCACTCGTCGGTGCCGGGGACGTTGATGATCGAGCTGTGACCGGTGCCGAGGATGCCCTGCGACGGGTCTTTCTGCAAGAGGATGCCGCGATACGTCCACGGTCCGTCGATGCTCGTCGACGTGGCGTAGCCGACGCGGTAGTTCTCGGAACCGGTGTCGTCGATCGAGTACGTCAGGTGGTACGTGCCGTCGCGGTAGTTCAGGAAGAGCCCCTCACGGAAGTCCACCAGTCCGTCGATCGGCTTGATCGTCTCGGCCTTGACACTCAGCATGTCGTCGGAGAGCTCGCCGTAGACGGGTCGCCCGTTGCCCCAGAAGAGGTACGACTTCCCCGTCTCGGGGTCGGTGAACGCCGCCGGGTCGATCGCCTGGCCACTGTTGACGGCCTCGTCGTTGGTGATCATCGGCTCCGCCTGCGCGGTGAACGGGCCTACAGGACTGTCAGCGACGGCAACGCCGATCATCTTCCGGTTCGCGGTCGGCTCATGACCGCTGAAGTAGAAGTAGTACCTCCCGCCCTTCTCGATGATCGTCGGGGCCCACGCGTTTCCGGTGGCCCACGGAACGTTTCCGTTCGCGCCGTCGAGCTTCAGGATGGGCTCGTCCGACCGCGTCCAGTCGACGAGATTCTTCGAGGTCCAGACGTAGAAGGTGTTGCCGCCCCAGCCCGGGGTGCCGTCAGTGGTCGCGTAGATGTAATAGGTGTCACCGAACACGGCGATGTTCGGGTCGGCGTACAGTCCCGGCAGCACCGGGCTCTTCATCTCGATGGCCTCCAGCGTCCAGACGACATCGGGCTCTCCCGGTGTCGTGAGCGTGACAGTGGCAGGGGTGCGCAGGTCGCGTGCGGTGCCCGACGGGGGCGTGGCCGTCGTGCCGGATGCCGTGGTGAAGACCGGACGCAGCTGCGTCAGATCCGTGCCGCGCTGCACGGGGAACAGCACCGTGCGGGCGTCGGTGTCGACGATCGGCGCGACCTTGAGTGCGTCGGCATCCTGCAGGCTGATCGCCCCGAGTGCGCTCGTGTTGCCCGAGTTCTGCACGATCTCTTCGGCAGTGAGCGCGCGGTTGTAGAGAGCGAACTCCCGCATCTGACCGCGGAAGAGATTGTCGGCGTTGTAGACCGACTTGCCCAGGTAGTTCGCGAGCGTGCTCCCGCCGCCGATGTCGCCGGGGCGCACCGTCACGTTCGTGTTCTCAGCGACCTGCTGGCCGTCGAGGTACAGGCGAGCCGTGCTCCCGCTCAGCGTGTACGTGAGGTGCACCCACCGGTCACGGGGGAGTGCCGCGCCGGACGTGACGTTCTGCTCGCCGCTCCAGTTGCCCGTGGTCAGCGCCGCGCGGTACTGGTCACCGGTGGAGAAGAGGTAGCCGTTGCCGGCCCCGTCGCCGCCGGTGTTGCCGAAACCGTAGAGGAAGTACGGAGTGCGCTGGGCCGGGTCGATCCGCAGTTCTGCTTCGACCGTGATGTCGTCGACGCCGACGAGCACGTTGTCGGGCAGGTCGACGTAGTCGTCGGTGCCGTCGAACGTGAGCGCGCCGTCGGCGAACGCCGCGCCGCCGCGCACCTGGGCGTCGCGCCCGGCCCCGGAACGGTCGTGCAGCACCGCACCCGCGGCATCCGTGAAGTCGTAGCGCAGCAGCTCACCCTGCTCGTTCGCCGTGAGGGGCTGAGGGAGGTTCGCGCGCAGCGCCGCCAGCTCAGCCGCGGTCACGGGCATCACCGTGCCGTGGCGCGGGCTCGCCGGCAGACGGTAGCTCGCGGGCACCTGCCAGTCCGGCGCGTCGAGATCGTCCGTCCCCAGCGGGATGTAGCCGCGTCCGCCGTACTCGTCGACGAAGAGGTAGTAGTTCGAGCCCGAGGTGTCGCCGGGGTTGGCCCGGAAGATGGTCGGGCCCTCCACGGCACCGAGGCCGGCATCGCGACCGATGCAGCTGTCGATCAGCTTCCATGCGGGGTCGGCGGCGCTCCAGCCGGGCGTGTTGCGATCGTCGACGGCGGTGAGGCTGCTCGACGACTCCTGGATGATGTCACGGCATCCGGTCGTGCTGGCTTCGTCCTTGGTGAATCGGTAGTAGGTGCCGTCGTCTTCGAGGACCGTGGAATCGATGCGCGACGCTCCGAAGTCCTGCCAGACCTTCGGCTCGCTGAACGTCGTGAAGTCACGCGTCGTGGCGTACATCATGGTCTGGTAGAAGCTCCCCGTGTGGTTCGGGTCGTCCTCGCCGAACAGCGACGAGGCCCAGAACACCACGTACTCGCCGAGCGTCTCGTCGTAGTACGCCTCGGGCGCCCACGTGTTGCCCGCGTTGTCGGGGGCGACGCGGACGTGACGCTGCTCGCTCCAGGTGATGAGGTCGTGCGACTCCCACACTTCGAGGTACTTCGAGCCCTGCGTCTGGGCGCGGCCCCAGTCGCCGTTCCTGCCGATGGAGAGGTCGGTGGCGATCAGGTAGAAGGTGTCGCCTTCGGGCGAACGGATCAGGAACGGGTCACGCAGGCCCCGCTCGCCCTGCGTGGAGGTGAGCGTCGGCTGGCCGCCGTTGAGCTCGGTCCACGACAGTGCGTCATTGCCGTTGCTGGCGGCGAAGTAGATGTTCTCGCCCTCGACGGAGTTCCCCGTGAAGTAGGCGAACGTGTATCCCTCGAGCGCCCCGATGTTCGCGGCCTTGCGCACCGACGCCGAGAAGGAGCGGGTGAGCGTCACATTCCCTTTCGTGACGGATGCCGTGAGCGCCACGGTCGTGTCATCGGCGGGTCTCGTGACCACGCCGTCGGCGGTGATGACGGTCGTGTCGGCGGACGACCACGACACATCGAGTCCCTGCGAGCTCGGCGGGAGCGCCAAGTTGCCGCGGACGTCGTCGATGTTCGTGACGGTGAGGGCGTCGAGCGCCGCCTGCGCGGCCTGCCGGTCGTCGGGGGTCTCGACCAGACCCGCGACCTCGTCGGCCGACAGCGCGCGGTCGTACACGCGGAAGTCGCGAAGGCTGCCGGCGAGCCGCTTGTCGGGCGTGTAGGTCGACCGGCCGAGGTAGTTCGCCGTCGTCGTGCCGCCGCCCAGTTCACCAGGAGTGGTCGTGGTGTTCGTGTTCTCGGCGACCTGAACGCCGTCGAGGTACAGGCGAGCCGTCGTCGTGTCGGCATCGAGCGTGTAGGTCATCGTCGTCCAGACGTCGCGCTCGAGGTTCGCCGAGCCGCGAGTCTCCTGCTCAGTGGACCAGTTGCCACTCGCGATCCCCGCGCGCGCCGGGTTGCCGGTGGCGAAGAGGTAGCCGTCGCCGAACCAGTCCGTCGTGTTGCCCAGGCCCCAGATGAAGTAGTCGCCCGATTGCTCGGGACGCACCAGCACCTCGGTGCTCACCGTGACGGACGACAGACCGGCCATCACATCATCGGGAAGGTGCACATAGTCGTCGTCGCCGTCGAGGCGCACGCCGTCCGCGCCGCCGAGGGTCGGGCCACCGACGAACGACGCGTCACGGCCGTTGCCCGACGCGTCGTGCGCAACGGTTCCCGACGTCTCGTCGAGCGGATAGGCGACGACCAGCCCGGAGCCCGGCTCGGCCGCCTGAACAGCGGATGGGATGACGGCCGGCGCCGCGACGAGTGCGGCGACGATCGGGACGGCGAGCGTCCATGGGCGGTGGTGGCGCCAGGGCGCCGAGCGAGCGGATGCGGGCACGGGGAACCTCTCATATGCGACGTTGCATGATCGTCAACACCGACGACGCTCGAATGTTAGCGCTCACAATTGCCGCGGCGCTAGTGCGCGGCATCCTTCCCGCCCCACGTCCGCCTGCTCGTGCCGAGGACGCGCATCCGCACGGTGCCGGCCGCCGACGACCGTGCGGATGCGCATCCTCGCCGCTGCGGGACGAGCCACCGGCCCGTGCAACGCGATGCAACGTAGCGGCGCGTAGCGTGCCCGACACCACCGCAGCATCGGCGCTGCGGGGAGTCGAGGAGATGACATGACCATCGTCGAAGAAGGCGTCTCGAGCGTCTACGCCGCTCCGGGTCAACGCGGAGCCGTCGCGGAGTACCGCGCCCGCTACGGGCACTACATCGGCGGCGAGTTCGTCGACCCCGTGAAGGGGCAGTACTTCGAGAACATCACGCCCGTCACCGGAAAGCCGTTCTGCGAGGTGGGTCGCGGCACCGTCGAAGACATCGACCGGGCCGTCGACGTCGCGTGGCAGGCGTTCGCGTCGTGGAAGAAGACCACGCCCGCCGAGCGTGCCGTGATCCTGAACAAGATCGCCGACCGCATGGAGCAGCACCTCGAGAAGATCGCGGTGGCCGAGACGTGGGAGAACGGCAAGCCCGTTCGCGAGACGCTCGCCGCCGACATCCCGCTGGCGATCGACCACTTCCGCTACTTCGCCGGCGTTCTGCGGGCCCAGGAGGGCTCGCTCAGCCAGATCGACGAAGACACCGTCGCGTACCACTTCCACGAGCCCCTCGGTGTGGTGGGGCAGATCATCCCGTGGAACTTCCCGATCCTCATGGCGACGTGGAAGCTGGCCCCAGCGCTCGCCGCGGGCAACTGCGTCGTGCTGAAGCCCGCCGAACAGACACCCGCGTCGATCCTGTTCCTGTTCGAGCTGATCGGCGACCTGCTGCCCGCCGGCGTCGTCAACATCGTCAACGGCTTCGGCATCGAGGCGGGCGCCCCGCTCGCGCAGCACCGCCGCATCCGCAAGGTCGCCTTCACGGGCGAGACGACGACGGGGCGCCTGATCATGCAGTACGCCTCGCAGAACCTCATCCCCGTCACTCTCGAGCTCGGGGGCAAGAGTGCCAACGTGTTCTTCGAGGATGTCGCCCGCGAGCGCGACGACTACTACGACAAGGCGCTCGAGGGCTTCACGTTCTTCGCCCTGAACCAGGGTGAGGTGTGCACGTGCCCGTCGCGGGCGCTGATCCAGCGCTCGGTGTACGACTCGTTCCTCGGCGACGGTCTCGACCGCGTCGGCAAGATCGTGCAGGGCAACCCGCTCGACCCCGCGACGATGATCGGCGCGCAGGCATCCAATGATCAGCTCGAGAAGATCCTGTCGTACATCGACATCGGCAAGGCCGGGGGAGCGAAGCTGCTCGCCGGCGGCGAGCGGGTCGACCTCGGCGGTGAGCTGAGCGGTGGGTACTACGTCGCGCCGACGGTCTTCGAGGGCACGAACGACATGCGCATCTTCCAGGAGGAGATCTTCGGCCCGGTCGTCTCGGTGACGAGCTTCGACGACTTCGACGACGCGATCGGCATCGCGAACGACACCCTCTACGGGCTCGGCGCGGGCGTCTGGAGCCGCTCGGGTGACACCGCCTACCGCGCAGGCCGTGCGATCGAGGCCGGCCGCGTGTGGACGAACACCTATCACCAGTACCCCGCCCACGCCGCCTTCGGCGGCTACAAGCAGTCGGGCATCGGTCGCGAGAACCACCTCAAGATGCTCGACCACTACCAGCAGACGAAGAACCTCCTCGTGTCGTACGCCGAAGGCGCGATGGGCTTCTTCTGAGACACATCCAGTCATCGACATGTCGAACGACACGTACAGCAGGGTCGCGGTGACCGACGCCGCCGCGGCCCTGCTGCGCGACCTCACCGCCCAGCACGGGCCGCTGATGTTCCATCAGTCGGGCGGATGCTGCGACGGCTCCGCCCCCATGTGCTACCCGGTCGGGATGTTCCTCACAGGACCCGCAGACGTGAAGCTCGGTGAGCTCGACGTCGGTCTCGACGACGCGATCGAGGTGTTCATCTCGCTCGCGCAGTTCGAGTACTGGAAGTACACGCACATCACGATCGACGCCGTGCCGGGGCGCGGTGCCGGCTTCAGCGTCGAGGGACCGACGGGGATGCGGTTCATCATCCGCTCCCGCATGCTCGACGACGCCGAACTGGCCGCGTTCGGGCTCGCGCCGGCATTACCGTCGCAATGACGGTGACGACGCCTTAGGCCCGGCCTCGGATGGCGACGTCGCGCTCGGCCATGAGCCGCGAGAGCCGGGAACGCGAGCGTCGCCTTGAGGGTATTTGTGCGACGTAAGCGCAGGCCGTAACAGCGCGTTGATTCATCCTTTCGGTTGATGCGTCTTGCAATGCAGTCTGTTTAGGCTCGGGGAAGCGATGAAGTCGCTTTCACGAGAGGAAGACAAGTGAAGAGCAGACAGAGAAGCCGCAGACTACGGCTCATTGCGGGCTCGATTGCGGCATCGGCCGCAATCGTTCTCACCGCTGCCGTGCCCGCGAGCGCAGCGGAGTACAGCATCAATGCGCAGCTGAACTGCGCCGGTTCCCTGTTCGAGGGAGACACATTCCGGCCGCACTCCGCGGGCGGCGCGAGCATCCAGCTCACGAGGCACGACTGGTGGAAGAACAACTGGGCGCTCAGAACGGGCCTCCGTGTGCCGTCTGGGGCGCAGACGACGGGTAGCCTTGAATTCTCCCCCGCGAGTCGTGAAGTACATCGATATCGCACGACCAGCGGGAACACCACGATCCCGTCCGGCAGCTATGCCGTGAACGCGCGCGTCAACACCAATGCAAATGGAGGATGTGTCCTCTGGCCGCCGAGCTTCGAGGCCAAGCTGAACCTGTGATGCGCCGCAAATCCCTGGGGGCGGCCATGACGTTGATCGGCGTCATGGCCGTCTCCGGCTGTAGTTCGGAAGAGCCCGAGACTCGAAGCGGCGTCCTCACGAACGCCGAGTATGTCAGCAGCTACCAGAAGATCGCGCGAGAGTTCACGCAGGAGCTTCCTGAGGGGGTTTCCCTGCCGGAAACGCCGCCGGCTCTCGATGGGGACAACATCGGAGAAGGAAATGCTGCGGCTGGTGCCTACTTCTTCTGGTCGTGCGCCTGGCAAGACGTCTATCTCAGCTCCGCCGATCCGGAAGCGCGCGCCACCGCGCTCGCCGAGTTGCGGGAGTTTCCCCGCAGCGACTGGGCCCTCCGATACTGGGACGATCCCGACGACGTGTGGGGTGCAATGCTAGATGCCGCTGAACTCGGCGATCTAACGGATCTCCGCGCGTTCTATGAGGCGGACTGCGGCCATTACCGGAGCGAGGTGGGTCGGTGAAGCGAGGCGTCGTCTGGTTCGTCGTCCTGATGTCCGTCGTCGCTTTGTCGTCATGCGCTCCCGAGCAGGCGGAGAGCGGTGACGTCTCGGCGATGGCGGAGAGTGAAACGGTGAGTGTCGCCGTAGAGACTCGCACGATCAGCGACGTCCTTACTCTGCCCGTCGTCGTCGCGGCCGGTTCGGTCTACTCGGTGACAGCGCCCGCGATCGGCAAGCTCGAGTCGCGACAAGCGGATGCATCCACTCGAACCCCCGACGACGGTCCCGACATCGGTGTACCTCGATCATCGGTATTCACCTTTGTGCCGTCAGACGGTTCTACGCCGACCGAGATCGTTCTGGCTGAAACCGTCACGTCCGTGGAGCCGTCGGTTCCCCTGGACGTGGACGTCGGTGTGGGCACGCCTTTACTGAGCGTGACGGATTCGGCGCTGACGATCACTGCGCAGCTGACTCCGCCGCAAGTCCTACGCCTCGCGAACCGCCAGCCCCTGTCGGTCAGAGCCCAGCTGGATGGCTCGACCGGGCCGTTCGACTGCAGGCTCAACGACTCACGCCCGACGGCAGACGCAGGAACATACCAGCTCACGTGCCGAGTACCGATCGAGACGCCCGGTGTCGTCGGAAGCGAAGGCCTGCTCGCGATCGCCCTCGACGAGAGGTCGGACGTACCGGCCCTCCCCATCGAAGCGATAGCGGGCACGCGCGATCGTGGCATCGTCTACGAGGCGGCAACGGGAGCGACTCGGGACGTCACCCTCGGCATCACCGATGGTGCGTTCATCGAAGTGACAAGCGGGCTGAGCGTCGGTGAGCAGGTCCTCATCCCCGGCCCCAGCCTGTTGAGGAATCGGTGACAGCAACGGTCGTGCGGCTCCGAGCCGGGAATCGGACGCTGCCAGGAGGCGCGCGACTTCTGAAGGGAGTCGATCTCGACGTCGTGCGCGGCGAGAGCATCGCAATCATCGGTAGGTCGGGAAGCGGCAAGAGCACACTCCTCGCGGGGCTCGGTCTGCTTGCCCCGTTCGACGGTGGCACCCACTACGAACTCGGGGGCGTCGATGTCGCCACGATCTCGGAGCGGAAGCGAGCCCGTCTGCGAGCGCAGAATGTCGGGTTCGTCCTGCAGAACGCGGGCCTCGTCTCTCATCTGTCCGCCATCGAGAACGTCGAGATGCCCCTTATCCACAGCCGCACCATGCGCCTCGGTCGAACGCGGGCTCGCGCACGCGAGATGCTCGACCTGCTCGAGGTGGGCCATCTGAGCCGCAGGCGTTCGCCGCAGGTCAGCGGCGGCGAACGGCAGCGCATCGCGATCGCTCGCGCTCTGGCCATCGACCCGGATCTGATCCTGGCAGACGAACCCACGGGAGCTCTCGATGAGGTGACGGGGCGACGGGTGCTCGATGAGATGCTCTCGCGGGTGTCGCAATCCGGCGCAGCATTGATCGTGGTGACCCACGATCCGGAGGTCGCCGCGAGAACCGACAGAACCTATCGGCTGGACGGCGGAACTCTTCGCGAAGACGCGCGGGCATCGTGAGGACGTTGATCGTCGCCCTTCAGGGTCTGCGGGGCGCGCCCGTGAAGAGCATCCTCGTCGTGCTTGCTCTGACACTCGGCATGGTCGGTTTCGTGGCGGTTCTCACCGCCGACCAGGTGATGCGCGACGCGGTGACCCAGCGCGCAGTTCTGCTCGGAGGGAACGCGTCGACCTATCAGGCGACGATTGCGGTTCCGCCGGGCGACGGCGAAGCCGGGCGAGCGGCCGATCAGCTGGAGCGCCGCCTCGCCGCGACCGCGGCGGCGAGTATCGAGGACCTCGACGTCGGTGTCTGGTCGGATGGCGCTGTCATGAACGACGTGGCGGTGGTGTTCACGGAGCCCGGGGTTCGCGACATCCTGCCGTTCCCGCTCGTAGAGGGGTCGTGGTTGATCGACGCCGACGTTCTCGCACCGCGGGTTGCGCTGAACGAGGCGGCGCGCGATGCGCTGAGCGGTACGAAGCCCTACGAGATCGGTACTCAAGACCAGAGAGTGGCCTTCTCTCGCATGGGTGTTGTTCGGGATGGACGTTCCACACCCCAGGTCTACATCCACCTCAACGAGTACTCGCGATGGAACGTGAGCCCATCCGCCGTTTCAGTACGGCTCCACAGTCCGACGCTGAGCGAGGACGAGGTGAGGATGGCCGCACGCCAGCTCGGGGCGGTGGGAGCATCCTTCACCCTCCGCGACATCGCCCGCACCGACCAGGTCGACCTCCTGGCCGACGAGATCGGAACCACGACGCGTGTGCTCTTCGTGCTGGGGCTTCTCAGCCTTGCGTCAACGGTTGTCGGGATAGCCAACGTCGGGCTGGCGACGGCACGGGCACGTGCTCGCGAATTCACCCTTCGACGCGCGATGGGTGCGAGCCGCTCGCAGCTCGCACTCATCGTGATCGTCGAGTCGCAGATACTCGCGGGTGCTGCGGCGGTGATCGCGGTCGCCGGATCGTATGCCCTGTTCCCGGCGGTCGTCGGCGCCTTCGACGCTCAGCTGGGCGTGACCCCACCGCCCTATCAGTGGCACTACGCGCTGGTCTGTCTCATCGTGGCCAGCGCGACAGCGATCGTATCGAGCATCGTCCCTGCGCTGTTGAGCTACGGGCGGGACCTTTCCCGCGTCATGCGCGAGTGAGTACGGCGCGACCGCTTCTCAGGCTGGTGGACGGGGTGCGCGAATATGTAGATCGGTCTATAGTCGATGTATGCCATCCAAAGGAGACCTCACCAAGGCCCGGCTCGCGGCTTCGATGCTCGAGCTCATTCAGATGAACGGTTACAGCGGAACCGGTCTGAACGCTGTGATCGACCATGCGGGCGCACCCCGTGGATCGGTCTACTTCCACTTCCCGGAGGGGAAGGAAGCACTCGGGGCAGCAGCGGTCGACCTCGCTACGGCGCAGTTCGAAACTCTTATCGCGGAAGCTGCGGCGACAGCCGGTGGCCCCGCAGGGGCCGCGCGATCCGCCATCGAAGCTCTGACGTCGATCGTCGTGGAGAGCGACTTCCAGCTCGGGTGCTCGGTATCCGTCGTCACCCTGGAGATGGGCGCCAACAGCGACCGGCTGCGGGACGCGTGCGCGACCGCCTTCGAGGCCTGGATCACTCCCGTTGCTCGCCTTCTCGAGGATGGCGGACTCGAACCCGCCGGGGCTCGCTCGCTCGCGACCGTCATCGTGTCGACCATCGAGGGAGCCGTCATCGTCGCGCGCGCTCTGCGGAGCGCTGAGCCCCTCGCTGCTGCCGCTGACGTCGTGAGCGAACTCATCGATCAGCGCCTTCAGTCGACGGCGGTCGGCCGGTGACGGCCACGGGATCGACCCTCATGCCGTCTCCCCGTCATGCGCTCGTTCTCGGGGCATCCGGATTGATCGGAAGACACCTCGTCGCCACTCTGGCGGCAGCGGGGGCGACGGTCACCGCAGGCGTGCGGAGCGCCGGATCAGCGGCCCGGGTCGAGCAGTGGCTCACTGCGAGAGGTGTGACGAGCGGCATCCGCACGGCGATCGTCGACTCCGACTCGGACCAGATCGTCGCGGCCGGCACGTCGGCACTCGCGGGCGTGACCGAGATCCACAACTGCGCCGGGTCGTATCGCTTCGGGATGAGCGCGGATGAGGCGCGACGAGCGAACGTCGGCATCGTCGAGAAGGTGGTCGACCTCGGTGCCGAGATCTCTGCTCTCCGCCGAATCGTGCACATCTCGGGTTACCGCGTCGGGGGGCAAAACCCGTCGTCGGTGCCGTGGAGCGACGACCACCGCACCGCCCTCTATCGAGAACTCGGCGCGTACGAGGCCTCGAAGGTCGAATCAGACGCGATCTTCCAGGCTCGGGCGAACGATCGCGGCATCTCCTGGACGATCGTGAACCCCTCCAGCGTGATCGGCGACAGCGCGACGGGGGAGTCGGACCAGCTGATCGGCCTCGCGACGACGATCGGGCAGCTCTGGGACGGCACGTCGGCCGCGCTTCCCGGCGACGAGGCGACCTTCCTCCCGGTCGTGACCGTCGACTTTCTGGCCGCGTTCATGGCTGCCGCGGCTGTGGACCCGGCGGCGAGCGGGCAGGCCTACTGGGTGCTCGACGACGACACGCCGCCCCTCGCCGACCTGCTGACCGGGGTGGGTCGCCATCTCGGTGCGCGTATCCCGCGACTGCGCGTTCCGACGTCGGTCATCAAGAAGATCCCGCGCAGCATCAGCGGCGTCGATCCCGAGACGCTGACCTTCCTGTCCTCCGACCGCTACCCGACAGCGTCGGCGCAGGAGCTCGCGAAGCGGCACGGTATCCGGATGCCTGACGTCCGGGTGTCTCTCGAACGGTGGGCGGACCATCTCGCCGCGGGCCGCTTCGGCCAGGCGGTTTCCGACGAGCGACGGTTCACCGTCTACGACCGCACGCGAACGTTCGAGCTCGGCGCGTCGGACTCCCGGCGGGTGATCTTCCCCGGCCTCCCCCTCAACGCCGACACATGGGCCGAGGTCGCGCGCGCGATCGGAGCTCGCGCGGTCGATCTCCCGGGGCTGGGCCTCAGCGGCGGCTCGGGGATCGACGAATGGGAGCAATGGCTCCCCGCAGTTATGGCTGGCCCGGACACCCACATCGTCGGTCACTCCATGGGCGCGGCTGCCGCGGTCATCGCAGCGGACCGTTCCCGTGCTGGCGTGGCATCGCTCACGCTGGTGGCGCCGTTCTTCCTGCAGGAGGCGAGGGGAGCCGCATCCCTCCCGAAATGGTTGGTACGTGCGTACCTGAAACGCGTGACGCCGACTCGGCTTTCGCGCCAGCTGACGGGATCGACGGTCAGCGCCGCGAAGCTCGTCTCCAGCGCGGCGGATCTCCGGCGCCGTTCCGCTGCTTCGGTCGCCGAACATCTCGGGCGTGCGCGGTCACCGAAGTGGCGCGCTGAACTGGTCGAGGCGCTCGCACGCTTCGAGGGACCCGTGCGGATCATCACCGGCAGCGACGACCCGCTGGCGTCGGCCATGATCGACCGATTCGGATCATCGCCGAATGTCGAGCTGATCGAGATCGCGCACGCCGGACACCACCCGCAGCTGACCCACGCCGAGGAGCTCGTCGCGCAGCTGATGCCGGTCCGCGTCTGACGACAGTGTCGGGGGCGCGATCGAGCCGCCCGCGGCAATCTGAGCCACAGGTCTCCGCCGCGCTAGCATCCTCGGCATGAGCGAGGACGTCGCACCGGAGCCCGGCATCCGGGGTCTCAGCGCCGAGCGCACGAAGGCGTTCGTCGACGCGGTCGTCGCCATCGCGATGACGCTGCTGGTCCTGCCGCTCATGGAGAGCGTCGGCGAGAGCGCGGGGCGCGACCACACGACGTGGGAATGGCTCATCGATCAGCGCGACCAGCTGCAGAGCTTCCTCATCAGCTTCGTGCTCATCGCGATGTTCTGGATGCTGCACCACCGGCTCTTCGTGTCGGTGCAGCGCATCACACCGGCGCTGATGTGGATCACGGTGGCATGGATGCTCACGATCGTGTGGATGCCGGTCGTCACCGCCCTCACGGGTCAGGTAGCCGACGATGCGCTCCAGAAGGTGCTCTACATCGGCACACTCGTCACCACGAGCGGGATGCTGCTCGTCACGCGGGTCTACCTGGCACGGCATCCCGATCTGCACCGTGCATCCCGGGACGACCTGCGGCTCGGGATGTCGATCGATCTGTCGATGATCGTGCTGTTCCTGGTGGCGCTGGCGATCGCGCTCGTCTTCCCGGCGGTCGGCTACCTCGGACTGTTCGTCATGTTCCTCACCGGCACGGCGCAGAAGCTGATGGCCCGGATGCTGCGCTGACCCCGCCCTTCCGGTCGCCACCGGACGCGAGGGTGCGCATCCGCACGGTGCGGACCCCCGGCGACCGTGCGGATGTGCGCTCTCGCGGCGGCGAGAAAGAGGGGCAGGCGGAGACCGGGGGTTGACAGGGGGCGGGTGGGGGTGAGAACGTTTACAACGTCCAGCGTTGGAAACGTTTACAATCGCTCGAAGGAGAGCCATGGTCCGCGTCACGATCACGCAGGTCGCCGCCCGCGCCGGCGTCTCCGTCGCGAGCGCGTCGCGTGCGCTGAACGGGCTCGTCGCGAGTCCGGAGACCGCGGCAAAGGTGCGCGACGCGGCACGCGAGCTCGGCTACGTGGCCGACGCCACGGCGCAATCGCTCAAGCGGGGTCGCACGCTGCAGCTGGGCTTCGCCGTCGCCGACATCGGCAACCCGGTCTACGTGGAGATGATGGCAGCGGTCGAGCAGGTGGTCTCGGCATCCGGCTACCGCCTGCTGCTGTCATCGACCGGCACATCGTCATCTTCTGTGGATGTCGTCCGCGACCTCGGTCGCGGATACGTCGACGGGCTCATCCTGTCGCCGCTGCGCGTCACCGATGAGCTGCTCACGGCGCTCGCCGCGGCGCCGATCCCGTTCGTCGTCCTCGGACGGCTGCCGGCATCGGCCGAGTTCGACACCGTGCGTGCCGACTCGCCGACCGCGATGCGCCTCGTCGTCGACCACCTCGTCGACGAGGGTCGCCGTGACATCGCGTTCGTCAACGGCCCGACCGACACCACCCCCGGCGTCATGCGCCGCGACGGTTTCATCGCGGCGGTGGGCCAGTACGACGACCTGCGGACGCGGCACGTCGACGCCGCCGACTTCACGATCGCAGCCGGCTACGACGCGGCGCTGCCGCTTCTCGACCGGCCCGACCGTCCGACGGCCGTGGTCGCGGCGAACGACCTGATCGGCGTCGGGGTCCTCCGCGCCGCCGAGGACCTCGGCCTGCGCGTTCCCGTCGACCTCGCCGTCACCGGCCTCGACAACACCGAGCTCGCCGAGGTCGTCCGCCCCGGGCTCACGAGCGTCGACCTCGGCGCCAAGGAGCGCGGCCGTGCCGCCGCCGAGATGCTTCTCGCACGGATCGCCGACGACACCCGGCCGGCCCGCACCGTCACGGTTCCGCCCGCGCTCGTCGTGCGCGGATCGACGTCGGCATCCGTCCCCGCGGCGCTCCGCCGCCCCGAGCCCATCGATGAAGAGAAGGCACACGGATGACCACGCTCGCAGAGACGAAGACGTCCTCGCGCCCGCCCCGCGTCCGGCAGATCGGACCGCGCGCCCGCGCCCAGCGCAAAGAGGCGATCGCGCTCGTCGCCCCCGCCCTGCTGCCGATCATCATCTTCTCGGTCATCCCGCTCGTCAGCGGAGTGCTCCTCGGGTTCACCGACGCCACCCTCGCGCGAAACGCCGAGGTCTCGTTCATCGGGCTCGACAACTTCATCGAGCTCGCCGGAGACCGTCGATTCTGGCAGTCGTTCGGCATCGGCATCGTGTGGGCCGGGTCGGTCGCCTTCCTCACCCTGGTGAGTGCGATGGGGCTCGCTCTGCTGCTCAACAGCAACCTGCGACTCAAAGGCCTGACGCGCGTGCTCGCGCTGATCCCGTGGGCGATGCCGCCTGTGGTCATCGCGATCGTCTGGCGCATGATCTACAACCCCAACTCGGGCCCGCTCAACGGCGTTCTCGGCTGGCTCGGCATCCCGGGCGTCAACTGGCTGGGCGACTTCTCGACCGCCCTGCCCGCCGTCATCGTCGTCGGCGTCTGGGCCGGCATCCCGCAGACGACCGTGCTGCTGTTGGCCGGCATGCAGTCGATCGCACCAGAGCAGCACGAGGCCGCCGCCGTCGACGGCGCCGGAGCCGGGCGCCGGTTCTGGCACGTCACACTGCCCGCCTTGCGGCCCGTCATCATCGCGGTCACGGCGCTCGACTTCATCTGGCAGTTCAACTCGTTCGGCCTCATCTACGTGCTGACCGAGGGTGGCCCGGGCGGCCGCACCATGATCCCGCCGCTGTTCACCTACCTCGAGGCGTTCCGCAACCGCGAGATCGGATATGCCTCGGCGATGGGCAACGTCCTCGTCGTCGCGATCCTGGTGATCCTCTCGCTGTACCTGATCAATCAGTTCCGTCAGAACAAGGGGGCAGGAAAGTGACCACCAAGCGCCCCCTGTACGCGACCGTCCTGATGTACCTGGCCCTCGCGGGATACCTGATCTTCCTCGGCTTTCCGCTGCTGTGGCTGCTGTCGGCGTCGTTCAAGTCGACGCGTGAGCTGAACTCGCTCGCGGTGAACCTCATCCCGCAGCAGTGGGACTTCGGCAACTACATCGCCGCGCTCGAGCGACAGAACCTGATCACCGCGGCCGGCAACTCGGTACTCGTCTCGATCGTCACGATGATCGTCGCGGTGCTCCTGTCGATGCCCATGGCCTACGCGCTCGCCCGGCTGAAGGGGCGGCTGCGAGCGGCCGGCACGGTCTGGATCCTCGTCAGCCAGGTGTTCCCGACGATCCTCATCATCATCCCGCTGTTCCTCGTGCTGCGGAGCCTGCAGCTGAACGACACCCTTTTCGGCCTCATCCTCGTCTACGTCACCTTCACGATGCCGTTCACGCTCTGGATGCTGCAGGGATACGTCGCGGCGATCCCGCCGGAGCTCGAAGAAGCGGCCGAGATGGACGGCGCCGGCCGCTTCACCATCCTCCGCACCGTGATCCTGCCGCTGCTGGTGCCGGGCCTGGTCGCGACGGCGATGTTCACCTTCGTCTCGGCCTGGAACGAGTTCTTCCTCGCGCTCGTGCTCATCCAGAGCCCGGAGCTGTACACGCTGCCGATCGCGCTGCGCTCGTTCCTCGGGGCCGAAGGGCAGACCCAGCTGGGGCCGCTGGCCGCCGGCGCCATCCTCGCCACGATCCCGTCGCTCATCATCTTCGGGATCCTGCAGAAGAAGCTCACCGGCGGCATGCTCGCCGGTGCCGTCAAGGGCTGACCTCCCCGTGACGACGAAACCCGAAAACCAGAAAGGCCACACCATGAGAAGAATCCGCGGCATCGGCGCCGTCGCATTCGTGGGCATCGCAGCCGTCGCGCTCGCAGGATGCCAGCAGGGCAGCGCGAACAACAGCGGGGGAGACGGCGACGTCGTCACCCTCCAGTTCCAGTCGCTCTCGGACCAGCCCGCGACCCAGGCGGCCATCAGCGAGATCGTCGACGCCTGGAACGCCGAGCACGACGACGTCCAGGTCAAGATCATCCAGGCCGGCTGGGACGGCACCTACGACAAGCTGATCACCCAGTTCTCGGGCGGCACCGCGCCCGACATCATCCACTTCGAGGCGAGCTCGATCGTGTCGTTCGCGGCCGACGGCTACCTCGCCGACCTGACCGACCTCATCGATCCCGAGCTGAAGTCGGACATCTCCGACGGCATCTGGGAGTCGGTGACCCACGACGGTCAGATCGTCGCCTACCCCTCGACCCTGCAGTCGTATATGGCGTTCGCGAACGCCGATCTGCTGGCCGAGGCCGGTGTCGAGGTGCCGACGGGCGACACGATGACGTGGGATCAGCTCCAGGAGATCGCGCGAGCGACGACCACGGCCGACCACTACGGCCTGGGCTGGGGTCTCGGTTCTCCGACCGCCACGATGATGAGCCTGTCGATGGGCTTCGACGGCGGCTACTTCGACGGCGAGGGCGACGACGTAACGATCCAGGTCGGCGACGACGAGCTCGCCGTTCCCGAGCGCATCCACGAGATGGCCTACACCGACCGATCGATCGACCCGACCTCGCTCACCCAGTCGGGATCGGACGTGCTTCCGTCGTTCTACGGCGGCAAGGTCGCGCTGACCGTGCAGGGCTCGTTCCAGGCGACGAACATCGCCGCGGATGCTCCCGAGGGTCTCAACTGGGTCGCGCTTCCGCCGCTCGAGGGATCGGCCGGCGCCGTCCAGGCCGCGAACCCGCAGACCTACTCGGTGAACATCGACTCGGAGCACGTGGAGGAGTCGGCGCAGTTCCTGAACTTCTTCATGGACGGCGAGAACCTCGCGAAGATCGCCTACGCCGACGCGCTCATCCCCTCGTCGGGTGCCGCACGCACGCAGGTCGCCGAGCTCGCCGGTGACGACGCCGCCTGGAAGCAGGTGCTCGCGTCGGGTGAGGGCCTGGTCGGCCCGCCGTTCCTGAAGGTGTCGAAGTACACCGAGTGGAAGGACACGATCGCGACGCCGGCGTTCCAGCAGTACCTGGCGAACCAGATCGACCGCGACCAGCTCGCCGCGCAGCTCAGCGACGGCTGGGCCGACGTCGCCGGTTGACGACTCGCGGGGGCGGGTCGATCCGATCCGCCCCCGCCCACACGCTCGAACGAAGAGAGGGACGTAATGGACGTGTTGCACGATCGGGTGGCAGCAGTACTGGCGGGAGCCGCCGTGGGCGATGCGCTCGGCGGTGCGACGGAGGGCTGGACCCCCGAGCAGATCGAAGAGCGGCACGGTGGACGTGTCGAGGGGATCGTCGGTCCCTTTCTGCCCGACTGGCGCACGGCTCGCCCCATCGCGCCGTACCACAAGGGCGATGGGCACGTCACAGACGACACCCTCATGACCCACGCCCTCATCGAGGTGTACGCCAAGCAGCGCCGGCACCTCGACGCGTACGACATCGCGAGCGATCTCGTGCCCCTCATGATGGGCGAGCGCCGCTGGATCCCCGAGCTCGAAGACGAAGCGCTCATCCTGCAGCGCGTGTTCCTCGCCGAGAAGTGGCTCGTCATGAAGCTGCACTACGGCCACGCCGACCCCCGTGAGGCGGGCGTCGGCAACGTCGTGAACTGCGGCGCGACGATGTACATGGCCCCCGTCGGCCTCGTGCACATCGGCGATCCGCGCGGCGCCTACGCTGAAGCGATCGATATCGCCGGCGCCCACCAGTGGTCGTACGGTCGCGAAGCGGCCGGTGTGTTCGCCGCCGCGGTCGCGGCATCCGCCACTCCCGGAGCGACGGTCGACGACGTTCGAAACGCGGTCCTGGACATCGCACATGACGGCACCGCCGCCGCCATCCGTGCCGTGTTCGATGCCGTCGACGCCTTCCGTGCCGCCGGCGGATCGGACGACCCGCGCGAGCTCGGTCGCGTCGTCCGCGAGGCGGTCAGGCCTTTCGACACGGTGGGCGAGGCGTACCGGTCGCCGGCGATGGATGCGCGTCTTCCCTCGCGGACGAAGGCCATCGAAGAGCTTCCCGTCGCGCTCGGCTTCGTCGTCGCTCACGACGGCGACCTGCGTGCCGCCGTGCTGGATGCCGTCAACTACGGCCGTGACGCCGACTCGATCGCCACGATGGCGGGTGCGATCTGCGGCGGGCTGCACGGCAGCGCCGCCGTTCCCGAGGAGTGGCTGAGCGAGGTCGTGACCGCGAGCCGCCTCGATCTCGACGGCGTCGTGACGACGATGGTGGAGGTCGTGCGCGATGTCGCCCGCGCTGATGCCGAGCGTGCCGCCGCCCGTGCGGAGTCGCTGTCGTCGTTGCTGTCGGTGGGGGCCGACGCGTGAGACTGACCTGGGCTCAGCCCGAAGACCTCGTGCCGGCCGAGTTCGCCGCGCTGCGCGAGCAGGGTGTTCCCGACGCCGAGCTGTCGTCGATCGAGCACCGATGGGCCGAGGCGGGCGGGGCGACGGCGCTCGCTCCCTCCGGAGCCAGCGCGACGCCGGCCTCACCCGAGCTGCGGGCGGAGGCGCGTCGCGTGCTCGACGAGCTGCAGTCGCTGCAGCGCCCGAGTGCGGATGAGCCCGACGGGTGGGATGAGATCGCAGCGCTCCTTCCGGAGTCGTCCGCGCTGACCGGTGACGCCGGCGGCGCCGTGTTCGACCGCGTGCACGGCGCGTGGCTCGGGCGGTCGGCCGGATGCCTGCTCGGCAAGCCCGTCGAGAAGATCCCCCGCGCGGGCATCGAGCAGATCGCTCGCGCCACCGGAAACTGGCCGATCGGCGGCTATTTCACCGCGCGCGGTCTTCCTACTGGTGTCGCCGAGCGCTGGCCATGGAACCGCCGGTCCGCGCCGACCTCGCTCGTCGAGAACATCGCCGGGATGCCAGAGGACGACGACCTGAACTTCCCGATCCTCGCCCTCGACCTGCTCGAGAAGCACGGCTCCGCGCTGACGACCGATCACGTCGCCGAGGCCTGGCTCGCCGCGCTGCCGGCGGGGCGCGTGTTCACAGCGGAACGTGCCGCGTACCGCAACATCCTCGACGCACACCCGGTGCCCGAGACCGCGACGCACCGCAACCCGTTTCGCGAGTGGATCGGCGCCCTCATCCGCGCCGACGTGCACGGGTGGGCGCATCCCGGCGACGTACGGGCCGCGGCGCGCTCCGCATGGATCGATGCGCGACTCAGCCACACCCGCAACGGCCTGTACGGCGCCATGTGGGCGGCCGCCCTCTGCGCGGCATCCCTCGTCGCGGACTCGATGGACGATGTGCTGGATGCCGCAGACACCGTCGTGCCGCCGGACTCGCGCCTTGCCGCGGCCGTACGGCTCGGGCGCGAGACCGGTCGCGCGCTCGGCGCGGGCGAGCTCACGGCTGCCGGTGCGCTCGACGTCCTGCACGCCGAGTATGAGGGGATGCACTGGGTGCACACCCTGAACAACGCCGCGCTCACCGCGTGCGCGCTGCAGGCGCACGGTCATGACTTCGGCGCCGCCGTCGCGCTCGCCGTCGCGGGCGGCTGGGACACCGACTCGGTCGGGGCCACGGTCGGGTCCGTCGTGGGCGGCCTGGTCGGTCCGGACGGCATCGGGCGCGCCTGGACCGAGCCGCTGCGCGACAGCATCGCAACCTCGATGCCCGGCGGTCCAGAGCGGTCGATCCGCGAGCTCGCCGAGCGGACGACCGCCCTCGCGGAGGGGACCTCGTGAGCGTCGTCGTCGTCGGCAGCATCAACCAGGACATCGTTGCCCGCGTCGCCCGCATCCCTGCTCCGGGCGAGACGCTGCTGGCGTCGTCGCTCGTCCGCACGGGCGGAGGCAAGGGCGCCAATCAGGCCGTCGCCGCCCGCCGTGCCGGTGGAGCTGCGGTCGCTTTCGTCGGGGCAGTGGGAACGGATGCCGCGGGCGAGACCCTGCGTTCGGCGCTTGCATCCGACGAGATCGACGTCTCGGGGGTCGCGCAGGTCGACGAGGTGACCGGAACGGCGCTCATCTCGGTCGACGCATCGGGGGAGAACGCGATCGTCGTCGCCGCCGGTGCGAACGCCGCCCGCGACGTCCTCACCGACGTGCAGCGGGCCGTCGTCGCGTCGGCGTCGGTTCTGCTCACGCAGCTCGAGATCCCGGTGGCTCTGGTCCGCGACGCCGCAGCGGCCCGGCGCGAGGGTGCCTGGCATGTGCTGAACGCCGCGCCGTCCGCGCCCTTCGCGTCCGCCCGCGACGCACTGCTCGCGGCCACCGACGTGCTGGTCGTGAACGAGCACGAGGCCCTCGAGGCGGCGGGCATCGACGATCTCGACGAGGCGGTCACCGCGCTCGCGCGTGCGGTGCCCGGACTCGTCGTCACACTGGGCTCGCGCGGAAGCCTCGTCGTCTGCGGTGCCGAGCGCGCCGAGGTTCCGGCGCATGTCGTGACGCCGGTCGACACGACGGGCGCCGGCGATACCTTCTGCGGTGTGCTGGCTGCGGCGCTCGCCGCCTCCGGGCGCCGCCCCGACGCTGTCGACCTGGATCTGCTCGTCGATGCCGCGCGGGCCGGGGCCGCGGCATCCGCTCTGGCCGTCACGCGCCCGGGCGCGCAGGACGCCGTGCCCACCGTCGACGAGGTCGCCGCCCTGCGAAAGGAGAGTCAGCCGTGAGCGGTGGATTCGACCCCCTCGTCCCCCGTGAGATCGACCGCCCGACGCCGGTGCCCCTCGGCATCGACGTCCGGTCGGGCGATGCGGCCCTCGTCCTCGACGACGCGAAGATCTTCGTCGCGCCGACCGATCCCGCCGACGTCGAGGCGTGGCGCGCACAGCTGACGGCGTGGCGCGAGGGCGCGCGCGAACGTCACGGTGCGCCGACCCGCTACGACCAGCCGGAGTCGGCGTGGGCGAGCCGGTGCTTCACCGTCGCCCAGGTTTGGCTCTGGGACGAGCTGTTCTTCGACTTCGACGAGCAACGCTTCACCCCCGAGCGCTTCCTCGCCGACGCGCAGCGGCGGTTCGGCGGCCTCGACGGGATCGTGCTGTGGCACGCCTATCCCGTCATCGGCATCGACGACCGCAACCAGTGGGACTTCTACGCCGTGCCGGGTCTCGTCGAAGCCGCCGAGGCTCTGCGCGCCGCCGGTGCGGCCGTCTTCGTCGACTACAACCCCTGGGATGTCGGCACGCGGCGCTCGGGAGATGACGCCGCCGAGCTCGCCGCCACGGTGCGGCGCCTCGGTGCCGACGGCGTCTTCCTCGATACGCTCCGCAAGGCCGACCCCGACCTCGTCGCAGCCCTCGATGCCGCCCGCCCGGGCATCGGGCTCGAAGGCGAATCGAAGCTCGCGACCGAGCGCATCGCCGACCACACCCTGTCGTGGGCGCAGTGGTTCGCCGACTCGGACGTGCCCGGTGTGCTGCGCGCCCGCTGGTTCGAGCGCCGACACATGCAGCACCACATCCGCCGGTGGCATCGCGACCACGCGGAAGAGCTGCGCTCGGCATGGCTCAACGGCGTCGGCGTGATGGTGTGGGAGGTCGTCTTCGGCGTCTGGGTCGGCTGGAACGACCGCGATGCCGCGACCCTGCGGCGGATGCTGCCCGTGCTGCGCGGCATGCACCGCTGGCTCGTCGAGGGGGAGTGGACGCCGCTCGCGGTGCACGACGCACCGGTCTTCGGGTCGGCGTTCGAACTCGATGGCGTGACCCTGCTGTGCCTCGTCAACACGTCGGGGGCCGACGTCGACTTCGGGCTCGAGACGCGGGGCCGGTGGGTGCCGCTGCACGAGCCCGGCGATCAGGTCTCGTCGGTGACGGTGCCTTCCGGCGGCGTCGCCGCCGTGGTGCGATTGGCCGCGGATGCCGCCGTGCCGGCGGTCGTGGCTGAGGTGAAAGCCACGCTGCGCGACGAGCCTCCCGTGGCGGACGCCTCGTTCCCGCATCGCCGCGCTCGGCGCCTCACTGCTCCGGCCTGGACGGGGCCGGTGCGCGACCTCGGCGCGCGCGAGGAGGAGCCGACCGTGACGGTGGCTCCCGGGTCGCACGTGCTCACGGTGCGATTCCGCGCCCGCGAGACCGGGATGTACGAGGGCGCACCGTACGTGGACGAATGGAAGCCGTTGCCGCCGCGCCTGCACGATCAGCGGACGCTCGAACGAGTCGCCGAGGTGCGGCATCCGGTGAGGGTCGGGGCGTCCGAGGTGACCGAGGCCGAGTACGCGCGGTTCCTCGATGCGATCGGCGAGCACACGGATGCCCGTGACGCCGAGCGCCCCGCGACGGGCATGACGTTCGCGCGGGCTCGGGAGTACGCCGCCTGGGCGGGTGGGCGCCTTCCCACCGAAGACGAGTGGCAGCTCGCAGCATCCGACCCGTCGTTCCGGCGGCGCCAGCCGGAGGTGTGGAACTGGACGGAGTCGGAGCATTCCGACGGCCGCACCCGCTTCGTCATGCTCAAGGGCGGCAGCGCTCACCGCAGCGAGGGGTCGGACTGGTACGTCGAGGGCGGTGTGCAGCGGCCGGAGTTCGCGCTCAAGCTGCTGTTGCCCGGCCTCGGTCAGGACGCGTCGCCCTCGATCGGATTCCGCGTCTGCTGGGAGGAACGCCCGTGACCCCGCTCGACGGACTGCGCGTCATCGACGCCTCGACGCTGTTCGCAGGTCCCATGGCCGCGATGCACCTCGGAGACATGGGGGCCGAGGTCGTCAAGGTCGAGCATCCGACCCGCCCGGATCCCGCGCGTGGTCACGGGCCGAGCAAGGACGGGCAGAACCTCTGGTGGAAGACGCTCGGCCGCAACAAGCGGACCGTCGCGATCGACCTGCACACGACCGACGGGCGGGAAGCGTTCCTGCGCCTCGCCCGCACCGCGGACGTCGTCGTCGAGAACTTCCGCCCCGGAACCCTCGAGCGTTGGGGGCTTGGTTACGACGAGCTGTCGGCGGAGAATCCCGGGCTCGTGCTCGCCCGTGTCACCGGGTTCGGTCAGATCGGCCCGTACCGCAGCCGTCCGGGCTTCGGCACGCTCGCCGAGGCGATGAGCGGGTTCGCCGCCGCGACGGGCGAGCCCGACGGCCCGCCGACCCTTCCCCCGTTCGGACTCGCCGACGGCATCGCCTCGCTCGCCACCGCCTACGCGATCATGACCGCTCTGCACGCCCGTGAGCGAGACGGGCGCGGGCAGGTGGTCGATGTGGCGATCATCGAGCCCATCCTCGCGATGCTCGGCCCGCAGATCACGCGCTGGGATCAGCTCGCGACCGTGCAACCCCGCACCGGGAATCGATCGGCGAACAACGCGCCCCGCAACACGTACCGCACGGCCGACGGCTCGTGGGTCGCCGTGTCGACGAGCGCACAGTCGATCGCGGAGCGGGTCATGACCCTCGTCGGCCGTCCCGACCTCGCCGCCGAGTCGTGGTTCGCGAGCGGATCGAGCCGGGCGCAGCACGCCGACGAGCTCGACGAGGCTGTCGGCAGCTGGATCGCCGGACGCACGCGCGACGAGGTCGTCGAGGCGTTCGAGGCCGCACAGGCCGCCGTCGCCCCGGTATACGACCCGTCGGACATCGTCGCGGACCCGCAGTTCCAGGCGTTGGGCACGGTTCACCGCATCCACGATCCCGACCTCGGCGACATGGCCATGCAGGGACCGCTTTTCCGGATGTCGCGTGACGAGTCGACCATCGCGTTCACCGGCCGCGCCCACGGTGCCGATACCGCCGAGGTGCTGGCGACGCTCGGTTACACAGCCGATGACATCGCCCGCATGCGCGCGGAAGGATCGATCGCATGACACGCGCGATCATGGTCGCGCTGTACGCGCCCGCCGACCGCCTGGAACGCTTCGCGAAAGCGCTGGATGCCGGAGCCGACGCCGTCATCGTCGACCTCGAAGACGCCGTGGCGCCCTCGCGCAAGGCCGCGGCGCGGGCGGCGCTCGCCGACTTCGCCGAGGCGTGGACGTCGCGCGGGGCTTCTGCCCCCGTGGTGCAGGTACGGGTGAACGCTCGGGGTGCGCAGATGCACGACGAGGATGTCGCCGCTGTCGCGGATCTGCCCGCGGCCTTCGGCATCCGTCTTCCCAAGACCGAGTCGGCGGATGACGTCGCGGCGGTCCGCGCCGCGGCACCGGGGCGCGAAGTCCACGCGCTGCTCGAGTCGGCCCTGTCGATCGAGCGGGCGTTCGAGATCGCGCAGGCCGGGGTCGCATCGCTCGCGGTCGGCGAGGCCGATCTGCGAGCGGAGATCGGTGTGCCGGCGGGACGGGACGGCGAGCCCGGACTCGCGTGGTCGCGCGCGCGGGTCGTGAACGCCGCGGCTGCGGCGGGGCTGCCGCTTCCGCTCATGGCAGTCTGGGCGGACGTCGCCGACCTCGCGGGCCTGGAGGCGAGCTGTCGCGCCGGCCGCGCGCTCGGCTACGCGGGGCGCACCGCCATCCATCCGCGGCAGATCGAGGTGATCCGGCGGGCCTTCACCCCCACCTCCGACGAGGTCGAGCGGGCACAGCGCATCGTCGACCGGGTGCGTACCGCGTCCGCGGACGGCACGGGCGCGTTCGTGCTGGAGGACGGCACCTTCGTCGACATCGCCATGGTCAGGGCCGCCCACCGCATCCTCGACGCCGGCTCTCCGTCTCGCTGACGCCGAGAGCGCGCATCTGCACGGTGCGGGCCGCTTCGGACCGTGCGGATGCGCACCCTCGCCACCTCGCCGCTGGCGGGATCAGCGGGTGATGAGGCGGTACGGCACCTGGTGGTGCACGCCGGTCTGGCGGGCGGGGTCGCTCAGGATGTCGAGGATGGATGCCGCCGCCTCTTCGACACCGTGGTCGACGGTCGAGAACCCCGGGATGTGGAAGCGCCCCTCCTCGATGTCGTCGAAGCCCATGACCTGCACGCGATCCGGCACGGAGACGCCGTGGGTGCCGAGGGTGTACAGCGCGCCGAGGGCGAGGCTGTCGCTGAAGCAGAACAGCGCGTCGAAGTCGGTGCCGCTCGCGATGAGGCGTGCGACGGCGGTCGATCCTTCGGCGCGATTGAACTGGGCGACCGAGGCGTACAGCGCCGGGTCGTCGGCGATGCCCGCTGCGGTCAGCGCTCGCCGGTACCCTTCGAATCGCAGCCGGGAGGTGGCGGTGGGGCCGGCTTCCTGCACGCCTACCGCGGCGATGCGACATCGCCCCTGCTCGATGAGGTGCGTGGTGGCCGCTGCCGCCGCCGAGACGTTGTCGATGCCGACGTGATGCACGGACGGATTCAGGAGCTCCTCCGCCTGCTCGCCGATCAGTACGAGCGGAGGGCCGCTCGGCCGGTCGCGCACATCGTCGGGAGTGAGGGCGAGCGGACTCATCACGATCCCGTCGAGCGCGGGGAAGCCCTCCCCGGCCATCATCGCCAGCTCCGCCGGTCGGGCGCCGCCCGTCTGCGCGATGAGAACGGTGAGCGCGCGAGTCTGCGCTGTGGATACGAACTGGGACGCGAACTCGGCGAAGTAGGGCTCACGCAGATCGGGGAGCACCAGCGCGATCAGTCCGCTGCGCCCGTTCCGCAGCTGGCGTGCGGCGAGGTTGGGCCGGTACCCGAGCTCGTCGATCGCCGCGAGGATGCGCTGCCGCATCTCGTCGCCCACCCACCCCGTCCCGTTGACGACGTTGGAGACGGACTTCGCGCTCACGCCGACGCGGGCGGCGACGTCGGCGAGTGTGACGCGGGTCATACGGGCTCCTGTCAGATGGTTCCGAGGGTCGCTGTTGACTCTAGTTCAGCGTGGAACTACTGTTTAGTTCAACGTGGAACGGAAAGCGGTTTCCACCGATCCGCTTCGGGCGGATCCACGACGAGGCCGGCATCGGAGCCGGCAGAGGGAGTCATCGCAGTGGAGCAGGATGCCGGTCGAGAGCCCGACACGACGCGTGCGAGCGCGCTGGAACCGGCGCGGCCGCGCCCGCAGCTCGTGCGTAACTCGTTCCTTCTTCTCGACGGGATGTGGGGGTTCGCTCACGATGACGACGATCGCGGTGTCGCCGACCGGTGGTTCGACGGCCGTGAGCTGCGCAGCAGCATCCTCGTTCCGTTCCCGCCGGAGTCGCCGGCCTCGGGCGTCGGCGAGACGGGCTTCCACCCGATCGTCTGGTACCGCAGGACTCTGTCCGAAGCCGACCTCGCCGCCGCCGGTCATCAGCCGAGCCAGCGTGCGATCCTGCGCTTCGGTGCCGTCGACTACCGGGCCGCCGTCTGGATCGACGGTCAGCTGGTCGGCGAGCACGAGGGTGGGCACACCCCGTTCGCCCTCGACATCACGGACGCGCTCGACGGCGACGCGCGGGAGCACGTCATCGTCGTGCGCGCCGAGGACGACCCGCACGACCTCGCGCAGCCTCGGGGGAAGCAGGACTGGGAAGAGCAGCCCCACTCGATCTGGTACCACCGCACGACCGGGATCTGGCAATCGGCGTGGCTCGAGTCCGTCGCGCCGCAGCACATCACCGGGCTCAACTGGACCAGCGACCTCACCGACGGAACGGTGGCCCTCGAACTCCGGCTCAGCCGGCCCGGACACGCGATCGCGAGCGTTCGCATCGCGCACGAGGGTCGGGAGCTCGCCGCCGCGACGATGCGGACGAGTGGCACGCGAGCGACGCTGACGATCCCTCTCGACGGACAGCGCAACGGTCAGAACTACGAGCGACTCCTCTGGAGCCCCGACCGGCCCACCCTCCTCGACGCCTGGATCGACCTGACCGACGACGGCGGACGAACCGACTCCGTGGCGAGCTATCTGGGCCTGCGCAGCGTGGCCTGGAACCGGGGCGCCCTGCTGCTGAACGACCGGCCCGTGACGCTGCGGTCGGTTCTCAGCCAGGGGTACTGGCCCGAGTCGCACCTCGCCGCGCCCTCACCCGACGCCCTGCGACGCGAGGCCGAGCTGATCGCCGAGCTCGGCTTCAATTCGGTGCGCGTGCACCAGAAGGTCGAGGACGACCGCTTCCTGTACTGGGCGGACCGGCTCGGACTGCTCGTCTGGGGCGAGATGGCGGCGACGTACACGTTCGACGAACAGGCCGTGCAGCGGACGACCGCGGAATGGACGGAGGCGGTGCTTCGCGACCGGGCGCACCCCAGCATCATCACGTGGGTGCCGCTCAACGAGAGCTGGGGTGTGCAGCACATCGCCTCGCGCGCCGATCAGCGGGCCTTCGCCGAAGCGCTGTTCCACCTGACCAAAGCGCTCGACCCCACCAGGCCCGTCATCTCCAACGACGGGTGGGAGCTCGGCACCTCCGACCTGTGGACCCTGCACGACTACGAAGCCGACGGCGGCGTCCTCGCCCGCCGTTACGACGTCGACGACCAGGTGCTGCACGGCCTCGTCTCGGGCATCGGCCCAGCCGGCCGCCGCGTGCGTCTGCCGGGTACGACGGACAGTGGGCAGCCGATCATGCTCACCGAGTTCGGCGGCGTGAAGTGGGCGGCCGATGCGAGCCCGGACGACTCCTGGGGCTACTCCGAGGCGCGCGGCGCAGAGGAGTACGGCCGGATGGTCGCGGACATCCTCCGCGCGGTGCAGTCGGGCACGAGAGGCACCGGCGGCCGACCCGACGGGCTCGCCGGTTGGTGCTGGACCCAGCTCACCGACACCATGCAGGAGCGAAACGGCCTGCTCACCGAATCGCGCGAGCCCAAGCTGCCCATCCAGACCATTCGCTCCCTCATCCGAGGAGCCGAGACCGGCTGAACGTCCGCCGGCGTCCGGCCGGCCACATCCCACACCTAACCCGGGCTCATGCTTGCTCAATGAGGAGAAAACATGTTGAAGAGACTGCCCGCATCGTTCGCTCTCGTCGGAGCCGCCGCCCTTCTGCTCGCCGGTTGCGGCGCCGGCAGCGGTTCGAACGCCGCTCCCGAGGACATCACCTTCGACGACGAGACCGCAGCCAAGATCAGCTTCTCGTGGTGGGGGAACGAAGACCGCGCCGCTCGCTTCGAAGAGGTCGTGGCGCTCTTCAACGAGCAGTACCCGAACGTCGAGGTCGTGCGGAACTTCAACGCCTGGGGCGACTACTGGACCGCTCGTAACACCGAGGCGGCAGGAAAGTCGCTTCCCGACGTGGTGATGATGGATGCCGGCTATCTCGGCGAATACGCCAGCAAGGGTCTGCTCGCCGACCTCTCGCCCTACCGCGACTCACTGCTGCCGCTCGAGGGCATCAACGACCAGGTGCTGGGATCCGGCACCGTCGACGACCAACTCGTCGGGGTCCCGCTGGGGACGAACGCCTGGTCGATGATGTACAACAAGGACATCCTCGACTCGTTCGGCATCGACTATCCGACCGACGACATGACCTGGGACGAGTTCAACGACTTCGTCCTCGAGGTCAACGCGGCAGGCGCGTCATCCGAACCCCGGATCTACGGGGCAGAGGACTACACGGGCGGCCTTCCGAACTTCATCTACCACCTCATGCAGGACGGCAGCCCGGTCTTCGAAGAGGACGGCTCGCCTGCGTTCGACGAGAACGATGTGATCGAATATCTCGACGGCGCCGCCGACCTTCGCGAGGACGGCGACTTCTACCCCGTAGAGCGCAGTGTCGCGCTCTCACCCAGCGGTGGCTTCCTCGCCGGCGAGACCGCGATCTGGTTCAACTTCTCGACGACGGTGCTGCAGGGCATGACGGATGCCGGTACCGAGAACATCGGCATGGTGCAGCCGCCGCTCGAGAAGGGCCAGGACGAGCACGTTCTCGCGCCCAAGCCGAGCATGCTGCTGAGCGTGGCGAAGAACTCCGACCAGAAGCAGGCTGCCGCCGCGTTCGTGGACTTCCTCACCACATCTCCCGAGGTCGCCGAGATCTTCGGCACCTCGCTCGGCACCCCGCCCACCGAAGCCGGGCGCGAGGCGATCGACCAGACCGCGGCCGACACCGTCAACCTCGACTACCTGGCGTCCATCGACGATGAGCTGACCGCCAGCTATCCGATCCTGCCCGCGGGCTACGGCACCATCGAGGCCAAGTGGGGAGAGCTGCACGAGCAGCTGCGATACGGCGATCTGACGACGAAGCAGTTCGCGCAGGAGCTCTTCTCCGAGATCTCGCTGGTACTCGGCTCCTGACCGCTCCGCACGACCCTGCCGCACGGCCGAGGCGCCGGTCCGCAGGAGAAAGGAACAACCCATGACTGCTCCTGCAGCCGTCGTCCCGGTTCGTGCGGGCTCGACCGTGCGGGCCCGGCGTGAGACGCGCGCCGGCTATCTCTTCCTGAGCCCATGGCTCATCGGGTTCTTCGCCCTCACCGCCGGCCCGATGATCGCGTCGCTGGTGCTGTCGTTCACGGACTACAACCTGTTCAACGATCCCGAGTTCATCGGCATCGACAACTACACGCGTATGTTCACCGACCCCAACTTCCTGCAGGCGGTGAAAGTCACCGGCATCTATGTGCTGGTCGGCACACCGTTGAAGCTCGCTGCGGCGCTCGGGGTCGCGCTGCTGCTGAACGCACCGCGCCGTGGGCAGGGGTTCTACCGGTCGGCGTTCTACCTGCCCTCGCTGATCGGCGGGAGCGTCTCGATCGCGATCGTGTGGAAGGCGATGTTCATCGACGACGGCATCGTCGCCCAGATCGGCTCGTTCTTCGGGGGACCGCCGGCTTCGGAGGGCGGATGGGTCGGCGATCCGGCGCGCACGCTCCCGCTGCTCATCCTGCTGACGGTGTGGCAGTTCGGCGCCCCGATGGTCATCTTCCTCGCTGGTCTGAAGCAGGTACCCCCGGAGCTGTACGAGGCGGCATCCGTCGACGGCGCAGGCCCGGTGCGGCGCTTCCTGTCGATCACGATCCCGATGCTGTCGCCGGTGCTGTTCTTCAACCTGCTGCTCGAGACGATTCACGCCTTCCAGGTGTTCAACTCGGCCTACATCATCTCCAACGGCAGCGGTGGCCCGGCGGGATCGACGCTCTTCTACACGCTCTATCTCTACCTCCGGGGCTTCCGCGACTTCCAGATGGGATACGCCTCGGCGATGGCCTGGGTGCTCGTGATCGCCGTCGGGCTGGTCACGCTCATGCTGTTCCGCACATCCCGGGCGTGGGTTCACTATGCGGGGGACGAACGATGACCAACACGATCACCCAGACGGAGCTCATCACCACCGACCCGTCGTCGCGGCGTCGCGGTCGCGATCTCGCGGGAGGGCGGCGTTGGCGCACGCGGGGGAGCGCGGTGGTCTTCCACGTGCTCGCGATCGCCGTGCTCGTCGTCATCCTCTATCCGGCGGCCTGGATGGTGATGTCGTCGTTCAAACCTGGCAACGAGATCATCGGATCGGTGAGTCTCGTGCCGGAGACCTTCTCGCTCGAGAACTACGCCACAGCGTTGGCCGGGATCGGCGGGGTCTCGTTCTGGACGTTCGTCGTGAACTCGCTCGTGCTCGCCGTCGCTTCGGTCGTCGGAGTCGTGCTCTCCTGCTCGGTCACGGCGTACGCGTTCGCCCGCATTCGCTTCCGCGGCAGCAAGGTGTTCTTCCTGTGCATGATCGCGACGATGCTCCTGCCGTTCCACGTCGTGATCATTCCGCAGTACATCGTGTTCAACCAGCTCGACATGATCAACACCTACTGGCCGCTGCTGCTGGGCAAGTTCCTCGCGGCCGATGCCTTTTTCGCGTTCCTCATGATCCAGTTCATCCGCGGTCTTCCCCGCGACCTCGACGAGGCCGCCCGCATCGACGGTGCCGGTCACGCGCGAACGTTCACGGCCGTCATCCTGCCGCTCATGCGCCCCGCCCTCGTCACGAGCTCGATCTTCGCGTTCATCTGGTCGTGGAACGACTTCTTCGGTCCGCTGCTCTACTTGAAGGACCCGGGGATGTACACGATGCCGCTGGCCCTGCGCCTCTACGTCGACCAGACGTCGACGAGCGACTACGGCGCGCAGATGGCGATGGCGATCCTCGCGTTGGTGCCGGTGGTCCTCTTCTTCCTCGCTTTCCAGCGCTACCTGGTGGCGGGCGTCGCGACAGAGGGGCTCAAGGGATGACCTCCCTGCGCAAGCCGGGCGGATCGCCCGAGAGCCGCGCGATCTTCGGCGGCTCGGGTGTCGCGGGGTTCGGCGAGATGTTCGTGGTGGGCATCGGGGTGACGCTGCTGTCGCTGCCGCTCGTGACCCTTGCCCCGGCGTTCGGCGCGGGGGTGCGTCACTTCCGTGCTCACCTCGACGATGAGCCCGACTCGATCCGACTCTTCGCTCTGCGCGGCCTTCAGGCAGTGCGTTCGGGCTGGTGGTTCGGTGCGGCCTGCGCCGTCGTCATCGCGCTCCTCGCCCTGAACGCGGTCGGGGCGGCACAGGGGGCGCTTCCGGGCGGGACGGTCTTCGCGATCATCAGCGGCGGGCTGGCGGTCGTGGTGGCCGTCGCGATGCTGCGAACCGCGGCGCTCTGGACGCCGGGCGCACGATGGATCGACCTGTGGCGCGAGGGACGCGCGGTCGTGACCGACGACCCGGTCGGAACGTCTCTCGTGCTGGTGGGCGTCGGTGTGAGCGCGACGGTCGTCTGGATGCTGCCGCCGCTCATCGTGATCGCGCCCGGGCTGATCGTCGTGTCACTCGTCGCTGCGGAGCGCCGTCGTGCTGCGACATCATCGAGGAGAGCCGCGTAGGCACGTCACCGATCGAAGGAGAGCACGATGCAGTGGGATCTCGACGGCAAGGTCGTCATCGTCACCGGCGCGGGCCGCGGCATCGGCCGAGCCATCGCCGAGACATTCATACATGAGCGTGCCGTCGTCGTCGCGACGGACGTGACCGAGGACGCGGTCGCCTGGGCGGACGAAGCGCGCCGCGCCGCAGGACTCGAGGGCGCCTCCTCGGCATGCGACGTGCGTTCGACCGCCTCGGTGCGGCAGGCCGTGGATGCCGTGCTGAGCCGGTTCGGCCGCATCGACGTCCTCGTGAACAACGCCGGCATCCTGGGCGACGGTCTCATCGAGGATGCCGACGCCGAGACCTGGAACCGCGTCTTCGACGTCAACGTCACGGGAACGTTCCGCACCTGCCAGGCGGTCATCCCCGCGATGAAGCGGCAGGGCGGAGGCCGCATCGTCAACGCGGCGTCGTTCGCCGCCGTCATCCCGAGCGTCGGCGGTGCGGCATATGCGGCATCCAAGGCCGCTGTCGTCCAGTTCACGAGGACCCTCGCGGGAGAACTGGGCCCGTGGGGGATCACCGCGAACGCGTATGCCCCGGGGATGATCCCGACCGACATGAACGGCTTCGCCGACAAACCGCACGACGAGCAGAGTCGGCTGCTCGACACCCTCACCCTCCGTCGCTGGGGCGACCCGCGCGAGGTGGCGGACGCCGTCTGCTTCCTCGCGAGCCATGCCTCGCGCTACGTCACGGGCACCCTGCTCGATGTGAGCGGCGGCAAGTTCGCGACCCAGTTCCCGCAACGCGCATACGAGATGGCGGCCCGGGCATGACCGCCGCCGAACGGCGCGTCGCGTGGATCACCGGCGCCGGCAGCGGGATGGGGCGCGCCGCCGCGCTCGCCCTGGCCCCCGATCGACGTCTCGCGCTCAGTGGCCGGCGTCCGGACGTGCTGGCGCAGACCGCGCGCGATGTGGCGGGCGCGGGCGGAGAGGCCGTCGTGCTCCCGTTCGACACCACTGACGCGGGGGCGGCGACGGCGGCTCGCGACGAACTTCTCAGTCGGTGGGGACGCATCGACGAACTCGTTCTCGCCGCGGGACTGAACTCGCCACGGCGGACGTGGGCCACGCAGTCCGTCGGCGAGGTCGAACAGGTCATCGGCACGAACCTCCACGGCGTCATCCAGGTGATCGATGCAGCCCTACCCGCCCTGCGGTCTTCTGGTTCGGCCTGCGTCGTCGTGGTGTCGTCCATCGCGGCCTGGCGCTTCTCGCCCGTCGCAGGTGTCGCGTACAGCGCCAGCAAGCGCGCGCTCGCCGCTGTCTGCGAGACCCTGAACGCGCAGGAAGCCGCCGCCGGCATCCGGGTGTGCCACCTGTGCCCGGGCGACGTCGACACGGACTTCCTGAGCCTGCGTCCCGAGGTACCCGATGCCGAAGCGCGCCGGCGGATGCTGACTCCCGCCGACATCGGCCGCACGGTGCGCTTCGTCGTCGATGCGCCCCCGCACGTGCGCATCGACGAGTTGGTGATCAGTCCGGTCTGAGGGCGCGAGGGCGCGCGGCTGAGCCGAGGTCCCCGTTCGGCCGGGTATCCAGGGCGGATTCCCGGCTCAAGTGGGACATCGACCGGCTCGAGGCGCGAGACTGGGCCCATGTACTCCGAGGTGCGGTTGTCGGGCGCGGCGACTCTCTGGCGCTCGGCCCACAGCGCCGGGCGTGCCGTCATCCCCGCGGACGGATGCGTCGACCTCATCCTCCGCGACGGGCGGGTCGACGTCGCCGGCCCGTCGACACGCTGGCTCGAGACCGCGCCCGACGGCACGGACGGGTCGACCGGTGTCCGGCTCGCGCCCGGTCACGCCGCCCACGTGCTGCGGATCGACCTCGCCACGATCGCCGATCAGCTCGTTCCGCTCGACGACCTCGCCGCGGCCGGTCACGCGCGCCGTCTGCGGGAGACGATGCTGCGAGCGGCGGATCGGTCGGGGCGAAAGGATGCCGTGTCGCGGATCGCTGCGCTCGGCGACGAGAGCCCACGCTGGATCCACGGCGCTCGCCGCTCGGCGTACGACGCCGTCTCGGCCCGGGATGCTGCCGCGTCGCTCCAGATATCGGAACGCACGTTCCGCCGGCGGATGCTGATGACGTTCGGCTACGGCTACGCCGCCCTGGTGCGTCTGGAGCGGGCTCGCCGCGCACAACGGGTGCTGCGGTCCGGCTCATCGATCGCGGATGCTGCCGCCGCGGCCGGATTCGCCGACCAGCCGCACCTCTCCCGCGAGTTCCAGCGCTTGGTCGGCCGAAGCCCCGCGCAGTTCGCGTCGCAGGTCGCAGTTCGCGTCGAGTGAGGCCCGTCAGCTCGCGTCGAGTGAGGCGTAGAGGTCGACCGAGTTGCCGTCGGGATCGAGCAGCGTCGCGTAGCGCTGGCCCCAGACGGCATCCCACGGCGCCACGTGCCCGGTGAACCCGGACGCGACCATCGCCGCGAACGCCGCGTCGACCTCGGCCGGCGTGCCCTTGTCGAAGGCGAGCGCGATGCGGTGACCGCCCGACGCGGGAGTGTAGGCCGTATCGAACGAGCGGATGGTGTCGATGGTGTCCCATGCCAGGGACGTTCCGTCGTCGAGCGTGGCGTCGACGTGGGGCCGATCGTCCTGGCCCGCATCGATAGGCACGCCCAGGGCTCGGTAGAAGGCGAGTGACGCCGCCATGTCGCTCGTGACGATGCCGATGAATCCGAGTGTGAGTGTCATGGCCTCACCGTAGGGCGGGCCCGTCCGCCTCGTCATGAACGGAACGGCCACCGCCGCGCGCCTCGCGGCCCTGTGGCGGCCCTCGTGCGTGCCGTACGCAGGCTGGATGAGAGTCGCGGGGCGATCGGACGGCGGATAGGGCCGTTCAGCCTGTTGGCGGCACGGGCAATCGCGAACCCCCGCACCGGGATCAGCCCGCCCGAGCGTCGTGACAGCCGCGCAGGCCCGACCGGCGCCGGCAGGTCAGCGCATGGCGGCGAAGAGTCCGCCGATGAACGCGATGACGGGTCCGATCGCTCCGACTGTGACGATCACCAGCACGACGACCACCGCCATCCACGGAACGCTCTTCTTCAGGCGCTGGCCCGGTGCGGCGACACCGGGCGGCGGGCGCAGCAGTCCCGGCGGCGGGGTGACCGGCAGCGCGGGTACGGTTCCGACCGCCTGGCCCGTGCCCGGCTCCGCTGGACCGGGCGTCACCGGGCCGGGGGAGCCGGGTACCGCGGGTACGCCCGCGCCGGACGCCGCCGTCCCGAGCCGGTCGTCGCGCCAGCGCTCCCACTGTGCGAACTTGTCGATCATCGCCGCGACGGCACCGAACAGCCACGACCACGTCGCCGGGTCGAGGGTCGAGAAGTCGCGCTTGCCGTAGAAGAAGAGCCAGTCATCGACGATCTCGACATCCAGCGCGGCGGCGTTGTCGACGAACCGCGCCATGATGTCGGGCGTGAAGAGGTACAGCGCGTCGCGCTCGTAGCCGCGCGGGCAGTAGAGACGGAAGTAGCGGTCGAAGTCGCCCTCGAGGCTCAGGTGCTGATCGCGGTCGAACGTGACGGGCAGGTTCGAGCCGAACAGTCCGTTGTTGCCGAGCGCGTCGAGCACGATGTGGGGTAGGGGAGTCGACAGGTGCACGGCGACGTATCCCCAGGTGTGCGTCTGCTGGTTCTTGCCCGAGCCGGTCGTGTAGCGGTAGTTCGCGAACTCGACGAAACGCGGCTGGTCGCCGCGGACGAGGTTGGATGCCATCCGCCCCGACCCCTGCGAGAAGATCATGCCCGGCAGCGGGGGCTGGGGTCGCTGGGGCTCGAAGCTCATGCCGTTGGCGCGCGCGAAGCGGTCGAGTCGGTACCAGACCGCGGCTTGCGCAGCGCGCTGCCGACGGATGAAGAACGGGATGAGCGCCGCGAGCGCGATGAGGATGACGAGGGGGATGACGCTCGTCAACGACAACACCGCACCCGAGCCCGACTGCGTCCCGATCGCGAACACCAGACCGCCGATGATGGCGGAGAGGACACCGCCGAACACGAGCACGACGAAGGCGATGACGACGACCGCGATGATCACGCCGGCGGTGCCCGAACCGCCGGGAAGCCGGCCGCTGCCGGCCAGGTGCTTGCGAAAGGCGCGCGCGGTAGCCGGGGAGACCGGCTCGAGCAGGGGCCGCGGGTCGAACGGCACGGTCATCGATTCACCTCGTCTGCGCCCCAGTACAGGGATGCGTCGGCCGGAAGGGGCAGGGCTTCGAGCTGGGGTGAGCGGCAGATCGCGTTCACGAGCTCCCGCGAGCCGCCGACGATCGTCGAATCGAAGTCGACTTCCGAGACCATCGCCCAGGAGCGGTCCGCGGGCCAGAGCAGACTCGGGCTCTGCGCCATCGGTGCTGCACCCGCCGCCTCGGCGGCGGCGTCCCGCCAGGGCATCCGCAGCTCCCAGTCGTCGTCGGCGAACTCCCCGACAGCGCCGCGGAACAGGACGAACGAGCGCTCCGGCAGCCTCAGCCGCGGCCCCTCGGAAATCTCCCGCGACAGGATGCCCTCTTGCCAGGTGGGCTTGCGGAAGACGTTGTTGAAGCGGTCCGAGAACGACGAGCCGAGCATGCGGTTGTGGCGGGCCAGGGTGGCATCGTCCGGGTCGCCCATCTGGAAGAACGCGCGCGAGGGATGCCGGCCCAGGTGGCCGAGCAGGCCGCCGCGGCCCTCCCAGAGGCCTGCGGCCACGTCATCCGGTGTCGACGTGTGCCTGATCAGCTCGCGGGCGAGAACCGCCAGGTGGTGCGGGTCGAGATCACCCATCCCGGGTGCTGCGAACCAGCGGCCGTCCGGCGCGCTGCGCTGGTTCGAGCCGAACTCGGGCGAGCGCACGATCGAATCCCACTGCGCCAGCGGATGCAGCGTCGTCTCGAACGCGGCGGCGGTCTCGGCCCACGTGGTGGGACCGGTGACGAGGTCTGCGGTGACCCGCTGCGACTCCTGCCACGGCATCTCGACCCACTCGTCGAACGGGGGAAGCGGGTCGCCGTTCGTGCGGCACTGAACGGATGGCGGATGCAGGACGCGCGCGTACGCCTCGAAGCCCCGGGGCACGACGTCGTGGAACGTCCCCCGCCACGGATCGTCGATGCGTTCGCGCAGCCACTCGCCGGTCGAGACGTCCGCGGTCCATTCCATGCACCCACGCTATCGGGCACCGGTCCGCGGGATCACGCGCGATCAGGTAAGCTGTTGTGGTTGTCCGACTTCGGTCGGGCACGTGCTACACACCCTCCTGCTTCCGGGAAACGCCCGGGAGCCGTTCTAGTCCGAAGGAGGTGGGTCAGTGACGCACACGTACCAGTACGAGCTCATGGTGATTCTCCAGCCCGAGATCGATGAGCGTCAGGTTGCTCCCAACCTTGACAAGTTCCTCAAGGTCATCACGAATGACGGCGGAACCATCGAGAACATCGACATCTGGGGCCGTCGCCGCCTGGCGTACGAGATCCAGAAGAAGAACGAGGGCATCTACGCCGTCGTAAACTTCACCGCGACGAGCGAGACCACGCAGGAGCTCGACCGCCAGCTGAAGCTGAGCGAGTCGATCATGCGCACCAAGGTCCTGCGCGCCGAGGAGGCCATCGCACAGGTCGCCGCCGAGAAGGCGCGCTCCGAGGCGAAGGCTGCTCGCAAGGCTGCCGCCCCCGCTAAGGCTGCGAAGGCTTAAGGCTCATGGCCGGCGAGACCGTCATCACCGTCGTGGGCAACCTCACGGCAGACCCCGAGCTGCGTTACACGCAGAACGGCCTGCCGGTGGCGAACTTCACGATCGCCTCGACTCCTCGCACCTTCGACCGTCAGGCGAACGAGTGGAAGGACGGCGAAGCGCTGTTCCTCCGCGCGTCCGTGTGGCGCGACTTCGCCGAGCACGTGGCGGGTTCGCTGACCAAGGGCATGCGGGTCGTCGCGACCGGCCGCCTGCGTCAGCGCTCCTACCAGGACCGTGAGGGCCAGAACCGCACCGCGATCGAGCTGGAGGTCGACGAGATCGGCCCCTCGCTGCGCTACGCGACCGCACAGGTCACGCGCGCGGCATCCGGCTCTGGTGGTGGTGGCGGCGGCGGAAGCTTCGGCGGCGGTCAGCAGTCGCGCCCCCAGCAGCAGGTGCAGGAGGAGCCGTGGGCGACCCCGGGTTCTTCGGCTCCCGACGCGTGGAGCGCACCGGGTACCAGCGGCGCCTCCTACGGCGACGACACCCCGTTCTGAATCGGATTCCGGGTGCTGCGTGCAGCGGCATCCGATCATCACTCTCGTAAGGAAAAACAATGGCTGGAAAGGCAACCGGCGACCGCCGCAAGCCGCGGAAGGGCGCGAAGAACGCGGCCCCCGCGAAGGCGATCCGCGTCGGCGTCATCGACTACAAGGACGTTTCGACGCTCCGCAAGTTCATCTCGGAGCGTGGGAAGATCCGCGCCCGTCGTATCACCGGTGTCTCGGTGCAGGAGCAGCGTCTGATCGCCAAGGCGATCAAGAACGCGCGCGAAATGGCGCTCCTGCCTTACGCCGGCGCTGGCCGGTAAGGAGCACCGACATGGCAAAGCTGATTCTCACGAACGAGGTCGCCGGGCTCGGAAGCGCCGGTGACGTCATCGAGGTCAAGAACGGGTACGCCCGTAACTACCTCGTCCCCCAGGGCTACGCCGTGGCCTGGACCCGCGGTGGCGAGAAGCAGGTGGCGTCCATCCGCGCCGCCCGCGAAGCCCGCGCGATCCACGACCACGAAGAGGCCGTGGCCCTCAAGAACAACCTCGAGTCGAACAAGGTCAAGCTGGCGGTCAAGGCCGGCGCTGAAGGCCGTCTGTTCGGTGCGGTCAAGCCCGCCGACGTGGCAGACGCCGTCAAGGCTGCTGGTCTGGGCGACCTCGACAAGCGCAAGATCCACATCACCTCGCCGATCAAGGCCGTGGGCGAGCACGAGGCGACCATTCGCCTGCGTGACGACCTCACCGCTGTGATCACCCTGCAGGTGGTCGCCGCCAAGTAATACCTGGCGCACCCGTACGGATGCCGCGGACCTTCGGGTTCGCGGCATCCGTCGTTTCCGGGTGGGTGTCGCCGCGCGTGCGCGGGTGCAAGGTTTCAGATGCGACACCCCGCCAACGGATGGCGTGAGCCGGGGTGTCGGTGTCGATCCGTTGCATCCCGGCCCGCTGCACCACCGGGAGCCGGACGACCCGAACGGCCCGGACGACCCGGCGCGCGCGGATGCAATGGTTCTGGTCCGACACCCCGGTGAGGGATGCCGTGGCCCCGCGTGTCGGTGACGATCCCTTGCATCGCGGCGCGGCGCCGTGAGCGCGACAGTCCGCCCCGAGGGCAGGCCGGAGCGGATGCCGCAGGCTGTGGGCCCGCGGCATCCGCTGTGTCCGAGCTGGCGGTGTGTCAGACGGTGGAGCGACGGCGCAGCGCGACGAGGACGAGCCCCATCAGCGTGAGCGCCAGGGCGCCGAGGCCGAGTGCCACCGGGGTCTCACCACCGGTCTTGGCGAGCGCCAGCGGCCGAGCCGACGCCGCCGAGGCCGACGTGCCGACCACGGTGGTGCCGTTCATGCTCGACGTCGTCGAGACCGCGGGGGTTCCGTCGGTGCCATCCGTGCCGGGCGTCGTGCCCGGGTCGGTGCCGGGGTCGGTGCCGGGGTCGGTGCCCGGGTCGGTGCCGGGGTCGGTTCCCGGGTCAGTTCCGGGGTCGGTGCCCGGGCCGGCCGGGGTGACGACCTCGGTCGTCGAGTCGCCGATCACCGAGATCGCGGTTCCGGTCAGTGAGATCGGCGCCGTGATCGGAAGCGCCAGCTGGGTGCCGCCGAGGATGCCGTCCGAGCCGCTGGTCGATGCGCCCGGCGTGGAACCCGCACCGCCGTTGCCGCTGGTGGTGGTGTCGGTGGTGGCATCGCCGATGACCGAGACGGCGGTGCCGCTGAGGTCGATCGGTGCGGTGATGGGGGCGAGTACCTGGGTGCCGCCGAGGACCCCGTCGGTGCCGTTGGTGGTTGCCTCGGGCGTGGTGCCCGTGGTGCCGCCGGTCGCGCCACTGGTGGTGGTGTCGGTGGTGGCGTCGCCGATGACGGAGACGGCGGTGCCGGTCAGGTCGATCGGTGCGGTGATGGGAGCGAGTACCTGGGTGCCGCCGAGGATCCCGTCGGTGCCGTTGGTGGTTGCCGCGGGCGTGGTGCCCGTGGTGCCGCCGTTGCCGCCGGTCGCGCCGCTGGTGGTGGTGTCGGTGGTGGCGTCGCCGATGACGGAGACGGCGGTGCCGGTCAGGTCGATCGGTGCGGTGATGGGGGCGAGTACCTGGGTGCCGCCGAGGATCCCGTCGGTGCCGTTGGTGGTCGCCGCGGGCGTGGTGCCCGTGGTGCCGCCGTTGCCGCCGGTCGCACCACCGGTGGTGGTGTCGGTGGTGGCATCGCCGATGACCGAGACGGCGGTGCCGCTGAGGTCGATCGGTGCGGTGATGGGGGCGAGTACCTGGGTGCCGCCGAGGATCCCGTCGGTGCCGTCGGTGGTTGCCTCGGGCGAGGTGCCCGTGGTTCCCGTGCCCGTGGTGCCGCCGGTCGTGCCGCTGGTGGTGGTGTCGGTGGTGGCGTCGCCGATGACCGAGACGGCGGTGCCGCTGAGGTCGATCGGCGCGTTCACCGGGGCGACGACCTGGGTGCCGGACGCGACGCCGTCCGCCCCGTCCGTTTCGGCAGTCGGTGCCGGGGCGGGCTGCGCGGGTGCGGGAGCCGGTTCGGTCGACCCGCTGCCGCTGTCCGCCGATGACGTGCTGTCGCCGATGACGGAGACAGAGGTGCCCTCGACCGTCACCGGCACCGAGACGCTGATGAGCGCCTGCGACCCCGAGCCGACGCCATCCGCGCCGCTCGTCGAGCCGCTGGGGGCCGGTGCCGACTGCGGTGCGCTCGCCCCCGAGGCCGAGCTGTCAGCGTCACCGAGGACGGCGAGGGAGGTGCCGCTGACCGTGATCGGCACGTCGACGGAGATGAGGCCCTGGGTGCCCGAGAGCAGCCCGTCCTCTCCCGAGGTGTCGGCCGCGTGGGCGACCGATGCGCCGAGGATCGTGATCCCCCCGGCGAGGAGCGTGCCCCAGACGGCACGCGAGACGATGGTGTTCATGATTGTTCTCTCCTTGAGACTGACGAATGAATGGCGCGAAGCGCCGGGGGTCGTGCCGCGTTGATGCGGCCGACCGCTCGTCAGTCAGGAGAGACGTCAGTGGGGTAGACGGGCGAGATCGGGCCCGTCGAGTCCGTGAGGCGTCCGCGAAGGCGGGGCAGCAGAACGGCCGTCGCTCCGAACGCGAAGAGGGCTGCGGTGACACCGCCTGCGGCACCCGCCGCGCCGGCGGAAGCCGAGCCGGGAACGTTGACGGGAAGTCCGCCGGACATCGGGATGTCGAGCGCGAGTACCTGCTCGCCGACGGACGGCGCGGCGCCAATGGCGGCCCCGACGGCCTCGGATGCGGGCGCGAGCGCGTGCGCCGACGCCACGAGCGTCGCGAGAATGCCCGACCGATCGCCCCCTGAGGTCGGCGTCGCCGCAGCCTCGAGGATGCCGTCCGCAGCCGTGGCGACCGCGTTCATGGGCGAACCGGTCGCGACTCCGGGCTCGAGGTCGTTGCCGGGAATCAGCGGAATCATCGGCTGGTGACCGCCGGGCAGGACGGCATCCGTGATCGGGATGATGGCGGGCGACAGTGCGTCGGTGACCGGCATCAGGGCGTCGGTCACGGGAGTGAGTGCCGACGTGACGGGCGCCAGAGCACCTTCGACCATGCCGAGCACAGGAGCCAGTGGGGCGCCGACGGTCTCGGTCAGCGGCGACAGCGAGGCGACCACGGGAGCCACGGCGGGCGCGACCGCCTCGGTGACGGGCGCAGCGACATCCGACACCTTCTCCACGACGGGGGCGACCGTGCTCGCGACCGGCTCGATGACGTCGGCGACCGGTTGAACTGCCGGGGCGACGACGTTCTGCACGACGGGCTCGACCACATCGCGAACGACGGGTTCGACGACCGGGGCGACGACGGGCGGCGCCGACGAGACGACGGGTGTGACGGCCTGCACGACGGGTTCCGCGACGCGCGCGACGGGCTGGACGACCGTGTCGAGCACGGGCGCGACGATGTCGTCCACCGCCCGATCGACGGGATCGGTGACGGCTGAGACGATGCCCTGGAGTGGGCTGCTCTCGTCATCGGCGGCGTAGGTCGTGGGCGCGAACGCGAGAGAGAGCGCCGTCCAAGCGAAGGCGAGGCCGAGGCCGGTGCCGAGAATCGGCACCCAGCGCGGAGCGCGGCGGTGCTGTTCCATGACGAGCGATCACCTCCCCCGAGAGCGTCGTCATCGTTGGCACGGGACAACCCGTGCCTTCGGGTACTGCTTGGCGTAGAAACATACTCCTGTCGATCCGTCGTGTCTAGGTTTCCCCTGAGTTCATCATGAGCTTTCGCTGAGGCGGACTCGCCGGAGCGCTCGGGCCGACTTGACAAGGCGGTCGTTTTACACAAGTGAGTCCCCAGATGAACAAACCTTCAAGTGAGACTTCAACTACGATCGCCATCCACAGGCTGGGGAAACTAAAAACCCCGATCAGGAGGCTATTAATTGCGAAGTTTCCACGTATCCCCGGGCGTTTTCCACAGGACTTCTGCACAACCGTCGCGGCGTTTCCCGCATTCTCTCCACAGAGTTATCCACAGGCCGGTTTGCGGGTGTCGGACGCCCTCCATACCGTGTACTCCGGCTCGGTCACAGGCCAGGATGCGGGGGTGCGGATGTCGATCGCGGACATCTCTGACGACAGGCTCGGCGGACGGCGCGAACCCGATCGCACTCCGCCGCACGACATGCTCGCCGAGCAGAGCACGCTCGGCGGCATGCTGCTGTCGAAGGATGCCGTCGCCGACGTCATCGAGACCCTGCGAGGCACCGACTTCTACGTGCCGAAGCACGAGCTCATCTACGAGGCGCTGCTCTCGCTGTACTCCCACGGCGAGCCGACCGACGTCGTCGCCGTCACCGACGAGCTCATCAAGAACGGCGAACTGCAGCGGGCCGGCGGCGCCGACTACCTCCACACCCTCACCTCGATCGTTCCCACCGCGGCGAACGCCGGCTACTACGCGACGATCGTCAACGAGCGCGCGCTGCTGCGCCGCCTCGTCGAGGCTGGAACTCGCATCGTCCAGATGGGCTACAACGGTCAGGGCGACGCGGTCGACCTCGTCAACAATGCGCAGGCCGAGATCTACTCGGTGACCGGTGCCGAGAAGGCCGAAGACTACGTCCCGCTCGAGGTCGCCGTCACCGCGGCCATCGACGACATCGAGGCCGCGCGTGGCCGTGACGGTCAGATGACCGGCATCCCGACCGGCTTCTCGGGTCTCGACCAGCTGACCAACGGCCTGCATCCCGGTCAGATGATCGTCGTGGCGGCACGACCCGCCATGGGTAAGTCGACGCTCGCGCTCGACTTCGCCCGTGCGGCGGCGATCAAGAACAACTCGCCGACGATCTTCTTCTCGCTCGAGATGGGTCGCAGTGAGATCGCGATGCGCCTCATGAGCGCCGAGGGTGCCGTGCCGCTGCAGTCGATGCGTAAGGGAACGCTCGACTCGCGCGACTGGACCACGGTCGCTGCCACCCGCGGCCGCATCAACGATGCCCCCCTCTACATCGACGACAGCCCCAACATGACGCTCGTCGAGATCCGGGCGAAGTGCCGCCGGCTCAAGCAGCGCGTGGGGCTCAAGATGGTCGTGATCGACTATCTGCAGCTGATGACGAGCGGTAAGCGCGTCGAGTCGCGTCAGCAGGAGGTCTCGGAGTTCTCGCGCGCGCTGAAGCTGCTCGCGAAGGAGCTGCAGGTTCCCGTCATCGCACTGTCGCAGCTGAACCGTGGTGCCGAGCAGCGTGCCGATAAGAAACCCGCGATCAGCGACCTGCGTGAGTCGGGCTCGATCGAGCAGGACGCCGACATCGTCATCCTGCTGCACCGTGAAGCCGCGTACGAGAAGGACAGCCCTCGCGCCGGTGAGGCCGACCTGATCGTCGCGAAGCACCGTAACGGTCCGACCGACACGGTGACTGTGGCGTTCCAGGGCCACTTCTCGCGCTTCACGGACATGGCGGTCGGGATGGACTGAACGGTCAGCCGACGACCGTTATAGTCCAATGCGCGGAATCGCGCGCATCCCGCCGCGGCCCGTTGGGAGTCTGATGCCGTTCCGCAGTAAAGAGACGCTCGAGCGTTGGCTCGACGAGTTCCACGATCAGCGCGGAGCCGGTGAACTGATCCGTGTCCTCGTTCAGGACGGTTCCGAGGGATCCGATACCGGGCTCGTCGTCGTGCCGCTCGCGAACTCGTCCGTGTCGGTGTTCATGGAACCCATCGAGATCGGTGACGCGCGCTGGCGGATCACCATCGAGCCGCAACCCGACTTCACGATCCTGAGCAGCTTCCAGATGCACGCGCTGGCCGCCGAGTTCACTGTCGCAGCCGAGCTCTGTTCGTTCCTCGAGGCGAAATCGCTCGGTCACGAGGAAGACGACCTCGACGAGTCGTGACCGTCCGAACGCCTCACGTCCGCTGGCGCGAGCGCAGTCGGCTGGTACGGATGCTGCGCCTGTGGCGCACCCGCAACCCGACGACGTTCCGCGAGAAGGTGCGCTACAAGATGCTGCGCGACCGCCGTAGCCTCATCGTCACTTTCGCCGACAAGGCTGCCGTCCGTGATCATGTCGCTTCGCTCGTCGGCGAGCAGTACCTGCCCCGGGTGTACGCGATCGTCGACGACCCGCAGCGACTGCTGAACCTCGATTGGCCCGAGTCGTACGTCGTGAAGCCGACGCACGGCAGCGGTGCCGCACTCGTCGTCTCGCCGACCGCGCCGGCCGACGCCCGCCTCCCCGAGGCGCGCTGGGGGTGGGTCTACCGGCACGTGCGGCCGGAACAGGCGAACCCGCACGAGATCGCTGCGATCGCCGCGGGCTGGCTCGAGAAGCTCTACGGCCAGGGGCCGAACCGCGAGTGGGTCTACGGGCAGGTGCCGCGCCGCGTCATCGTCGAAGAGTTCTTGGTCGGTGGCGATGGCGGCGTCCCGGACGACTACAAGCTCTTCGTCTTCCACGGACGATGCCACTTCATCCAGGTCGACGGCGGACGCTTCGGCGCGCGCACGCAGGACTTCTTCCGACCCGATTGGACCCGCATCCCGATGAGCGGCGGCCCGCCCTGGGCTGATCCCGAGCGCTCGCGACCCGCGCATCTCGACGAGATGATCGACATCGCCGAGCGCCTCGGCGAGGGCACGGACTTCGTGCGCGTCGATCTGTACGACGTCGCCGGTCGCGTCGTGTTCGGCGAACTCACGAGCTTCCCGGCCGGCGGCGACAGCCCGTTCGAGCCGGAGTCGTACAACGCCGAGTTCGGACGACCCTGGACCGTGCCGCGGCGCTACCGCTGAGCGGTTCCCGCGACGCCGATACGCTCTCGACCATGACCGATCGTCTGCTGTATCTCGCGCGGACGTTGTCGCGCACCAAGCGCAAAGACTACGAGAACTACGTGCTCGGCGCCGTGTGGAACCGGCTCTCGGCCGAGACCCGCGCGCACATCAAGCCGGTGTCGCAGCAGACGGTCCGCGCGAGCGACGGAGGGCTCTTCTACCTCGACCTCTTCTTTCCCCAACTCAACATCGCCGTGGAATGCGATGAGCTGCATCATCTCCGTCAGAAGGCGGACGACACCCTGCGCGAGAGCAGCGTGCGTGCGACGTTGGATCCTGTGGAAGACCCCGATGTCTTCGCCACCATCACGGCCATCTCCGCCGACGCCGGCTGCCGAATTCTCCGCGTTCCGGTTCCGGAGGCGCCGAAGGCGGCCGGAAAGGGTCCGGCCGTATCCGCACCCGCCCACACGCTCAGCCTCGAGGCGTTCGAGAAGGCCATCGACGCGCAGGTGGCAGAGATCGAAGCCGCTTCGCGAGAGGCGCGCTCGCGAAGCGGCTTCGTGAGCTGGAACGAGCTGGACGCCCGCGATGAGCCGGAGCTCTTCTACCGCGAGCGCACGGAGTTCGCGGTGGAGGATGCCGTGGTGTTCTCGACCATCGGCGAGATCTGCAACGTTCTGCTCGGCGCCGGCTACTCTTCCGGCCTCACCCGCACCCGCGGCTACTTCACTCCGCGATCGCTCGCGGCGACGCGGCGGTCGTCGAACGATCTGTCCGATGTCAAGCTGTGGTGCCCCTCAGAGGTGCGTGTTTCCGGAGCCCGAGCCGCATGGGGCAACACCATCTCTCCCGACGGACAGGAGTTGCGGGAGCATGACCGGCGAAGTGACGCGGAGAGGGCGAAAGCCGGCCGCGCTGCGGCGGATCACCCGCGGATCACCTTCCTCAAGGTCAAAGACCCCGTCACCGGGCGCAGCGGCTACCGCTTCGTCGGACTCTTCCGGCCCCACTCCGTGGACGGCGCCGTGCGCGTCTACCGCCGATCCGAGACCCGCTTCCCCCTCATCGGGAGATGAGGGGCCGCTGCAGCCGCCGACGGCTCGGGCGTTCGCGCAGGTCGGCGATCGCCTCGTCGCTGACACGATCGGGGGCGTGATGCTCGTTCGTCACGCCCCGAGTATTCCGCTCGCGCCGCCGGATCGCAGACGCTTGTCAAGCCGCTACGGGTTTCGCGGTGCCGCGACCTAGCGTTCGCGGAATGAGCAAGACCGACATCCCCGCGCCCACCCGCCTTCGGCGGGGAATCGGCGGACCGCTGCTGTTCGCCTTCATCCTCGGTGACGTTCTGGGGGCGGGTGTGTACGCGCTCATGGGGGTGCTGTCGGAGCGCGTCGGCGGGATGCTGTGGGCGCCGCTGCTCGCAGCCCTCGTGCTCGCGCTGCTCACGGCCGGGTCGTACGCCGAGCTGGTGACGAAGTACCCGCGCGCCGGCGGCGCCGCCGTCTTCGCCGAGCGGGCGTTCAAGAACAAGCTCGTGTCGTTCCTCGTCGGCTTCTGCATGCTGGCCGCGGGCGTCGTGAGCGCGGCGGGGCTGTCGATCGCCTTCGCCGGTCAGTATCTGCAGACGTTCGTCGAGGTTCCCGTGGTGCCGGTCGCCATCGTGTTCCTCGCCGTGCTCGCGGCGCTCAATGCCCGCGGCATCCGGGAGTCGATGGGCGCGAACTTCGTCATGACGGCCATCGAGGTGTCGGGGCTGGTGATCGTCGTCGTCGTGGTCGGTGTCCTCCTCGCCGGGGGCGGCGGGGACGTCTCGCGCGTGACCCAGGTGCCCGATGGCACCGGAGTCGCGACGGCGGTCCTCGCCGGAGCGATCATCGCGTACTACTCCTTCGTGGGCTTCGAGACGTCGGCGAACATGATCGAGGAGGTCAAGGAACCGTCGAGAATGTACCCCCGCGCGCTGTTCGCGGCCCTCGGCGCGGCGGGGCTCGTCTACGTGCTGGTCGGTCTCGCGAGCAGCATCGCGTTGCCGCCCGAAGAGCTGTCGAGTTCGAGCGGTCCCCTCCTCGCCGTCGTCGAGGCGAGCGGCGTCGCCATCCCGTCATGGCTGTTCAGCCTCATCGCGCTGATCGCCGTCGCCAACGGCGCCCTGCTCACGATGATCATGGCGAGCCGTCTCACGTACGGCATGGCTGAGCAGGGGCTGCTGCCGCGCGCTCTGTCGCGGGTGCTGCCCGGGAGGCAGACGCCATGGGTGGCGATCCTCGCCACGACGCTCGTCGCGATGCTGCTGACGCTCGTCGGCGACCTCGCGCTGTTGGCCGAGACGGTCGTCCTGCTGCTGCTCTTCGTCTTCCTGAGCGCGAACATCTCCGTGCTCGTTCTGCGCCGTGACCGCGTCGAGCATGATCACTTCCGCGTATGGACGTTCGTTCCCGTGTTGGGCATCGCGTCGTGCCTGCTGCTGCTCAGCCAGCAGACGCTGCGGGTGTGGATCTTCGGCGCCATCCTCATCGCCGGCGGCATCGTGCTGTTCTTCGTGGCGCGCTGGGCGCGGGGTCGTGGCGAGCAGGAGAAGACATCGCCAAGATGATTCGTGGGCATATCTTTAGTAGGCTCATGATCTCCACGAGAAGGAGGACGTCAGCGTGATCGTGCTGTTCCTGGTTCTGTTCCTCGGGGGCATCTACCTGATGGGTGCCGCCTTCAACGTCGCCGAGTTCCCCGGCCTCGTGTTCACCGGAGGGCTGCTCATCACCTCGGCTGCCGTCGCCATCCCGTTCCTGATCAGTGCAGTCGAGCATCGCGGCGAGAAGCGCAGCGGTACGAGCGCCGCGGACTGAGTCAGGTTCGAACTGTGTCCTCGGCTTTCCGGCCGAACAGGGCGACCGATGCCAGCGCGATGGCCACGACGGCGGCATTCGCGACGAGGGTGCCCGGCCAGGTCGCCGGCGGAACTCCGACGGTGAAACTCATCGCGTTGAATGCGGTGTGCGCGACGATGCACAGAAAAACCGCATTCGCGCTCGATACCCGGAGAACGGCGCCATAGAAGAAGCGGAACGCCATGATCTGCAGCGCGAACATCGCGAAGTCGATGGCTCCCGATTGATGATTCGTGCCGGGGATGAAGAAGAGCGGCACGTGCCAAGCGAGCCAGATGAGGCCGACGATGAGGGAGGAAAGCAGGTATCCCCATCGGTGGTCGACCGCGGGCTGGAGCGACGTCATCCAGCCCGACTCCTCCATGCCTCCGATGATGAGGTTGCCGGGGATGGACAGGAAGAACATGTACCAGGGCACGGCGGTCGCTGACGGTCCCGACACGGCGACGTGCAGGATGAAGTACACGGTCAGCGTGAGCGCGATGAGGACGTACCCTCGCAGCGGTCCACGCGCGGCGAACACCCATCGCAACCATTCCCCGAGGTGGGATACCCGTCCGTTGCGACGCAACACGATGTACGACGCGATCGCCGGCGAAAGGATGTAGAGGGCGAAAGGCACGTTCGCGGCGAACTCCGGCAATGTCGTGACGACGTTGTTCACCCGGTACCCGAACGTCGCGGCCACGATCAGCGCACCCGCGAATCCGTAGGCGATGACGAAGGTGAGCGCGACGAATTGCCGCGCAATCCGGACATCCCTCATGCCACCACCGTAGAGCCCCGCGGCTGCGCGCACTGCCGAGCGGATCACGGGTGGTTCGACGTGAGGACGAACACCATCGCTCCCAGCAGGACAGCCGCGTTGAACGCAAGGGAAGCGCACACAGCCACCGACCCCGCGCGAGACGGATATCGACCGCGAAGGCCGACGAATGCGGCGGTAGCCGAGAGACCGGCCCATCCCGCGAGGCCTGCAATCCCCATCGCGACGCCAACCGTTCGTTCGAGATCGTCGGAGTCGGAGAACTCTCGAAGGACGAAGCCGCCTTCCCAGTAGAGGCCCGCCAGGCCGAGCATGAGAAGTCCCGAAAGGCCCGCCACGGTCGCAGCCAGGGTGAGGACGATGCTTGCCGCGATACGCACGACCCCATCCTGACGCAACGGGTGCGTTCGCCTGCTCAGGCCGGATGCCGCTTCAGCAGCTTCGAGGCGACGATCATCGCGCCGCCGAGAACGGCGGGGATCCCGCCGCCCGGATGCACCGACGCGCCGACACGCCAGAGCCAGGGCGCGCGGAGGTCGTGCTGCGCGGGCTGGTGCAGCGGACCGCTCATCCACAGCGGTCGCGACGCCCCGTAGAGGGCGCCGTGCGGTTCGCCGAATGTGCCGAAGTAACGCGGGTCGAGGACGGTCGTCTCGGTCATCCCGTCGGTGAGCGGCTCGTCGAGGCCCATGACGCGTGAGATGCGTTCGATCTCCCGCGTCACGAACGGGTGATCGAGCGAGTAGCCCTGTCCGTCGGCGGGGCTCGTCAGCAGGACGGCGAGCGTGCTGCGGTCGTTCGGGTAGATCTCGCCGGCGCGGTAATGGTTGACGAATGCCATCGTGTCGGCGGGCTCGTCGCCAGCGGCGAGACTGCGGTGCAGGGCATCGGGCTTCGTAGGCAGGATGACGCTGTGCGCGGAGATCCGCTCGGGCAGGGGCCTCTCGAGCACGCCGTAGATCGCGACGGCCGAGCACGACAGCGACGGCGAACCGGGAGCGAGCCGACGACGGCCGAGCAGCACGTCGAGCCGCGCGGCGTCGAGACCGCTCACGACGACATCCGCCTCGTGCACGCCGCGCTCGGTCGTGACCCGCCCGCGCTCGATGCGCGTGACGCGCTCACTGGTGCGGATCTCGACGCCCGCGGCATCCGCCAGTCGCTGCAACGCGATGACGATCTCGAACACGCCGCCGCGCGGCACCCACACCCCATCGGCGGCCATGACGGCGGGCATGCTCGCGTACAGCGCGGGAGTGCGGTCGGGAGAGACGCCGGCGTTGAGGGTGTGGATCGCGATGATCTCGCGCAGCCCCTCGGGCATCCAGGTGAGGCTGTCGAGGTAGGCGCGGGTGCTGAGGCGCCGGCCGTACACGGCGAGCAGCCGCCGCAGTGCAGGCAGCGACGAGCGATCGAGCGGGTCGGCGACGAGCAGCGCGGCCACGTCGCCCGCGAGGGGCGCATGCTCGTCGCTGAACCGCTTCCACGCGGGGTGCCAGGGATGCCCCTCCGGCACGGGCAGCGAGACCTCTTCGCCGCGGTAGTAGTAGCGGCCGACCTCATCGAGACGGACGAGGTCGAGGCCCGCGACATCCGCGCCCGTTCGCGATCCTGCGTCCAGACGGCGCAGCAACTCGTCCCAGACGGAGGGGAAGGTCACGAGCGACGGACCGGTGTCGATGCGCTCGCCGTCGAGCTCGATGCGCCGACTCTTGCCGCCGACCGTCTCGGCCGCTTCGAGCAGGGTCACCCGATGGCCGGCGTGGGCGAGAAGGGCGGATGCCGCGAGCCCGCCGAGGCCTGCGCCGACGACGACGATACGACTCATGGATAGATCCCGAGGAAGATGGCGGCGAGCAGCAGCCCGCTGGCGACCGAACCCGCGATGTACGGGAACGCGATGGACAGGGGATACAGCGTGCGGCCGGTGGCAGGCGTCGGACGCACCAGCATCCACACGACGAGTGTTCCCGCGAGCGCGAGGTTCACCAGGGCGACGGGCAGGCTGACGAGCGCGAACAGCACGGTCGAGACCAGCCACCACGCTCCGCTCCACACGGCCGTGCCGCGCGGGCCGAGCAGCACGGCGGTCGTGGTGATACCCGCCTCGCGGTCTTCCTCGATGTCTTGCACGGCGTCGTAGGCGTGTTTCGCGACGCTCCAGGCGAGCAGCCCCACGACGGCCGGCCAGACAGGGGGTGCCTCGAGGGCGACCGGCAGGATCAGCAGCGGCAGGCCGTAGGCGGCGTTGCTCAGCGAGTCGAGGAACGGTCGCGCCTTGAAGCGCAGTGGCGGAGCCGAGTAGAAGACGAAGACGCCCGCGTACAGCAGGATCAGGCCGACAGCGGCGATCGGCAGCGCGATCACGAAGTAGACGAGGAACGGGATGTTCGTGATCGCCACCGCCCACGCGATGAGCTTCACTTCGCGCGGATCGATCCGCGCACCCTCGATCGATCCCTTTCGCGGGTTCAGCGCGTCCGTGTCCTGGTCGAAGATGTCGTTCACGCCGTAGATCAGCAGGTTGAACGGCAGTGTGAGCCAGATCAGGAGGGGGATGGCGGCGAGGTCGATCAGCTGGCCGGTCAGCCACATGCCGAGCGCGCCGGTGCCGATCGTGTTGATCCACAGGACGGGCCGCGAGATGTGGACGAGGCGCGCGATCGGCCTCATCCGAGATTCGTCCGGTCGAGGCGCTTCGTATCGTCGTTCACGCGGATGCTCACGCCTCACGGTACCTCAGCGATGATCGGCCACGGCGCCGCTGCTCTCGCTGCGGGGTCGGCGACGAAGAGCGGTCAGAACCAGTGCGCCGACAGCACCGATGCACGCCGCCACGATGAGCGGCGGCACGACGAGCTCGACAGCGGTCAGCGCCATGGCGAAGACTCCGATGCCGTAGTCGGCCATCTCGGCGGGGTAGGGCGCCAGCACGCGCGTGCCCGCGGCGGACGAGACGGCGGTGAAGAAGGCCGGTCCGATCCACAGCGCGGCCAGGCTCACGACGACGGCCGCGACGCGCCCGGCCGTGCGGAACCCGCACCACGCGATCACGGCGCCGACGAGAACGGCCGGCAGCCACCGGAGCAGCAGCAGGACAGCTGAGGTGACCGGGTCGTTCGCGAGCGACAGATAGCTCTGCAGCGGGAGCCCGATCCATCCGGGAACGGTGAGCGCCGCGAGCGACAGAGCGATCGCAGCGCCGGGGACCGGGGCACGCGCGGTGAGAAGCAGCACGAGCACGCTCATCAGGAGCGAGACGACCATGACGGCGATCACGGCCGCCGCGTACACGACGCGGCGGCTCGAATCCTCGAGCATCGACACCGTCACGACCGACGACTGCGCGATCGCGATGACCTGGATCACGGCCACCCCGAGCGTGAGCCAGCCTGTCGCTCGGCGGGAGCGGCGGTGGCGCAGGATGCGCGCTGCGAGGCCGGCGACGGCGCCGCCGACGACGAGCAGCGAGACGATCGTCGTGAGGTAGTACTGGCTGAACGGCAGCAGCGAGAACGGCGTCGTCAGGTCGGTCTGGTCTGCGGCGAGATTCTGCAGCGGCAGCCGCGCGCCGGTGATCAGCCAGGGCAGCAGACCCACGACCGCGCCCCCGGCCCCGACGAGAACCCAGGCGGCGCCGGACAGTGGCGGGCGGTCGATGCTGCTCATCCGCGCAGACTATCGAGACGCCGCCACGTCGCCCCGCCGGATGGCGTCAGCTCGGTCGCGGATCGCGGTGATCTCGTCGTCGTCGAGGCGCGCCAGGTTCTTCACCTGCAGCGCCATGCGGTGGTTCTCGGCGAGCGGCTCCTCGTGGCGGATGAGGTAGTCCCAGTAGAGAGTGGTGAAGGGGCAGGCGTCGTCGCCGATGCGCTTCGCGGGATCGAACGGGCACGTCTTGCAGTACGGGCTCATCCGGTCGATGTACTTGCCGGTCGCGGCGTAGGGCTTGCTTCCCATGAGCCCGCCGTCGGCGTACTGGCTCATGCCCAGCGTGTTCGGGAGCTCGGCCCATTCGACCGCGTCGACGTACACGGCGAGGTACCAGGCGTGCACCTCGCGCGGGTCGACGCCGAGCAGCATCGCGTAGAGCCCGGTGACCATGAGGCGCTGGATGTGGTGCGCGTACCCGTTCTCGAGCGTCGTGCCGACGGCATCGGCGAGACACGCCATCGGGGTGTCGCCCGTCCAGTACCAGTCGGGCAGCGGCTCGAACGCCTCGAACGCGTTCCGCTGAAGGTAGCCGGGCATCTGCGTCCAGTAGATCCCGCGCACGTACTCGCGCCAGCCGAGGATCTGCCGGATGAACCCCTCGACCGCAGGCAGCGGCGCGTGCTGCCGCCGGTACGCCGCCTCGGCGGCTGCGACGACCTCACGCGGATGCAGCAGCTTGAGGTTCATCGACGACGACAGGTGTGCGTGCCACAGCCAGGGTTCGCCCGGCCACATCGCGTCCTGCGCGTCGCCGAAGCCCGGCAGCCGCTCGTCGATGAAAAGGTCGAGCGCTTCGAGCGCCTGCGCGCGAGTGACCGGCCACGCGAACGTGTCGAGCGAGCCGGGGTGCTCGCCGAATTCTCTCTCGACCAGTGAGATCACCTCGCGCGTGATCTCGTCGGGCGGAAACGTCGCCCGGGGCGGCACGAGTCCCGGGCCCTGCTTCGGGAACGCTCTGCGGTTGTCGGCGTCGTAGTTCCACTGCCCGCCGACGGGTTGCCCGCGGTTGGTCATCAGGATGCCGTGCCGCTTTCGCATCTCGCGGTAGAAGTACTCCATTCGAAGGGTCGCCCGGCCTTCGGCGTGTTCGGCGAACTCGGCGATGGTCGAGAAGAAGTGGCGGTCGACCCGGATGTCGAGGGGGATGCCGGCGGCATCCGCGGTCTGCTTCAGCGCCTCGCGCACGCGCCACTCGCCGGGCTCGGTCACTACGAGCGTCTCGGGCTTCAGCTTTTCCAGGTCGGCGGCGAGCTGGCCGGCGAAAGTGCCCGAGTTCCCCCGCGCGTCGAGCTCCGTGTAGTGCAGGGCGTGCCCGGCGTCGCGCTGGTCCTCGGCGAAGTGGCGCATCGCCGCGAGGAACACCGCGGTGCGGGGCTTCGAGCTCCAGACATGCGTGGACTCCTCGGCGACCTCCGCCATCCAGACGGCATCCTGCGCGGGGTCGAAGTCGTCGAAGGCGCTCGCGTCGGGGTCGAGCTGGTCGCCCAGGACGATCACGAGGTTTCGGAGCACGGTGTCAGCGTAGGAAGGGCCTCGGGTGCGGCCTATCGGTTGTGCGTGAGGCGGGCCTGCGCTAGTTGCGTGCTTCGCCGAGCAGTCCGCCGAGGTACCGGGCGATCTCGCCCGGCCCGGATGCGTGAGCCGAGGCCTCGACGTCGGGGTTATAGTTCGTGTTCGTGTTGAGGTCGTAGGTGACGAGTCGCCCGTCGATCGTCTCGACGAACTCGATCCCGGCGATGCGGATGTCGACGGCGCGGAGGAAGTCGCGGTGCTGCGCGACCAGCGGGTGGTCGGCGGTGATCTCGCCGCGCAGCGCGAAGGGCGGATAGGCCGGGGCGGCGTCCGTGCCCGCGGCGGGGTCGACGACGCACGCATCGGCGGGGCAGAGCTCGAAGCTGCCCGCGCTCGTGTCGACGCGCACGGCGTAGACGAACTCGCCGCCGACGTATTCGGCGCGGGTGACGAACGGCTCACGGGCGAACAGGAACTCCTGGATGAGCGTGATGCCGTCGGGGGATGCCTCGAACTCGGGGCCGTCGACCCAGGCGTCGAACTCGTCGTGGGAGTCCCAGCGGCGGACGCCGAGACCCTTGCCGCCCTGGTTGTGCTTGCTGATGAACGGCACCGGGAACTCGCGTGCGCGCTCCTTCAGGTCACCGGTGCCGAAGACGGCGACGGTGCGCGGGACGTCGATGCCGCTCGACCGCAGGGCGGCGTGCTGGGCGACCTTGCTGACCTCGAACTCGAGGACGTGGCTGCCGCCGACCACGGGGCGGCCCCACGACTCGAGCCAGCGCAGCACTGCGCGGCCGTACTCCTTCGACTGCGCGTGATCGCGGGTGTGCGCCGATGCCGACAGCCGCGACCAGAAGACCCCCTGCGGCGGCTCGGCCGACAGGTTGATCGAGCCGTCGGTGAGCAGCCACTGCTCGGCGGGGACGTCCTCGGCGGCGAACGCGGCCGCGAAGGGCGCCCACCACTCGGGGTTCTCGTGGATCACGTACACCTTCGGCGACAACGACATCCCGCCAGGCTAAGCCGGAGAGGCGGGCCCGGGCGCACCCGGCGTCTGTCAACAGCGCGCGTCCACGCCCGGAACGCGCGCAGACTGGACGCATGCCCCGAGCTGCCGCCGCCGCGACCCCGCCGCCGAAGACGTGTGCGTCGTGCGGGCGCGAGATGCAGTGGCGTGCGAAGTGGGCAAAGAACTGGGACGAGGTCCGCTACTGCTCGGATGCCTGCCGCCGTCGCGGCATCCGTCCCGTCGACGCGCAGCTGAGCGAGAAGATCCTGGAGCTGCTGAGCGCCCGCTCGGCGGACGCGACGATCTGTCCGTCCGAGGCCGCGCGCGCCGTCGGCGGCGAGGAGTGGCGCGACCTGATGGAGCCTGCGCGTCGCGCCGCGCGGCGGCTCGTCGCCGACGGCGAGGTCGAGATCACGCAGCGCGGCATCGTGGTGGACCCATCGACGGCGAAGGGACCGATCCGCATCCGTCGCGCCCGCTGACGCCGGCGCCCGCGCGCGGTCAGGCGCTCGCGCTCGCGCGCGCCGCCCACACGTCCAGTGCCGAGGCTCGGGCGGCTTCTGCTGCTCCGGCTACGGCGCCGACCACGACGACGTCGGCGCCGAGATCGGATGCCACGAGCTCTGGCGCCGGCAGGTCGAGGTCGGTCGGGAGGAACCGGCGCGCGGCGGCGACGACTTCTTCGACGCCCGCGGAGATGCCACCCGAGACGACGACGCGCTGGGGGTCGAACATGCTCCCGAGCACGCTCACGATGCGGGCGAGCGTCATTCCGACGCGTTCGGCGATGCGAAGGGCGTCGGCGTCGCCGCGCGCGGCGAGCTCGAGCACGGCGCGGGCATCAAGATCGGCGGATGCGAGGGCCGAGAGCGGGCTCTCGGGCGAGAGCTCGCCGCCCGCGGCGGCTTCCCTCGCCCACTGAACGGCGCGAGTTCCGAGCCCCTCCGCGTTCCCGACCCCCTCGACGTGGTCGAAGGCGACCATCTCGCCCACCCCGCCGTGTCGTCCCCGCAGCAGGTTGCCGTCGACGACGACACCCGCCCCGAGGCGCGTCCCCGCGAGCAGGGCGATGAAGTCGCGGCACTCGGCCGCGGCGCCGACGGAGCCCTCGGCGACGGCGGCGAGCGAGGCGTCGTTGTCGACTCGCACGATCGGCGCCCACGACAGTTCGTCGACGAGCCCCGGGTTCATGCGCGCCCAGAACCCGCGGGGGTGCTCAGGCGAGTGTCCTTCGCCATCGACGGGTGCCGGCACGCCGACGCACACGGCGAGCACATCGCCACGCGTTCGCCCGGCGGCGTCGAGTGCCGCGTCGATGACGGCGATGATCCGCCGGGCGCGGGTTGCGGCATCGTCGCCGTCGAGCACGAGAGTCGCGCGCTGCGTGGCGAGGCTGCGCGAGCGGAGGTCTGTCACGGTCGCGGTGAGGTGCACATGCCCGGCATCCACGCCGACCAGCACGGCAGCATCGTCGCGGAGCGCGAACCGGCGGGCGGGGCGTCCCTTGCGGTAGTCGCCCGCGAGGCGTGCGTTGGGGAGCTCTCGCAGCAGCCCGAGCTCGTCGAGGGCCTCGAGTGCGTCGATCGTCGTCGAGCGGGTCAGCCCGGTCGCGGCGATGACGTCGGTCGCGGTGAACTCCGCCGAGGTCCAGGCAAAGGCGAGGACCGCGTCGTGGCTCGCGGGGCGCGCGGCCACCGTCGTCATCGTCGTCGTCGACATGCGTGTTGACCTTTCTGATCCGGCCCTGCCATACTGCCGTTCAGTAATTGATTTGGCGAGTAAATTTACTCGGCGACGATTCGAGCCGCAATGAGGCGATCGGAGGAAACAGGTGACGGAGCCGGTGTGGAACAGGGCGAGACGGTCGAGGCGCATCGTCGCGTCGGCGGCGGTGGCCGCGCTCGCCGCGACGCTGCTCGTGGGGTGCTCAGCGGACGGGCGGGAGACGATCCGCTTCACCTTCAGCAAGCGTGAGGCGCTGTCGTTCATGCAGGACGTGGTCTCGCAGTACAACGCCTCGCAAGACCGCGTGCGCGTCGAGATGGACACCTCGGGAGTGGATGTCGTCTCCGCCAGCTTCGTCCGGGGCAATCCTCCCGACATCATGCTGGCCAACTACAACTACGAGGTTGCCCGATTCGTTCAGCGATGCGCGCTGACGGATCTCGCCGGCACCGACGCCGCCGCGAGCACCCGCGAAGACTTGCAGCCGCTCATGGACCAGTACGGCACGTGCCCCGGACGCACGAGCGCCCTGCCCTACTCGGTCATGGCGTCGTCGGTCATCTACAACACCGCGATCTTCGACGAACTCGGCCTAGAGGTCCCGACGACGTGGAGCGAGCTCATTGCGGTGTGCGACGCGCTGCAGGCGGCGGGGGTCACCCCGTTCTACGCGACCTTCAAGGACGACTGGACCATCGGTCAGGGCTGGTACGACTACGCCGTGGGCGGCTCGGTCGACGTCCTCGACTTCTTCGACCGGCTCGCGACGGAGGGCGCGGATGTCGGTCCCGAGTCCTCCACGTCGTTCGAGAAGGACTTCGCCGAGCCCGCAGAACGGATGCTGCAGCTGACCGGTGCCTACGTCAACCGCGACGCCGCGAGCCGCGGCTACGGCGACGGCAACCTGGCCTTCGCCCAGGGCGAGGCGGCGATGTACCTGCAGGGACCGTGGGCCTTCAGCGAGATCGCGAAGACCGCCCCCGACCTCGACCTCGGTACCTTCCCGCTGCCGATGACCGACGACCCGGCCGACCGCGCAGTGCGGGTGAACATGGACCTCGCGGCGATGATCCCCGAGGGGTCGCGTCATCAGGACGCCGCCCGTGACTTCCTCGAATACCTCTTCCGACCCGAGATCATCGAGGCCTACAACGCCTCGCAGCTCGGCTTCAGCCCGACGACGGATGCCGCACCGCCCGACGATCCGCGCATCGCGGGGATGGAGGAGTTCTACGACGCCGGGCGCGTCTACCAGGGTCCCTCGGTGCTGGTGCCGAAGACCATCCCCGTCTTCGGGTATGCGCAGGCGATGGTCTTCGGCGACAGCCCGGCATCCGTCCTCCGCACGATGGACACCGACTGGGCGCGACTGGCCTTCCGCCAGCCCGCGCTGACGAACGAGGCGGAGAGCGCGCGATGACCGCGACGACGAGTTCCACGACGACGATCCTCACCGGCGGTGACCGGCGCGCCCGCCGGAGCCACCGCCGGGTCGAGCCGATCTACTACGTGTTCCTGCTGCCCAGCCTGGTGCTGTTCACGCTCGCGATCACGGTGCCCGGCCTCATCGGCATCTTCTTCAGCCTCACCGACTCGATCGGGATCGGGGAGTGGCGCTTCGTCGGCCTGACGAACTACATCGCGCTCTTCAGCGACCCGGCGATCCTGCAGAGCTACCTGTTCACCGCGGGCTTCGCGATCGCGACGGTCATCGTCGTGAACGTCATCGCGTTCCTGCTCGCTGTCGGCCTGACCGCGCGCATCCGATTCAAGACGGGCCTGCGCACGATTTTCGTCATCCCGATGGTGATCTCGGGCATCATCATCGCCTACGTCTTCAACTTCCTGTTCTCGAACTCGCTGCCCGCCGCGGGCACATCGCTCGGGCTTCCCTGGCTCGAGACGAGCCTCCTGGCGAACCCCGACCTCGCGTGGGTGGCGATCGTCATCGTGACGGCCTGGCAGGCAATCCCCGGCACGCTCCTCATCTACATCGCCGGGCTGCTGTCGGTTCCGGGTGACGTCTACGAGGCGGCAGATCTCGATGGCGCGTCGAAGACGCAGCAGCTGCTGCGCATCACGGTGCCGCTCGTCGCGGGATACGTCGTCATCAACGTCATCCTCGGGTTCAAGGGCTTCCTCAACGCCTACGACATCATCGTCGGCCTGACCAACGGGGGACCGGGCACCGCGACCCGCAGCGTCGCGATGACGATCATCGCGGGCTTCAACGGCGGTGACTACGCCTATCAGATGGCCAACGCGACCATCTTCTTCGTCGTCGCCGTGCTCATCTCGCTGCTCCAGCTCTCGCTCACGCGTGGAAGGAACTCGTTCTGATGTCCACTTCTCAGCCCGCGCTCGCGTTCGAGCAGGCGGATGCCGTCACCGTCGGCGCCCGCCGTCGCGCCCGTCCGTCCCGCGTGGCCCGCACCGGGAAGGGCGAGCGCATCAGCTGGTCCACGACCGTCATCCTGATCCTCTGCGCCGTCACGGTGCTGCTGCCGCTGTATGTCACCGTCTCGATGGCATTCAAGACGACCGGTCAGGCGGTCGACGGCAACGCGTTCTCGTTGCCGGCGCCCTTCAGCATCGACGGGTTCGTGCAGGCGTGGAACCTGACCAGATTCCCGGTCGGGGCCGCGATCTCGTTCTTCGTCACCGCAGGCACGGTCGTTGCGACCATCATCCTCGCCGCTTTCGCGTCGTACGCGATCGTCCGCAACTGGGACCGCCGGCTGTTCCGCTACTCGTTCTTCTACCTGCTGGCGGCGATGTTCATCCCGTTCCCGGTGGTGGCTCTGCCGCAGATCCAGCTGACCGGTCGTCTCGGCCTCGACAACCCGGTCGGCGTGGTGCTGCTGGCGACGATGTTCCAACTCAGCTTCAGCGTGCTGCTGTTCACCGCGTTCCTGCGCTCGATCCCCATCGAGCTCGAGGAGAGCGCGCGCATCGACGGCGCGTCGACGTGGCAGACCTTCTGGAAGCTGATCTTCCCGCTGCTCGCGCCCATGAGCGCGACGGTCGGCATCTTCGCCTTCCTCTACGCCTGGAACGACTTCATGCTGCCGTCGCTGATCATCTCGGACCCCGCCATGCAGACCCTGCCGGTGCGGCAGAACCTGTTCCAGACCCAATTCAGCAACAACTACAACGTCTCCTTCGCCTCGTACCTCATGGCGATGGCGCCCGCGATCCTGGCGTACCTGTTCACGCAGCGCTGGGTGATGGAGGGCGTCACCCAGGGTGCGGTCAAGGGCTGACCACGCGAACCCCATGAAAGGACACATCTCCGTGACAACCTCGCTAGACCTCGCCGCCGGCCCCGACGCCGACACCGTCCTCGGTGATGAGTCCGCCCCGTGGTGGCGGCAGGGGGTGGTCTATCAGATCTATCCCCGGAGCTTCTCCGACGCCAACGGCGACGGGCTGGGCGACCTCCCCGGCATCACGGCGCGCGTCGACTACCTGGCGGAGCTCGGGGTGGATGCCGTCTGGCTCAGCCCGTTCTACCCCTCCGAGCTCGCCGACGGTGGCTACGACGTCGCGGACTATCGCAACGTGGATCCGAGGCTCGGAACGCTCGAGGACTTCGACGCGATGCTCGCGGCGCTGCACGAGCGCGGCATCCGTGTCGTCGTGGACATCGTGCCGAACCACACCTCGGACCAGCACGTCTGGTTCCAGGAAGCGCTCGCTGCAGGCCGGGGATCCGCCGCGCGTGAGCGCTACATCTTCCGAGAGGGCACGGGCCCGGAAGGTGCCGAGCCGCCGACCGACTGGCTGTCGGTGTTCGGCGGATCGGCCTGGGAACGCGTCTCGGACGGGCAGTGGTACCTCCACAACTTCGCCCGCGAGCAGCCCGATCTGAACTGGGACCACCCCGAGGTGCGGGCCGACTTCGTCCAAACGCTGCGATTCTGGTCCGACCGCGGCGTCGACGGGTTCCGCATCGACGTGGCGCACATGCTCACGAAAGACCTCACCGAACCGCTTCCCTCGCGTGCTGAGCTCGACCTCATCCCGCGCGACGGCAACCACCCGCTGATCGACCGGGATGACGTCCACGAGGTGTACGCCGAGTGGCGCGCCGTCTTCGACTCGTACGACCCGCCCCGCACCGCGGTCGCGGAAGCGTGGGTCGACCCGGCGCGCATCCACCTGTACGCGCGCCCGGAGAGCCTCGGCCAGGCATTCAACTTCGATCTGCTCGAAGCCGACTTCGACGCGGCGGCCTTCCGCCGGATCATCACGGACAATCTCGCTCTCGCCCGTCAATCGGGATCGTCGAGCACGTGGGTGCTGTCGAACCACGACGTCGTCCGGCACGCCACAAGGTACGGGCTGAAGACGCCGACCGCGGAGACGAGCATGCCCTCGCGGCATGGCGGGCAGTGGCTCATCGACGGCGGCGACGAGGCGGGCCTCGACCGTGAGCGCGGGCTGCGCCGAGCCACGGCCGCGACGATGTTCATCCTCGGCCTGCCGGGGTCGACTTACATCTACCAGGGCGAAGAGCTCGGACTGCACGAGGTCGCTGACATTTCGGCATCCGATCGTCAGGACCCGACCTTCTTCCGCACCGAGGGTGCCGAGATCGGACGCGACGGATGCCGTGTGCCGTTGCCCTGGACGACGACCGACCCGTCGTTCGGGTTCGGCGACGGCGGTTCTCACCTGCCGCAGCCCGCCTGGTTCGCCGAGCATGCCGTCGCGGCTCTCGACGGCGCACCCTCGTCGACGCTCAATCTGTACCGGAAGGCACTACGGCTGCGATCCCTCCTCCAAACAGGGGAGGAGCTGACATGGATCGAGACGGGCCGTCCCGACGTGCTGCACATCGAGCGACCCAACGGATGGCAGGTCGTGACGACATTCGGCGCGGAGCCGTACCCGGTGCCGGCGGGGGAGATTGTGCTCGCGACGCAGCCCCTCGTCGACGGGTGGCTCCCCGGCGAGGCGACCGTCTGGCTCGCGCCGGGCGGAGCCGATCAGGTGCACGCCTGACATCGCCTATCCCAGATCGGAGTTGCGCGATATCATCGCTTTATGGCGATGAATGAAGCTCTCGAGGGTCGTGTCCCCGTCGAGCTCGACGCGCGCGCGACCGAGGTCTACGCACACCTCTTCCAGGCGCTCGCCGACCCGACCCGGCTCGCCGTGCTGCAGCATCTGTCGTACGGCGAGCACCGGGTGCGCGATCTTGTCGAGCACGTGGGGCTCGCACAGTCGACCGTGAGCAAGCACGTCGCCTTCCTGCTCGAGTGCGGGCTCGTCTCGGTGCGGCCCGACGGGCGATCGTCCTGGTACGCCCTGGCCGAGCCCGAGGCGACCGCGCGACTCATCAACGCGGCGGAGGCGTTGCTGGGCGCGACGGGGACGAGCGCGACGCTGTGCGGGCACCTCCGGCGGCCCCGCTCCGTCGCCCCCGAGGCCGAGGCCAGCTGATGGGCGCCGGACACGACCACGGCCCCGTGGACGCGGCCCAGGCGGGACAGCCCGCCGACTTCCGGATGAAGCTCTGGATCGCCTTCGGGATCACGGCGGCGATCGTCGTGACCCAGGCAGTGGGGTCGATCGTCACAGGCAGCCTCGCCCTGCTCACCGACACCGCCCATGCCCTCACCGATGCCTCGGGCCTGCTCGTCGCGCTCGTGGCCGCGAACCTCATGATGCGGCCCGCCAACGCCCGCCGGACGTGGGGCTTCCGCCGGATCGAGGTGATCGCGGCGTTCGCCCAGGCGGCGCTGCTGCTCGTGGTGGGCGTGTACGCCGCGATCGAAGGCATCCGTCGCCTGTTCGAGCCGCCGGAGGTTCCCGCGCTCGAGCTGCTCGTCTTCGGCGTGGTCGGGCTCGTGGCCAACATCGTCGCGATCGCGGTGCTCGCATCGAACCGTGGCGCGAACTTCAACATGCGTGCGGCGTTCCTCGAGGTGCTCAACGACGCCCTCGGGTCCGTCGGGGTCATCGTCGCGGCGATCGTCATCGCGACGACCGGCTTCGCCCAGGCGGATGCCGTCGCCGGCCTGTTCATCGCCGCCCTCATCGTGCCCCGCGCGGTCAAGCTCATGCGCGAGACGGCGTCGGTGCTGATGGAGTTCACGCCGCAGGGGCTCGACCTCGACGACGTCCGTGCACACATCCTGCGCCTGGACCACGTGACCGACGTGCATGATCTGCATGCCTCCACGGTCGCGTCGGGGCTTCCGACCATCACGGCGCACGTCGTCGTCGAGGACCGGTGCTTCACCGACGGCCATGCGGCCGAGGTGCTGCAAGAGGTGCGCTCGTGCGTCGCGGAGCATTTCGAGGTATCGGTGCTGCACTCGACGTTCCAGATCGAGAACGAGCGTATCCGCGACGAGGAGCCCGATTCGGTCCGGCACGACTGACGCCGGGCGCGGGGCCTCAGTCGTGCGCGTCCAGCACGGTCCGCGCCAGCCGGGTCGAGCCGGCGACGGCAGCCGGCATCGCGACGACGGCCCCGAGCGGAACAAGAAAGCACAGCTGCGTGGCGATGCCGAAGCCCAGGAACCGGGCGCGGTGTACTCGACGCAGCCGCCGACGGTCGGCGGCTCGGATGCCGCGGGCCGACAGGGCGCGCGAGGTCAGCTCATCCGCGAGAAGCCAGCCGGTGAGCGACACCGCCGTGACCGACCCCAGTACGCCGCCGACGACGGGGATCAGGCCGACGAGCGCCGCGATGGCGGCCGCGAGCAGACCGCGGGCGATGAGCCCGATCGCATCGCCGACCGAGCGCCAGAACCCGCTCTCGCTGTCGGGTACCGGCCCGCCGAGGTCGGCCTCCGCGGCCCGCCAGATGCGGTCGTAGAACGGCTCGCCCACCATGAGGGTCAACGCCGTGAACGATACCGCGACGAGCACGATCGCGCCGCCCAGGAGCGCTGTGCCCGCGGCGATCCTCACGAGCGTGGCCCACAGTCCCGGCCAGGCGTCGGCGAACGGGGTGAGGGAGTCGACGATCCCCGGCAGGAACCCGCCGAGCGCGATGAGTCCGCCGAGGAGGACGAGGCCGACGATCGCGGCGGGGATGAGGCCGAGCGCCATGACCCCGGGGCGGCGCGACCAGAAGCCGAACCCGCGAGCGAGATCTGCGGCACCGCGGAGGAACAGGCGAGCGGGAGCGTCGGGCATGTTCACATCCTGCCTGCACCGGTGGCACGCGCGTGTCAGGGGCACAACCACAGATCGCGCGCCGACGCCAGGGGTTGTTCGGATCCGGGGCGAGCCGCTGAAGTGATGCGATGACCAACGACACCAGTGCGCCGATCGCTGACGATCGCCCCGGGCTGAAACGGGCCATCGGGACCCCCCTCCTGTTCGCGTTCATCGTCGGCGACACCCTCGGCGCCGGCATCTACACCCTCGTCGGGACCATGGCGACCGATGTCGGCGGTGTGATCTGGCTGCCGCTGCTGATCGCGCTCGTCGTCTCTCTGCTCACGGCGGGAACGTATGCGGAGCTGATCACGAAGTACCCGCACGCGGGCGGGGCGGCTCGTTACGTCGACAAGGCGTTCGGCATCCCGTTCCTGTCGTTCCTCGTCGGCTTCCTCATGATGGCGTCGGGCATCACGACGGCGGCGGCGCTCGCGAACGCGTTCGCGGGCGACTACTTCGCCGCGCTGTTCGACATTCCGCCGATCCCCGTGGCGATCGCCTTCATCGCGGTACTCACCCTCATCAACCTGCGGGGTGTGCGCGAGTCGCTCGCGACGAACTTCGTGGCGTCGATCATCGAGGTGTCGGGGCTTGTCATCGTCATCTTCGTCGCGGCGATGGTCTTCGCCGGGGGCGGCGGCGAGCCGGCACGGATCTTCGAGTTCGCCCCGGACGTGGCCCCGCTGCAGGGGGCGTTCGCGGCATCCATCGTCGCCTTCTTCTCGTTCCTCGGCTTCGAGGCGGCGGCCAACATGGCCGAAGAGGTGAAGAACCCGTCGAAGTCATACCCCCGGGCGCTCTTCGGCGCCATCATCACCGCGGCGGTCGTCTACCTGCTCATCGCGATCGGGGCCGTCATCGTCGTGCCCCCTGCCGAGCTCGCCGAGTCGACCGGGCCGCTGCTGGACGTCGTGACCGCGAGCGGCTTCGCGATCCCGCCGTGGCTGTTCAGCCTCATCGCCCTCGTGGCCATCGCCAACGGGGCCCTGCTGTTCATGGTGATGGCCAGCCGCGTGGGTTACGGTCTCGCCGAATCGGGGCTCCTGCCCCACGCCTTCGGTCGCGTGCTGTCGAAGCGTCGCACGCCGTGGGTCTCGATCCTCGTCGTCGCGGGCGCCACGATGCTCCTCACGGTGCTCGGTGACATCGGAACACTCGCGGAGACGACGGTGCTGCTGCTTCTGCTCGTCTTCTTGTCGGCGAACGTCAGCGTCCTGGTGCTGAAGAAGGACAAAGTCGAGCACAAGCACTTCTCGGTGCCGCGGGTCGTGCCCGTGCTCGCGATCATCGCCAGCATCGTGCTGCTCACGCAGCAGACCGGGCCGGTGTGGCTCGGCACCGCCGGCTACATCGTCGTCGGCACGATCCTGTTCTTCATCGCACGCGCGGGGCGCCGCCGGTCGGACCGCAAGGCTCAGGCCGGGCCCTGATAGCCGAGGCCCGAGCTGATGCGGTCGGCGGTCTCGACGACCGTGCGGCCCAGCTCCGCGCCGCGCGCCTCGAGATCGATCGCCGTGAGCGGCCCGGAGATGGAGACGGCCGCGACGATCTTCCCGCTGCGGTCGAGGATCGGCGCTGCGGTCGAGGCCCGTCCGAGCACGAACTCCTCGACCTCGATCGCGTAGCCGCGTCTCGCGGTCAGCGCGACCTCGCGGTCGAGCGCTTCGTGCGTCGTGATGGTCGCCTCGGTGAAGCCGGGCAGCTCCGGCAACAGCCGTAGGCGCTTCTCGCGATTCGTGCCGATGAGCGTGGCCTTGCCGATGCTGGTCGCATGCAGCGGCACGCGCTGCCCCATCAGCGTGTGCGACTTCGGTGACAGCGGCCCTTCGAAGTTGCAGAGGTAGACCAGCTCCGCGCCGCGAAGGAGGGCGATGTTGACGCCGAGACCGATTTCGCCGGCGAGGCTCTGCGCGATCTGACGGCCGACTCGGTGCACCCGGTTCTGATTGATCGCAATGCCCGCGAGGGTCATGAGCTCGGCGCCGAGGAAGTACAGCGCCGTCTGCGGATCGCGTTCGACCAGCCCGCCGGCCTCGAGAGTCGCGAGCAGACGGGACGCGGTCGACTGACCGATCCCGGCTTCGCGCGCGACATCGCTCACGCGCATGGGCTCGCCCCCCGAGAAGGTCTCGAGAACCGTGATCGCCTTCTCGACGCTCTGATTGGCGCCCTTCTCCGCAGCCATGCTTCCTCGCTTTCGCCGCCGACGTCCGTCACCCCATTATGCACATAGTGCATGACGGTTGCGCACTGTGCGCACGTCGTGCACTCTGAGTTCGGCGACGCGGATAGTCGCTACCCCGGGAGTCGCAGACGACGGCCCGGACGACGAAACGAAGGACGACGATGACCTCTTCGAGCGTGACCGCTCACGAGAGCCCCGGGCGGGGCCGACTCGGCTCGCGGCTGAGCGAGCGCACCTTCCTGGTCTTCCTGCTGCTGCCCGGGTTCGTGCTGCTCTGCGCGATCGTGCTCTACCCGCTGCTGCGGTCGCTCGTCTCGGCGTTCTTCGACGAGAACCTGCTCTATCCGGGCATGGAGTTCGTGGGGCTCGAGAACCTGTCCGCCGTCCTTGCGGATGACTTCGGTCGGCTCGTCTGGCAGACCCTCATCTTCACCGTGGGCGCGACCATCGCCCCGTTCCTGATCGGGCTCGCGCTCGCGCTCGTGCTGAACCAGCGCTTCCCGGGCCAGCGCATCTTGCGGGGCGCCTTCCTCATCCCGTGGCTGATTCCCGGGGTCGTCGTCTCGTTCCTCTGGATGTGGATCTTCGACGCCAACTACGGTGTGCTCAACGGCATCCTCATGAGCCTCGGTGCCATCGACAGTCCGGTCGCCTGGCTCTTCCAGACCGACACTGCTCGTGGTGCGCTCATCATCGCGAAGACGTGGAACACCTTCCCCTGGGTGATGGTCATGCTGCTGGCCGCACTGCAGACGGTCCCCGGCGAACTGCACGAGGCGGCCTCGATGGACGGAGCCGGAGTCGTCCGCCGATTCTTCGCCGTGACCTGGCCGCACATCCGCGGCGTCGCGGCTCTGGTCGTGCTGCTCGAGTTCATCTGGAACTTCCAGCACTTCGACACGATCTTCGTGCTGACCGACGGCGGCCCCGCGGGCACTACCAGCACTTTCGCCACCGAGGTGTACGACACCGCTTTCCGCGGCTACGACCTGGGTCACGCCGGCGCGCTCGGCATCGTCTGGATGGCGCTGCTGACGGTGCTCGTCGTGGTCTACGTGTGGCTCTCCGAGCGTGGCGAGAAGGAAGGCTCCCGATGAGCACCATCACCCCCGTCCCCGTGCCCGCGGCAACGGCCGCGGCGGCCCCCGAGCCCCCGCGGCCGACCCGACGCCGACGCACCCGCATCCGCTGGGGCATGTGGACCGCGCTCGCGGTGATCGTCCTCTTCGGCTTCGCTCCCGTGTACTGGCTCCTCGTGACGTCGCTCACCCCGAGCGACCGCGTGTTCGCCTTCCCGCCGGCCATCTTCCCCACACAGGTGACGTTCGAGCACTACGCGGCGGTCTTCGGCAACGAGCAGATCTTCGGCTACCTCCGCAACAGCGTGATCGTGTCGGTCGTGACCGCCGTGCTGTCGGTCGTGGTGTCGATGTACATGGGATACGCCTTCTCGAAGTACCGCTTCGCGGGCCGCAAGTCGCTGATGTACTTCGTGCTGTCGAGCCAGATGTTCCCGCAGGCGCTGCTGCTCGTCACGCTCTACCTCGTCTTCGCGCAGTTCGGTCTCCTGAACACCTACCTCGCGCTGATCCTGTCGTTCACGACGTTCACGCTGCCGCTGTGCGTCTGGATGCTGAAGGGCTTCTTCGACGCGCTCCCCGACGACCTCATCGAGGCCGCGCGCATCGACGGTGCCGGTCCGTGGCGCATCTTCCACTCGGTCGTGTTCCCGCTGGCGGCCCCCGGTCTCGTCGCGGCCGGGCTGTTCGCCTTCGTCCGCGGGTGGAACGACTTCATCTTCGCGCTCACCCTCGCCGGGCCCGATCGGCAGACGCTGCCGCCCGGCCTCGTGAACACCTTCATCTCCGAGGCCAGCACCTCGTGGCCCGCGCTCATGGCGGCATCCCTCGTGGTGTCGGTGCCCGTCTGCGTCGCGTTCATCCTGCTTCAGCGCTTCCTCGTCGGCGGCATCACCGCCGGCGCGGTCAAGGGCTGACCCACCCACCCGATTCGAAGGAGAATTCATGGTCCAGGACATCTCGCGGCGCACGCTGCTGCGGTACTCGGTGTTCGGCATCGGCGGCGCCGCCGTGCTCGGGCTCGCCGGTTGCGCCCCGGGAGGCTCCGGTGCGCCGGCCGCGACGCCGGGCGGCGGCACCGCCACCGACTTCACGTTCTCGTCGTGGAGCCTGTCGGAGGAAGCGGCGAAGCCGGCGATCGAGTCGGCCCTGACGAGCTTCCGGCAGGCCGAGGGCATCGGGATCGACACGGTCGCCTACCCGTACAACGACTACCTCAACCAGCTGACGCTGCAGGTGCGGGGTGGCCAGTTCGCCGGTGCCGCGCAGCTCGACGTCGCCTGGCTGTCGGCGCTCGCCGCGCTCGGGAAGCTCACCGACCTGTCCGCGTTCACGCAGGGCAAGGGGTACACCGACGCCGCCCTGGGGGCGGGCAAGTCGGACGGCAAGCAGCTCGGACTGCCCTGGACGATCGGCGCCGTCGGCCTCATCGGCAACGCCGAGCTGTTCGACCGTGCCGGGGCGTCGCTCACCCCCGCCACGATCGAGGAGTTCGAGGATGGCCTGCGTGCGCTCAAGGGGATCGGGGTGATCCCCTACGCGGCGAGCACGAAGGCCGCGCAGCTCAAGGACATCGTCGTGTGGATGCAGACCTTCGGTTCGCCGATCGTCGACGGCGACGAGTCGGCGATCGGAGACGAAGCGTCGATCAAGGCCGTCGAGTGGTACAAGAAGCTCTACGACGAGGGGCTCATCGCGCCCGACGTCGACCGGGCCGCCGCCCGCACCCTCTTCGCTCAGGGTGCGACCGCGCTCTACGACGATGCGCCCGTGGGCAAGTCGGCCGTGCTCTCGCAGTCGCCCGACGCCTCGCTCAGCGACAAGATGATCCCGATCGCGCGGCCGGTTCTCAAAGCCGGTCAGACCCCGCAGCACGTCCTCTGGGGACACCTCGTCGTCGTCGTCGACGGCGAGGGGGCGCAGACGGCGGCTGACTTCGCGTCGTGGCTGACCAGCGACACCGCGCAGAGCGAGACGTACTTCACGGCGCTGGGCCTGCCGCCGACGACGGATGCCGCGCTGTCGTCGGACGCGGTCACCTCGAACGCCTTCGTCGAGGCATTCACGTCGTCGATCACGGCGACGGCGAAGCCCAGCCCGCTGTGGAAGTACCCCGCCTACGGGCAGATGGAGACCGCGATCGCCGAACAGGTGCAGGCGGTCCTCATCGGCCAGGCGCAGCCCGCCGCGGCGATGAAGAGCGCGGGGGAGGCGATCTCCCGCCTGCTCTGAGCCCGCCCGGGCCCGCGTCCGTCTCACCGCTCGATCAGACCGCCATCCGACCGGCGGGAGCCGTCTCGCTCCCGCCGGTGATCCCCCTGCCCTGAAGGAACCATGCGCACTCAGAACATCGAATCCGACATCACCGTCGTCGGCGGCGGCCTTGCCGGCGTCTGCGCGGCGATCAGCGCCGCGCGGCTGGGGAAGCGGGTGGCGCTCATCGGCAACCGGCCGGTGCTGGGCGGCAACTCGTCGTCGGAGGTGCGGGTCTGGGTCGTCGGCGCGACGTCGCACGGCATCCAGCGGTTCGCCCGCGAGAGCGGCGTGATCGGTGAGCTCTACGTCGAGAACCAGTACCGCAACCCGGAGGGCAACCCGATCATCTGGGACGAGGTCGTGCTCGACGCGGTGCGGGCGGAGCCCAACATCCGGTTGTTCCTCAACACGGATGTGCGCGAGATCGACACCGACGACGTCGACGGCGAGCGGGTCGTGACGGCCGTGCACGGGTGGACGATGGGGTCGGAGATCGCCACGACGTTCCGGAGCCCGTATGTCCTCGACTGCACCGGCGACGGGCTCATCGGGTACCTGGCCGGCGCCGAGTTCCGGATCGGACGGGAGTCCCGCGACGAGTTCGGCGAGGCGTGGGCGCCTGAGACGGCCGACGACGAGCTCCTCGGCTCGACGATCCTCTTCTACACGAAGGATGTGGGGCGACCGGTCGACTTCGTCGCGCCGGACTCGGCGAAGGACATCACGACCACCCCGATCCCGACGTCGCGGATCCTGCGGTCCGGCGACTCGGGTGCGCATTACTGGTGGATCGAATGGGGCGGCCACCTCGACACCGTGCACGACAACGAGGCGATCCGCGATGAGCTGCGCTCCGTCATCTTCGGCATCTGGGACTACATCAAGAACTCGGGCCGCTTCGACGCCGACACCCTCGATCTCGAATGGGTCGGCACGATCCCGGGCAAGCGCGAGTACCGCCGATTCATCGGCGACCACGTGCTGACCCAGAACGACATCCTCGATCAGGTCGACCACCACGACGACGTCGCGTTCGGCGGCTGGTCGATCGACCTGCACCCGGTCGAGGGCATGTACGCCACCGAGGCCGGGGCTCACCAGCGGTACTCGAACGGCATCTACGGCATCCCGTTCCGCAGCTACTACTCGCGCAACGTCGCGAACCTGCTGGTAGCGGGTCGTGACATCTCGGCGAGCCATGTCGCGTTCGGCTCGACCCGTGTCATGGCCACATGCGGCGCGGGCGGCGAAGCGGCGGGAACCGGAGCCGCCCTCGCGCTCGACCTCGGGGTGCGTCCGCGCGCGCTGGCGGCCGACCACGCCGACGCGTTGCGCCAGGTGCTCCTGCGCCAGGACGCCTCGGTGTTCGGCGTGCGCAACACCGATCCGGCCGACCTGGCGCGGCAGGCCCGCGTATCGGCGTCATCGGTGGCGACCACGCTCGACCCTGTCGAACTCGTGCCGGATGCCGCTGTCGCCGAGCAAACGCTCGACTCCGACCTGGGGGTGCTCGTCCCGGTGGACCCGCGGCTCGACGGCGTCGACGTCCTGCTGAAGGTGACCCGCGGCACCACCCTCACCGCCGCCCTGTGGACCACCGGGCGTCGGCAGAACGCGGTTCCCATCGACGAACGGATGCGGGTCTCGGTCGACGTGAGGGCAGCCGCCGACCCGCAGTGGGTGCGGCTGCCGCTCGTGTGGACCCCGGCTGAGCCCGAGAACGTCGTCGTGGTCCTGGGCGCCGATCCCGATGTGAGCGTCGTGCTCGCCGAGGCGCAGGTGCCGGGAGTGCTGACCCTGCCGCACCGACCTCAGGCCGACGGTGATCAGAACGTCGCCGTCGACGAGTCCGAGAGCGTCATCGCGTGGCCGGCGATCCCGATGCGAGGGCGCACGCCGCGCGTGCGCCTGCATCCCCAGACATCGGCCTTCGCGGCCCAGCAGGCGGTCGGCGGCTATCAGCGGTTCTTCGGCGGTCCGAACCTGTGGATGTCGCGCCCCGACGACGCGGCGCCGCATCTCGCCCTCGCGTGGGACGTCGAGCAGTCGATCACGGCCGTGCGCCTGGTGTTCGATGACGACACCGACGTCGAGCTCAACACGCTGCATCACCACCGCACGCCCAACCGCGTGTTCCCCGAGCTGGTTCGCGACTACGTCGTGGAGACCTGCGGCGCCGACGGTGTCTGGGTCGAACGGGTCAGCGTGACGGCGAACCGCCGACGACAGCGTGTGCACGATGTCGAGGTCGACGGGGTCACGGGCCTGCGGGTGCGGGTGACGGCCACGAACGGTGCCGCGCAGGCGCGGATCGTGTCGCTGCGCGTGATGTGAACACCGAACACCCCGACGAAAGGTACGACATGAAGAATCGATGGAGATTCTCGCTCGCTGTGATCGGAGCCGTCGCGCTCGCGATACCGGCTCTGCCCGCGGTCGCCGCTCCGGCGCCGCCCGCGACGATCGAGGAGGCGTTCGATGAGCTGACTCCCGACTGGCTGCCCGCAGCCGGAACGTGGGAGGCGGCGGACGGCGTCGCGAGAGTCGTGCAGCCGGGGTCGTCGCGCGGATCGATCCTCGCGCTGACCGGCCGCGGCCTCGCCGAAGCGGCGACGGCGACGGTGACCTTCGCCTCTGCGGGCGGGGGAGCCAGCGCGTGGGCGGGCTTCACGGTGCGTCGCACCGGAACAGCCGACGACTACACGCAGTCCGGTTACACCGTCTTCGTGCGCAACAGCGGAGAGCTGGCGGTCATCCGCGCAGCCGGTGACGGGCAGGTCGCCGTGCTCGGCACCGCGCAGACCGACGCCCGCCCCGGCGCCGGCCCGGTGACAGTCACGGCGTCGCTCGACGGTGAGCGGATGCGGGTGGGTCTCGGTGGCGCCGGGGAGGTGACGACGCTGATCGAGGTCACAGACGCCACCTTCTCGGGCAGTGGGTTCGCGCTCGCGGCGCACCGCGACGTCCGGATGTCGGTCGACGCCGTGCAGCTGTCGGGCGTCATCGATCGCGCCGAGCCGGTGCCGACCGACTGCGTCGGATGGTCGGGTTCACCGGCGACGGATGCGGGTCGCGGCGAGGTGCTCGTCAGCGACGCGCGCATCGAGGCGGTGTCGGCGCGCATCGCGGCGGGTGAGCAGCCGCAGACGTCTGCGTACGCGCGTCTGCTCACGGCCGCCGACGCGGGTCTCGAGCGAACACCTGCTCCTCCCACGACTTTCTTCGTGCCGTTCTTCTACAACGATCCGACCGCGCACCGTGCGGCGCGGGACGGGCTGCAGAACGACGCGAACACCGCCTACGAGCTCGCATTGGCGTATCGCCTGTCGGGTGATGCCCGCTACGGCGCGCACGCCGCGCAGTTCATCGATGCCTGGACCACGACGGTCGAATGCGTGCGTACCCGGGAGGACTCCGCGCTCGCCTTCAGCTACCACTTCCCGGCCTTCGTCCACGCCGCGGAGCTGCTGCGCGGCACTTCCGTGTGGAGTGCGGCATCCGAGGCCGTGTTCGCCGGCTTCCTGCGTGAGACGGCGACACCGGTCGCTGCGTCGATCCTGCATCGCACGAACAACTGGGGCAGCTGGGCCCTCGAGACGACGACCGCCGTCGCGGCCTACCTCGACGACGAGGCGGGGCTCGACGCTGCGAGCGCGCGCGCCGTCGAGCTGCTCGATCACCAGATCGACGAGAACGGGCACCTTCCGGAAGAGGTCGACCGGAACAACGGCGTCGGCGATTACGGCATCTGGTACACGCACTTCTCTCTGCTGCCGCTCTTCCTCGTCGCCGAGACGCTGTCGGCGCACGCTTACGACGTGCACGATCACGTGAACGCTAACGGGCGCGGGCTCGCGGATGCCGCAGATGCCGCGACGAGATGGGTCGCCGACCCGGCATCCTTCCCCTACTACACGGGCGACCCGGCGAAGCTCGCGAACGTGCGCACGATCGATTACCTGCGTGACGCGGGAATCACGGCGCACAGCATGAGCTACTTCGAGCTGGCGCAGAACCACTTCCCGACCGACGAGCGCGCAGCGCTGCTGGCCGAGGAAGGGCCCATGACGACGATCCATTCGGCGCCGTACCTGAGCCTCACCCACGGTGGACTCGCCGACATCACGGCGGCTCCCGGCGAAGGTGAGCCCGGCGGGGGCGAGCCAGGCGCGGGAGAACCGGGAGGGGGAACCCCCGGCGGCACGGATTCGCCGGGAGGCTCGTCGGGAGGCTCGTCGGGCACCGGTCCGGCCGGGGCGCCGGGCGGTAGCTCGGATGCCCGGGCGGTCGGCTCGCTCGCGGCATCCGGTGGTGAGGTCTCGCTCGCGCCGCTGGCGCTCGCCGCAGGGCTGAGCCTCGGCGGCCTGCTCCTCATCGTCGCCCGGGTGCGCCGGCGAGCGGTCACGGCGCGGGGCTGAGCCGGTCTGCCGCGGTCCCGCATGCAAGGGATCGCGGCAGACGCGCCGTGCATCCCGGTACCGGTCAGAGGGTGAGCAGCACCTTCGTCGCGCGGCGTTCGTCCATGGCTCGATAGCCCTCGGCGGCGTCGTCGAGGGGGAGCGTCAGGTCGAACACGGCTCCGGGGTCGATCGTCCCCGACATGATGAGCTCGATCAGCTCGGGCAGGTACTGCCGCACCGGGGCGGGGGCCGCCGTGGAGGTGCACGCCGGATCCGAACAGCTCGGCGCCCGGCAGCTCGACGTCGTGCGAGACCCCGACGTAGCCGACGTGACCGCCGGCGCGGGTGGAGCGGATCGCCTGCATCATCGATTCCTGCGTGCCGACCGCTTCGATGACCGAGTGCGCGCCCAGGCCGTCGGTGAGCTCCTTGATGCGAGCGACGCCGTCGGCGCCGCGCTCCTCGACGATGTCGGTCGCGCCGAAGCGGCGGGCGAGCGCCTGGCGGTCGGCGTGCCGCGACATCGCGATGATGCGCTCGGCCCCGAGCTGCTTGGCCGACAGGATGCCGAGGAGGCCGACCGCTCCGTCGCCGACGACCGCGACCGTCTTGCCAGGGCCGGCCTGAGCGGCGACGGCGGCGAACCAGCCGGTGCCGAGCACGTCGGATGCCGCCAGCAGGCCACGGATCTGGTCGTCGGTGGGCTGGCCCGGGACGACGACGAGCGTGCCGTCGGCGAGGGGAACGCGCAGGCGCTCGGCCTGTGAGCCGAGACGGCCCATCGGCACGCGGTCGACGCAGTGCGACTGGTAGCCGTCGCGGCAGATCTCGCAGGTGTTGTCGGAGGCGATGAACGAGCCGACGACGAAGTCGCCGACGGAAAGGCCGCTGACGTCGTCGCCGATCTGCTCCACGACGCCGACGTACTCGTGGCCCATGGGGATGGGGCGGCGGATGGGGTCGTCGCCGCGATAGGGCCACAGGTCGGAGCCGCAGATGCAGGCCGCCGCGACGCGGATGACGGCATCCGTGGGCTTCTCGATGATCGGGTCGTCGCGTTCCTCGACGCGGACGTCGCCGGGGGCGTGCATGATGACTCCGCGCATGGTGGGTGTCCCTTCGTAGCGGTTCTTAGCGGTGATCCCATTCCACCCCCATCCGAGCCCTCCCGCGCACCTCTGGCCAGTCGTGAGGGATGCGTGGCAGCATGCGGGCTCACGCAGCGCGGACCTGTCGGGGCCCTCGTGGCGAGTCGCCGCCGGGCATGACCGCTGCCGTGGCGGCCGTCGCCGGGGATACGGTTCACGTCGGACTGCTCGGACGCGTCGTCCACCCAGCGTGGCGCGTGAACCCATCCATCTCGTGGGCGGGGCAGGTGTGCCCGCTATGAGACCCTCACCGGCCAGCCGGCCCCATGCAGGAACTCCGTCGGTTGTCTCGATGCGCGCGGCCGACGTCCTATTTGGCGCAGTTCCCCACCGAAACGGCGGCACCTCATCGAGGATAGACAGGCTGTCTCGGCCTCCTGAACTCGAGACAGGTTGTCTGGGGGTCAGGATGCGACGTTTCGTGGCGAAGCCGAGATCGTCGAACCGCGGAAAGCGTCTTCTCGCGATGCTCGCCGGCGTTGCCGTGCTCGTCGGCGGAATGCTGGTCGGCGGTGGGGCGCCGTCGGCGCAGGCGGCCGCGGGCGATCCGTTCGACCCGTCGACGCCGACCGTCTTCATCTCCCAGGGGACCCCGACGCAGCTGCAGCGCGCGGAGACGCGCGGCGACGGATCGTTCACCTTCGTGAACGAGGGCGGGCGTGCATCATCGGGCTACAACGCGATCGGATTCAACCCGGCTGACAACTACATCTACGGAATCGTGTCCGAGACGGGAGGGAACTTCCCTCAAGGATCACTCGTCCGCATCGGCCAGGGCGGCGTCGTGACACGTGTGGGGACCACGATCTACTCCGACCCGGTCTCCGGGTCCCGGCAGTTCTTCTCGGGTGCGTTCAACCCGGCCGACGGGCTTTTCTATATCGGCAGCACGAACAGCGCGAATGTTCTCGCGCTCAACGTGGCCACCGGCGCCGTCGCCAAGACAATCGCCCTGCGCGACCCGATCGCGAGCAACAACAACCAGCTGTTCGTGCCGGATTTCGCGTTCAAAGACGGATATGCGTGGGGCTCGGCATCGAATGGCAGCATCCGCCGTATCGACATGAACACGGGCAACATCACGAGATTCACGGGTGTCCTCCCCGACTCGGCTGCCGGCTACGGAGCGGTCTGGACGTTCGGAAACGGAAACCTGGGCCTTTCGGCGAACAGCACCGGCTTGGTGTACCAGGTGGTCATCTCCAACCCCGCTTCCGCCAACCCCACCTTTGAAGTAGCGGATCCGGTCACCGGTCCGTCCTCCACCCTCAATGACGGCACGTCGATCCCGGGCCTGCCTGCAGACCTTTCGATCACGAAGACCGGGCCCGCCGAGTTCGTGAGCGGCAGCCGGATCGAATACGAGCTCACGGTGACGAACAACGGTTCCGGCTCCTCGAGCGGATGGACCGTGATCGACACATTGCCCGCAGGCATGAGCGACCCGACGATATCAGCCGGGGTCACCGCCACGGTGACGGGCGACAGGATCTCCGTCGCCGGCGGCCGTCTGGCCGTCGGCGCCTCCACCACGTTCCGCATCGCCGTCAACACGAACGTGCCGGTCGGCGAATGCCGGACCAACGTCGCGACCGTCGAGGGCAACGAAGCGGACTCGAACGCCGCGAACGACAGCGGGTCGGCCCAGGCCTGCTCCGTGACCCGCGAATGGAGTCTCGCGAAAGCCGCGTTCCTGGACGGGCAGCCGCTCGCCGACGGAGCGACCGTTCAGCCGGGAGATACCCTGAGCTACCGAGTGACCGCCGCGAACACCGGCACCGCCGCAGTCCCGGATGTCGTCCTCACCGACGACCTCGCCGGCGTCCTCGACGATGCGACCTTCACGGCAGGCTCGGGCTCCCTCGTGGTGGCCGGCGGAACGCCTCAGCCCGTAGCCGACCCCTCCGGGGACTCGCTGACGGCCGGACCTGTGGTTCTGCCGCCCGGCGCGAGCGCCGTGCTCTCGTACGACGTCGTCGTCGGCGCGGACTCCTGGTCGCGTGAGCTCCGGAACACGGTGAGCGGAACGGGTCTGTACCCGCCGGCTGCCTGTGACGAGAACTGCTCGACGCTGCAGGTCACTCCTTCGCTGGTGCAGGTGCAGAAGGTCGGGGAGTCCGCGACGGGGCAGGTCGTTCCGATGGACGGCTCGCTGTGGGCCGTGTACGCCGCCGCCCAGGGCGGCACCCCCGTTCGGGCCCCCCTGCCTCCGCGGACCGACGATTCCGGGCAGCCGGCAATCGGACTGTTCGTGACTTCCCTCGAAGCGGGCTCCTACTACCTCGAAGAGACGCGGGCGCTTCCGGGGTTTCAGCTCCTCGCGCAGCGGGTGGGGTTCACCGTCGACGCCGCGGGCACGATCGTCCTGACCGATGCTGCGGCCACCCTGTCAGTTGTCGATGTCGACGGGGTCGCGACGATCCGGGTCGAGGACGTGCCGCGGTACGTCCTCCCCGCCACTGGCGGCCCCGGCGAGGGCGCCGTGTACCTCGCCGGGAGCATCCTCATCCTCCTCGCGTTCGGTGCACTCCACCGCGCCCGGGTGAAGCACGACCCCACCTCCTGACTTGGCACTTCCCGAAACACGATCACTCACCCAAGGAGCACTCTTGTCCACGAGCACACGATCACGCGCGGCCAGCGCTTTCGCTGCGGCTGCCATAGCGGTCCTGACAGCGTTGTCGTTCGCCGCGCCCGCCAGCGCCGCCCCTGTGATCGACCCCGATGAGACCGGGTCGATCACCATCCACAAATTCGACCGGCCGGAGTCGCCGACGGGACTGCCGAACAACGGTACGGAAGTCGACACGACCGGGCTGACGCCTCTCGAGGGAATCACATTCCGCGCGCGCCAGGTGCAGGGGCTCGACCTCAGCACGAACGCCGGCCTGGCGGCGGCATCCGACCTCGCCGCCTCTTTCAACGCCGGCGATCCCGAGGGGTCGATCACTGCGGAGGGGTACACCCTCTCGAGCGGGACGACGCAGACCACGGGCGCGGACGGCGAGGCCCTCTTCGGTGGGCTTCCCGTCGGCGTCTACGTCGTCGAGGAGACGGGCTACGGCCCGGGCATCACCCCGAGCGTGCCGTTCGTCGTCACCGTGCCGCTGACCGACCCGAACAGCAACGACACGTGGCTCTACGACGTGCACGTGTACCCGAAGAACTCGACGACGGCGGCGGAGAAGACCGTCACCGACGCGACCGCCCGTGGACTGGGCGACGAGGTTCGTTTCACGATCGCGACCGACATCCCTAACGAGTCGGTCATCGACGGCTACCGCATCGTCGACACCCTCGATGCCAAGCTCGACTACGTCTCGACAGCCGTCGCGCTCGAGAGCGGTACCGCCCTCGGCGAGGGAACCGACTACACGATTGGCTTCGACGAGGCGACCAACTCGGTGCGGGTGGAGTTCACGGCAGCCGGCCGCGCCGTCCTGGCCGCGAACAACAGCACTCGCGTGATCGTGAACATCATCACGTCCGCCAACGCGATCGGTGAGATCGAGAACCAGGCCGTGCTGTACCCCAACGCCGCGAGCTTCGACGCAGCAGCCGGCGACCCCGGCGGCCCCGTCCTCACCCCGACGGTCGAGACCCGCTGGGGTGGTATGACCCTCCAGAAGGCGGGCACGGGGGGAGAGGCGCTCACCGGCGCGAAGTTCGCGATCTTCACCAGCGAGGCCGACGCTCTCGCGCAGACGAACGCGGTGAGCATCGACGGAGTGACGGAGTTCGAGGTCACCGCCACCAGCGGTGAGCTCACCATCAACGGTCTGCGGTACTCCGACTTCGCCAACGGTGCCACGGTCGCCGAGGGCGACCCCGGCTTCATCCGCTACTACCTCGTCGAGACGCAGTCGCCGGACGGCTACGAACTGCTCGCTCAGCCCGTGAGCTTCCTCGTGAACGCTGCGAGCACGGCGACCGGGATCGACATGACGGTCACGAACGTCCCGAGCAACGCCGGTTTCCAGCTTCCGCTGACCGGTGGAACCGGAACAGGGCTGCTCTACCTCGCGGGCGGGGTGCTGGTCGTCGGCGGAGCAGCGCTCTTCATCGTGTCGCGCGCGCGGCGCGCCCGGGCCTGATCCGGCCGTTCCCGGGCGACCATCACATGAGCGCGACGACGGCCATGCCTCCGACGAGGCGTGGCCGTCGTCGACTCTCGCGACGACGCTGGTCGCCGGTCCACCTCTTCGCGGCTCTCGCGATGCTGTTGGGAGTGAGCATCCTGCTCTACCCGTCGGCTGCGCAGTGGCTCTCAGACCGCGCCCACGCGACCGAGGTGTCCGGGTACGTCGAGCGCGTCGAGGCTGCCCCGCCGGCCGAGCTGCAGCGGCTTCTCGCCGAAGCGAAGGACTACAACACGCGGCTTCCCCAGGGGCCTCTGCGCGATCCCTACGTCCTCACCGAGGCCGGGTCGCCCGCGCCGGCTGCCGGTGATGTCGACTATTACAACGCCCAGCTGTCGACCGGCTTGAATGCGCCGATGGCGCGCGTACGCATCCCCGAGATATCGCTCGACCTGCCCGTCTACCACGGCACGGACCCGGCAACCCTCGACAAGGGGATCGGGCATCTGCTCGGTTCGAGTGTGCCGACGGGCGGCCTCGACACGCACGCCGTCCTCACCGGCCATTCCGGGCTGCCCGGGGCGCGGCTCTTCACCGACCTGCACGAGCTGAAGGTCGGTGACCGCTTCTTCATCGAGGTCGCGGGGCAGACCCTCACCTACGAGATCGATCAGATCCTCACGGTCACGCCTGAAGACGCAGAGCTCCTTCGCCGAGATCCGAACGGCGACTACGTCACGCTCCTGACGTGCACACCGACCGGCATCAACACCCACCGGCTCCTCGTCCGCGGCGCGCGGGTCGAGACCGTCTCGAGCGGTCTCGCCGATGAGACGCTTCCGCCCGATGTCGCCGAGCAGGCTTTCCCCTGGTGGATCGTTGCCCTCACCGCGTCCGCGGTGGCCGCGGGATGGCTCGCTCGCCCGCGTCGCCGCCTGCGGTGAAGCCGAGATCCGCCGCATCGCTCTCAAGAGGGTGCATCCGGGCAACCGCCGCGCCGCATCGTCGACCTCCTGCGCACCAAGAAGGACGATCTCACCGAATCGGACCTGAAGCACATGCGCAGAGTCGTCGGCTATGTCAACCGGCACCTCGCGCAGCGCCCCTCCGGTGACATCACCGAGACGGCCTGGCGCTATTCGCTCATGAACTGGGGTCACGACCCCGCGAAGAAATGACGGCCCCGCTGGGCGGGAGAATGGAACAGTGAGCATCCCCGCATCCTCCGGTCTGACCGAGCTGCCCGAACCGCGATTCGTCCTCGTCGGCGAAGACGGCCATCGCATCGCCACCTACTCGTGGGGGGAGGATGAACTTCCGACCGTGGTCGTCGTCCACGGATTCGCGTCGAACACGAAGGACAACTGGGTCTCGACCGGCTGGGTGCGAGACCTGCAGCGTGCCGGGTTCCGCGTCCTCGGTCTCGACCAGCGCGGTCACGGGGCGAGCGACAAGCCGCATCGCGCGTCCGACTACGACCTCCATCAGCTCGCCTCCGACGTCGAGGCGGTGCTCGACACCTACCTCGTCGACACGGCGATGTACGTCGGATACTCGCTGGGTGCGCGCGTGGGCTGGGAGGTGCTGAAGGACTTCTCCGCGCGCATCACCCGCGGCGTGCTGGGCGGCGTGCCCGACGGCATCCCGCTCGCGCGCCTCGACATCGATCAGGTGCGCGCGCTCGTTGAGAACGGCACCGAGGTGACCGACCCGGTCACGCAGAACTACGTGCAGCTCACCGAGCGCGTTCCCGGCAACGACCTGCGGGCGCTGCTGGCGATCGCCGGCGGCATGCGCGCCTCGGGCACCGTCGACCCCGACCCCGCCAACGCGCCGGAGCAGCCTGTGCTGTTCGCGACAGGATCGCGCGACGCGATCATCGAGGGATCGAAAGCCCTCGCCGCCGCGACGCCGCAGGGACGATTCGTCGAGATCCCCGACCGGCATCACTTCAATGCGCCGGGGTCGCGGGTGTTCCGACAGACCGCGATCGAGTTCCTCACCGAAGAATGACGCGGCGCCGGCCGCGGAGTCATGACGACGCGCGCCGGTAGGCGTCGCCCAGCCAGCGGTCGTAGGCGAGCCATGGGTCGGATGCCGCTGCCCGCAGCGTCTCGATGTGCTCGGTCAACGGGTCAGTGAGCGTGAACCACTCACCGCCCTCTCGCAGGGCCGCGAACTCGCGGTGCCGCTGCTGTTCGAGCGGCCGGCCGCCGCGTTCGAGCGCGAGGAGCTCGTCGTGCCGGATCGCGGCCAGCCGCTGACGCGGCCGCTCGCTCGTGCCGATCTTCACGCGTGCGCCGAATCGCAGGTAGTAGACGACGGGGACGACCGGTCGGGGTAGATCGGCGTCGAACGCATCGCCCAGGCGCCACCCGCAGCGCTGACACAGCCAATGCCCCGTGTCGGCGTCGACCCCGCCCGCCCGCCCGCCGCAGACGCGGCACGGGGACGGCATCTCGGATATCGGCGAGGCGGGCACGACTCCAGGATCGCGCCCGCCTCCGACATCCGGTCGGGTCAGACCGTGACGACGATCTTGCCGCGCGTGTGTCCCTCTTCGAGACGGGCATACGCCGCGGCGGCGTCGTCAAGCGGGAAGGTCTCGGCGACCTCGACCCGCAGCGAACCGTCGGCGGCGAGACGCGCGAGCTCGGCGAGCTGCGCGGCATCCGGGCGCACCCAGATGTAGTTGCCGCCGAACTCGGATGCCGCCCGCGGGTCGGCGATCGATGTCACGACCCCGCCGTCGCGCAGCAGGTCGTTCGTGGAGTCGAGCGAGCTTCCGCCGGCGAAGTCGAGCACGACGTCGACGCCCTCGGGGGCGAGCTCGCGCACCCGGTCGGCGAGGCCGTCGCCGTAGACGACGGGCTCGGCGCCGAGCCCTCGGAGGTAGTCGTGGTTGCGCTCCGACGCGGTGCCGATGACGCGCGCGCCGCGCAGGCGGGCGAGCTGAACACCGAACGATCCCACTCCGCCGGCCGCGCCGTGGATGAGGACGGTCGATCCCTCGCCGACGGCCGACCGCTCGATCGCCTGCAGCGCGGTCAGGCCGGTGAGCGGAATCGCAGCGGCCGCGGTGAAGTCGAGACCGTCCGGCTTGCGCGTGGCCGTGCGCACGGGAACCGCCATGTATTCGGCGACCGAGCCGCCGCTGACGACGTCGGCGCGGGCGTAGGCGAGCACCGGGTCGCCGACCTGGAACTCGGGGGTGTCGAGACCGACCTTCTCGACGACGCCAGCGACATCCCAGCCGGGAACGGCGGGCAGCTGAACGTCGAGGAGCCCCTGCAAGTAGCCCTCGCGCACCTTGTAGTCGACGGGGTTCAGGCCCGCGGCCACCACGCGCACCACGAGGGTGTCGGGTCCGATGTGGGGCATCTCCCGCTCGGTGATCTCGAAGCGGTCGTTGCCGCCGAACTCGTTGTACGTCAATGCCTTCATGTGCCGAGCCAACGTCGGCGTGTGCGGCGGGATTCCCGACAGGATGCGGTGGGGATGCCGCCGACGGGCGGCCTCCCGGGTCGGACGCGTAGAATCAGGGGGATCCCGTTCTGAATCGCGAGAGTCCGCCGTGTCTGCTGCATCCGCCGCCCGCACCTTCGAGGTGCGGCATGTCCAGCTCGCGCGCGCCCTTTTCGCGGCCGTCGCCGCGGTGATGATCACCTTCTCGCCCGATCACTCGGCGACCGTAGGGATGTCGGTCTTCAGCGGTTTCGCGACGGCGACCGCGATCGTGTTCTTCGTCGGAGCATGGTTGACGAGTCCCGCAGGCCGCCGCGCGCTGCCGATCGTCCTCGGCATCATCACCCTGATCGCCGCGATCCTCGCCGGCGTGCCGCCCTTGCGGACGACGGTCGGTTTCTTCGTCGTCGTCATCTCGTGGGCCGCGCTCACGGGGGCGATCGAGCTGATCGGCGGCATCCGCGGTCGCCGTTCCGGTGCCCCGGTCGCGCGCGACGAGGTTCTCATCGGCGCGGTCACGCTTCTGCTGGTCGTCGGCCTGCTGCTGGTCAACCCGGCCTACCGGCTCGACTACGTCATCGAGGAGGCCGGAGCCTTCACGCTCACCGGCATCACGATCGGGGTCGGGCTGTTCGGCGGCTATGCCGCGGTCGTGGCCGTCTTCCTCGGAATCGCCGGCTTCTCGCCGCGGCGCGAGGAGCTCGCGCCGGCGGCATCCGTTCCGTCATCCCCCTCGTCCGATCCGGAGGTCGCATCGTGAGCGGCGAACACCCCACCCGCCGCGAGATCATGCGTCCGGTCCAGCTGCTGGGCCTCGCGTTCGTCGCGGCGATCTTCTCGGGTGTCATCACCCTGGTCTCGATGGGGGCGTTCCAGTCGATCCCGCGCGAAGACGTCGAACGCGCCGTCGTGGTGGCCCTGGTCGTCGCGGGCATCGCCTTCATCGCGACGCTCGTGATCATCGCGCTACTGATGCTCGCCGTCGACCCCGCGCAGGTGAGCAAGCGCGTCGACCGGCCCGTGCTGTACCCCGACGAGTCCGAGACGCCCGACGACCCGGCGTCCGGCTCGTCACCCTCGTCGCCCCAGCGCTGAGATACCGCCCAGCGCTGAGGTATCGCCCAGCGCGTACCGTTCACGCGAGAACGCACCGCCCCGCGAGCATTCTCGACGGGGCGGTGCGTTTTCGGTGCGGCGCGTTGACGACGAGGCCTCAGGGCAGGCGTGACACCAGGTCGTCGGCGAGGCCGGCGTAGGTCGCGGGCGTCAGTGCCAGCAGGCGCTCCTTGGCGGCATCACCGATGTCGAGCCCACGGACGAACTCGGCGAGCTCGGATCCGCCGACGCGGCGGCCACGGGTGAGGTCCTTCAGCAGCGCATACGGATCGGTGATCTGCGAGCGACCGGCCGCGATCTCGGCGCGGACGACGGTCTGGATCGCCTCGGCGAGCACCTCCCAGTTCGCGTCGAGATCTTTCAGGAGCACGTCGCGCGACAGCGAGATCTCGGTCAGCCCGCGCTGCAGGTTGTCGAGGGCGAGCAGCGAGTGACCGAAGGCGACGCCGATGTTGCGCTGCGTCGTCGAGTCGGTCAGGTCGCGCTGCATCCGGCTCGTTACGAGCGTCTGCGCGAGGGTCGAGAACAGGCCGCCCGAGATCTCGAGGTTCGCCTCGGCGTTCTCGAAGCGGATCGGATTGATCTTGTGCGGCATCGTCGACGACCCGGTCGCGCCGGCGACGGGGATCTGCGCGAAGAAGCCGAGCGAGATGTAGGTCCAGACATCCGTGGCGAGGTTGTGCAGGATGCCGCCGGCGTGCCGGACGCGGTCGTAGAGCTCGACCTGCCAGTCGTGCGACTCGATCTGGGTGGTCAGGATGTTGAAGTCGATGCCGAGGCCCTCGATGAACGAGCGCGAGAGCTCGGGCCAGTCGACGTCGGGCTCCGCCGCGAGGTGCGCGGACCAGGTGCCGGTGGCGCCCGAGAACTTCGCGAGGTACTCGCCGCCCTCGATCTGCTTGGCGACGCGGGCGAGACGCCAGGCGAACACGGCGATCTCCTTGCCCATCGTCGAAGGGGTCGCGGGCTGACCGTGCGTGCGCGAGAGCATCGTGGCGTCGCGGTGCTCGCGGGCGAGGTCGCCGAGCGCGTCGATCACTGCCTGCAGCTTCGGCAGCCAGACGTTCTCGACGGCACGCTTGACCGTGAGGGCGTAGGAGGCGGAGTTGATGTCCTCGCTCGTGCAGGCGAAGTGGGTCAGTTCGGCGATCGCGTCGAGGCCGAGGGCCGACAGGCGATCGCGAACGAGATACTCGACGGCCTTCACATCGTGGCGTGTGACCGCCTCCTTCGCCGCGAGCCAGTCGATCTCGGTCTGGCCGAAGTCGCGGTACAGCCCGCGCAGCTGCGTCTTGTGCTCATCCGAGAGAGGCGAGCTGCCGAACAGGCTCCGGTCGGTGAGGGCGATGATCCACTCGACCTCCACCTCGACCCGCGCGCGGTTCAGACCGGCTTCGGAGAGGTAGTCGGCGAGGGAGCCGACGGCGGCGGCGTAGCGACCGTCGAGGGGGCTCAGGGGCTGCGGGGGCAGAGAGGTCACGAGGCTCCATTCAGTGTGAACGGGCGCTCAGGACGTGGTGCGGATCGCGGGTTCGAGCTGCCGGAAGAGCGCCCGGCTCGCGCTCTCGATCATACCGAGCACCTCGTCGAACATTCCGGCGTCTCCGTAGTACGGGTCGGGAACGTCGAGGTCGCCACCCGCGTGCGCGTCGAACGACATCAGCAGGCCGAGCTTGTCGGTGTCGGCCGTCGTGCGCGCCCAGTTCGACAGGACGCGCTCGTGCGAGCGGTCGAGCGCGACGATGAGGTCGGAACGATCGAAGTCGGACAGGGTGAAGCGGCGCGCCCGGTGCCCCCGTCCGTCGTATCCGCGACGCTCGAGCGCCTCGAGTGTTCGTCCGTCGGCGGGCTCGCCGACGTGCCAGTCGCCGGTTCCCGAGCTCGCTGACACCACGCGGTCGCCGAGTCCCGCCTGGTCGACGAACCAGCGGAAGACCACGTCGGCCATGGGGGAGCGGCAGATGTTCCCCGTGCAGACGAACATGACGCGGAAGGGGTCGGCGCGTCGGGTCACCGTCCCATTGTGGAGGATGCGGCCTTTCCTGCACAGACGTATCGGCGCACGACCTCCTCCCCGGCGGCGGACGAGGGCGGTCTCTGCGGCTTCCCGCAGCGGCATCGTGGCAGGCATGACCTCTCCTCACCTGCTCGTTCCGGACGCCGCGCGGCTCGATGCTGCCGCGGTGCGGACGCTCGAGATGATCGCGGTGCTGCGCTCGCGCCTGCCCTCCCTGCGCGACGAGCTCGACGCGGTCCGGCGCCGCGCCGCCGAGCTCCAGCACGAGACGGCCTGGCGCGCACGGGCGGCGAGCGACTACCGCTCGCGCCTCGACGCATGGCGCGCGTGGGCGGATGGCGTCGCGGCTCGCGTCGATCAGCTCGACGACGAGCTGCGCCGGGTTCAGGTCCGGCTCGTGGCGGGCGGCCCGTGAGGTCCGTGAGCGACGACTCCCTCGACATCCGCGACGGTGGGGTCATCGCCGTCGATACGGGGCAGCTCCGGGCCGCGGCATCCGTGCTCGTCGGGCTGTCGACGCGATGCGACGCACTTCGGTCGACGTTCGAGACGGGCACGCGCGAGCTCGCCGCGCACGATGCGACCGCGTGGCCTGCCGCGGCCGTCGCCGTTGATCTCGCCCGCGTTCTCCATGAGCTCGCGGTCGAGGCCTCGGCTCTCGCCGGAGGGTTGCGGGATGCCGCCGACGTCTACGACATCGTCGAGCTCGAGGTGTCGCGACGGGCCGCCGCGGACGGCGATCGCCGGGTGACGGCGCTCCTCGATCACCGCATCGCCGAGGCGCGCGAGCGCTCACCGAGCGCCGGCGGCCGCGCCGACCTGCTGCTGATGACGTGGCCGTTACTGCGGCACGGTGAGCTTCAGCGCCAGATCGGCGGCGCCACCGTCCCGCTGGGTCTGCTCGGCGGCGCGGCAGTCGCGGCCGGCGGCCTCGCCCTGACGGCTCTCGGAGCGCTCGGGCTGGGGCGTACGCCGCCCGCGCGGGGCGGGCCCGGGTCGGTCGGAGATGCTGGGCCGGCGCCGCTCGTTGAGGTCGCCCGGTCGGCGGCGCCACCGGGATCGGCCTCGCCGCCGCTCACCCTCGCGACGCTCGCCGAGCGCATCCCGCGCGAGGGTGATCAGCTGCGCGTCGAGCGGTACACCGTCGCCGGAGGCGAGAGGCACTTCGCCGTCTACGTCGCCGGAACCCGATCGCCGCTCGGCTTCGGCGGCCGCGAACCGTTCGACATGTCGTCGAACGTTCAGCTGTACGCCGGCCGCACCTCGGCGTCGTACGAATCGGTGGTCACCGCTCTCCGAGCGGCCGGTGCTCGCTCGGGTGACGCCGTACTCGCCGTCGGGTACTCCCAGGGCGGCGCGATCACGTCACGGCTCGCGTTGGACGGACCCTTCCGCGTCGTCGGCAACGTGACCTTCGGCTCGCCGGTGCAGGCGGATCCCGGTGACTCCACGGTCCAGGTCACGCTGCGGCACACCGACGACCTCGTCCCTGCCCTGCAGTCCGGCGGCCACCTCGATCGTGCCGGGGCGCCGGGCAGCATCGTCGTCGAGCGGATCGCCGATCCACCGCCCGGCATCGCGGACATCACGCTCGGCGCTCACTCCATGGACGCGTACGGAGACACCGCCTCGCTCGCCGACGCGTCGGGCGATCCCCGCGTCGGAGACGTCCACGAGCGTCTCGCGCAGTTCGTGGGCGATGAGCCCGCGGAAGTCACGACCTACCGTGTGCAGCGGCCCGAGTGATCCTCCGATCTCGGCTGCGCCGGTGCCGGTGGGCGTCAGCGGCGGTCGGTGTCAGCGGCGGTCGGCGTCGCGACGAGGGCGGAACAGGATGCCGGCGACCCAGTTGATCAATGCGATGACGATGGCCGCGAGCACAGCGACCCAGAAGCCGCCGATGCGCAGGCCCCAGTCCCAGCCCGAGGTCACCCATCCGGTCAGCCACAGCAGGAAGCCGTTGATGATGAACGAGATCAGGCCGAGGGTCAGGATGTACAGCGGGAACGCGAGCACCTTCAGCACAGTGCCGACGACCGCGTTGACCAGCCCGAAGATGAGGGCGATCAGAAGCAGTGTGAGCACGAGCTGCAGGTCACCGCCCGGCGGGAACGCCACGACCGACACCTCCAGCGCCGGGATCAGCGTCACGATCCAGACCGCGAAGGCGTTGACGATCAGTCGGATGATGAGGCTCATAGTGCCGTCAGTCTCCCACGGCCGCCCCCGTGCGTCATCCGATCGGCGTGACGGCATCCGTAGACTCGCATCGTGACCGACCTGCCCGTGCGCATCCGACCCGAGATCGCGGCCCTGCCCGCATACCGCCAGGGCCGTCAGGCCTCAGCCGACGCTTTCAAGCTGTCGAGCAACGAGAACCCCTTCGACCCGCTGCCCGGCGTCGTCGAGGCCGTGCGCGCGGCGACCACGTTCAACCGGTACCCCGACGCCTCGGCGGGTCGCCTGCGCTCCCGGCTCGCAGACCGTTACGCGGTCGCGCCCGATGGTGTGCACGTGGCCGCCGGATCGGTGTCGATCCTGTACCAGCTCGCGTCGGCGACGAGCGGCCCGGGCGACGAGATCATGTTCGCCTGGCGGTCGTTCGAGGCCTACCCCGGGCTCGCGACCGTCGCCGGAGCGACCGCCGTCGCCGTGCCGCTGGCCGCTGACGCCGGACACGACCTCGATGCGATGGCGGATGCCGTCACCGACCGTACGCGGATGATCATCGTCTGCAGCCCCAACAACCCGACCGGGCCCGTCGTCAGCCAGGCGGCCTTCGACGCGTTCGTCGCGCGCGTCCGCTCCGACGTCCTCATCGTCCTCGACGAGGCCTACGCCGAGTTCGTCACCGATCCGGATGCCGTCACCGGCGCCGCCGTGCTCGCCGCCGGCCACGCCAACGTGGTGGTGCTGCGCACCTTCTCGAAGGCGTACGGACTCGCCGGACTTCGCGTCGGGTACGCCATCGGCGACCACCGCATCCTCGACGCGGCCCGCAGCACCGGCATCCCGCTCTCGGTCACGGCCCAGGCCGAGGAAGCCGCGCTCGCGAGCCTCGACGCCGAGGACGAGCTGCTCGAACGGGTGCGTCACATCGCCGTGCGCCGCGACGCGCTCGCCGACCGGTTGCGCGAGGCCGGCTGGGACGTCCCGGTCGCGCAGGGCAACTTCGTCTGGCTGCCCGCGGGCGAGCGGGCGCTCGAGATCGCGGAGGCCTTCGACGCGGCGGGCCTGATCGTCCGGGCGTTCGCCGGCGACGGAGTGCGCATCTCGGTGGGCGAGGAGGAGTCGATCGAGCGGATCGTCGCGGCCGCGGCATCCGTCGTCGGCTGACCCGGCGCGTCGCGTGGAGCCGCGAGCCGGGATGCAACGCTTCGGGCCCGACACGCCGTGACGGATGCCCGTCCACCCGGGGTGTCGGCCACGATCCCTTGCGTCGCGGCTCAGCGCCTCAGTGGCTCAGCGGCTCAGCGGTTCAGTGACTCAGCGGGCCGGCGGAGTGGTCGCCGCGGCGCAGCGCGCTGAGGTAGCGGGTGCGCACGATCACCTGCACCACGCGGACGGCGGGATAGGCCAGCCGCCAGAACCACGTCGGCGCCGGTCGCGAGAGTGACCGCAGGGTGAAGAGCACCTCGTCGCCGCGTCGCGTGATGAGGAACGTCTCCTCTCCCTCGAGGGGATGGCCGGGCAGCGCGAGGTAGACGTACCCCACGCGGTCGGGCTCGTCGACGAACGCGACCACCTCGACCGGCTCGCGGAGGGTGAGCGGCCCGAATCCGATCTCGAGCCAGTGCCGCCCGTCGACGGCGGGGGGAACATCGGGGACCACCCGGAATCCGCTGCGCGTCTTTACCCGCCAGGCGAGCAGGTCGGTGCGGGCTCGTCGCCAGGCGGCATCGCCCGCACCCACGCGCACGGTCCTCTCGAACCGGCGGAAGCCTCGCCCATCGGCGTTCCACTCATCGCGGTGCGGCAGGCTCATGCGTCCAGCATCCCACCCGACTCTCCGGCTGTGCGCGGATACAAGGGAATCGACGAGACACCCCGCACGGATGCCGCTGCCGCAGGGTGTCGGTCATCATCCCTTGCGTCGCGGCGCGAGGGCCCGGTTCGCGAGGCGCCCGCTGCTGGGTGGGGTTCGCTTGGCGGGTAGTGCCCGTATCGGGGGCGGTGTGGGCGGGAAGTGCCAGGTCAGAAAGACCCCCGTCGCTCGGCGGCGTTCGCTTGGCAGTTCGCGCCCTTGGTCGCGGCCCGTGGGGGCGCGAGGTGTCAGCTCACGCGAGTCGCGACGACCGGCGACCTACGCCGGGGTGAAGCCCAGCTTGTCAGCGCCTCGTGCGATCCAGGGATGCCGTGAGAATGCGTCCCACACGAGCGTCGAGCCGAGTGCCGCGGCGCCGAGCAGCGCGGTTGCCCCCTTGTTGAGCCCGTATCGGGGCTCGGCGTACCAGGGTTCGTCGCCCTCGAGGTTGACTCCGTCGGTTGCGCCCCAATCGTTCCACGCGCCCGGGTGCTCATCGCGCAGCACCCGCAGTGCGGGCGCCACCTCATCGGGCGCGAGGGCGAGCGCCCCGAAGAGCGAGACGGGCGGCACCGTGCCGTCGGCGTGCGGCTCGCGCAGCGCGGGGCGCGCCCCGTTGACGACGTACCCGCCCGGGCCGAGGCCCGCCGCCGGACCCCAGAGTCCAGCGTCGAAGGTCTTCCATCGTCCCGCCTGGTCTGCGCACCACGCGCGCGAGGCCAACGACGCCTCACGAGCGTTCGCCCACCAGTCATGCCCGTCGAGGTCGCGCACCCGCTGGAACGGGTAGAACGCGAGGGGAAAGTGGTACGTGAACAGGGTTCCGGCCGGCTCGTGCACGCACTCGTGCCCGCCGTACGATCCCACAGGCTTGTCGAACCCCTGCCACAGCGCACGCGCGAGTTCGGGCGACACCGACTCGTGGCCCGCCGCGAGAAGGTACATCGGCAGCTGCTCGGCGGTCATCGACCAGGCGCTCACGAATCCGGCCTCGTCGGCGCCGTCGGCGTAATCGTCCTCGCGGTCGGCGACCCACGCCATCCGCACGACGGTCCGGTCGCCCGAGTCGTCGATGATCCACGGCCAGTCGATGCGCTGCAGCAGGCGCTCGGTGCGCTCGCCGATCTCCCGTCCGGCGTCGCCGTCGCCGGCGAAGAAGGATGCCGCCACCGCGGCGCCGCAGAGCGCGAGCGTCGTGTCGATCGTGGAGTACTCCGATCGGCCTTGGCGCTCGCCGGTGGCCGCGTCGACGAAATGCGCGAGGAACCCGCCGCGTTGCGGCACCGACTGTTCCAGGGTGCGCAGTGTCGCGGCGGCCCGGTCGCGGACGTCGCCGCGGTCGAGGATGCCGCGCTCGACGCCGACGCACCAGGCCGCCAGGGCGAAGCCGGTCGCCGCGATGGTGGCGACCCCCGGCAGGTCGTCGCGGTCGAGCACGAGTCCGCAACCGGGGCTGTCGAGACCAGCGGTCGCGTGCGCCCACAGCCACCGGATCGATGCGTCGACCTCGCGCTCGGTGAGCTCGCGGATGTCCGCGGGAAGCTCACCAACAGGAAGCCCAGTGCCAGGAAGCCCAGTGCCAGGAAGCTCAGTGTCGGTCACGCGGCGGTCCTTCTCTCGAACGGGTTGGGGATGGCATCGAGCAGCTGTCGGGTGTACTCGGCCTGCGGGTTGTCGATGACCTGGTCGGCCGGCCCCGCCTCGATGAGCTCGCCGCCTCGGAGCACGAGCGCGTGGTTGGCGAGGCTCTTGGCCGAGAGCAGGTCATGGGTGATGTACAGCATCCCGACGCCGTGGTCGGCGACGAGCGACTGCAGCACCTCGAGGATCTCGGCACGGATCGACACGTCGAGGCTCGCGATCGGTTCGTCGGCGACGACGAGTCGCGGCTCGGCGGCGAGGGCGCGGGCGATGACGACGCGCTGACGTTGGCCGCCCGAGAGCTCGTGCGGGAGACGCCCGAGGTACCGGCCCGCCGGGGTCAGGCCGACCTGTTCGAGCAGGCTCGCCGACCGCTCCACGGCCTCGCGACGCCCGACGTGCAGGAAGTTCGCGAGCGGTCGTGACAGCGAGTACCCCACGGTGAGCGTCGGGTTGAGTGCGGCGTACGGATCCTGGAACACGTACTGCACGTTGCGCCGATACTCGCGCGCGAGCCGGCCGTGGAGCGTCGTGATGTCGTGCGCCTCGCCGTCTTTCTGTCCGTAGTAGCGCACCGAGCCCGAAGTCGGATCGTCGATGCGGGTGAGGATGCGCGCGATCGTCGACTTTCCCGAGCCCGACTGGCCCACCAGCGCCGTCACCTCGCCCTCGCGCAGCGTGAATGAGACGTCCTTCACGGCATCCACATGCTCGGTCCGCAGCCCCTGCCGCTTCGAGAACCGGCGGTGGAGGTTCTCGACGTCGATGACGGGGGCGTGCTCGACCGGAGCCTCCTGCGACACCTCGACGGGCGCTTCGAGCTCGGCTCCGGTGTACCCGGCGACGTCCTCGCCGAGCAGCTCGGCGTACGACCCGACGAGGTGGATGGAATACGGATGCCGCGGGCCCGTGGTGACGGCATCCTGCGCGCTCATGTCCTCGACGATCTCGCCCTCGTACATGACGGCGACACGGTCGGCGAAGTCGAGGAGCGTGCCCATGTCGTGGGTGATGAGGATCGCACCGAACCGCTCGCGTTCCTGCAGCTCGCGGATCTTGTCGAGGATCGACTTCTGAACCACGACGTCGAGCCCCGTGGTGGGCTCGTCGAACAGCACCAGTTTCGGCTTGAGCGCGAGCGCGAGGGCGAGGTTCACCCGCTGCTTCATGCCGCCCGACAGCTCGTGCGGGTACATGTCGAGAAACCGGGCGTCGACGCTGACGAGGTCGAACAGCTCCTCCGCGCGTGCCCGCGCAGCCGCTGTGCCCGCCCCGGTGTGCTCGGCGAGGATGTCTTCGAACATCTTCCGGACGCGCACGACCGGGTTGAGCGAGTTCATGCTCGACTGGAACACCGTCGACACGTACGACCAGCGCAACGGGCGCAGCTCGTCGTCGGCGAGTGCCGTGACGTCGCGATCGCCCCATCGGATCGAGCCGCCGGTGATGTGCCCCGGGCTCCGCAGCAGACGCAGCACGGCCTGTGCGAACGTCGTCTTGCCCGAGCCCGACTCGCCGGCGAGTCCCACGAACTCGCCGGGTGCGACGCGCAGCGACACCCGCTTGACCGCGTCGAGCGTGGCGCCGAGCTTCGGCCGGTACTGCACCGACAGGTCGGACACATCGAGCACGGGCGCCGCGCTCGGATCGGATGTCGGGCTCATGACTTCTCCTCTTCGCGAAGGTGCGGGTTGCTGAGCATGTCGACGCCGAAGTTCACGAACGTCAGCGACGTCATGAGGAGCGCGAGCATGACGCCGGGCGCGACCAGCCAGACCCAGAGGCCCTGAACGAGCGCGCCGTTGGCGTTGGCCTGAGCGAGCATCTGACCCCAGCTGACGGTGTTGGGATCGCCGAAGCCCATGAACGACAGGCCGGCCTCGGCGGCGATCGCGGCGGTCGCGGCCCCGATGAAGCCCGAGACGATCAGCGATGACATGTTCGGCATGATCTCCCGGAACACGATGCGCAGCATCCCGTCGCCGCCGAACCGCGCGGCGGTGACGTAATCGCGGTTGCGCATCGAGATGATGAGCGATCGCATCTCGCGCGATGCGCCCGCCCAGCTGGTGATCGCGATCACGAAGACGAGGAGACCGAGCCCGCGCGTCTCGCTGTACGCGACGATGACCATCATCAGCGGGAGCACCGGGATCACCAGGGCCAGGTTCGTCAGGAACGACAGGATGTCGTCGAGCAGCCCGCCCTCGCGGTAGCCGGCGAGCAGCCCGACCACGATCGCGATGACGATCGTGGCGAGTCCTCCGAGCACCCCGATCGCGAACGAGAGGCGGGTGCCGTGGACGAGCTGCGTCCAGATGTCGTAGCCGAGCGTGTTCGTGCCCATCCAGTGGGTCCAGCTCGGATCCTGCGACGGCGCGAAGGTCGCGTCGTTCGGTCGGTACGGCGAGAGGAGATCGGCGAACACCGCGACGAGCAGGAACACCACGAGCATCACGATGCCCACGCGCGCCTTCCTGCTCGACCAGATGACGGCGTACCACCGGGCGGGTCGGACGACCGCCACGATCTCTTTGGTCGATGCATCTTCGTCGGTCACGCGCCGCCGGAAGGTGCGGACGGGCTCGGTGCGCATCGGTTCGGTTCGCGCCGGTTGCGGCATCGAGGCCGGCTGGGGGATGGGGGTCTCATCGGACATCGTTCGTCACCTGCCTTTCACGCCTTGGCCCGGCGGGCCCGGGGGTCGATGAGGGGGTAGAGGAGGTCGACGATGAAGTTCGCCGTCAGCACGATGACGATCGTCGCCAGCAGGATGGCCTGCATGAGGGGGAAGTCGCGGTTCGAGGTCGCCTCGCCCATGAGGCGCCCCATGCCGGGGTAGTCGAAGACCGTCTCGATGAGGATCGAGCCGCCCATGAGCACACCCAGCGACAACGCGAACCCCGTGATGACCGGGAGCAGCGCGTTCCGAGCCGCATAGCCGAGGGCGAGGGTGCGCTCCTTCAGTCCGGCGGCTGCGCCGAGGCGGATGTAGTCCTCGCCGAGCACCTGCACCATGGTGTTCCGCATCGACAGGATGAAGCCGATCGGAGCCGTGACCATCAGCGTCAGCGCGGGGAGGAACCCGTGCGAGACGACGTCGGCGATGTGGATCGGGGTGAGCCCCGGGGTCGTGTAGCCGTAGCCGCCGGATGCCGGGAACCAACCGAGCGTGTAGGCGAAGACGAACAGGACGATGAGACCGATCCACACGGACTGCAGGTTGCCGACGAATGTCGAGCCGACCGAGATCGTCGCGTCGAAACGGCTGTTGCGCCGCCACGCGGCGATCGCCCCGAGCAGCGTGCCCAGCACGAACGAGAGGATCTGGGTGATGCCGACGAGAACGAGCGTCCACGGCAGCGCCTGGCCGATGACGTCGGCGACGGGGTACGGGAAGTATGTGAACGACGTGCCGAGGTCGAACGACGCGAGCTGTCGCAGATAGTCGCCGTACGCGATGAAGACGTTGTCGTTCGAGTAGCCGAGCATCGCCTTCACGGCGGCCACCTGGGCCGGATCGATCTCGCCCTGGCCGTTGAGCTGACGGACCATGATCTCGGCCGGATCGCCGGGCTGGAGCCGGGGGATGATGAAGTTCAGCGTGATCGCGGCCCAGAGCGTGAGCAGGAAGTAGCCGGTCTTGCGGGCGTAGTAGGCCATGGCTCAGTCCTCCCCGCCGGCATCCGCCCCGCCGGCATCCGCCCCGCCGGCATCCGCCTCTCCCGGCGGGCGCAGGTTCGGGAGGACGCGGATGAGCTGGTCGACCGGATACGGGTTGTCTTCGCTCGGCCATCCGACGGCGTTGTTCGTGCGGTAGATGAGCCGGTTCGGCGCGTACTGCAGCGCGATGTAGGGGAACTCGGTCATGAAGATGTCGATGATCCGGGCTTCGATCTCGGCGGTGCGGCTCTCGTCGGTGGTGTTGGTCCACTCGGCGATGAGAGCGTCGATCTCCGGGTTGACGTAGCGGGCGCGGTTCAGCAGAAGCTCCTGCTCGGTCGAGATCTGCGAGGCCTGCAGCTTCGCGCCGAGGTCGCGCGCCCGCTGGCATCCGCCGCTGATGAAGTCGACCGTCATGTCGAAGTCGCCGGCCTTCTGCATCCCCTCGATCGCGTTGGGATCGGTCGTGACCATGCGCACCGAGATGCCGACGTCGGCGGCGTTGCGGGCGACGACATCCGCCATGGCGATGACGTCCATCCACCCGGCCTGCACGCTGAAGACGAACGACAGCGGCTCACCGTTCTCGTCGACGCGGAGCCCGTCGGGCCCGCGCTCGTAGCCGGCGGCATCCAGCATCTCGTTCGCCCGCGCGGGGTCGTAGGGGATGAACTCCTTGCCCCGCCACTGCTCGGGCACCGCCTGCTCCTGGAAGGGGAGGAGCAGCATCGTCTGGCTCGCCGGCTCCATGATGCCGAAGCTCGCGCGCTGGCTGAGCGCCTCGCGATCGAGCGCGTAGGCGAAGGCCTCGCGGAATCTCGGGTCGTTGAGCACCGGGCGCTCGTTGTTGAGCACGAGGGCGGTGATGGCGTCGGGCGGGTAGAAGAAATGCGCGTTCTCGGGGTCGGGCGCCACCACCGAGCGGTTGGGGTTGGGGATGTCGCCGCGGTAGAGGTCGAGCGCGCCGCTGCGGAGCTTCAGTGCCCCGGAGTTCGCGTCGTACTGGCCCTCGAGCGAGAGGCGCTGGACGCGGACCTCGTCGGCGTTCCAGTAGTTCTCGTTGCGCTCGAGCACGAGGCGGCGTCCGTTGTAGGACTCGGGGGTGAACGGGCCGGTGCCCACGCCCTGCTCGTCGACGAACAGGGTCGGATCGCCCTGCGCGGCGTAGATGTGCTCGGGCAGGATCTTGGTGTTCTGCAGGATGGCGTCGGTCTTCGGCACCGCGGCACCCGCGAAGTCGAAGACGACGGTGTGGTCGTCGGCCGCGGTGACGCTCTCGGCGGGAGCGCCGAAGAAGTCGCCCCACAGGCCCGACTTGTCAGCGGCGGGAAACTCCTTGCCCGCCATGAAGGTGTACACGACGTCGTCAGCGGTGAAGGGCTCGCCGTCGCTCCACTCCACGCCCTCGCGCAGGGTCAGTACGAGGCGGTCGGGGCGTTCCCACTCGTAGTCGGTGGCGAGCCAGGGCACGGCCTCGCAGGTGAATCGGTCTCGGATCATGAGCGGCTCGAAGAGCCAGGTCTGAACCGTCGCGTTGGGGGAGAGCCAGTTGTAGTTGAGCAGTCCCTGCACCGATCCGCCGGCCTCGGACGGCATCCGCAGCTCGTCGATGAATCCCGGCGGGGCTTCGGGTGCGGGCTCGAGGCCGACATTCGCGCACGCGGATGTCGCGAGCAGCGCGGTCAGGGCGATCGCTCCCGCCGCCAGTCCTCTGCGTCTTCTCATCGGAACCTCCTCGTTCCTCTGTGAGGCCGGTCGCTCCTCGACCGGTCGCGTTCTCAGTCGGGCATCGCCTCCGGCGTCGTTTCCGGCGCGCAGCCGCACGACTCCCGCACGACCAGTCGGGTCGGCAGGACGGTGTGCGACCGGATGTCATCGCCCAGCGCACCGGCCGCTGCGCGAGCACCGAGCTCGGCGATCGGCTGGTGCACCGTCGTCAGGCGCGGCGAGGCGATGCCGGCGAGAGCCTGGTCGTCGAAGCCCGTGACCGCGACATCCGCCGGGATGCGGTGGCCGAGGCCCGGCAGTGTGGCCAGCATGCCGATCGCGAGCTCGTCGTTGGCGCAGACGAGAGCATCGGGCAGATCCGCGTCATCGTGCAGCATCCGGGCGGCGACCGCGCCGCTGCGCACGTCGAGGCCGAGCCGGACGGGCTCACCCGCCTCGGCGAGACCGCGCTGCTCGAGAGCGTCGCGGAAGCCCTCGTAACGCCACGCCGTGTCGGGTGACCCCGAGGGCTCACCGACGAAGCGCATGCGGCGGTACCCGTGCACGTCGGCGAGGTGGCCGGTGAGCTCGGCGGCGGCCGCGCGGCCGTCGGTCACCACGGTCGCTGCCTCGTCGGCCTCGCCGGCGACGACGATCACTCGGCCCGAGCGTGCGAGCGCGGCGACCTCGTCGGACGGCAGCGTGCCGCCGGCGATGATGAGTCCGTCGGTGCGTTCGGCGAGTTGGCGCACGGCCCCGGCGGCGTCGGGCCGCAGGTGGGTTCCGACGACGTTGATGACGACGCCGCGCTCGACCGCCACCGACTCGGCGCCCTCGATGAGCTGGGCGAAGTAGGGGCCGCCGAGTCCGGGCAGCACGATGCCGAGAGTGTTCGTGCGCTGATACGACAGGGCGCGGCCGAGAGCCGAGGGGCGGTATCCCAACCGGTCGATCGCGGCCTGGACGCGTTGTTTCGTTTCGGCGACGACGCGCGGATCGTCGTGCGTGACGCGCGAGACGGTCGCGACCGACACCCCGGCCTCGCGGGCGATGTCGCGGATGGTCGGGCGAACGGCGGGGGAATCGGATGCCACGCGGGCCCACCTCACTTCGTCGTGTCGGGTGCGGGTGCTGGTGTCTGGTGCCGGGTTGCTCTGTGATCCGGCGATGTAACCGGATACATTGGGGACTGTACCTCCGTGTAACCGGTTACATCAAGCCTTGCATCGAGAAAACCTGCGAAGGAGCAGCGTCATGACCCTCGTTCCCCTGGCCGATCGCCTCGACCGCCTCGTCCTGTATCAGGCGTATCCGCAGAGCTTCGCCGACGCTGACGGTGACGGCATCGGCGATCTCGACGGTGTCGCGGCGCGACTGGATTACCTCGCCTGGCTCGGCGTCGATGCCGTGTGGCTCAACCCCGTCTTCGTCTCGCCCTTCCGCGACGCCGGGTACGACGTCGCCGACTTCGACCGTGTGGCCGACCGGTACGGCGGCGACGCGGCGATGGACCGGCTCCTCGCCGAGGCCGAGCGGCGGGGCATCGGGATCGTGCTCGACCTCGTGGCGGGTCACACCTCGGACGAGCACGTGTGGTTCGGCGACGCGCTGGCCGCGCCCGTCGACGGTGACCCGGAGGGTGACCGGTACGTCTTCAGCCCCGTGGCCGCAGACGGATTCGTGCCGGTGCCGCGCGGGGACCGCGGGTTCTACAAGCCGAACTTCTTCCACTTCCAGCCCGCGCTGAACTTCGGCTACGCCCGGCCTCATCCGGACGAGCCGTGGCGTCAGGCCGTCGATGCACCCGGGCCATCGCGCAACCGAGATGCCCTCGTCGACATCATCCGGCGGTGGTACGACCGCGGTGTCGCGGGATTCCGCGTCGACATGGCCGCGTCGCTCGTGAAGGACGATCCCGGACACGTCGAGACCGCGAAGCTCTGGCACGACGTGCACCGTCGTCTCGACCGCACGCACCCGGGCCGCATCCTCATCTCCGAGTGGGGCGACCCGGCACGAGCGGTGCCCGCGGGATTCGACGTCGACTTCTTCCTGCAGTTCGGCGGCGACTTCGACGGGATGCCGCTGAAGTCGCTGTTCGAGAACGGCTCGGGCACCGTCCACGAGGCATGGCCCGCCCGCGACGCGTGGGCCGACGCCGCCGGTCGAGGCGACGCGGCAGAATTCGTCGAGGCGTGGTCCGAGGCGCGCGATGCCATCCGTGAGGCCGGCAGCCGGGGGATCGTCGGGCTGCCGACGGCGAACCACGACTTCACGCGCATGGTCAGCGGCGACCGCGATGCGCGGCAGGCCCGCGCGGCGCTGCTGCTCGTGCTGACCTGGCCGGCGATGCCCTCGATCTACTACGGCGACGAGATCGGCATGCGCTACCTGCCGGGCGTCGGCCCTCTCGAGGGGTCGTCGCTCGGGCCGACGTACGAGCGAGCGGGATCGCGCACGCCGATGGCCTGGGGAACGGTGGAGATTCTCGGGCAGCGCGCCCACGAGTCGAGGTACCTGCCCGCCGACCCGGCCCCGGACGCCCCGACCGTGGCGCGGCAGCTGCATGACCCGGCATCCCTCCTGCACTTCCTACGTGACGCGATCGCGCTGCGGCGGGGCGATCCCCGACTGTCGGCGCGGGCCGACGTGACGGTCGACGACCGGCTACCCCTTCGTGTACCGGCGGGGAGGGTCGCTTCTGGTCGCGCTCAATCCGGCCGACCGGCCCTGCGACGTGGCGCTCGGTGGCCGCGGCATCCCTCTCCTGTCGTTCGGGGCGCGTGTCGAGGGCACGACCCTGCGCCTCGAGCCCTTCGGCGCGGCCGTGATCGACCTCGGCCGCTGACCGGCCCCGGCGTGGTGGGGGTGTGGGTGCCCGTGCGCGGATGCAAGGAATCGACCGCAACACCCCGGTGCGGATGCCGCCGGCCCGGGGTGTCGGTCGTGATCCCTTGTATCGCGGTGTGTGCGCGGCGCGGGCGGCACGCGTGGCCGGACGCGGCGCGGCGATCAGCCCGAGACGGACGTCACCAGATGCTCGGCCCGGCGGGTGAGCAGGCGGCGCAAATAGGGTACGAGCACGAGGCGTTCGGCGATTCGGCCGAGAACGGGCGAGGCGAGGGTCACGCGGTCGGTCATGATCGTCATCCCGTCGCGCTCGACATAGAGGTGCTCGTGCCGGAACACGCGGAACGGCCCGGAGACCTGCTCGTCGACGAAGCGGAGCGGCCGGTCGAGTGCCGTGACCCGCGACGTCATCCGGAACGGGATGCCGAAATGCCACGCCCGCCAGGTCACCGTTTCGTCGAGCCCGATCAGGCCGCTCGTCACACCATCGATCGCGCGCTCGCCGGTGCCGCGCATCGAGGCGACGTGCGCCCCGATGTCACGCGACGCGTCGAACAGCGCCTCCGCCGATACCGCGGCGCGCGTCACGATCTCGAATGACGACGTCATCCGCCGATCCTCCCACCCCCCCCCGCCCGCTCGCGCCCGTCGCACCGCGATGCAAGGGATCCAGTGCGACACCCCGACTCGGATGCCGTCGCCCCGGGGTGTCGGCCACGATCCCTTGCATCCGCGCCACGCCCACCCCGCCCCCCACCAACCCACCCCGGGTTGTGCCGTGTCGACCGCGAATCGCGGCATCCGTTGTCGACCGCATGCAGATCGGGTCATACCGGGGGCGTTAGCGTGGGAGGGTGACCGACGAAGCTGAACTCGATCCCGCTCTCGTCCGCGTCCTCGCGGCCGACGGCTCACTCGACCCGTCGCCCGAAGCCGAACGCTACTTGCCGGTGATCGAGGCGCTCGCCGACACGGAGCTCGAGACGTTCTACCGCGACATGGTGACGGTGCGGGCCTTCGACCGCCAGGCCACGAACCTGCAGCGTCAGGGGCAGCTCGCGCTCTGGCCTCCGTCGTTCGGCCAGGAGGCCGCTCAGGTCGGTTCCGCGCGGGCGACCCGGCCCCAGGACCACCTCTTCCCGTCGTACCGCGAGCATGTGGTCTGCACGATCCGCGGCGTCGACCCGATCGACATCATCCGGCTCATGCGCGGCCTCACCCACGGCGGGTGGGACCCGACCGACCCCCGCAACGGCAACACCCACATCTACACGCTCGTGCTCGGCTCGCAGACGCTGCACGCCTCGGGCTACGGCATGGGGATGGTCTTCGACGGGCGCACCGGCACGGGCGACCCCGAGCGCGACGAAGCGGTCATCGTCTACTACGGCGACGGCGCCTCGAGCCAGGGCGACGTGCACGAGGCGATGGTCTTCGCCACGAGCTACAACACCCCGCAGGTCTTCTTCCTGCAGAACAACCACTGGGCGATCTCGGTGCCGGTCTCGACGCAGTCCAAGGTCCCGCTCGTGCGCCGCGGCGCCGGCTATGGGATGCCGTCGATCCGTGTCGACGGCAACGATGTGCTCGCCAGCTATGCCGTCACCAAGCTCGCCCTCGACGAGGCCCGCTCCGGTGAGGGGCCCCGTGCGATCGAGGCGCTGACCTACCGCATGGGTGCGCACACGACGAGCGACGACCCGACGAAGTACCGCACGAGCGACGAAGAGGCCTTCTGGGCGCGGCGCGACCCGATCGCCCGTATGCGCGCCTATCTCGAGAGCCGCGGCGCCGCCGCATCCTTCTTCGACGACGTGGATGCCGAGGCTGCGGCCTATGCCGACGACGTCCGGGTCCGCACGAACCAGCTCACCGCTCCCGAGGCCGACAGCATGTTCGCTCACGTCTACAGCGAGCAGCACCCTCTCGTCGATCGGCAGCGGAAGTGGCTCGCCGACTACGAGGCATCCTTCGAGGAGGGACGCGCATGAGCGTCGAGACGCTGCCGTTCAGCAAGGCGCTCAACGCGGGCATGCGCGCCGCGATGCAGGCCGATGACCACGTGCTGATGATGGGCGAGGACATCGGCCGCCTCGGGGGCGTGTTCCGCGTCACCGAGGGGCTGCAGGCCGAGTTCGGCGACCGACGCGTACTCGACACGCCCCTCGCCGAGTCGGGCATCGTCGGAACCGCGATCGGACTCGCGATGGCCGGCTTCCGGCCGGTGTGCGAGATCCAGTTCGACGGATTCGTCTTCCCCGCCTTCGACCAGATCACGACGCAGCTCGCGAAGCTCACGAACCGGCACGATGGGCGGATGTCGTTCCCCGTCGTCATCCGGATTCCCTACGGCGGGCACATCGGCGCCGTCGAGCACCACCAGGAGAGCCCGGAGGCGTACTTCACGCACACCCCGGGTCTGCGGGTCGTGTCGCCCTCGACGCCGAACGACGCGTACTGGATGATCCAGGACGCCATCTCCTCGAACGACCCGATCGTCTTCCTCGAGCCGAAGTCGCGCTACTGGACCAAGGGCGAGGTCGATCTCGCCGCGCGGGCACTGCCGCTGCACGCCTCGCGCGTGGTCCGCCGCGGAACCGACGTCACGCTCGTGGGCCACGGTGCGATGGTGACGGTGCTGTTGCAGGCTGCCGCGCTCGCCGAGAGCGAGGGCGTGTCGTGCGAGGTCGTCGACCTGCGCTCGCTGTCGCCCGTCGATTACGGCCCGATCCTCGACTCGGTGCGGCGCACCGGACGCATGGTCTACGGCCAGGAGGCCCCCGGCTTCACATCGCTGGGCTCCGAGATCGCCGCGACGGTGACCGAGCAGGCGTTCTTCTCGCTCGAGGCTCCCGTGCTGCGGGTGTCGGGCTTCGATGTCCCGTTCCCGGCGGCGAAGCTCGAGGGCGCGTACCTCCCCGACGCCGACCGCATCCTCGAGGCCGTCGACCGCGCCCTCGCCTACTGACCACCCGACGCGCCTGCGAGAGGATTCCCTCATGAGCACCCAGACCTTCCATCTGCCGGACGTCGGCGAAGGCCTCACCGAGGCCGAGATCGTGCAGTGGCGCGTGGCCGCCGGCGACGAGGTCGCGGTCAACGACGTCCTCGTCGAGATCGAGACCGCCAAGTCGCTCGTCGAACTGCCGTCGCCGTTCTCGGGCACGGTCGGCGAGCTGCTCGTCGACGAAGGCACCACTGTCGAGGTGGGGGCCGCGATCATCACGATCGCGGGCGCGGCCGGGGGAGCGGATGCCGCGAGCGGCAACTCCGAGCATGGCGAGACCCCTGCCGAGAAGCCGGCCGCCGCCGGTGATGCAGCGGAAGAGAACGGTTCGGTCCTCGTCGGGTACGGCGGAGCCGGTCAGGTGCAGTCGCGTCGCCGCAAGCCGGCTGAGCCGCCGGCCCGTGCCGCTGTGGGCGTCGTCGCGAAGCCCCCGATCCGCAAGCTCGCGCGCGACCTCGGCGTCGATCTCGCGTCGGTCACGCCGACAGGAGCCGCGGGCGAGGTGACCCGCGAGGATGTCGTCAACCATGCGTCGCAGGCATCCGTCTTCCGCAACCTGCAGACGCCTGCCCGACCCGAGGTGCGCGAGCAGACCATCCCGGTTCCGCCGGCGGTCGTGTCGGCCGGGCCGGTTGACGACCGCGAGGAGACGATCCCGGTCAAGGGCGTGCGCAAGGTCACGGCCAAGCACATGGTCGACTCCGCGCACACCGCGCCGCACGTATCGGTGTGGACCGACGTCGACGCGACGCGCACGATGGAACTCGTCAAGCGGATGAAGGCGTCGCCCGACTTCGCCGACATCAAGGTCTCACCGCTGCTGATCATGGCGCGTGCCGTCGTGTGGGCGGTGCGCCGCACGCCCATGGTGAACGCGGCGTGGGTCGAGACCGAGAACGGCGCTGAGATCCGGGTGCGTCACTACGTCAACCTCGGCATCGCGGCGGCGACTCCGCGAGGCCTGCTCGTGCCGAACATCAAGGACGCCCAAGACCTGAACATGCGCGGCCTCGCCCGCGCGCTCGAGAAGCTGACGCTCACCGCGCGCGAGGGGAAGACCTCCCCCGCCGAGCAGCAGGGCGGCACCATCACGATCACGAACATCGGCGTGTTCGGCATGGATGCCGGCACCCCGATCATCAACCCCGGCGAGTCGGGGATCGTCGCGATGGGAACCATCCGGCAGAAGCCGTGGGTCGTCGACGGCGAGGTGCGTCCTCGCTTCGTCACGACCGTGTCGGGCTCGTTCGACCACCGTGTCGTGGACGGTGACGGCATGAGCCGGTTCATCGCCGACGTGGCATCCGTCTTGGAGGAACCCGCACTGCTGCTGGACTGATTCCGCCGGTACGTCGTCGGAGACCTGCGAAGGGGGGAGCGTGATCACGCTCCCCCCTTCGGCGTGGGAGGGAATCCCCGCGGGGTGAGGTCCGGTACCGCTCGTCGATGACGAAGCGGTAGCTGTCGACCCATGGGGGGCACGTCGTCGCGCCCGGATCGTGACGCCGAAACCGCGATCACGGATGCCCCGCGCCGTGCTGACGAAAAACTTCCCGCATTCCGCGTCACGATCCGTCGTCGCAGCGGTCTCGAAGTCAGGGCGCATTCACGGGCGCCCCCGAGACCACGTACACGGGGAGAGAAATGACCAGGACAATGCCATCGGCGCGGTGGAGGCCGACGCCCGCGAGAAACGACGGAGACGCCAAGGCGTCGACACGATGGACGGTGCGCATCGTCTCGACGGCACTGGTGCTGTTGACGGCGTGGCACGTCTTCGCCTCGTTCTTGTGGATCTATCCGCCCTCGGCGCTGCGCCAGCTCCCTCCCGAGAACGCGCTCAGCTCGTACATGCTGCCGCTGTTCGGTCAGTCGTGGAGTGTGTTCGCGCCCGAGCCGATCAACGGCGACTATCACTTCAACGTTCGCGCCCTCGTGACAGATGACGCGGGTAACGAGTCCGAGACCGGCTGGGTGAGCGCGACCGATGTCGAGCTCTCCATGGTGAAGAACAACCTGTTCCCGCCGCGGGCCGGCATCCAGGCCGAGGAACTCGCGAGCAACTTCAAGAAGTCGTGGGACGGGCTGTCCGAGAGCCAGCGCGCGCTGACCCTCGAGAACCACATGGGTGACGAGTGGCTGTCGACGCTGTCGGCCGAGCTCGAGAGTGCTGACGACGAGGTCGATCCCGACGCCTACGTCGGCGACGACCGCATGGCGACCGCTTATGCGACCCAGGTCGCCCACGCGATCTGGGGAGACGACGTCACCGCGGTTCAGTTCCGCGTGAGCCGCCAGAACGTCGTGCCGTTCGCCGAGCGCAACAACCCGAACGCTCAGCGCCCCGACCCGACCGTCATCCGCCCGGGCTGGCGCGAGGTGTTCACCGAGCCGGGACAGAACGAAGACCGCTTCGCCGAGGTGTTCCGGTCGCAGTACGAGACCTACCTGAAGGGCCTGAACCGATGAGCACCACCGACTCGAACGCTACGGCGACGCCCCGCATCCTCACCTTCGTCGGCTCGCTCATCGCGCAGTTCGCACAGACCACGACTGTCGCCGCGACCCGCACGTTCTCGGCCGCGAACCACTGGCTTCATGACTCGAAGAAGGCGCTCTACGGCCTGGCCGTGACCCGCATCCTGTTCGGCCTCACCGGACTCGGACTGCTGCTGACGAACTTCAACACCCGCTACTACTCGTTCGGCTCGGGCTCCGCCTGGAACCGCGAGATGGCGGACCCGCTCAGCGACTTTCCGAGAATCTGGCTCTTCTCGTCATTCCACAACGCCATGGGCAACGACCTGGCCTACTCCACGCTCTACGTCGCGCTGATCGGCCTGAGCATCCTGTTCATCCTCGGCTGGCGATTCCGCGTCGTGCTTCCGGTGTTCTTCTGCCTCTGGGTCGGTTTCATCGAGGCCAACGACATGGTCGGCGACCAGGGCGACAACATGTTCCGCATCGCGATGATCCTGCTCTTCTTCGCTGACCCTGCCGCGCGGTGGTCGCTCGACGCTCGCCGTCGGGCACGCAAGGGCGAGTGGTTCCGCGATGGATCCGCGCCGCGTCAGATCGGCATCGTCGCGCACAACCTCACGCTCGTCGCTCTGGCCGCACAGGTCATCTTCGTGTACACCTCGGGCGCCCTGTTCAAGGCCGGCGGCGCACCCTGGCGTGAGGGCTGGGCGATCTATCACCCGCTCGAGACGGCGCGTTTCGGCACCTGGCCCGCGTTGTCGGACTTCTTCATGGCCTGGGGGCCGGCTGTCGCCTTCCTGACACTCGGCACGCTGTTCCTGCAGGCGGGATTCCCGTTCATGCTGCTGACGCGCCCGACCCGACTGATCGCGCTGTTCGGAATGCTCGGCTTCCACATCGGAATCGCCGTGCTCATGGGCCTGCCCTGGTTCTCGCTGACGATGGTCGCGATCGATGCGATCTTCATCCGCGACCGGTCTTGGGCGGGAATCGCTCAGACATTCACGGAGAAGTGGCGTGCGGCCGCATCGAGTCCCGGAGGGGGAGAACTCCAGGTTCAGCGCATGCCTGCCACGACCGAGGACGTCGATCCCTCCGCGGCCGAAGCCCAGGACCACACAGACTCCGCGCAGCTCGTGGGAGCGGGCTCGCGGTGACCGCCGTCCGGCTCGGCCGGTCGGCGTATTGGGGGAAGAGCACCGGGACACCGGTACTTCCGATAACAAAGGAGAACGCTCAGAATGACGAATGAGCAACATGCACGCCCGCCGGGGCGTTGGAAGCGCAGAGCGCTGACGGTCGGCGCGGGGGCGGCTGTCATCAGCCTCGCCGTGATGGGTGCGGCGACCGCGGCCAATGCGGCTGCGGGTGACCCGTGGCCCACCGACAAGACTCAGGTATGGCTCCTGCAATCGAACCGGACATCTGCCGGTTCGCTCTTTGACGTCAAATACTCGCCGACATCGGGACAGTACAGCTTCGACCGATTGGGTTCCGTCCAGCCGGGCGACCTGTCGACGATGGCTTTCAACCCGGATGACGGCTTCATCTATGCGACGCTCTACCCGGGCACCGCGGTGCGCGACCCGCTCTATCGCATCGGTCAGGGTGGTGTGGCGACCCGAGTGGCCGGGCTGACCGGACCCGTCGCACCGAATGTGACGGGCTGGTCGGGCATGGAATACCACGACGGGAAGTTGTGGTTCTACTCGACCGGTGGAACGGTCATCGCCTCGATCGACCTCGCAACGGGTGCGCAGGAGACCCACACCTTCTCGGGGACTGTGCGAAACGACAGCCCGAACGATCTTGTCTACGCGGACGGCTACTTCTGGTCGGCGAGTTCGGGTGGGTACCTGCTGCGCTATGACGTATCCAGCAACACTGTGACGAGGATCGACGCGCCGGGACTCCGGACGGGCGGGACGACTAACTACGGTGCTGCCTGGGTGACGGGATCCGGGTTGCTCGGGTTTGTCGACAACGCCTCCGGCAGGGTCGTGCATGTACGTGTCGCCGGCTCACAGGTCGCTGAAGTGATAGGCGTGGGGACGGCGAACTCCACTATCGACAACGATGGGGCCTACAACTTCGGTGACCCGGCTGACATCGCGCTGAAGAAGACCGGCCCGGTGGAGTTCATGCCCGGTGAGTCGTTCGAGTACTCGTTCACGGTGAGCAACGTCGGCAGTTCCCCGTCGGGAGGCTGGTTCCTCAAGGACGTGCTCCCCGCGGGGCTGAGCAACGCGATCCTGGTCGACAGCCCGGGTGTCACGCTGACCACCCAGACGGGCGCAGACGGCCGGGAGACTCTGCTCATCAACGGCGGTGAGGTCGGAGCCGGCGAGAAGATCGATTTCCGCGTCCGCGTCACGGCCGCGAACGACATCAGCGGCTGTGTGACGAACACGGCCGAGCTGGTGGGCATGGAGGATGACCCCGACTACGGGAACAACACGTCCTCCACCGACTGTGCGCGGGTTGTGACCGCACGTCTGAACCTCGACAAGGAGGTCTCGAAGGTCGTCGACACGAATAACAACGGCATCACCGACCCGGGCGACCAGATCTTCTGGCGGTTCAAGGTCACCAACACCGGAATCGCGAACATCGAGAACATTGCGATCCGCGACGAGTTCCTGCAGAACGCCGGCGTCGGCGTCAGCTGCGACCCGATCGCTCTCGCGCCCGGCCAGTCGGCTGAGTGCGAGTCGACCGAGCCGTACGTGATCACTGCCGACGACGCGAAGAAGGGTTCGGTGGAGAACACCGCGCTCGCGACGGGCAACGTGCCCCCGGGACAGCCCGGCGAGCCCGGCAACGTCGAGTCGCCCGAGGATTCGACGAAGACCCCGGTCGAGGAGCCCCAGAGCAACGTGAACGCGTCTGCGTCTGCGTCGGCTTCGGCGAAGGCTGATGACAACAGCAACCCGTCCGCTCAGGCGGCGGCTCAGGCTGCAGCATCCCCGGATGCTGAGTCGGCTGCCTCTGCTGCGGCAACCCCGAACGCGGAAGCGGCAGCGAAGGCTGCGGCTAACCCGGATGCGTCGAGTGCGGCGTCGGCTGATGTGTCTTCGGACCCGTCTGCTGCCGCGCAGGTCTCGGCGAGCCCGGCTGCGAACGCGGATAACTCGGACAAGGTGAACGCTGATGCTTCGGCGTCGGTGAACGCTGATGCATCCAGTGCGGCGAAGGCGTCGGCGACGTCGAACTCGTCGACGGATGCGTCGTCGGAGTTCCAGGCCAATGCGAACGCGTCGGCGTCTGCGTCGGCTTCGGCGAAGGCTGATGACAACAGCAACCCGTCCGCTCAGGCGGCGGCTCAGGCTGCAGCGACCCCGGATGCTGAGTCGGCTGCGTCGGCTGCGGCGACCCCGAACGCGGAGGCTGCAGCTCAGGCTGCGGCTAACCCGGATGCGTCGAGTGCGGCGTCGGCTGATGTGTCTTCGGACCCGTCTGCTGCCGCGCAGGTCTCGGCTAGCCCGGCTGCGAACGCGGATAACTCGGACAAGGTGAACGCTGATGCTTCGGCGTCGGTGAACGCTGATGCATCCAGTGCGGCGAAGGCGTCGGCGACGTCGAACTCGTCGACGGATGCGTCGTCGGAGTTCCAGGCCAATGCGAACGCGTCTGCGTCTGCGTCGGCTTCGGCGAAGGCTGATGACAACAGCAACCCGTCCGCTCAGGCGGCGGCTCAGGCTGCAGCGACCCCGGATGCTGAGTCGGCTGCGTCGGCTGCGGCAACCCCGAACGCGGAAGCGGCAGCGAAGGCTGCGGCTAACCCGGATGCGTCGAGTGCGGCGTCGGCTGATGTGTCTTCGGACCCGTCTGCTGCCGCGCAGGTCTCGGCGAGCCCGGCTGCGAACGCGGATAACTCGGACAAGGTGAACGCTGATGCTTCGGCGTCGGTGAACGCTGATGCATCCAGTGCGGCGAAGGCGTCGGCGACGTCGAACTCGTCGACGGATGCGTCGTCGGAGTTCCAGGCCAATGCGAACGCGTCGGCGTCTGCGTCGGCTTCGGCGAAGGCTGATGACAACAGCAACCCGTCCGCTCAGGCCGCAGCTCAGGCTGCAGCGACCCCGGATGCTGAGTCGGCTGCGTCGGCTGCGGCAACCCCGAACGCGGAGGCTGCAGCGAAGGCTGCTGCTAACCCGGATGCGTCGAGTGCGGCGTCGGCTGATGTGTCTTCGGACCCGTCTGCTGCCGCTCAGGTCTCGGCTAGCCCGGCCGCGCAGGCTGATAACTCTGACAAGACCAACGCTGACGCGTCGGTCGCGGCAGAGTCTGACGCCTCGTCGGCGGCGAAGGCGGCGGCAACGTCGAACTCGTCGACGGATGCTTCGGTGCAGTTCCAGGCTGATGCTGACTCCTCGGCTGACCCGAACACCAACGTGAACGCTTCGGCGTCTGCGTCGGCTTCGGCGAAGGCTGATGACAACAGCAACCCGTCCGCTCAGGCCGCAGCTCAGGCTGCAGCATCCCCGGATGCTGAGTCGGCTGCGTCGGCTGCGGCAACCCCGAACGCGGAGGCTGCAGCGAAGGCTGCTGCTAACCCGGATGCGTCGAGTGCGGCGTCGGCTGATGTGTCTTCGGACCCGTCTGCTGCCGCTCAGGTCTCGGCTAGCCCGGCCGCGCAGGCTGATAACTCTGACAAGACCAACGCTGACGCGTCGGTCGCGGCAGAGTCTGACGCCTCGTCGGCGGCGAAGGCGGCGGCAACGTCGAACTCGTCGACGGATGCTTCGGTGCAGTTCCAGGCTGATGCTGACTCCTCGGCTGACCCGAACACCAACGTGAACGCGTCGGCGTCTGCGTCGGCTTCGGCGAAGGCTGATGACAACAGCAACCCGTCCGCTCAGGCCGCAGCTCAGGCTGCAGCATCCCCGGATGCTGAGTCGGCTGCGTCGGCTGCGGCAACCCCGAACGCGGAGGCTGCAGCGAAGGCTGCGGCTAACCCGGATGCGTCGAGTGCTGCGTCGGCTGATGTGTCTTCGGACCCGTCTGCTGCCGCTCAGGTCTCGGCTAGCCCGGCCGCGCAGGCTGATAACTCTGACAAGACCAACGCTGACGCGTCGGTCGCGGCAGAGTCTGACGCCTCGTCGGCGGCGAAGGCGGCGGCAACGTCGAACTCGTCGACGGATGCTTCGGTGCAGTTCCAGGCTGATGCTGACTCCTCGGCTGACCCGAACACCAACGTGAACGCTTCGGCGTCTGCGTCGGCGTCGGCGAAGGCTGATGACAACAGCAACCCGTCCGCTCAGGCCGCAGCTCAGGCTGCAGCATCCCCGGATGCTGAGTCGGCTGCGTCGGCTGCGGCAACCCCGAACGCGGAGGCTGCAGCTCAGGCTGCGGCTAACCCGGATGCGTCGAGTGCGGCGTCGGCTGATGTGTCTTCGGACCCGTCTGCTGCCGCTCAGGTCTCGGCTAGCCCGGCCGCGCAGGCTGATAACTCTGACAAGACCAACGCTGACGCGTCGGTCGCGGCAGAGTCTGACGCCTCGTCGGCGGCGAAGGCGGCGGCAACGTCGAACTCGTCGACGGATGCTTCGGTGCAGTTCCAGGCTGATGCTGACTCCTCGGCTGACCCGAACACCAACGTGAACGCTTCGGCGTCTGCGTCGGCGTCGGCGAAGGCTGATGACAACAGCAACCCGTCCGCTCAGGCCGCAGCTCAGGCTGCAGCATCCCCGGATGCTGAGTCGGCTGCGTCGGCTGCGGCAACCCCGAACGCGGAGGCTGCAGCGAAGGCTGCTGCTAACCCGGATGCGTCGAGTGCGGCGTCGGCTGATGTGTCTTCGGACCCGTCTGCTGCCGCTCAGGTCTCGGCTAGCCCGGCCGCGCAGGCTGATAACTCTGACAAGACCAACGCTGACGCGTCGGTCGCGGCAGAGTCTGACGCCTCGTCGGCGGCGAAGGCGGCGGCAACGTCGAACTCGTCGACGGATGCTTCGGTGCAGTTCCAGGCTGATGCTGACTCCTCGGCTGACCCGAACACCAACGTGAACGCGTCGGCGTCTGCGTCGGCTTCGGCGAAGGCTGATGACAACAGCAACCCGTCCGCTCAGGCCGCAGCTCAGGCTGCAGCATCCCCGGATGCTGAGTCGGCTGCCTCTGCTGCGGCAACCCCGAACGCGGAGGCTGCAGCGAAGGCTGCGGCTAACCCGGATGCGTCGAGTGCTGCGTCGGCTGATGTGTCTTCGGACCCGTCTGCTGCCGCTCAGGTCTCGGCTAGCCCGGCCGCGCAGGCTGATAACTCTGACAAGACCAACGCTGACGCGTCGGTCGCGGCAGAGTCTGACGCCTCGTCGGCGGCGAAGGCGGCGGCAACGTCGAACTCGTCGACGGATGCTTCGGTGCAGTTCCAGGCTGATGCTGACTCCTCGGCTGACCCGAACACCAACGTGAACGCTTCGGCGTCTGCGTCGGCTTCGGCGAAGGCTGATGACAACAGCAACCCGTCCGCTCAGGCCGCAGCTCAGGCTGCAGCATCCCCGGATGCTGAGTCGGCTGCGTCGGCTGCGGCAACCCCGAACGCGGAGGCTGCAGCGAAGGCTGCTGCTAACCCGGATGCGTCGAGTGCGGCGTCGGCTGATGTGTCTTCGGACCCGTCTGCTGCCGCTCAGGTCTCGGCTAGCCCGGCCGCGCAGGCTGATAACTCTGACAAGACCAACGCTGACGCGTCGGTCGCGGCAGAGTCTGACGCCTCGTCGGCGGCGAAGGCGGCGGCAACGTCGAACTCGTCGACGGATGCTTCGGTGCAGTTCCAGGCTGATGCTGACTCCTCGGCTGACCCGAACACCAACGTGAACGCTTCGGCGTCTGCGTCGGCGTCGGCGAAGGCTGATGACAACAGCAACCCGTCCGCTCAGGCCGCAGCTCAGGCTGCAGCATCCCCGGATGCTGAGTCGGCTGCGTCGGCTGCGGCAACCCCGAACGCGGAGGCTGCAGCGAAGGCTGCTGCTAACCCGGATGCGTCGAGTGCGGCGTCGGCTGATGTGTCTTCGGACCCGTCTGCTGCCGCTCAGGTCTCGGCTAGCCCGGCCGCGCAGGCTGATAACTCTGACAAGACCAACGCTGACGCGTCGGTCGCGGCAGAGTCTGACGCCTCGTCGGCGGCGAAGGCGGCGGCAACGTCGAACTCGTCGACGGATGCTTCGGTGCAGTTCCAGGCTGATGCTGACTCCTCGGCTGACCCGAACACCAACGTGAACGCTTCGGCGTCTGCGTCGGCGTCGGCGAAGGCTGATGACAACAGCAACCCGTCCGCTCAGGCCGCAGCTCAGGCTGCAGCATCCCCGGATGCTGAGTCGGCTGCGTCGGCTGCGGCAACCCCGAACGCGGAGGCTGCAGCGAAGGCTGCTGCTAACCCGGATGCGTCGAGTGCGGCGTCGGCTGATGTGTCTTCGGACCCGTCTGCTGCCGCTCAGGTCTCGGCTAGCCCGGCCGCGCAGGCTGATAACTCTGACAAGACCAACGCTGACGCGTCGGTCGCGGCAGAGTCTGACGCCTCGTCGGCGGCGAAGGCGGCGGCAACGTCGAACTCGTCGACGGATGCTTCGGTGCAGTTCCAGGCTGATGCTGACTCCTCGGCTGACCCGAACACCAACGTGAACGCGTCGGCGTCTGCGTCGGTCGATCCGGGCGCTGAGAACTCGGCTTCGGTTGACCCCGGCGCTGAGACGTCGGCCTCGGCCGACAACGGCACCGACCCCGGCGCTCAGGCGTCGAGCAACAGCGCGTCGAGCAAGTCCGACGGCTCGCTCGCGCGTACTGGAGGCGACACGGCGGCTGCCATGGGTATCGGCATCGGTGCAACGATGCTGACTCTCCTGGGCGTGCTCGCTGCCGTCTTCGGACGCCGCAAGAACCGGGAGGTCGAGGCGGAGTAATCCCCTCGTACCATTCCAAGGGTGGGGCGGGAGCCTTCGGGCCCCGCCCCACCTTCCCTACTTTCCAGAGAGGTGCACAGCCATGGCCGCTGTCGCGCAAGGCACCGCCGTCGTCGTCGGCAGCGGCCCCAACGGGCTCGCCGCCGCCCACGTCCTCAACCGGGCCGGCTACGCCGTGACGGTCTACGAGGCGAACGATGTGCTGGGCGGCGGCGCCCGCGCGGCCGAGCCGCTGATCCCGGGGATCGTCCAAGACCACTGCGCCGCTGTGCATCCGCTCGCGCTCATCTCGCCCTACATCGCCGAGCTTGCGCCGGATGTGCAGTGGGGCAAAGCGTCGATCGAGGTCGCTCATCCGCTCGAGGGCGGCCGCGCCGCACTGCTGCACCGATCGGTGGAGATGACCCTGCACGGCCTCGGCGCACCCGCGTGGGGTCGCCTCTTCGGCGCCCCGGCACGCCGCTTCGATGCCCTCGCCCCGGAACTCTTCGAACCGCCGCTCCATATTCCGCGGCATCCCTTTCTCTTCGCCCGGTTCGGAATGGTCGCAGCTCCGCCGCCGAGTCTGATCGCGCGGCTGCTGACCTCTGAACCCGCCGCAGCGCTGTACGCCGGGATCGCCGCTCACTCGTTCCAGCCCTTCTCACGCCCCTTCGCGGGGGCGGTGGCGGCCGCGCTTCTCACCGCCGCTCACGGTGTCGGGTGGCCCGTGGTGGTCGGGGGTACCTCGAAGCTCACCGATGCGATCGTCGCCTCGCTGCGGGAACGCGGCGTCACCTTCGTCACCGGGCATCGGGTTCGCAGCCGGGCGGAGCTGCCACCCCACGACATCCTGATGCTCGATGTACATCCCACGCAGGTCGAGGGCATCGTCGGCGATGCTCTTCCGCGCTGGAGTAAAACCCGTCTTCGGCGGTTCACGAGCGGACCTGGCGCGTTCAAGGTCGACTTCGTCGTCGAAGACGGGGTGCCCTGGACCAACCCGGACGTGTCGCGCGCCGGAACGGTGCACGTCGGCGGAACGGCCGCCGAGATCGCACGGGCCGAGGCCGAGACCTCGCGCGGCCGCATGCCCGAGCGGCCATTCGTGCTCGTCGGACAGCAGGATGTCGCCGACCCGACACGCCGCGTCGGCCGCCTGGCGCCCGTGTACGCCTACGCCCATGTCCCGCAGGGATACACGGGTGACGCGACGGCGGCCATCATCCGCCAGATCGAGCGTTACGCCCCCGGTTTCCGTTCCCGAATCGTGGCGCAACGCAGCTACTCGACAGGCGATCTCGCACGCGACAACGCGAATTTCGTCGGCGGCGACATCCTCACCGGGGCGAAGACGCTCGGCCAGCTGCTCCTCGGCCCGGCAGCGGCGGCATCGCCCTACGACGTCCGGGTTCCCGGCGTCTACCTGTGCTCGGCGGCCACTCCGCCGGGGCCGGGTGTGCACGGGATGTGCGGCTACAACGCGGCCCATCGCGCGCTGGCGGACGAGAGGCCTCGAGCGCGTTCCGCGTCGGCGTGACGTCACGAGAGGGGGAGCGGCCGAAGTCGCTCCCCCTCTCGCTACACGGTTCCCCACCGGTTGGGGGCCGGCAGGGGCCCGACGGGGAGTGCCGGACAGGTCTCGCGACCTACCGAAGAGATGCCCGCCCACCCGTTTCGTGACGAGACTTCGCAAAAACTCCTCGCCCGCGGCAGCGCGGGTCGGCGGTAGCCTCGGCGCATGAGTGCGTCGCGCGTCCCCGCTCCGGACATCGATCCCGCGAACAAGCCGAAGGGGCCGGCGTCGTACTTCCCGAGCATCGAGAAGACGCACGGGCTGCCGATCCAGCACTGGCTCGACATCGCAGCCGATCAGCTCTCGACCGGGATGTCGCACATGCAGGTGGTCGAGTCGCTCAAGACCGAGCACGGACTCGGCCACGGTCACGCGAACGCCGTGGTCGCGTACGTGAAGGCGAAGCTCGCGGGCTGACCCGCCTCGCTCCGGCGCTCACGCGCCCCGGCATCCGTGCTTCGGAGGATGTCGCGAACCTCGGACTGTTCGCGCGCAAAGATCCGAGGTTCGCGTGATTCTCCGAGGCTCGCGAGCGCGACCCGCGCGTCAGCCGGCGACGAGGTGCTCGATGAGGATCTGGGTGCCGATGCCGATGAGCACGATGCCCCCGATGATCTCGGCGGGCTTGCGCCAGCGCGTGCCGATGCGGTGGCCGATCAGCACCGCGACGAACGACAGCGCGAACGTGACGAGGCCGATCGAGACGACCGCGATCCACAGCGGCACGTCGAGGAATGCGAACGACAGGCCGACGGCGAGGGCGTCGATGCTCGTCGCGAGGGCGAGCAGCACGATCTCGCGAGCGGAGAGGCCGGATGCGGCATCCGCGTCGTCCTCGTCGGGACGGAACGCCTCCCACAGCATCTTGGCGCCGATGGCGGCGAGGAGGCCGAAGGCGATCCAGTGGTCGAACGGGGCGATCGCCTCGGCGAACGTGCTGCCCAGCAGCCAGCCGATCAGCGGCATCACCGCCTGCGCGAGGCCGAAGGCGCCTGCGATGAGCAGGGCGCCCCGCACCACGTGGGCGCGCAACTGCAGTCCCTTTCCGAGAGCTACGGCGAACGCATCGGCGGAGACGCCGACGGCCAGGATGAAGAGCGCCCAGGGCGACATGGCTCCTCCTCGAAGCGGGGATGACGGGATGGCCGGCGATCGTCCCGGGCACCGTCGAACGGAGATCGGCCGCTCTCGAGCTTGCCAGTCGCGGGCCGTCGAAAATGACGAAAAGCCCTGATTGACAGCATTTCGGGCGAGCGAATCGTTCGGTCGGCCGAAAAACGGCGCGGCCTCAGATCACCCGGTCGTTGCCCCCGTCGACGCTGAGGTGCGCGCCGGTCGTCGCCGGCAGCTGCTCACAGAAGACGGCGACCGCCTCGGCGACCATCGCGCTCGTGACCTCAACGCGCAGCAGATTGCGTGTGCGGTACTCCTCGACGCTGAGGCCGTAGCTGGCCGCGCGCTCCGCGAGCAGCTCGGGTGTCCAGATCGCCGTGTCGAAGACCGCGTCGGGCTCGACCTGGTTCACCCGGATGCCGTCAGCGGCCCACTCGATCGCTGCGACCCGCGCGAGCTGAGCCGCTGCGGTCTTGCTCGCCGAATACGACGCGACGCCGGGGCCCGGTGCCGCGACGTTCTTCGTCGACACGAGCACCACGCGCCCGCCCCGGGGCGCCAGCGCGAGGTGCGCGTGCGCCGCCCGCATCAGGCGCAGGGGCGCGGTGGCGTTGACGCGAACGGCGCGCTCCCACGCGGCATCGTCGAGGTCGGCGATCGGCTGACTGCGGGGGAAGATCCCGGCAGCGACGACGAGCATGTCGATGCCCCCATACGTGCGGACCGCCTCTTCGAGGGTGCGCTCGATGACCGCAGCGTCGGCGACGTCACCGACCACCCCGCGCCACGCGTCACCCGAGAATGCGTGCGGCACGCTCGGATCGAGGTCGACCCCGACCACGGCGGCGCCATCGGCGAGCAGTCGCTCCGCGGCGGCCCGCCCGATTCCGGAGGCGGCGCCCGTCACGATGGCGACTTCCCCCGCGAGCGGCGCGCGGCGGCGGCCGGCGAGCTTGGCCTGCTCGAGCGACCAGTACTCGATGTCGAAGCTCTGCGCTTCGTCGAGCGACCGGTAGCCGCCCAGCGCGTCCGCCGCCTCGATGACGGCGATGGTGTGCTCCGCGATGTCGGCCGCGACCCTGACGTCCCGCACGGTGTCGCCGGCGGTCAGCATCCCGAGCTCCGGGTCGAACACGACGCGCGGCGCGGGGTCCAGCGGCGTCATCGGGCCCGGCTGGCGGTGCCGGTGGCGCTCGACGTAGGCCCGGTACGCGCTCGCGTAGGCCGCGACATCGCGCCCGACGAGCGGATGCCGCTTGGTGTAGATGACGTGTTCGGGGGTCGCGGTTCCGCGGGTCGTGGCCGCGTCGAGATCGGTGCGGCCGGCGAACGCGGCGGCACGGCGCGACCGGCTCTGTCGGAGCAGCATCGGCCGTCCGGCGGCGCGCGCGATGTCGGCGCGCAGGCCCGCGATTGTCTCGAGCGTGCCGCGCGGGGGGATATCGTGACCACCGGCATCCGTCTGACCGGCATCCCTCTCGCCGGGTGCGATGATTGCCGACAGCCCGGTCGCGCGGGCGACGATCTCGCGATGGCGGGCGAGCACGGCGTCGGGGTCGTCGCCGAAGGTGAACAGGCCGTGATTGCGGAGGACGAGCGCATCCACGCCGCTGAGGTCGGTGTCGGCCACGAGGCGTGCCAACGGGAAGCCGGGCATCACGTACGGCAGAACGGCGACCCGCGGGCCCAGTGCCGCGGCGATCTCGTCGTCGGGCACGTCGCGATCGGTCACGGCGACGATCGCGTCGGCATGCGAGTGCAGCGCGACCCGGCCGGGGAGATACGCGTGCAGCAGCGCCTCGATCGAGGCCGTCGGTGCCGATGCGTCGAGCGAGGCCTGGCGCAGCTCGTTCACCATCGTCGGGTCGTCGAGGTGCGGCAGGCGCAGCAGGCGCTCGAGGCGGTCGCGACGCAGTGGCGCGAATCCTGCCGGCTCGATCGTGGCGAGATCCCATCCGCTCCCCTTGACCAGGACGAGGTCGACGGGCTCGCCCGTGACGTCCTCGCCTCGCGCGGTGATCGACGTGTTCCCGCCCCCATGGAGGACGAACGAGGGATCGCCGCCGAGGGCCCGACTGACGCGCACGATCTCGTCGAGGGCGTCGGACACGCCCGACGAGGGCGTCATGCGTAGGCCTCCCAGACGCTCGTCATCGACGACACGACGCGGTCGAAGCGGGCCGCCTGCTGCTGATACGCGGTGCGGCAGATGCCCGGTTGCACGACGAGCGCGGGGTCGGGTTCGACGCCCCACGGCGTCATGTCGACCCCGACGCCCCGTGCCGCGAGCGAGGCGACGCCGCGCGCGCCCAGCTCGGTGCCGAGCTGCCGGCGCATCGCGTGACCGATGACATCAGCGAACATCTGCGCCCACTGGGGGTTCTTCGCCCCGCCGCCGGCGAGGGTCCACGGGGCGTCGGTGACGACGGCCCCCGTCGCGACGACCTTCTCGATCTGCACGCGGTGGTACTGCGTGATGCCTTCGGCGACGGCGCGGGCGACGTGCGGGTAGCCGTGGCTGCCCTTGATTCCGACGAAGGTGCCGGAGGCGCCGAGATGCTCGGGCGCGCCGTGGATGAAGGGCAGGAAGAGCAGCCCGTCCGCCAGCGGGGGTGCGCCGTGCGCGGCTTCGAGGAGGTCGCGCGGAGTCAACGGGAGAGTCGCGCGGGCGCCGAGCAGCCCGGACGCCCACTCGATGCTCGCGGCGGACGTGGGCGCGACCTCCATGGCCAGCATGAGGCGGGGATCGGGGAGCAGCGCGTTGATCGTGACGCGCGGGGGAACGGCATCCGTCGGCACCACGACCGCGTTGATCGCCCAGGTGCCCACGATCACCGTCACGTCGCCGAGATCGGTGGAGCCTGCGCCGAGCGGGCTCGCGACGCAGTCCATGCAGCCGGCGACGACGGGCGTACCCGCGGTCAGGCCCGAGCGTGCGGCGGCGTCGGCGCTGATCGTCCCGACGACCTCGTCGCTCGCGTGCAGGGGTGGCAGGATGCGCTGGAGTTCGCGGGGCAGACCGAGCATGTCGAAGACCTCGGGCTCGTACTCCCGCTCGCGGAGGTTGACCAGTCCGCACCCCGACGAGTCGGACGTGTCGGCGCTCGCGACGCCGGTGAGGCACGCGGTGATCCAGTCCTTGCAGGTCAGTGCCCAGCGTGCTCGTTCGAGCGACTCGGGCTCATTGTCGAGCAGCCACCGCAGCAGCACGCCGGGCTGCGCGGCCCACGGAAGCGACCCGGTGAGCAGCCGCATCCGCTCGACCGCCGCAGGATCGAGGGCCGCGACGACGTGCTCGGCCCGGCTGTCGGTCGAGGCGATGGCGGGCCGCACCGGCCGCAGCTGCTCGTCGACGAGGTACAGGCCGTTGCCGTGACCGGTCGCGCCGACGGCCGTGACGGTCCATCCGTCGGCCGCGAGCCACGCGGTCAGGTCGCGCAGGACGTCGGCCACGACGTCCCACAGCGTGTCCATCGCGATCTCCTGCCGCTCGCGCGAAACCGCGACGCGGGGGTTCGGCGCCGAGACCGTGCGGATCTCCCGCCCGGCGTCGTCGAACGCCGCTGCTTTGGCAGACGTGAGGCCCACGTCGATGCCGATGACGCAGATCTTCATCGATCCTCGTTTCTCACTCAGGCGGCCGTCGGCTGAGCGGGTGCCGGGCGCAGGGTTCGGGGTGCGAAGCGCCGAGCGGCTTCACGGTATCGCGCCAGCTCGGCTTCCGCGCGCTCGGCACTCCAGTCGCCGTGCGCGACGAGGACGTCGGCGGCACGTGCCGCACAGCCGAGGCCGACGTCGCTGTTCAGCGCGATCGCGGTGCGGCGGATGAGCACGTCTTCGAGCGTGTGGGCGCCCTCCTCGCGGACGGCGTAGACGACCTCCGCGGCGATCGCCCCGCTCTCGTCTTCGATGACCTCGGCGAGAGACGGGTCGGATGCCGCCAGCATCTCGATCGGGCGACTGAGGGTTCCGTACAGGTCGGCGAGCCGGCGGGCGCTGCGCTCCGGCAGGGTGCTTCGGGTGACGCTGTCGGTGATGAAGCGTGCGTGATCGCCCGCGGGGGCGCCGGGGAACCGGGCGGTGCGGGTCGCGGAGCGGCGGTGGCCGAGCCCCAGCGCCGTCTCGATGCGCCGCAGCGCCTGCTCGCCCAGGGCCCGGTGGGTCGTGTACTTGCCGCCGATGACGGTGAGCAGTCCCGCGGCGTCGCCGGTGTGCACGACGATCTCGCTGTCGCGGCTGACCGAGGCCGGGTCGCTCAGGTCTGCCACGTAAGGAAGCGGGCGCACTCCCGAGAACGACCACAGCACGGCGTCGCGTCGCAGACCGGCCCCCGGGATGAGGTCGTTTACCGCGCGGAGCAGGTAGTCGACCTCGTCGTCGTCGACGACGATCTCGTCGATCGACCCGTCGTAGGGCAGATCGGTCGTGCCGATCATGTACTTTCCGTCCCACCACGGCAGGACGAACATGGGCCTGTTGTCATCGGGTGACTCGAAGAAGATGCAGGTGTCGGGCGCGCCGGGGAACGCGTCGACGACGAGGTGGCTTCCCTTCGTCGGGCCGATGCGGCGCGGGTGCTCGCCCTGCAGATCGAGGATCGCGTCGACCCACGGGCCGGCGCAGTTGACGACGACCGGGGCGCGCAGCGTCCGCTCGCGACCGTCCTCACGGTCGAGGTAACGCACGCCCGCGATGCGTCCCTTCTCGCGGATCAGGTCGGTGACGGGGGTGTGGGTGAGCACCGTGGCGCCGTGGTTGGCCGCATCGATCGCGAGCTCGATGCCGAAGCGCTCGGTCACCGGCACGTGCGCGTCCTGGAACAGGCCACCCCACTTCACGCCGCCCGCAGCGACCGACGGCCACTCGCGCGACAGGCGCCGCGAGAAGACGATGCGGTTGCGCGGCAGCTTCTTGCCGAACGACAGGATGTCGTGCAGCAGCAGGCCGCACGAGAGCAGCCAGCCCGGCCGCGAGGCGCCTCGCGAGAACGGGATGAGCATGGGGTAGGGGCGCACGAGATGCGGTGCGGTGCGCAGCAGGATGTTGCGCTCGCGGATCGATTCGAGCACAAGCGGGATCTCCACGCGCTCGAGGTACTTCAGGCCGCCGTGGATGAGACGGGTCGAGATCGCCGAGGTGCGGGCGGCGATGTCGTCGCGGTCGATGACGACGACGTGGAGGCCACGGCTCGCGGCCTCACGGGCGATGGCGAGGCCGTTGATCCCGGCGCCGATGACGACGACGTCGGCCGAGGTGGGCTCGGCATGGGTACGAAGCGAGGGCATGCTGCATCCTTCGGGTCTCGGGGCGCCCGCGGGCGCCCCGAGACGGTTCAGTGGGAGAGGGTCTGGAACAGGTCGAAAGCGTCGTCGGCGCTGAGGCCGTCGTGCACGACCCCCCGGACGGCCGCGAGCATGGCGGCCGGGTGCTCCGACTGGAACACGTTGCGTCCCATGTCGACGCCCGCCGCGCCTTCCGCCATGGCGCGCGACGCCACACGCAGGGCCTCACGCTCCTCGACCTTCTTGCCGCCGGCGATGACGATCGGGACGGGGCACGCACTGGTGATCGTCTCGAAGCCCTCCTCGACGTAGTAGGTCTTCACGAACGCCGCGCCGAGCTCGGCGCTGATCCGGGTGGCGAGCCGGAAGTAGCGGGCATCGCGCACCATGTCGCGACCGACCGCGGTGACGGCCAGCACCGGGATGCCGGTGGCCTGGCCCGCGTCGACGAGCGTGGTCATGTTGCGCACCGACTTCGTCTCGTTGTCGCCGCCGATGAAGACCTGCACGGCCAGGGCCGCGGCATCCAGTCGTATGGCGTCGTCGATCGAGACGGCGATCTCTTCGTCGGAGAGCTCCTTGAGCACGCTGGGACCGCCGGAGGCGCGCAGCACGATGCCCTTCGACGAGTGCGGCGGGATGGTCGTGCGCAGGGCTCCGCGCGTGCACATCAGAGCGTCCGCCTGGGGAACCAGCGGCAGGATCGAGCGGTCGAGCCGCTCGAGGCCGGAGGTCGGGCCCTGGAAGTAGCCGTGATCGAATGCGAGCATCACGGTCTTGCCGTCGCGGGGGTCGAACACGCGCGACAGTCGCGCGCGCATCCCCCAGTCCTGGCCTGCTTGGCCCTTGATGGGGTAGCCGGTTCCGGCCACGGCGGGGCCGGAGTAGTCGGTTCCCTCACGCAGGTCGTCGAGGTCAGCCATGGATGTTCTCCTTGTTCTTCGGGATGGGGTCGGTGTCGGCGCGTCGGGCCGAGGGAACGGAGGCGGGGCGACGCAGGCTCACCCGCAGCCGGTGCAGAGAGCTGCGGCCGGTTCCGGTGGCGGCCGAGGCGATCACGACGACGAGGACGACGAGCACGCCCTTGAGCACGTTCTGAGCGCCGATCGACCACCCCACGAGGTTGAGCAGTCCCGACAGCAGCACGAAGAAGAGGGCGCCCGTCCAGGCGCCGGCCGGCACGGGGCGACCGCCGGAGATGAGGGTGCCGCCGATCACGACGACGGCGATCGAGTCGAGCATGTACGAGCTGCCGAGCACCGTGCTGGGGGAGATGAAGGCGGCGAGCAGGCCGCCGACGAGCCCCGCCAGGCCCGCCGAGACGAGGTAGGCCGTGACCGTCACCCCGGCCACCGGCAGACCGGCGCGCTCGGCGGCGCGAACACTCTGGCCGACGGCGATGACCGCCACGCCGACGCGGGTCCGCGTGAGGGCGAGCCAGACGATCACGGTCATGGCCGCGACGACGAGCGCGATGACGGGGATGCCGAGAGCCTTGGCCGTGACGAAGGCCCGCAGGCCCGCGTCGGCGCCGGCGCGTGCGGCATCCGCCAGCAGGAGCGTCGCAGAGGTGACGACGAGGCTCGTCGCGAGCGTCGCGATGATTGGCGGCACCCGCAGGAGCAGGATGGCGGCCGCGCTGACCGCGCCGGCGGCGAGCCCGGAGCCGACCCCGGCGGCGAGCCCGATCACCGGCCCCGCCGTGGCGCCCACGCCGACCGAGACGTAGGAGGCCATCGAGATGACGGTGCCGACGGAGACGTCGATGTTGCCCGGGCCGAGGGTGATCACCAGCATCTGCCCGAGGGCGACGAGCACGAGGAACGGCGCGAGCGAAAGGGCCTGGGCCATGGGATCGAGGGGCGACCCGGGGCGCACAGCGATGATGACCGCCCACACGGCGAGGACGCCGAGGAGCGACCACCCCCAGGCGGGCCAGACGGGGCCGCGGCGGAGCGCCGGGAGCGGGATGGAGGCGGAGGTCATCGCGCGATCCTCTCGGTGATCATGCGGCCCGCGAGCACGGCGATGACGATGACGCCTTGTGCGGCCGATTGCAGGGCGGACGGGAGGTTGATGAGGCTGAGCAGCACGGTGATGAGGCCGAGGGTGATCGCGCCGAGCGTCGTACCGATCGGCAGGGCCCGGCCGCCCGAGAAGGTTCCCCCGCCGAGGATCACCGCGGCGATCGTCATGAGGGTGTACTCGCCGGCGGCGTTGATGTCGCCCGACCAGGTCTGCGAGGCGAGGAGCAGGCCCGAGACGACGAGGAGCGCGGCCGCGGCGACGTATGCCGTCGCGCGGGTGGCGACGAGCGAGGCGCCCGTCTTCTCGAGCGTCGCGGCCTGCGAGCCGAGCGCGCGCATGCGGGCCCCGGCGAGGGAGCGTCGCGTGATCCACCATCCCAGGACCGTGGCCGCGGCGATGAAGATGAGCGGTGCCGGGAACCAGGTCGGCCGCCAGGTCGACAGCGCCGAGAGCCAGTCGGGGGTCTGACCGCCGGGCGTCGGCCGGATCTGCAGTCCGATCCCCAGCCACACGAACGACATGCCCAGCGTCAGGATGATCGAGGGCACCCCGCGGCGCTGCACCACCCAGGCGAGCAGTGCGTACACGACGAGGATGCCGGCGATCATGGCGATCGCGAGGGCGGGGGTCTCCCGCAGAAGCGTCGCCGCGATGACCGTGATGAGGCCGACGAGATAGCCGACGCTCAGGTCGATGTCGCCGACGGCCATCATGATCATCTGCGCTTGGGCGGCGAGCACGAGCGGCACCGACGACATCAGCATCAGGGTCAGGCCAGGCACGCTGAGGATCCCGGGCTGCAGGACGGCGGTCACGGCGAAGATCGCGATGAGCGCGACGAGTGCGAGGAGAGCGGGCGATCCGTTGACGGCGGAGGCGCGCAGGCGCTGCGGCGCGGTGGGTGGGGAGAGCACGTCGGTGGTCATCGGTCCTCCTGGACTGTCTCGGCGTCGATTCCGAACGAGTCCGCGATGATGCGCTCGTCGGTGATGTCGTCGCCCGCGAGCTCGCTGACGACGCGCCCGGCACGGAAGACGTAGACACGGTCGCAATGCGCCATCTCGCCGTTCTCGGTGGAGTACCAGACGATCGAGCGGCCGCGTGCGGCCTCGACGCGCATGAGGGCGTAGAGCTCGTTCTTCGTGGTGACGTCGACGCCGCGGAAGGGGTCGTCGAGCAGCACCAGGGGAGCATCGGTCGCGAACGCCCGCGCCACGATGACCTTCTGCTGGTTCCCGCCCGACAGTGACGTGATCGGTGCGCGTGCGCCGCCTTTCACGTTCAGGCGTTGCACCCATTCCTCCGCGAGCCGCCGGCGCCGGGCGGGCGGGACGATACCGGCCCTCGCGAGATGACGCGTGGCCGAGACGGTGAGGTTGTCGGCGACGTTCCAGAGCGAGAAGATCCCGCTGGTCTGGCGGTCGCCGGGAACGTAGGCGCGCCCGCGTACGACACGGACGCCGCGCGCGTTGGCCCAGAGCCGGTGCAGCAGCTCGTCCTGACCGTGGCCGGCGAGGCCGGCGAGGCCCACGATCTCGCCCGGTGAGACCGAGAACGGCACCTCGCCTCCGTCGATCCGGGCGACGGTGCCCGTCGCGTCGATCTCGGGCCGAGCGCTCGCCGCGCTCACCCGGCGCACCGTGGCGGTGTCGGCGTGCACCTCGCCGCCCATGGCCGCCAGCAGTGCGTCCTCGTCGGTCTCTCGCGCCGAGACCACGTCGACCACGCGTCCGTCTTTCATGACGGCGATCCGGTCGGCATGGGCCAGCACCTCCTGCATCCGGTGGGAGATGAGGACCATGCCGACGCCCTCGGCCGCGAGGCCGCGGAGGGCGTCGTAGAGCTGGCGGGTCGCGTTGATGCTGAGCGATTCGGTCGGCTCGTCGAGGATGAGCAGCGACAGCGACGGCGTGCACAGTGCGCGCGCGATCTCGACCATCTGCCGCTGCGCCATCGTGAGGTCGCCGGCCCGGCGCAGCGCCGAGACGCCGTGTCCGGGGAAGACCTCGTCGAGCTTGCGCGACACCCGCCGCTCGGCGCGGCGGTTCCAGCCCGCACCTCGGGTGCCGGCATCCGAGAGCGCGATGTTCTCGGCGACCGTGAGGTCGGGGCAGAGGGCGAGCTCCTGGTAGATCATCCGCACACCGGGCTGCTCGGTGCCGGGCTTCGCGGTCGCGGCGCCGGTCTGCCAGCGGATGCTGCCGGCCTCGGGCTGCTCGCGCCCGGCGAGCACCCGCATGAGGGTGCTCTTGCCGGCGCCGTTGTGGCCGACCAGGCCGAGGATCTCGCCGGCCGACACCGAGATGTCGATCCCGGCCAGGGCCGTCGTGTTTCCATACCGTTTGGCGACGGCCTCGGCCGTGACGAGCGCCACGTCCGAGGGTGCGGTCGCGGGGGTGTGCGACAGGGTTGTCATCGGGTCTCCTGGTTCGAGCTGGTCGGCCACGGCATCACCGGGTGTCAGGGCAGTGCGGGCGTGGCGACGTCGTCGCCGGCCAGCAGAGCCGCGATGGCGGCGTCGGTGGTCGCCTCGTCCCAGGCGTTGGCGGCGTACTCGTCGGTGCCGAGGGTCTCGACCCAGTAGTCGAGGTTCTCCTGCGTGACCTGCACGAGCGGGAGGACCACGTCGTCGGGCACCTCGTCGCCGCGCAGCTTGGCGATGGCGGCGTAGAGGGCGGCGACGATCTGTCCGGGATCGGTCAGCGCCGCGAACGACCCGTTGTCGATGCCGCTTTCCTTCCAGAACGACAGCGACTTGCCGTCGGTGTCGAAGACGACGACCGGGATGTCGCGCCCGGCCGACTGGAAGGCCTGGACGACGCCCATGCCGCCGATGCATCCGGGAACCGCGGCGATCGTCGGCATCGAGCCGAGGATCGCGACGATCTCCTTCTGCGCCGTCGCGGCGTCGCAGAAGCCGTTCACTTCGGCGGCGACCTTCACGTCGGGGTAGCCGGCGAGGATCTCCTGCTGGCGGGCGTAGAACGCCTCGTCGGGCTGCGAGCCGATGACGCCCCGGTTGAGGATGATGTCGCCCTTGCCGTCGATGGCGTCGAGGGCGGGCTGGAGCGAGTCGGCGCCCCACTGCCCGTAGTCGTTGCGCACGACGACGCCGCAGCTGGTGTCCATGTCGGCGTCGACGATCACGACGGTGATGCCGGCGGCGCACGCCTCCTCGATGACGGGGACGAGGGCGGTCGAGGATGCCGGGATGACCATGAGCACGTCGGGGTTCTGAAGCATGAGGCTGCGAATCTGGGACGCCTGCTCGGTCGCGCTGTTCTCGCCCGGGGCATTGACGACGCTGTAGTCGGAGACGACGCCGCTCTCCTTGAGCTTCGCGGCCTCCGTCTCGAACTTGTCGATGAGGGTCAGGCGCCAGCCGTTGACGAACCCGTTCGACAGGGCCACCTTCAGGCCCTGGGGTTCACCGCCGGCGGTGGTGTCGGTCGGGCTGCCGGCGCAGCCCGCGAGGACGAGAGCGGAGATCGCTGTCGCGGCCGCTGCGGCGAGCATGCGGCGGGTGGTCGGGAACGTCATCGTTGTGCCTCCTGGTGTCGCATCGTTGCGAGGTGCCGATGTCACGAGGGCGTGCGGGCTGCCTAACTCGTAACAACCAACCTGTCATGACAAGTTGGTGATGACTAAGATAGGGAGCGGGCCGCCGGGTGTCAACACGGCGCCGGATACGCTCGCCGTGACGGCCCGATCGAGGAGGCTCCCATGACCGCAGCGACGACGCTCGACCGCTCGTCCGATCTCCCGCTGTGGCAGCAGCTGTCGCTCGCCTTGCGTGGCGAGATCGAGTCGGGGCGCCTGCGGCCCGACCAGGCGCTGCCCTCCGAGTCGGAGCTCATCGATCGTTTCGGGGTCTCGCGCACCGTCGTCCGAGAGGCGCTGGCCGACATGGTGCGCGCCGGGCTGATCTACAAGGTGCGGGCCCGTGGCTCATTCGTCTCGCCGGCGCGACCCGACCTCCGCTTCGTCGGTTCGATGGCGGGCTCGTCGGACGATCTCGCCGGAACGGGGCGGGTGGTCACGACCCGCGTGCTCGACTTCGCGGTCGGGACCGCGGATGCCGCCGACGCCGAGGCGCTGCGCATCCCCGTGGGTGCTTCCGTGGTGCGGCTGCGTCGTCTGCGGCGTGTCGACGAGACGCCCTGGCTGCTGGTCGACACGGTGCTGCCGCACGACCGCTTTCCCACCCTTGCCCGTGCCAACCTCGAGAACCGTTCGCTGTACGAGCACCTCCGGCGCAACTTCGGGGTGCAGCCCAGCGGAGCCGACCGCTGGCTCAGTGCTGTCGTCCCCGAGCCGCCCGACGCCGAGCTCCTCGAGCTGGCGCCGGGCCAGCCCGTGCTCTCGATCGAGTCGATCGCGTGGGATGCCGACGGGCGGCCCTTCGAGCGATATCTGGCGCTCCACCGGAGCGACGAGTCGCGCTTCTACGTGGGAATCCGCTGATGTCGGGCTCCTGCGGTCAAGAGAACGATTATCAGTAACGTACAATCGAGGGTATGACCCGTCGACTCCTCCCCGCAGCCGTGCTCGTGGCCGCGGCATCCCTCGCACTCGCCGGCTGCGCCGGTACCTCCTCGCCGGCCGCGAGCGGCTCGGACGACGGAAAGATCAGCGTCGTCGCCTCGACGAACGTGTACGGCTCGCTGGCTGCCGAGGTGGGCGGCGACGCCGTCGAGGTGACCTCGATCGTGACCTCGCTCGCGCAGGACCCGCACTCGTACGAAGCGTCGGCGCGCGACCAGCTGACGGTGTCGCAGGCCGACCTCGTCATCGAGAACGGCGGGGGCTACGACTCGTTCCTCGACGGGCTCGTCGAGTCGAGCGGCAGCACCGCTCCGGTGCTCACGGCGGTCGAGTTCTCGCACGACTTCCCCGGGGCCGAGGGGCACGGGGACCACGCCGACGAGCACGCGTCCGACGAGCACTCGGCCGACGACCACGCGTCCGACGACCACGACCACGGTCACGACCACGAAGGTCACGACCACATCGAGGGCTTCAACGAGCATGTCTGGTACGACCCGCACACGATCGCCCACCTCGTCGAAGACATCGCGCACGAGCTCGGCGAGCTCGACGCGGCGAACGCCGACACCTTCGAGGCGAACGCCCAGGCGCTCATCGAGCGGATCGACGGTCTCGAGACGTCGCTCGACACCATCTCGGCGGCTCATCAGGGCGAGAAGATCTTCGTGACGGAGCCGGTGCCGCTGTACCTGGCCGCCGCGGCGGGCCTCGACAACGCGACTCCGGCCGCGTTCAGCGAGGCCGTCGAGGAGGGGCAGGACGTGCCTCCCGCGACGCTCCTCGAGGCGCAGCAGATCCTGCGCTCTGGCGACGTGCGGATCGTGATCGTGAACGCCCAGACGGGCGGCGCCGAGACGACGGAGATCACCAAGCTCGCCGGCGAGCTGAACATCCCCGTGCTGGAGTTCACCGAGCTCATGCCCGACGGCGTCGACTACGTGGGCTGGATGCAGCAGAACATCGACGAGATCTCCGGGGCGCTCGCGGGCTGACCCGCCGCCCGAAGCTCTCTCAGTCCGCCGTCGGGGCCGCGCCCTGGCGGCGGACGAGTGCGTTCAGGAGGGCCTGCTGCTCGTCCGCGGACGAGCGGGCGGCCGAGACGTTCTCGGTCTCGACGGCAGCGACGATCTCGGCGCGCTGGATACGGGTCGACCGCGGGGCTTCGATGCCGAGCCGGATGCTGTCGCCCTTGACCTCGAGCACCGTGAGCTCGATGTCGTCGCCGATGAGCACCTTCTCACCGACTCGTCTCGTCAACACCAGCACTCGATCACCCTACTTTCCGTACGCGCTGCGCGCGCTCCGCGGCCGACGCGAGTCTCATGCGGTCGTGATGGCCTGCGCGTCGCCGACGGTGTCTCGGACCACGCCCACGGTGTCGATCGCCAGGCCACCCGCCGTCGCCTCGGTGTACGACAGCACAGGCAGACCGTCCGTCTGCGACGAGATGAGGCGCCGGACGGCGGAACGCAGCGACGGGGCGCACACGAGCACAGGCTCCGGCCCCGGGCCGGCCGCCTCCAGAGCGGCGCGTGTCGAGGCCACGACCGCCTCGAGCCGATGCGGGTCGAGCGCGATGTGCGGGCCGTCCTCGCTCGGCCGCATGGCCTCGAGCATCGACTGCTCGAGCAGCGGGTCGATCATGACGATGCGCAGCCGCCCCTGCTCGGCGAACCGCGTCGCAACGGCGGGACCGAGGGCGAGGCGCGCGGTCTCGATCAGGGCGTCGGGGTCCGTCGTCGTCTTGGCGCGCAGCGCGAGTGCCTCGTAGATCCGGGTCAGGTCGTTGATCGGGATGCGCTCGGCGAGAAGGCCCTGCAGCACGCGCTGCACCTCGGCGAGCGACAGCAGCGCCGGCGTGAGCTCTTCGACGGCCGCGGGGCTGGACTGACGCAGCGTCTCGGTGAGCTGACGGACGTCTTCGCGGCTGAGCAGTCGGGCGGCGTGGGCCTGGATGACGGACGAGAGGTGCGTGATGATGACGCTCGCGCGGTCGACGACCGTCGCGCCCGCGAGCTCGGCGCTGTGCCGCATCTCGAGGGGCACCCACTTGCCGTCGATCCCGAAGACCGGGTCGGGCGACGACCGGCCGGGCAGGGTCTCGAGCCCCGAGCCGAGGGCGAGGAGCGAGGCCCGAGGCGCGACGCCGCGACCCGCCTCGATCCCGGCGACCCGGATGACGTAGGTCGACGGCGGCAGTTCGATGCTGTCGCGGGTGCGCACGGGCGGAACGATGAGCCCGAGCTCGAGCGCGGTCTTGCGTCGCAGCGAGCGCACGCGCCCGAGCAGGTCGTCGGGGCCCCCGGTGACGAGATCGACGATGTCGGGCGCCAGCAGGATCTCGAGCGCGTGCACCCGCATCCGCTCGGCCAGTTCCTCGGGGGTGTCGACGGCGCCGCGCGGGTCGACGGCGGGGGCGTCCTCGGCCGCCTGAGTCTGCTCGCGACGCCCGACCCGCTGCGCGATGAGCAGCAGGGTGGCGCCGATGACGAGGAACGGCAGCATCGGCATTCCGGGGATGAACGACATCACGATCGCCGCGCCGCCGGCGATCGACAGCGCGTTGCGCGACTGCGTCAGCTGCGCCGCCGCGGCCGAGCCCATGTCGGACTCCGCCCCCGAGCGCGTGACGATCATGCCCGTCGCGACCGCCATGAGCAGTGCGGGGATCTGCGTGACGAGGCCATCGCCGATCGTGAGCAGAGCGTATGTGTTGAGGGCTTCGCCCGGCTCCATGCCCTTCGAGAGCATGCCGATCGCGACGCCGCCGACGAGATTGATGATGATGATGACGAGACCGGCGATCGCGTCGCCCTTGACGAACTTCGAGGCACCGTCCATCGCGCCGTAGAAGTCGGCCTCGGCGGCGATCTCTGCGCGCCTGCGCCGAGCTTCGGTGTCGCTGATGAGGCCGGCGTTGAGGTCGGCGTCGATCGCCATCTGCTTGCCCGGCATGGCGTCGAGGGTGAACCGGGCGCCGACCTCGGCGACGCGCTCGGCGCCCTTCGTCACGACGACGAACTGGATGACGATGAGGATCAGGAACACCACGATGCCGATGACGAGCGATCCGCCCACGGCGATCGCGGCGAACGCGTCGATGACCTGCCCCGCGTGCGCCTCTCCCAGCACGAGCTTCGTCGACGCGACGTTCAGCCCGAGCCGGAACAGCGTCGCCACCAGCAGCAAAGAGGGGAAGACCGCGAAATCGAGCGGCCGCTTCACGAACATGGCGGTTAGCAGGATGAGCAGCGCGAACAGGATGTTCGTGATGATGAGGACGTCGAGGATCGGCGGAGGCACCGGCACGATCAGCAGCATGATGATGCCGACGACCCCCATCGGCACCAGCGACCTTCTCAGGATGTTCATCGGGGTGCCTTCCTCTCGGGAACGGTGTGAACGCCGCGCGCAGCGCCGCGGCGCTTGAGCCCGTCGACGAAGACGAGCACGCGGGCGACGGCGGTGTAGAGATCACCCGGGATCTCCTGTCCGAGCTCGCACGCGCCGTGCAGGGCGCGGGCGAGCGGGATGTCGCGGACGAGGGGGACGCCGGCCTCATGGGCTCGCTCGCGGATGCGTTCGGCGATGAGGCCCTGGCCCTTCGCCACGACCCGCGGTGCCGATTTGCCCGGCTCGTAGCGAAGGGCGACCGCGATGTGCGTGGGGTTCACGAGCACGACATCCGCGTCGCCGACGGCGGCGATCATGCGGTTGCGGCTCATCGCCATCTGGCGGGCGCGGCGCTGGCCGCGGATGAGCGGGTCGCCCTCGGAGTTCTTGTGCTCGTCGCGCGCTTCCTTCTTGGTGACGCGCGTGTGCTTGCGGTTGCGACGCATGACCACGAGGACGTCGATCGCGGCCAGCAGCACGCCGACCGCGACCGCGGTGATGAGCAGTGCGGTCACGACGTTCGAGGCGATCTCGAGCAACCGCGTGATCGGGTGCGCGCCACTCATCGTCAGCACGGGCATGAGCCCGGCGACGACGAACCACAGCGCGAGACCGATCGCGGTGGTCTTCAGCAGTGCCTTCGCACCCTCCCACAGCGCCTGCACGCCGAAGAGCCGTTTGACGCCGTTCAGCACGTTGAACTGCTCGAACCGCGTCGGCACGCCGCGCAAGTGGATGCCGCCCTGCGCGACCGACCCGAGGATCGCGACGAGCGCGACGGCCAGCAGCGCCGTGCCGAGGACGGCCGGGATGCTGCCGAGGGCCGACGACAGGACGGCGACGGCGTGCTCGGGGTCGGGGTTGCGGATGACCGCGGCGATCTCGACGAACTGCGCGGCACCGGCATCCGCGCCCGCCCCGATCATGGCGGGGAGGACAAGCGCGACGGTGCCGATGGCGAGCCAGGCGGACAGGTCCTGGCTGCGCGAGAGCTTGCCCTTGCGATAGGCATCGCGCAGCTGACGCCGGCTGGCGTGCTCGGTGCGTTCGCCGCTGTCGCTGCTCATGAGACGCCGCCGTTCATCGGGTGCCGCCGATCAGCAGCCCGGTTGCCTGGTCGGTGAGCGCCCCGACGACAGCCGGCAGGGCGAGGATGACGCTGCCGGCGAGGAGGAACGTCAGGATGATCTTCAGCGGGAAGCCGAGAGCGAACGCGTTGAGCGCCGGGGCGACGCGGCTGACGAGCCCGAGCGCGATGTCGGCGAGGAAGAGCACGAGCAGCAGAGGGCCGGCGATCTGGAGCGCGGCGACGAGCAGCTGTGACGCCGTGTCGACGAGCAGCTCGACCGGGCGAGCGAGGTCGAGCACGCCGTCGACGGGAATCGCCGCGAAACTGCGCGCGAGCCCTGCGAGGATCAGCTGGTAGCCGTTGCTCGCGAACAGCAGGGCGAGGGCGATCATCTGGAAGAGCCGCGTGAACTGGGCGCCGTTGACGTTCATCTGCGGATCGAAGCCCTGCGCGAGCTGGAACCCGCCGAAGACGTCGATCAGGCCCCCGGCCGACTGCACGACGGCGAAGCAGGTCATCACGAGGAAGCCGAGCAGTGCGCCGGTGACGACCTGTGCGGTCAACGCGAGGAAGAACGCGCCGGTGTCGAGGCTCTCGTATCCCGGCGCGACCGTGCCGCTGAGGGCGAGGGCGACCCCGATCGCGACCATCGCCTTGATGCGGGCCGGAAAGGCACCGTATGAGAAGGGTGGTGCTATGAAGATGAACGCGGTCGTGCGGACCGCGGCGAGACCGGTGGCCTCGATCCAGGCGAAGTCGAGCAGCAGCTGCATCTCAACCGCCCGAGAGCAGGTGCGGGATGCGGTCGAACATGGTGTGGGTGAAGGCGATCGCCTCGGCGATCATCCAATGCCCGCAGACGACCAGCGCGATCGCGACGGCGACGGCCTTCGGCACGAACGAGAGCGTGACCTCCTGGATCTGCGTGATCGACTGCAGGAGCGAGATGGCGAAGCCGACCACGAGCGCCGTGATCAGCAGGGGCGCGGCCAGCTTCGCGGCGAGCACGACGCCCTCCATGCCGATGTCGAGGACGGCCTCAGGGTTCACGCGTGCCCCCGGTCATCCGCCCGCTCCGTAACTCTCCATGAGGGTGCGGAGGATGAGTCCCCACCCGTCGACGAGGACGAACAGCAGGATCTTGAAGGGCAGCGAGATCATCACCGGCGGGAGCATCATCATGCCCATCGACATCAGCGCCGCGGCCACGACGAGGTCGATGACGAGGAACGGCACGAAGATGACGAAGCCGATGATGAAGGCCGCACGCAGCTCGGAGATCATGAACGCCGGGATGAGGGTGATCATCGGGACGCTCGCCGGATCCTCGGGGTTCTCGGCCCCCGCGAACCGCGTCATCAGGGCGAGGTCCTCCTCGCGCGTGAACGACAGCATCCAGGTGCGCAGCGGGTCGGTGCCGACGCCCACCGCATCGGTGAACGTCAGCGAGCCGTCGACGTAGGGCTGCACGGCGACCGTGTTGATCTCGGTCAGCACGGGCCACATGACGAAGAGGGTCAGGAACAGGGCGAGGCCCGCGAGCACCTGGTTGGGCGGGATCGTGGGCAGCGACAGCGCGTTCCGGGTCATCGCCAGCACCACGAAGATCTTCGTGAACGACGACATCATGAGCAGCAGCGCCGGGGCGACCGACAGCAGCGTGATGCCGATCAGCGTCAGCACCGACGATGAGGGCGTACCGTCGATGCCGTTGATGTCGACGGAGATGCCGCCGTTCGACGACGGCGTCGAGGCGGCGACGAGCACGAGCGCGCCGAGCGCGCCGCCGAAGGTCACGCGCCCAGGGCGCGGCGCAGCACCTGTGCGGCATCACGCGCGGTCATGATCGCCGGGCGGGCGGTGCGTTCGGCGCGGGCCTGCGATCGCAGGAGGGGCACCGGCGGGCTCAGGGGCGCGCCGCCCGCGACATCCCGCAGAGCCGGACGGCTCGTGCCGAGCTCGTCGTGCTCGGCATCCCGTGACGGGGCATCGGAGGCAGGGTCGATCCGATCGAGCATCGACACGCCGCCCTCGGTGATGCCGAGCACGTAGCGGGCGCCGTCGATCTCGACCACGGCGACCTGCGCCTTCGGCCCGATGCCGCGCTTGGCGACGACGGTGATGTCGGTGACGGCATCCGAGCGTGCCGACCTCCGGCTCCGCGCGCCTCTCGCCCGGGCGCCCGCCGCACCGCCGAGGCCGCCGATGCCGCCGCTCCGCGAGAAGCGGCGCTGCAGCACCCACACGATGCCGAGCACGACGCCGAGCGAGACGACGACGCGCAGCGCGAGCAGCAGATCGTCGATGTCAGGCCTCCGCGTTCTCGATGATCCGCGTGATGCGCACCGCATAGTCCTGGTCGACGACGACGATCTCGCCGTGGGCGATGAGCCGGCCGTTGAGCTTGACGTCGGCGGGCGCGCCCGCCGAGCGATCGAGCTCGATGATGCGGCCGGGCTCGAGGTCGAGCACGTCGCGCACGGTCATGCGCGTGCGGCCGACCTCGACCGTCAGCTCCATCTCCACGCCTGCGATGCGCTGCAGGCGACGAGGCGAGGCCGCGGCGGGGTGCGATACGCGAACCGCGAGGCGCCCGATCACGCGGGCATCCTCGTCGACGAGGTCGAACACCTGCGCGGCCGGGTGCGCGAAGAGCGACGAGGCGTCGCCGATGGTGGCCTCGCCGAGCACGCTCGGCCCGAACGCCGTCGCGGCGGCGTCGAGGGCGTCGCGCAGCCGCTCGTGCAACGGCAGTCCGGCGTCGGCGCCGACGAGGGCAGACTCGTCGAACACGACGACCGCGAGCGCCGCGCTCGTGTCGCCGACCGACGAGACGATGACCGCATCGCCGGTCTCGCCCGCGTTCGTGCCGGGTCGGGCCGTGATGCGCGACGCCGTGGGCAGCCGGTCGGCGAATGCGGCCGCGGCCGCGGCCTCGTGGGTGGTGGTGCTGGTCATGACGACTCCTCGGACAGCGCGGGGGAGAGATCGGATGCCGTCACGACGCACGCGAGGCGCGCGCCGTGCGACCCGATGGCAGCGGATGCGACGACGTGTTCGTCGACGGCGAGATCGAGGGGACGCTCGGCCGCGTGTGCGAGCGAGATGACGTCGCCGACCGCGAGGTCGAGGACCTCGGCGGGCCGCACGGCGCGCGGCGCGAGCCGCAGCGTCACCTCGACGGGGGTCTGCTCGATGTGCCGGCGGACGAGGCCGGGGTCGTTCGTCGCACGCGGCGCCGAAGCGCTGTCGGACAGGCGTTCGAGCAACGTCGCGGCGGGGAGGGCGATCGTCGCGGTCTCGGTGCGGTCGGCCAGGCGCATCGAGAACCGGGCGACGACCACGAGGTCCTGACCGCCGACGACCTGGGCGAAGGCGGCGTTGTACTGCACCGCGCCGACGCTCAGCTCGCGGGGCAGGAGCGAGCCGAGGGCCGTGCGGAGATGCCCGAGGGTCTCGTCCATGAGCGACCGGATCAGCGCCTGCTCGATCGCCGTGAGAGCGCGGGCCTCCGGGCGCTGCGAGCCGTCGCCACCGAGCATCTTCACGATCCACGACAGGGCCGACGGCAGGGGGAACTCGATGACGGCGCGGTCGTCGGAGGCCGCATCCGAGCACAGCACGAGCGTCGTCGTCGGCGGGACGGTCGCGACGTACTCGTCGTAGGTCTCCAGGCTCACCCGCTCGAGGGCGATGTGCGCGCGCACGCGGGCTTTCGCAGCGAGGAGCATCGCCCACTGACGCGCGAAGGCGTCGAAAGCCCCGGCGAGAGCGCGCGTGTGCTCACGCGACAGTGCCGCGGGTCGGCCGAAGTCGTAGCGTTCCGGGGCCGCGGTCGCGGCATCCTCGGTTCGCGCGCTCGGGGCGATCGGCACGGTCTGCACGGCGGGGACTATCGGTCACGCGTGTGGCTCCGTTAGGCGCGGGCCGCGCCCGCTCGGCGTCGCGGGCTTGGGTTGGGGTGGCAGTTCGCGCCCGCTCGGGGCCCGGGTTGGGGCGGGAGGTGCCAGCTGGGTGCTGGGGGTGGTGTGGGCTTGGGTTGGGGTGGCAGTTCGCGCCCGTTCGGGGCCCGGGTTGGGGCGGGAGGTGCCAGCTGGGTGCTGGGGGTGGTGTGAGCTTGGGTTGGGGTGGCAGTTGGCGCCCGCTCGGAGCCTGGGTTGGGGCGGGGGCTGCCAGGTGAGCGCTGGCCGCGGGCGCGCGCCAGGGTTGGGTTGGCAGGTGCTGCACTCAGTGCCCGGTTGGGGCGGGAGCTGGCGGGCAGATGCTGGCTAGGGCTCTGGTTCGGGCGCGGGCTGGACCAGGGTTGGCAGTGGCTGCCCACTCAGAGCCCGGTTTGGGGCGGGAGTTGCCATCTGGATGCTGGGTGTGGGCGCGCGTCGGCTTTGGGTTGGCAGTTGCTGCCCGCTCGGGGCCCGGGATGAGGTGGGAGCTGCCAGGTGAGCGCTGGCCAGCGCGACGGCGCGGCGCGGGGTCAGCCGTCGGCGGCGGCGAGGCCGGCGAGCTCGCCGCGCACCTGGGCGTCGGCATCCGAGAGCACGACGAGGTCGACGCGGCGGTTCTGGGCGAGGGCCTCCGCGCTCGACCCCTCCGCGAGGGGCCGTGACGACCCGAAGCCCACCGAGCTGATGCGCTCGCGGGCCACGCCGCGCGCGTCGACGAGGTAGCCGAGCACGCCGTTGGCCCGCGCGGTCGAGAGCTCCCAGTTGTCTACGAAGGGCGCGATGGCGGGTCGGGCGTCGGCGTGACCCTCGACCGAGATGAGGTGCGTGTCGGCGGCGAGAACGGCTCCCGCGGCGTCGAGCACGGCCCGGGCGCGATCGCTCAGGTCGGTGCTGTTGGTGTCGAAGAACGTCTCGGCGCTCACGAGACCGATCGTGAGACCCCGGTCGTCGATCGTGAAGGTCGCGGCGTCGCCCAGGCCCTGCTCGGCGAGAGCACCCTCGAGTCGTGAGCGCAGGTCGTCGAGCGAGCTGTACTCCTGCTCGGCCGGCGTCGGCCCGGTCGGCGTCTCGACGAACCCCTCGCCCTCTTCGTCGATGAGCTCGGGCGGCACGACGACACCCTCCGAGACGTCACGGGTCTCGGAGATCTCCGAACCGAACCCCGTCGCGAGCGAGGCGCGCAGCTGCTCGAACTTCTCCTGGTCGACGTTGGACATCGCGAACATGACGATGAACATGCACATCATCACGGTGATCATGTCGAGGTACGACGCCATCCAGCGCTCGTCGGGGCCCTCGTGCGAGGACTCCATGACGCGGCGGCGACGCGGCGCGCTCATACCCCGGCGTCCGCGGGCTCGTCGGCCGTCGCCTTCGCGCGACCGCGGCCCGGCTTGGTCTCGGGGGCGAGGGCGCGCAAGCGCTCGGCGACGAGCATCGGGGGATTGCCCGCTTGGACGGCGAGCATGCCCTCGGTCACGAGCGTCATGCGGTCGACCTCGATCTCGGCGAGGCGCTGCAGGCGGGTGCCGATCGGCAGCCAGATGAAGTTCGCTGACAGCAGGCCCCACAGGGTGGCGACGAAGGCCGCCGCGATGAGGGGGCCGAGCTGGTCGGGCTTGTCGAGGTACTCGAGCACGTGGGTGAGCGAGACGACCGTTCCCACGATGCCGACCGTCGGGGCGTACCCGCCCAGAGCGGAGTAGAACCGCGAGGCCGTGCGGCGCTCCGCGGCGACGGTGGCGACGCGGTCTTCGAGGACGACGCGGAGGTCTTCGGCATCCGTGCCGTCCGCGATGCTCTGGAGGGCGTGGCGCAGCAGCGGGTCCTTCTCGTCCGCCACCGCGCTCTCGAGCGCGAGCAGGCCCTCGGCGCGCGCCTTCTCGGCATAACCGACGACGGTGTCGATGAGCGCCTCGGTGGAGCCCTTGATGCCGACGAACGCTCGCGGCAGCGCGCGCACGGCGCCCGCGGCATCGCGCAGCGTGCCTCCGGCGATCCCGATCGCGATCGTCGCTCCGAACACCAGCACCATCGGCGCCGGCAGCAGCAGGGCGTTGAGGCTCGCCCCCTCGAGCTGGATCATCGCCCACAGGCCGCCGAAGGCCAGCAGGATGCCGATGAGCAGTGACGGATCCATCAGCGCTCGCCCCCCGTGACCGGGGAGGCCGACCCGGAGGCCGAACCGGATGCCGACCCGGAGGCCGCGGCATGGCCGAGCGCCGTCGCGAGCACGCGGGCGCGGAAATCGACGATGCTCTGGATGACGGCATCCATCGTCTCGGCGACGACGAACGTCGCCCCGTCGACCAGTGTCAGCGTCGTATCCGGGCTCGCCTGGATGCGTTCGACGAGGTCGGGGTTCACGGCGAACCGGTGGCGGTTCAGTCGTGTCAGAACGATCATGTCGCCCTTCTCGTCGGTCGGCGCGTGGGGGATCGGGGTCGTCGCGGGTACGGCGGCTCCGAGAGGACTGTCGGCAGGACGCGGCGGTCGGTTAGCGTTGCGCTCGTGTCAGCGTCGTCACCGCAGCCCTCGTTCTTCCGACCCGTCGCACCGCGGGACATCCCCGACGACGATCATCCGGCGCTCGACATGCCGCCATGGATGGGCCCGCCGTGGCACGTCGCGCCCGCGATCGTGGCGCTCGACCGGGAGGTGGGTCGCTCGTCCGACACGGTGGTGTCGCTCGTCCTCGCGCGGGTGTACCGAGAGGGCATGGCACTGCGGGTGGCGGTGCGTGTCGCCGAGACCGGTCGGCTCGCGCGGCAGCGGATCTGGGGATACCTTGACCGCGCCCACGGCCGAGGTCAGCTCGACGAGCGGTTCGATCCGACGGGCCTGCGCTGGGGAGTCCGCTTCGCCGACGGGCGCACCGTCACGACGCAGGACGATTCGCCGTGGGCGCGGGGCGACGTGACCGATACGCAGGTCGAGGGGCCGGTGCTCGAGGGACTCGCCCGCCCGCAGGGCTACGCCGACAGCTGGGAGCGCGAGTTCTGGGTCTGGCCGACGCCCCCCGGCGCGACGTTCGAGGTCGGAGTCGAGTGGACCGCCCGGGGTATACCCGAGACGGTCACCGAGCTCGATGCGGAGGCGCTCGACGCGGCATCAGCGCGAGCGCGCCCGCTGTGGCTTTGACCGGCCGCGCGCGCAACTCCTCAGAGACCGTCGCAGCCGGCGCCGCCTGCGGGTCATGCGGGCGAACCCACGGGGATTCCGAGGAGTTGTGCGCTGCGGCGATCAGCGCTTGAGGTTGGTCAGCTCCTGCAGCACCTCGTCGCTCGTGGTGATGATGCGGGCGTTCGCCTGGAATCCGCGCTGCGCGACGATCAGGTTCGTGAACTCCTGCGAGAGGTCGACGTTCGACATCTCCAGCGCCCCGCTGACGAGCCCGCCGCGATCATCGGTGCCCGCGGTGCCGACCGCGGCCGCGCCCGAGTTCGCTCCGGCGCGATACTGCGACGAGCCGGCCTTCTCGAGCCCCTCGGGGTTGTCGAACGATGCGAGCGCGATCTGCGCGAGCACCGAGGTCGCCCCGTTGCTGAACGCGCCGACGAGGCTGCCGTCGGCCGACAGGGTGTACGAGACGAGGCTGCCGGGCGCGCGACCGTCCTGCCCGCCGAGCTTGACGGTGCTGAGGTCGGCGTAACCGGTGATGGCCGAGAGGTCTACGGCGACACCCCCCGAGGTGATGGTGGCGGGCGTCGTGGTCAGGCGTCCGTCGGTGAAGGCGAGCTGCGTCGTCGCGGCGCCGTCGGTGACATCCCAGCCGCGCGCGGTGCGCGTGAAGGTCAGCGCGAGCTGCCGCGATTCGCCCTGCGCGTCGTACACGGTCACATCGCGCACGAGCTTCTCGCCGACGGCGGCGCCGGAGGGCAGGTTGCCGGTGACGCTGGCGTTCTCGGTGCGCCGCCCGGGCGAGGTCGCGCCGACGGGGAGGGCGATGTTGCCGACCGGCCCGCCCGTCGGCACGACGCCGTCGACGCTGGTCCAGCCCTGGACCAGCGCGCCGTCCTTGGTGGTCAGGCGACCGGCGGAGTCGAAGCCGAACGAGCCGTTGCGCGTGTAGAGCGTCTCGGCACCGTTGCGCACGACGAAGAAGCCGTCGCCGGCGATCATGAGGTCGGTGGGCACGCCGGTGGCCTGCTGCGACCCCTGCGTGAAGTTGGTGCGGACGGCGGCGACCTGGGTGCCCAGGCCCACCTGAGCGGCGTTCGTGCCGCCGGCGCCGGCCTGCGCCGCGCGGGAGTTCTGCACGATCTGCGAGAGCGTGTCCTGGAACTGGACCGATCCCGCCTTGAACCCCACGGTGTTGACGTTGGCGATGTTGTTGCCCGTCACATCGAGCATGGTCTGGTGCGAGCGGAGGCCGGAGATGCCGGCGTAGAGCGAGCGGAGCATGGTGTGTCCTTCGGTGAGGGGGGGCTGACGTTTTCGGTGGGACTGGCGGGATGCGCGGGGGCGAGGGGCGGGGCGTCGGCGAGGTGATTCAGGATGCGGATGCCGCGGGCGCTGCGGCATCCGTCACGGAGATCCCCGACACGACGTCGAGGGGCACGGCGGTGCCGCCGATCGTGACGAGCGGGACGCCCTTCTCGAACGACACCTGGGTCACGCGACCGCTGCGGGTCGTGCCGTCCGCGTCGACGTACGAGGCCTGTTGCCCGACGAGCGCGGCGGCGGTCTGGCGCATCGTGAGCGCGAAATGCTCCGACGAGGTCGTGGTGAGCGCGACGAGCTGCTCCATCATCGCGAGCTGCGTCGTCTGCGCCATCATCTCGTTGGTGTCGAGCGGCGAGCTCGGGTCCTGGTTCTTCATCTGCGCGACGAGCAGTTGCAGGAAGACCTCCGAGTCGAGCGTCTGCTTCGGGGCGGCGGGGGGAGGGGATGCCGTGGGCGTGGCGCCCACGACGCCGACGGGCGGAATGCTGCTCATGGGATTCTCCGATTCAGGCGTAGAGGTCGATGCGGCCGGCCTCGAGAGGCGCGGGGCGGTGGGGCACGGCGATGCCGGTGTCGTCGGGGTCGGACGCACGACCGGTGTGCTCGTTGCCGTGCACGCCGGGGGTCTGCGGGGATGCTCCGCCGGACGAGCCGCCTCCGGATGTCTGCGCGCCGAAACCGCCCGGACCGCTCGGTGTGGCCTGGTGGCCGACGGTCGGCAGCGACGACGGTGTCGGCGACGGGTCGTCGCCCGCGGCGAGGCTGACGGACGAGAAGGGTGCGAGCGCGGCGAGATCGCGCCGCAGCTCGCCCAGGAGCGCGCGGATCGCCTCGTGCGCCGCCGGCGTGCCGGTGGCGAGCTCGACGGTGACGGCAGATCCGGAGATGTGCGCCGTGACGGTGATCGGTCCGAGGCTCTCGGGTGAGACGCGCAGCACCATGGCGTGACGTCCGGGCTCGGCGGTGACGAGTGACAGCACGGGCGCGCGCAGCTGCGGTGCGAGAGGCGGCGCGGCCGTCGGCGCGGGAGGTGCGGCCGCGGAGGATGGTGCCGATCCGAGCTGCGTCGGCGTCGGTATCGGAGCAGGGGATGCCGCGGTCACGCCCGCAGGAGGCGTAGGCGTCGACGGCGAGGCCGCGTCGACTCGCGTGGCCTGCGGGGCCTCGGGGGCGCCGGGCTGAACGCTCGCCGCGTCGGAGGTGAACGCATCCGTGGCCTCGGACGCGACGACGACCGACGCTGTGCGCACATCCGCGCCGGCGCCTGCTGTCGTGCCGGATCCCGCTGCTCCTGCCGTCGCTGTTGTCGCCCCTGCTGCTGCTGATGCCGTCGTCGCTTCCGTCACCGCTGCCGAGAACGTCGCCGCCACGGCGGTCTCTCGCGTTGCCGCTCCCGCTCGGTCGGCCCCGAGCTGCGGGACGTCGGAAGACGGGATCAGGCTCGGGTCGGCAGCGACCCCGGAAGCATCCTTCGCGGTGGCCGTCGCCCCTGCCTCTTCCGCGATCACGTCTCCGCTGACGGCACTCCCGCTGACGGTGTTCCCGCTGACGGCGTCTCCGACGACGGGGTTCCCGCTGATCGCACTCCCGACCACCGGATCGCCGGAGACACCGGCATCCCCGACGCCGGCTGCATTCGAACCCGCCCGAGGCGCCGCGGGCGCGGCCATCGCCGCGAGTTCCCCGGTCGCCGCCTCGACCCCGGACCCGACCCCGGCCTCGACCTCGGATCCGAGCCCGGCGACATCCCGACCGACCCCGGAGGCGTCCTCGCCGCCCATCGGCGCGGTCGCGGTCTGTCCGGCGAGTACGAGCGCGAAGACATCCGCGGCCACCGCACCGTCGTCGCCGCCATCGTTCGGCCCGCCGCGAGGACGCGCGACCGCGACCGTCGCCCCGGGGGTGATTCCCCACAGATTCACGACGTCTCCTCCGGTGCCGGATAGTCGTCAGCCGTCGAGCGCAGCGCGACCTCGTCGAGCACGGCCTGCTCGGCGGCATCCCGTCTCGCGCGCTCTCGATCGTGGAAAGCGTCGGCCAGCCGTTCGATGCCCTGCTCCGCCCGACGGGCGTCGGTGAACCGGGCGCGCGCCGCGTCGACCTCGTCGCGCTGCGCGCTGCGGAGCGTGTCGAGGTCGGTCAGCAGGCTGCGGGCGGCCGCACGACTGGCGGCGAGAGCCGCGAGGGTGCGGACGTCGCCCGGGGTGTCGGCCGACGTCGTCAGCGCTGCACGCAGCTGCCGGTCACGTGCCTCGGTGCGCTGCTGCTCCATCGCCGCGCGCGAGAGGTGCGCTGCGGCGGCGCGCTGCTGGATGCCGCGGATGCGCAGCAGTCCGGCCAGGGGGAAGCCGCGCTTCATGAGACGTCTCCGAACGATGCGACGAGTTCGCCGAGCCGGCGCCACGACTCGCCCGCGGGGGAGCGGTCGTCGAGATCCTGGCGGAGGAAGGCGTCGATCGCGCGCGCGGACGCCACGGCGGCATCGACCCGCGGGTTCGCTCCCGACTGGTACGCGCCGACACCGATGAGGTCTTGCGCCTCTTGGCGCGCGGCGAGCACCGACCGCAGCGTCGTCGCGAGGCGGCGCTGCTCACCGGTCGCGACCTTGCCGGCGAGCCGCGACACCGAGCCCAGGACGTCGATCGCCGGGTGATGGCCGGTGACGGCGAGCGTCCGATCGAGCACGAGGTGCCCGTCGAGGATCGACCGCACGGTGTCGGCGACGGGTTCGTTGTGGTCGTCTCCCTCGACGAGCACCGTGTAGATGCCCGTGATCGACCCGCGGCAATCGGTGCCGGCGCGTTCGAGCAGACGCGCGAGCACGGGAAAGGTGGAGGGCGGGTAGCCGCGCGTCGCGGGCGGTTCGCCGGCGGCGAGTCCGATCTCGCGCTGGGCCATGGCGACTCGGGTGAGCGAGTCCATCATGAGGACCACGTGCTGCCCCTCGTCGCGGAACGACTCGGCGATGCGTGTCGCGGTGGACGCGGCCCGCAGCCGCGCCATGGCCGGCTGATCGGATGTCGAGACGACGACGACCGAGCGGGCGAGACCGTCGGGGCCGAGGTCGTCTTCGAGGAACTCCCGCACCTCTCGCCCGCGCTCGCCGACGAGGGCGATGACGTTGGCTGTGGCCGACGACCCGCGCGCGATCATCGACAGCAGCGACGATTTGCCGACACCCGACCCGGCGAACAGGCCCACGCGCTGGCCGCGGCCGAGGGGGGTGAGCGTGTCGATCGCGCGGACCCCGGTGATGAGCGGGTCGGTGATGCGTTCGCGCCCCATCGCAGAGGGAGGCGCATGGTCGAGGTCGACGCGCGGGGCGACGAGGGGGCCGCGCCCGTCGATGGGGCGACCCAGGCCGTCGAGCACGCGCCCGAGCGCAGCGGATCCGACCGGCACTCGGGCACGGCCGGCGAGGGCGCGGACCGGGTCGCCGACCCGCAGCCCGTCGGTGACTCCGAGCGGCATGCAGCGCAGGACGCCGCGGTCGGCGGCGACGACCTCCGCGGGTATGCCGGGGGTCCCACCGCCGATGGCCCCACCGCCGGTCTGCCCGCCGAGCTCGACGAGATCGCCCACCGCCCCGTGCACGCCGCGGATGTCGACACCGAGCCCGACGATCCGCGAGACCGCGCCGGTCCGGATCGGTCTCACCGCCTCGATGACCGCCGGCCAGCCCCCGCTCACGCGCGCTCCTCGAGGGCACGGCGGGCCCGCGCGAACGCGGCTGCGATCCGCAGATCGATCGCACCGTCGGCGAGTCGGATCGTCGCGTCGCCGGGCGCCAGGTCGGGGTCGACCTCGAACGCCACCGATCGCGGCAGCGTCTCGGCGAGGGCAGAGGTGACGACGTCCGCGTCGGCAGGGTTGAGTCGCACCACGCGCACTTCCGGAGCCTCGACGTCAGCCACAGCGTTCTCGATCCGAGCCGCGGTCGTGAGCGCCGACCGCACGGAATCCGAGAGTTCGCGCTCGACGATCGCCTGCGCCAGCTCGATCGCCATCGCGTGCAGGTCCGCGACCGCCGGGGCGGTCAGTTCCGCCGCGCGGGCGTCGAACCGGTCGGATGCGCGCTCGACCGCAGCGATGGCGGCGGCCACGCGTGCGCGCTCGGACGCGGTCGCGGCAGCCTCGCGCGCGTCGCGTTCGGCGGCTTCCCGCGCGGCGTGGGCCGCGGCCAGCCGCATCCCCTCGGCGTACCCGGCAGCGTGACCGCGGGCGCGGGCCCGGTCGCGTTCGTCGGTGAGCGACGGCCCCGACAGTCGAGGGATCTCGAGGCGGGTGAAGGCGTCAGACGACATACTCCTCCTCGACCCGCTGCACCCGGATGTCGCCGGCGGCCTCGAGCTCGCGGATGGTCCGGACGATCGCCGCGCGGGCCTCCTCGACCTGCGAGACGCGCACGGTGCCGAGCAGGCGCGACTCCTCTTGCAGCGCCTCGCGGTTGCGTTCGGTCATGTTGCGGAGGATGACGTCTGCGACGGGACCCGACGAGCCCTTCAGCGCGAGGGCGAGCACGCGCACGTCGATGCCACGCAGAACGCGCTGCGCGTCACGGTCGTCGAGCACGACGATGTCGGCGAAGGTGAACATGCGCGAGCGGATGTCTTCGGCCAAAGCGCTGTCGCGCGCCTCGATGCTCGCGAGCAGCGCCTTCTCGACGGTCGCATCCGACCGGTTGATGATGTCGACCAGGGGCTGCACGCCGCCGAGGGTCTCGCGGGCATCGCGTGTGGTCAGCGCTCCCGAGCGCGCGCGCAGCGCGGTTGCGACGACTGCGACGGCATCCTGCGACGCGGTCCCCATCGTCGCGATCGCCTGGGCGACGTCGGTGCGGGCCGGGTCGGTGATCTCGGCCAGGACGGCCGCCGCGCGCTCCACGGGCAGATGCGCGATGACGAGCGCGACGGTCTGGGGAAGCTCGCCGTCGAGGATGCTCGCGACCTGGGCCGGTTCGACGGCGGTGAGGAACTCGAACGACGAGCTCGTCATCGACGACGACACCTTCGTCAGCACCCCCGCGGCGCGTTCGGGACCGAGCGAGGCCTCGAGCAGACCCGTGGCCAGGTCGCGTCCGCCGCGGACGGGCGGCAGGTGTCCCCGAACGACCCGTTGGAAATCGGTGAGCGCATCGCGCGTGGTCTCGAGGTCGAGGTCGCGCAGCCGGATGATCTCCGCCGCGATCGCCTCGGCCTCGTCGTCGGAGAGGTGCTTGAGCACCTCGACGGCCTGCGCCCGGTCGAGGTTCATGATGACCACGGCCGCCGTCTGGGTTCCGGTGAGTTCGCTCATGCGTCGGTCGAGTCCCGGACGAGCCGGCGCAGCAGGTCGGCGGTGCGGGCGGGGTCGCGGCGGGCGAAGTCGCCGATCTCGGCGCGACGGCGGTCGAGCGCGACCTGTACGGGCTCCGGGTCGGGTTCGGGCTCCGGGTCGACCGCCATCGCGGGCAGCGGCACCGTGGGCGCCTCGTCGAGGAGCGGGGTCGCGAGGCCGCGGGTGAGCGCGTCGAATCGGTCGAGCGGCTCGTCGACAGGGGTCAGAGTCAGCACCGACTCGTCCTCGGCGGCCGCGCGACGGCGGCGGACGATGACGATACCGGCGATCGTCGCTCCGATGAGCCCGAGCACGACGACGGCGGCGACGATCGCGGTGCGGAGCGTCTCGGCGGAGCGTTCGGACTCCTCGGCCTCGCGAGCGGCGTCGAGAGCCGCCTGGGCGGCCGCGGCGCCCTGATCGCTGAACGCGACGAGCTCGACGGTCACCTGGTCGCCGCGGGCGCGGTCGATTCCGGCGGCCGACATCACGAGGGCTTCGAGCTGAGCGACGTCGACGACGTCGGTGCCGTCGGCGTTGACCGCGACGGCGACGGTCTGCCGCGCGACGGACCCCGCCGGGGTCGAGGTGCTCTCGACGGTCTTGTTCACGACGTTCGACCGGTTCGTCTGCGTCGACTCGTAGGTGCCGGCGCCGCCGACGCCCGCGGGCAGCTCCGCGCCCAGGACGCCGGTCTGACCACCCGTGCCCGTGTAGCTCTCGGTGCTCGATTCCTCGGTGGCCGGCAGGGCGCCCTCGACCGGCGTGTAGGTCTCGTCGACGCGCTCGGTCGCGGCCTGCTGCATCTCGGCGGCGACCGAGACGGTCGCGTTGCCGGTGCCGAGCACGGTGTCGAGCATCTGCTGCACGCTCGCGGCCATGCGGGTCTCGTATGCCCCGGCCTGCTGGTCGGCGTTGCGCGTGGCATCGCCGCCGATCGCCGAGAGGGTGCGGCCGGCGGCGTCGACGACCGCGACGTTCTCGGGCTTCATCCCGCTCACGGCCGCCGAGGTCAGGTGAACGATGGCCTCGACCTGTTCGGGTGGCAAGGCGACCCCGCGGGACGTCTCGATGAACACGGATGCCGTGGGCTCGATCTTCTGCGAGACGAACACGCTCTCTTCGGGCAGGGCGAGCTGGACCGAGGCCGTCGTCACGTTCTCGAGAGCGCCGATCGTGCGGGCGAGCTCGCCTTCGATCGCACGCTTGTACGTGACCGACTGCTGGAACTCCGAGCTCGTCACGCCCATCTTGTCGAACAGCGAGTACCCCGATGACTCCGCGCTGGGCAGGCCGGCCGCCGCGGCCGCGAGGCGCTGCTCGTAGACGGCGGTCTCGGGCACGAGCACGGTCGAGCCCCCGTCGGTCAGCTCGTAGGGGATCGAGCCGGAGCGCAGCTGCTCGACGACAGCGCTGGCGTCGGAGGCCGACAGCCCCGAGAACAGCGGGGTGAGGGTCGGACGCGACATCCAGCTCGCCAGGGCGAACACACCCATCGCGAGCACCGCGATGCCGATGATCGCGATCGTGCGCTGGGCGAGGGTGAACCCGGCGATCGTCGCGCGCAGGCGGGTCCAGAGCGAGGTGACGGCGGCGGGCATCAGGCCTGCATCCGCATGATGTCGTTGAAGGCCTCGACGCCCTTGTTGCGTACGGCGGCGATGAGCTCGAGGGTCACCGAGGCGCGCGACGACGCGATCATCGCGGAGTGGATGTCGTCGAGGTCACCCGTGACGGCCGCGACGGCCAGCTCGTTCGACGTCGACTGCATCGCGCGCAGCTCGTCGACCGCGCCGGTGATGCTCGCGCCGAAGTCGGCGCCGCCGGTCTGCTGGGGTGCGCGGGTGCTCGAGGTGAGGGCGGATGCAGCCGCGCCCAGCGCGTCGATGCCCGACAGCGGCGGCATCAGCGGCGTCCGATCTGCAGGGCGGCCTCGTAGGTGGCCTTGGCGCGGTCGACGACCGCCGCGTTGGCCTGGTACCCGCGCTGCGCGAGGATCAGGTGGCTCATCTGCTCGCCCAGGTCGATGTCGGGGTAGCGGACGTAGCCGTCGGCGTCGGCGAGCGGGTTGTTCGGCTCGTGCACGAGCCGGCCCTCCGCGCCGCCCCACACGGCGCCGGCGACGCGAACGCCGCCCGGATCGCCGGCCGACTCGACCGCGATGTAGCGCTGGCGGAACGCGTCGTCGCCGGGCGCGACCGCGGTGTTGATGTTGGCGATGTTGTCGCTGAGGGCGTCGAGCCAGGTGCGGTGGGCCGTCAGGCCCGACCCGGCGATGCCGATGGCGTCGAAGGTCATGAGGTCCTCATCGCGGTCTGCATCGAGCTGAACGTGCCGCCGACGGCCTGCGCGGCGAACTGGTACCGCAGCACCGCCTCGATGTTGGCGAGGGTCTCGGTGTCGAGATTGACGTTGTTGCCGTTGAGGCGTGTGGCGGCGGTCGACTCGCGCACGGTCGCCGTCACGGCGCCGTCGCCGCGTTCGACCGAGCGGGCCAGGGCGTTCTCGAAGCTGACGACCTTGGCCCGGTAGCCGGAGGTGTTGACGTTCGCGATGTTGTCCGCGATGGCGCGCTGGCGCTCCGCGAGGCCCGAGAGGGCGCTCGTGAGCGCGGTGGTGGTCACAGATTCGAGCACGAAGGCGTCTTCCGTCGAACGATGTGGCCGATCCCTGGCCGATGGATGAGCGATCCGTGCTCAGCATCACCTATCGGCCGCCGCAGCGACGGCGTAAGCCGCGAGCGCGGTCAGCCGTCGAGGTCGAGGTAGACGGCGTCGGGATGCCGCTGCGGGATGCGGTCGATGGCGTCGAGGTGCCCGCGGACGGTGTCGAGCTCGGCGCGCAGCTGCCGCGACCGGTCGGCCTGCGCGCGCACGACCGCCCGCGCCCGGTCCTCGAGATGCGCGGGGAGCGGGCCGAGCCCGGGGGGCGGGTGCCACGGGAGGGCGCCGGCGGGGTCGCCCATCAGCTCCGCCTCGAGCCCGTCGAGCAGGTCGGCCCACGTCACGCGGGCATCGCCTCCGCCGCGCCGTGCCACGCCTCGCGCAGCGGCGCGATGAGGTCGCGGCATTCGCGGGTACGCTCGGGGTCGCGCCCGATGTTCGCCCCGATGAGCGTGCGGGTGATGTAGTCGTACACCGTCCGGAGTGCCGCCGAGCCGCTCCAGCTGTCGTCGAGCGAGCCGGTCAGCTCGACGAGGATCCGCTGGGCGTGCTGCAGCTGATCGTTGGCGGTCTGCCAGTCCGCGGCGCGCTGCGCCGCCTCGCCGCGCTCGACGTCGAGCAGCAGCCGGTCGAACAGGAGCGTGACCAGGCGCGACGGGCTGGCCGAGAGGATCGTCTCTTCGCGGTAGCGCTGTTGGGCGCGCAGGGCGGCGTTCATTTGTTGCCCGTTCCCGACATCGCCGACAGCTGCGACTCGAGGTACGACGATTGGGTCTGCAGCCTCGAGAGCATGGTCTCCATCGCGGCGTAGGTCCGCTCGAGGGTCGCGCGTCTCTGCTCGAGCCGGAGGTCCCAGCGCGTCAGCTGCTCGCCGAGCATCTTCACCTCGGACTCCTGTCCGGTGATGCGTGCCGTGAGCAGACCGTCGTACTTGTCGGAGTAGCGGTCTGCGACATCCTGCACCCGCGCGGCGACGCCGGCGAAGACCTGCTGCACCCCGGCCGGATCGTCCGCCAGCGCCTTCGTGAACGCCTCCTCGTCGAAGGTCAACGCGCCCCAGCGGTCGACGCTCAGCCCCATGGTCGAGGGAGCGACCCCGTCGAGCGGCAGCTGCACCGCACCGGTGAGAGCCTGGTGGAGGGCGCGCACGGTGCTGTCGCCGGTGAAGACGCCCAGTCGGGTCTGCTCGCCGGGCGTCGTGGCGGTGGTCGCGGTCGACCCGCGGGCGATCCCCGCGAGCAGCGTGCCGATCTGGGTGACGAAGGCCTTCGCGGCCGCGGCGCTGCCGTCGGCGTCCGCGGCGACGGTCACCGACACCGGGGTGGCCGATGCGCGGGTCACCGACACGTCGACGCCGGCGAACAGCGACGTGAAGGTGTTGCTCGCCGAGGTCACGGTCTGCTCCGCGGCGGTTCCGGCCCACAGCCGTACCTGCGCGTCCGTGCCGACCGTCACGATCGCCGATGCGGGTTCCGAGGCGAGATCGCTCGCTGTGCCGGCAGCGACCGCGGCGGCGTCGCCGCGGAACACCTGGAACGCGTTCTCCGCGCCCGTCTCGGTGGCGGTGATCTGCAGGCGCCACAGCGCCTGGCCGTCGGCGTCGACCCCCGCCGATACCGCGGACGCCGTGATGCCGGTGCCGGCTGCGCTCAGCGCGTGCGCGATGTCCGCGGCCGCACCCGACGTCGGTCGGACCTCGACGGGCTTGCCGTCGGTGCCGACCACCGTGAAGACGAGCGGGTCGTCCGCGGCGGAGCCGAACGGCCCCGTGACGATGCTGTGGGCCGTGGCGACGCGGTCGACGACGACGTCGGCCCGGAGGACCGGCGCCCCCGCGGATGCCGTCACCGTCAGGCTGTCGTCCGAACTCGTCGCCTTCCGGTGCAGCAGGGCCGTCGGGCCGGCGGCATCCTTCGCCTTCGTCGCCAGCGACTGCAGCGACGCGTTCAGCGCCTGCAGCTGCGCGATGACGGCCTTGCGGTCGTCGGACTTGGCGCTGAGGATCGTGCGCGGCAGGCGCTCGACGTTCATGAGCGCGTCGATGATCGCCTTGGTGTCGAGTTTCGAGGCGAGGCCGTCGATCGAGATCGCCATCTGCCCGTCCTGTCGTTCATCCGTGCGGCCGCGTGCGCGCCGTCCGTTCGCTCTATCGGCCGCGCGGGCGCGTGCGTTAGCGGGACGGATGTCAGAGCGCGACGGATGCCGCGGGCGCGACGCCCCGGCCGCTGCGGGGCAGCATCGCGGTGATCCGGGCGAAGTAGGCCTCGCGTGTCTCGACCGACACGCGCGAGACGGGTTCGGCCTGTTCCTCGGCGACGAATCGTTCCAGCGCGTCGCGGAGCAGCCGGATGGCCTCGGCGCGCTGCTGCGAGACGGCGGAGTGCGAGACGCCGAGCTCGGCCGCGATCTCTTTGACGGGGCGCTCGTCGATGTAGACGGCCTGGACGATGGCGCGCATGCGCTCGGGCAGGGCCGCGACGGCGCGTTCGAGCACCTCGCGCCGCTCACGGAGCACGGCGGCCTCGTCGGGCAGGACCATCGCGCTCGGCACCTCGAGCGCCGTGGCGTCGTCGATGCTCGTGACCGTGCGCGCGGCGTCGTCGAGAGCCTCGACGACTGCGGCGCGGGGCAGGCCCATGGTGGCCGCGATCTCGTCGACGCCGGCGACGCGGCCGAGGCGTGCGGTCAAGGTATCGCGTACGGCCGTCGTCTCTTTGATGCGCTTGCGGATGCCGCGCGACGCCCAGTCCATCGAACGCATCTCATCCGCGAACGCGCCGAGGATGCGCCGCCGCGCGTAGGCGCCGAAGGGGACGCCCAGAGCGGGGTCGAACGCGTCCGCGGCCGTGACGAGGGCCAGCGCTCCGACCGAGGCGAGCTCTTCCAACGGCACGTGCGTGGCCCGCGAGTGGAGATCGCGCGCCAGATAGCCCACGAGGGGCAGGTTCTCTTCGATGAGTCGATTGCGTTCCGCGTGACCGAGGATGTGCAAAGGGGGCCTCTTTCGTGGCGTGCACCCGCTCCCGCGGCCCGAATTCGCGGAAGCCGTCACGCCGGCTGAGGCCATCATAAGCAAAATGAGAAAGATCTCATACGGAATCCTGAGCAGAAGTAACGTGATCGACTCATGCGCCGATAGTCGAGGATGATCGCTTCAGAACGGTTCGTCAGAAGAGCGAGTCGTTCGATGCGGTCCATGGGGGGCTGCTCAGGTAAGGGGGAAACCGTGGGAGCCAACGAACTGTCGATGCAGCTGTGGCGCGAGCGAGAACTGCTCGAGATGCTGATCTTCAAACTCGAGGAGCAGCGTCTGCTGCTCGAAGCCGGGAACACCCGGTGGATCCATCTCGCGTCACGCGAGATCGAGCGCGTGCTCGAAGAACTGCGCGAGTCGGGCCTGGGCCGCGACGTCGAGGTCGCCGCGGTGGCACGCGAGTGGGGCGTCCCCGAAGCCGCCACACTCGCGGAGCTGCTCGACTCGGCGCCGACGGGCACCTGGCGCGATGTCTTCGCCGAGCATCGCGCCGCGCTCACCGAGCGCATGGCCGAGGTCTCGCAGCTGAAAGAGGCGAACGAGACGCACCTGCGCGCAGCCAGCCGCGCAGTCGACGAGACGCTCGCCGGGCTCGAATCCGGCACGGGCGAGTACACCACCGGCGGTGGGCGGGTCCGCGAGGACACCGCGCGCATCGTCGACAGGGAGATGTGAGGACGCAGATGTCGACATTCAGCGGGTTGGGAACGGCGGCGAGCGCGCTCGCCGCCGCGCGCCGCGGCATGGATCTCGCGGGGCAGAACGTCGCCAACCAGCTGACACCCGGTTACACGCGGCAGCGCCTCGAGACCTCCGCCGTCGCGCCCCCGGCGAGCTCGACGCGCTTCGGGCCGGTCGCCGGCCAGGGCGTCTCCGTCGACGGGATCGCGCGCCTGGGCGATGCCGTGCTCGACGCGCGAGTGCGAGACACCCTCGCGGCATCCGGGTACTGGTCCGCGCGGGCGCAGGCCGCGGTGCGCGCCGAGGCGTCGCTCGCCGAGCCGGGCAAGAACGGTCTGGCCGATCAGCTCTCGCAGCTGTGGACCGCGTGGCAAGACCTGTCGAATGCTCCGGACTCCACCGCGGCGGCGGCTGCGGTGGTGACACGGGGCGAGACGCTCGTGGCACGCATCGCCGACGGCTACCGTTCCGTCGCCGAGCAGTGGTCGTCGGCGCGCGACGCCGCCGAGTTGACGGTCGATCAGATCAACGCCGCCGCGGCCGAGATCGCCGAGCTCAATGCCGGCATCCGCGAGGTCGGCGTCGCGGGCGGTTCCGCGAACGAGCTCATCGACCGACGGAACCTGCTTGCGCAGACGGTCGCGCGGCTCTCCGGTGCCGTCGGCACGGTCGAATCCGACGGCACCCTCACCCTGCGGGTCGATGGGAACGCCCTCGTATCGGGCACGCGCGCTCGTGAGCTGGACGTCACCGGACCCCGATCGATCGGTGCGGGTGAGCCGGTCGTACTCGCTTGGCGTGAGCCCGGCGCCCCGCCGGTCGGCGTCTCGAGCGGGGAACTGGCCGGCACCCTGTCCGTGCTCGCGCCCGCGGAGTCCGGGGGAGTGCTGGCCGGGCTCGCGGCCTCGTACAACGAGCTCGCGAGCTCTCTCGCGGCGACCGTGAACGCCCAGCACCGTCTCGGGTCGACCGCATCGGGAGCGCCGGGCGGCGACTTCTTCGCCGTCGCAGCCGGTGCGCCCGCCGCGCTCGGACTCAGCGTCGTGCCCCGGGGCCGCGACGAACTGGCGATCGCCGCTCCCGGCGCCGGAGCCCTCGACGGCGGCAACGCCGACGCCCTCTCCGGCATCGGGAAGAGGTCCGACGGACCCGACGCGCTCTGGAGCGACGTCGTGTCGCGCCTCGCGGTCGCGACATCCGCCGAGTCGGGACGGGCGGCGCGCGCCGAGACGACGGCGGTCGCCGCCGCGGCGGCCCAGCAGTCGGTCGCAGGGGTCGACAACGACGAGGAGACCATGAGCCTGCTGACGTATCAGACCGCGTACCAGGCGGCCGCCCGCGTCCTCACCGCCGTCGACGAAGCCCTCGACGTCCTCATCAACCGCACCGGCCTCGTCGGCCGCTGACACCCGGAGCGCCATGATCAGCCGAGTCACGTCGCAGACGCTCGCCCAGTCCGCCCTGCGCAATCTGCAATCGGGTCTGAGCGACCTCGCCCGCCTCCAGAACCAGGCGACCTCGCAGCGGGCGTTCGCCGCTCCGTCCGACGATCCGGCCGCGGCGGCAGCCGCCCTCGACCTCCACGCCGCGCAGCGCCGGAACGACCAGTACGCGCGCAACATCGGCGACGGTCTCACGTGGGTGACGACCGTCGACAACGCCATCTCGGCGTCGACGTCGCTGCTCGGGCGAGCGCGAGACCTGACGCTGCGCGGTGCCAACTCCGGGGCGCTCGACGCCAACGCCCGCGAGGCGATCGCGCTCGAGCTCGAGACCATCGCCGACGAGCTGCTCGCTCAGGCGAACACCACGCTGCTCGGACGGTCGGTGTTCGCCGGGACCGCGGAAGGCAGCGCCTTCGGGCCCGACTTCGCCTTTGCGGGGGTGCCGGGCAGCGAGGTGCGCCGACGTGTCGCCGACGGCGAGACGGTGCGGGTCGACGCGAGCGGCGCCGAGGTGTTCGGCTCGGGCGAGGACTCGGTCTTCGCGCTGATCGGATCGATCGTCGCCGATCTGCGCGGCGGAGCGGACGTGCGCGGCCGCATCGACCAGATCGATGACCGCATGAACGCGATGCTGGGGGTGCAGGGCACGGTGGGGGCGAGGCAGAATCAGATCATGCGAGCCAAAGACGCGGCGGCAGACGCGACGGTGTCCCTCGAAGCCCAGCGCGCGGCGATCGAAGACATCGACACCGTCGAGGTGCTCGTCGCCCTGAAGTCGCAGGAGCTCGTCTACCAGTCCGCCCTGGCCGTCACCGCCCGGGTGATGCAGCCGACGCTGATGGACTTCCTCCGATGAGCGCTCTCGAGTTCGTGACGCCCCCGCCGGGACTGTCACCGCACACGTCGTTCTCCCTCGACGAGGTCGAGGGCGGCGGCGGGCTGTTCACGCTGACGGCCGCCGACGATCCCGGGGTGCGGCTGTTCGCCGTCGATCCCGGAGCGGTCGTCGACGATTATTCGCCCACGCTCTCCGACGCGCACGTCGCCGACCTCGGACTCGCCGAGTCGGCCGACGCCCGCGTGCTCGTGGTGGCTCGGATGACGGATGAGGGAATCGGGGTCAATCTCCTCGCGCCCGTCGTGATCAACCGCCGTACCGGCGTCGCCGCCCAGGTCATCCTCGAGGGCCAGGATCTGCCCGTCCGGGCTCTGCTGAGCTGAGCCGCGCTCAGGCCACGGCGCGCGCGAGCGGCGTCGCCGACACGTCCGCATCCGCGTCGATCGCGGCGAGGTAACGCGGCTTGTGGCCCGTGCGGATGCCGGTCGCGCTCGGCTTGTTCTCATAGACGCCCGCCGCCCAGTTGCCCTCGACGAGCACGGGGCCGGTCGGCGAGACAGCGATGTCCCAGCCGACGTAGCGCACCTGCGGCACGACGCGCGCGAGCCGGTCGACGAAGTCGAGCACCTCGTCGAACATCGGCAGGCGGAAGTCGGCGATGCGGATGCCGCTGTCGGGATGCGTCGGGTACACGCGGTCGTTCGAGTCGTAGCCGTCGCCCGTCGCCCGGCCGGTCTCGTCGAGCATCGCGTAGAAGCCGCCGAAGGCGTTCTGGTCGCTCACGGCGCCGCGGCCGAACTTCTGCGCCATGGCGAGCACGTGCGTGCGCTCGCCATCGAAGTACGTCGTGACGCGCGTCGTGTTGACGGTGCCGGCGCAGAGGGCCGCGAGCTCGTCGTGCTGGCGGATGACCTCTTCGACGAGCGTCTCGCCGCGCTCGAGCAGTCCGCGGTGGAACCGGGTCCAGTCGGTGACGTCGCGGGCGAGGTAGCGGTGCACCCCGAGGCCCGCCCGGCCCAACGGCTCCTTCGTCACGATCGTTCCGTGCCGCAGCGCGAAGGCGCGCACATCGTCGGCGTTGTCGTCGGTGACGACCAGCCACTCGCGCTGCAGGTGCGGCGCGAAGGTGTCGTTGAAGGCGATCTTGTCGTGGAAGAGATGACGGTATGCCGGATCGTCGAACCGCACCGCGAGGCGGTGCGAGACGGGGCTGGTCATGTAGGTCGCGCGCTCGGCACGGGTGAGCATCGCGAAGTCGTAGTCGATGTAGTCCTGGAACCCGACACCGCGCACTCCGGCCTGCCAGAGCATGTCGACGACGACGCCGAGCGTGCTGCGGCCGTGCCGCTGCCCGGCCCGCCGCGCGCGGGCGACGAGGCTGCTCGGGTTCACGCGTCGCGCCCGTTCCCACAGGAAGGGGAGGCCGGGCGTGAGGGTTCGGGGGGATGTCATCGGGTTCCTCGTCAGTTCTCTCAGGCGCGTTCCCGCGGTGCGCCCGCGACGGCGATGGGTCCTGCGTCGGGCGGCGCAGGACCCACCGTCGCGAGGCTTACCGGAGCAGCTGGAGCACGCCCTGGTTGGCCTGGTTCGCCTGCGCGAGCATGGCGGTGCCCGCCTGCGAAAGGATGTTCGCCGCGGTGTACTTGACCATCTCGGCCGCCATGTCGGTGTCGCGGATGCGGCTGTTGGCCGCCGACAGGTTCTCCGCCGACACGTTCAGGCTGTTGATGGCCGACTCGAAGCGGTTCTGCGACGCACCGAGGCTCGACCGGGCGGTCGAGATCGCGGTGATCGCCGTGTCGATCGTGTCGATGGTGGTGCGTGCGGTCGCGTTGTCGGTGACCGCGAAACCGGCACCGACGGCGGTGCCGTCGGCAGAGGCGAGCGTGCCGACCGCGGTCGCGACGTTCGCCAGGTTGATCGTGATCGCGTCGTTGTCGGTACCGCCGGCGCCGACCTGGAAGGTCAGCTCGCCGCCCTTGAGCAGGTCGATGCCGTTGAAGTTGGTCGACTCGGCGATGCGGCGCAGCTCGAGGCTGAGCTCACCGGCCTCCTTGGTGATCGCGGCACGGGAGTCCGCGTTGTTGGAGCCGTTGCCGCCCTGGACAGCCAGGTCGCGCATGCGCTGGAGGATCGAGTGGACCTCCGTCAGGGCGCCTTCAGCGGTCTGGATGACCGAGATGCCGTCCTGAGCGTTGCGCGAAGCCACGTTGAGCCCGTTGACCTGAGACTTCAGGCCCTCCGAGATCGCGAGGCCGGCGGCGTCGTCCGCGGCGCGGTTGATGCGCAGACCGCTCGAGAGCTTCTCGAGCGACTTCGACACATCGTTCTGCGTGCTGGACAGGTTGCGGTACGCGTTGAGCGCGCCCACGTTGGTGGCGATCTGCATTCCCATGGTTCATTCCTCCGTGATTGGGATGAGCGGGAGCCCGTCCTGGGCTCCCGGAGTCCGTCCGTGGACTCCTGGATGCCTCTATCGACCACCTCGGCGGATCGGTTAGGCGGGTACGCTGACCCGGTGAGCCTGCTCGATATCCGTGGTGCCGCGCTGCGGCGTTCCGGGCGCGAGCTGTGGAGCGGACTCGACCTCACGGTCGAGCCGGGCGAGCTCATCGCGGTCCTCGGTCCGAGCGGCTCCGGCAAGACGACGCTGCTGCGCGCCATCCTCGGGCTCGAGCGCTTGAGCGAGGGGTCGATCACGGCGCTCGGCCGGCCGGTCAAGCACAAGGGCAACCGGTCGATCGGCTACCTGCCGCAGGCCCGCCCGCTGCCGCGCGACACCGCGTTGCGCGCCCGCGACCTCATCGCCCTCGGCGTCGACGGGCACCGGTTCGGTCTGCCGCTTCCGCGCAAGCGCGACCGTGAGCGCGTCGACCGTCTGCTCGACGGCGTCGGCGCCACGGCGTTCGCCGACCGTCCCGTGGGTGTGCTCTCGGGCGGCGAGCAGCAGCGCCTGCGCGTCGGTCAGGCTCTCGCCGACGACCCGCAGCTGCTGCTGTGCGACGAACCGCTCACGAGCCTCGACCTGGCGAACCAGCAAGCCGTCGTCGGTCTCATCGACCAGCACCGACGGTCGGGCGCCGGCGTGCTGCTGGTGACGCACGACATCAACCCGGTGCTCGGCAAGGTCGACCGCATCCTCTACATCGCGAACGGCCGGTTCACGCTCGGCACCCCGAAGGACGTGCTGACCTCGCCCGTGCTCACCGACCTGTACGGCGCGCCGGTCTTCGTGCTGCGGGCGGGCGATCGTCTGGTCGTCGTCGGCGCCCCCGACGCCGACGCCTCGCACCACCACCACGACCACGGAGACCACGCATGAACTGGGGCGACATCGGCGACGCGATGTTCGGCGGGCTCCCCGTCTACGGCGACATCCTCGCTCTCGTGCAGAACTCCGTCTGGGCGGGGGCCGTCCTCGGCCTCGTCGGCGGCCTCATCGGAGTGTTCGTGCTGCAGCGCGACATGGCCTTCGCCGTCCACGGCATCAGCGAGCTCTCGTTCGCGGGCGCGGCGGCGGCCCTGCTGATCGGCGTCGATGTCGTCACGGGGTCGATCGTCGGGTCGATGATCGCCGCCGCCCTCATCGGGTGGCTCGGCTCGCGGGCACGCGACCGCAACTCGATCATCGGCGTGCTCATGCCGTTCGGCCTGGGCCTCGGCATCCTCTTCCTCTCGCTCTACGACGGCCGCAGCGCCAACCGGTTCAGCCTGCTGACCGGGCAGATCGTCTCGGTGCAGTCGGGGCAGCTCGGATGGCTCATCGGCATCGGCGCGTTCGTGCTCATCGCCCTGCTCCTGATCTGGCGCCCGCTGCGCTTCGATTCGCTCGATCCGCAGTCGGCCGCGGCGCGCGGGGTGCCCACAGTGGCCGTGTCGCTCGGGTTCATGCTGCTGCTCGGCCTCATCGTCGCCGTCGCCGTGCACATCATCGGTGCGCTGCTGGTCATGGCGCTGCTCGTGACCCCCGCCGCCGCGGCGGTGCGTGTGGCGACGGGTCCCCTCGCGGTACCGCTGCTGGCGGCCCTGTTCGGCGTGGTGTCGGCCGTCGGCGGCATCCTGCTCGCGGTCGCCGGAACGCTTCCGGTGAGCCCCTACATCACCACCATCTCGTTCACGATCTACCTGGTGTGCCGCATCGTCGGCGCCCGCCGCGGCAGAGTGCTCCGCACCCAGCCGACGCCGAGGCGCGCCGAGTAGACTCGCCGCCATGGCTCAGCGGAACACCTGGCAGCGCGAGCGCGTGCGCACGGCGCTGTCCGACGCCCGCGGTTTCGTCTCGGCCCAGGACCTCCACGCGTCGCTGCGCGACGACAACACCGGCATCGGATTGGCAACGGTCTACCGCGCCCTCGCGACCCTGGCCGCCTCCGGCGAGGCCGACCAGCTGCAGAGCCCCGAGGGCGAGGCCATCTACCGGGCCTGCTCGAGCGACGGTCACCACCATCACCTGATCTGCCGCTCGTGCGGACTCACGGTCGAGATCCAGGCGTCCGACGTCGAGGAGTGGGCTCACCGCACCGCCGCCGCCAACGGCTTCACGCAGGCCGAGCACATCGTCGACATCTTCGGCGTCTGCGCCGCGTGCTCCGCAGCCCGAACCGATGAGAAGCGTGGCGGCGCCTAAGACCGCACGGCTCGCGCCATCTCCCGCGACGCGTTCGGCCGTCGCGCTCGGGATCGGTGCGGCCGTCGTCGCTGTGCTCGTCGCCATCGCCGCACTCGCACCGGGGCCGTCGCTGCCGACCCGCGCGCAGGACGGCGTCACGCTCGGGCTGAGCGTCCTCATCGAGTCGTTGCCGTTCGTCCTGCTCGGCGTCGCGCTGTCGATCATCGTTCAGGTCTGGGTGCCGCCGGGCGTCATCGAACGCTGGATGCCGCGCCGCGCGTGGGCCCGTCGCGCCGTGCTGTCGCTGCTCGGCATGCTCATCCCCGTCTGCGAGTGCGGCAACCTGCCCTTCGCGCGCGGGCTCATGATCCGCGGCTTCTCGGTTCCCGAGACGATGACCTTCCTCATCGCGGCGCCCATCGTGAACCCGATCGTCATCATCACGACCCACCAGGCGTTCGGCTTCGACGACGGCATCCTGATCGCGCGTCTGCTGGGCGGGTACGCGGTCGCGAACCTCATCGGCTGGTTGTACTCGCGTCATCCCGATCCCGACGGCCTGCTGACCGATCGGTTCCTCGCGGCCTGCGAGCTCGCGGCCGAGGATCCGGGCGGAAAGGGACGCCGCAGTCTCGCTCAGTTCGTGGTCGAGCTGCGGGCGGTGATGCCCGCGCTGATCCTCGGCTCGGCGATCGCCGGCGCCGTGCAGGTGCTGGTGCCGCGCGATACCTTGCTCGCGATCGGCTCGAACCCGGCGCTGTCGATCCTCGCGATGATCCTGCTCGCGATGATCGTGTCGATCTGCTCGAACGTCGACTCGTTCTTCGCGCTGTCGTTCGCCTCGACCTTCACGCCCGGCTCGATCGTGGCGTTCCTGCTCGTCGGTCCGCTCGTCGACGTGAAGATGCTCGCGCTCATGCGCACGACGTTCCGCTCGCGCGTGCTGGTCGCGCTCGTCGTGATCGTCGTGCTCTTCGCGATCGCCGTGGGAGGGATGGTGAATCTCCTTGCCTAAGTCATCGGCTCTGCTGACCCGGCTGTTCGGCGTCGGGCTCGCCGCCGCGCTCGCGGCCATCACGGTCACCCTCGCCCTCACGGGGCGCATCGGGCTCTACATCAACCCGGAGTCGGCGTGGTTCGCCGTCGGGATGTCGGTGCTCGGCCTCATCGGCACCGTCGTGAGCTTCGCGCTGCCGCTCGGGGCCGAGGCCGACCACGGGCACGACCACGGTGAGCTGCACGGGCACGGCGACCTGCACGGCCACGGCGCCGGGCACACACACGAGCACGAGCACCAGCACGCGCATGAGTCCGCGCACGAGTCCGCGCACCAGGACGCACCGCCGACCAGCCGTCGCGCAGCCCGCGCCGCGGTCCTCGCAGGACCCGACGCCGCCGCCCTCGCCGGCGACACGGCCGCGCCGGGTGCTGCCGTCACGCCCGTGCGCCCTCGCCCTGACTGGCGGCTCATGCTGGGTTCCGCTGCTGCGGGAACGGGTGGGCTGCTCGCGACCGGCATCGTGGCCGTGGTGCTCGTGACGCCGCCCGCGACGCTGTCGGCCGAGCTCGCCATGTCGCGCGACACCGGCACGCCGCCGCTCTTCCAGGGCGCCGACACGGTCGCCCTCGCGACGACGGGTGACACGTCGTCGTTCGGTGTCGGCGAGTGGGCGAGCGTCTTCGCGACGGCGACGAACCCGGAGGCGTTCGAGGGTGACGAGATCAGCCTGACCGGCTTCGTCACGCCGTCGAGCTCGGGGGGCTTCGGGCTGACCCGGCTCGTCATCACCCACTGCGTCATCGACGCGCAGCCCGCGAGCATCCCGATCGGCGACGCCTCCGACATCCCCGCGACGGGGGAGTGGGTCACGGTCACCGGCGTCATCCGAGACCGCGACGGTGCGCTCGTCGTCGAGGCCACCGGGGTGCAGACCGTCGGCGAGCCCGAGGACCCGTATGAGTACTGAGGATACGGACGGGATGTCGCGGCGAGGACGGTCGCGCGAGCGGCGATCGCGGCGCTTCGTCGTCGCGATGGCGGCGGTCGTGGGCGCTCTCGCTCTCGTGGGTGCGGCCGGCGGCGTCCTGACGACGGTGCAGGGACCGCGTGCGACGTCGACGAGCGTCGATCCGCAGGCCGGCATCGAGTCCGCGGGGTCGCGCCTGATCATCACCACGACGCAGTCGCTCGAAGAGGTCGATCCCGCGCAGGTGCACATCGAGCCGGCGGCGGACTTCACCGTCGACACGTCGGGGCGACAGATCGGCATCCGCTTCACCCTGCCGCTGCGCGATGCGACCGACTACACCGTGCGGGTCGACGGGGTCCAGGGGCTGGGCGGGGGACCGGCGGCCACGCTCGAGGAGTCGTTCTCGACGCCGGCGCTGGAGACCTACATCCTGCAGCGCGGTGGTGCCGAAGACACCATCTTCCGCACGGGACTCGACGGCGCGAACGCGGTGCCCGTGTTCGCGGATCCGCACATCGAGGACTTCCGGGCGACGTCGACGCATCTCGCGATCGTGACGGCCGACGACGAGGGCGTCTCGACGCTGATCGTCACGGATCGCGACGGCGAGGGGGCGCGCGAGCTCGCCCTGCCCGGACGCGGGTTCGTCACCAACCTGCAGACCGCCGATCGCGGCGATCTGATCGGCTACACGTACACCGACGCGGGTATCGGCTCGTCGGGTGGTCTCGAGAGCGCGCTGTTCACGGCGTCGCTCACGGAGGCCAGCGCTGACGACGAGCCGGCGCAGCTGCAGTTCGCGGGCGGCGACGCGCGCGTCGACGACTGGCGGTTCGTGCCGGGGACGGATGCCGTGCTGCTGCTCGGCTTCGACGGCGCGTTGACCCTCGTGTCCGCTGCGGGCGGTGAACCGGTGTCGCTCGGCAATGCGATCACGATCGACGGCATCGCCCGCGGGTCCACGGAGGCCATCGTGCAGCGCGCTACCGGGCTCGTGGCGATCGATCTGGCGACGGCGGAGGAGCGGCCGCTGAGCGCCGCGGATGCCGCTGCCGGTGAGACCCAGTCGGTCACGGCGCTGCCGGGCGACGCCGACCAGACGCTGCGCGTGCTCTCCCGCCTCGACGGGTTCACGGTGCTGTCGACCTCGGCTGCCGTCGTCGGCGCCGACGGGGCCACGCGTGACGTGTTCACCGTCGCGCCGGACGACCTGCTGCTGCACACGTGTGTCTCACCGAGCAGCCGCTACGCGGCGTTCCTCATCGCCCCCGACGCGGTCTCGAATCCGTATGACGCCTACGCGCTGCCGTTGCCCGAGCGAGTGCAGACCCACATCGTCGACCTCGGCACAGGCGAGGAGGCGTCGGTGCTCAGCGGATTCGACATCTCGTGGTGCCAGAACGCGCCACGGCCGTGAGCGTCGGCGGGGGTGGGGTTCCCGTCGGGTTCCACCTGGCGACGCGTGAGGAGCTCGCGGAACTTCCGGTGCACGTCGCGCCGCGGCTGCTCGGCGGTCTGCTCGAGGTCGCGGTCGACGGTGCACGGGTCGTGGCCCGGCTGACCGAGGTCGAGGCGTACCACGGGCGCGACACGGGTGATCTGCCCGATCCCGGATCGCACGCGCGCATGGGGCGGACCGCGCGCAACGCCACGATGTGGGGCGAACCGGGGCATCTGTACGTGTACCTCAGTCACGGCATCCATTCGTGTGTCAACGTCGTCTGCGGCCCCGCGGGCGTCGCCGGCGGTGTGCTGCTGCGCGCCGCGGAGATCGTCGATGGTGCGGATGTCGCGCAGGTGAGGCGCGCTGCGGCCCGCACGCCGCGCGACCTCGCCCGCGGCCCCGGACGGCTCGGCCAGGCCATCGGCCTCCGATATCCCGCCCACGACGGCATCGACGCGGTCGCGGGCGTCGAGCGCGCCGGCGCCACGGCCCGCCTCTATCTTCCGGATGTCGCGGAGCCGGAGGTCGTGGCCGGCCCGCGTGTGGGCGTCGCCGGCGTCGCGGGAACGGACGCGTTCCCCTGGAGGTTCTGGATCGCCGGTGACCCGACGGTCTCGCCGTTCCGGTGGGGCCGCGGCGCCGCAGAAGCCGCTTCGCGCGCCCGCTGACGCGCGCCCGCTGACGCGCGCCCGCTGCCGCGCGCCCGCTGCCGCGCGCCCGGCGACGACCCGACGCGAATGGTCGTGTCAGCACCGGATAAGGCGCCGTTCGCGTCGGTTCGCGCGGCAGGGGAGGGGTGAGGGGGGAGGGGGCTGTCAGTCCCAGCGGGTGACGACCGTGAGGTCGTCGGCGACGGCCCCTGCGCGACGAGACCTCGCGAGGAGAGCGAGCGAATCCGGGCTGTCGACGAAGTGCAGTGTGCACGGGCCGACGACCCGCTGCCAGTCGTCGGCGAACGCGCGGATCCGCGGTCCCGCCATGCCGAACGCCGCAGGCACCGGCAGGAACTGCGAGCCGCCCGAACCGCTCGACGATCCGGTCCGGGCCGCGCGCCACAGCAGCCACCGCACGATCGGTGTCCGCCCGCCGGCATCCACCTGAAGGAGGAATCGCGGTGTCTTCACCGGGCCGAGCAGTTCCGCCATCGCGGCGGCGAACACGCGCTGCTCATCGAGGGAAGCGTGCGTCAGTCGCAGTTCCAGATGTTGGATGCCGCTGGCACCCGCCGGCCGCGCGACGACCACCTCTGGCGTCGCGGCGTCGCGGAGGCGTCCCGATCGTTGCAATGCCGCCACGACCACGCCGGCCATCCGCCGGTACAGTTCCGGAGCGTCCGCGTGTGCGCGCCGGGCGAGCCACCAGGCCCGAGCGACGGGAGCCCCCGCGGTCAGGGCCCCGATCAGGGCCGCCGCGCCGGCGACGGGACCCGCGAGTCCCAGCGCCCCGGCCCCGCCGACGATCATGAGAGCGAGCCCGATGACGGCGACGACGCCTGCTGCCGCTGTGCCGACACCGAGCGCGGCATCCGCTCGGAGGCGCGTCCGGAACGTCGGAGCGTTCACGCGCCGCACGACCAGCGCATCCGTCGACTCTCGATCGAGGTAGTCATCGCCGATACGCCAGAGGGCGCGCGTGTGCTCCCGCGGATCGACGACCGTCAGTCCGTCGAGCGCGTGCGCCGATGGCCGCGGGCCCGCCGCGATCAGGCGGCGCTGATCGGACGTCAACACCCCGGCGAGCCCGCGGACGATGCGCTCCGGATCGTCGCGGTGCACACCCCACAGCCGCTCGTGCTTGCGGCGCAGCCGCGACAGGTCGGGCGCGGCGAAGATGGGCGACTCGGGCGGGAGCATCGCCGTCACGGTCCAGATGTGCGCGACCTTCTCCGGCCAGCCCGGATCCAGGCGCAGCGCGCGGCCCCGCAGCTGCTGCGTCGCGGGAGCCGTCGCCACCGACGTCAGATCGATGAGCGTGTTCACGGCGGGGCAGTCCCACCCTTCGCCGAACAGTCCGCGCGTTCCGACGATGACATCGAGCTCGCCCCGCGCCAGAAGGATCGAGGCGGCTCGGACGAATCCTGCAGCACCGACGCCGGGCGCGGAGATCTCCGACACCGCCGGACTCTCCGCGACAGCGACCGCCGTCACCTCGATGCCGAGCGCTGCCGACCAGGCGGCTGACAGCGTCGCGGCGTGGCGCGTCGCCATGCGCGTCGTCGATCCGGTCACCAGCACGCAGCGCAGGTCGGCGGTCGCGGCATCCGTTGCGACGACGTCGAAGGTCCGCACTGCGCCAGCCCGGCCGATCAGCCCGCCGTGTCGATTGCCGTGCTCGCTGAAGTCCGACACGACGAGCGCGCGCAGGCGAGGCCCGATCCGATCGCGCTCGAGCCGGAGGATGTCGCAGACCGCACGGTCCTTCGACAGTGACGAGGCCAGCATCGTGTCGATCGGGTCGCGCGTGCGGCGCAGGCCCCGATCAGTCAGCGAGAACCCGAAGTCGGCGAGGGCCGCCCGGATCCGCTCCCATCGCTCGCGTGCCGACGGGTCGGGCAGGATGCGGTCGAGCGCGAAGCGTCCCAGCAGGCGCAGCGCCTCCTCCGTCGTCGGCGGTCGCCGCGCCGCGAGCGGGAGATGGGCGACGAGCGGATGGTCGGGATGGACGGTGGCGAGCATCGCGGCGGCCGCCTCGGCCGCCGCGAAGTCGTCGGCGAACGCGCGCGACAGTCGGATGTCGACATCCGTCCCGCTCTCGTCCGTCGCGCTCTCGTCCGTCGCGCGGCGTGCCGGCGGGGCCGGCGGCGGAGCGAGGGCCCGGGCCGACGACCCGGCTGCCGTGCCGGATACGGCGGCGCCCGTCCCGGCGGCAGCCGCGTCGCCGTGATCGGCCGCGGCATCCGGTGCCGGCTGGAGCATCCTCACCAGGTGGTCGGCCCCGTCGCCGCGCGTGAAGGTCGAGCGGATGAGGACACCGAGGCCGGTCGCCGCGCCCGAGAGGAACGCGAGCTCGTCCGTCGACGGTTCCACGAACCGCACGTGCTCACGATACGGAGCGAGGTTCCCCTCGCGGACGACCGCGGGGATCGGCACCTCGTAGTCCACGCCGCCCAGCAGCGACGTGTAGTTGTCGTAGGCGTTGCCGTCGTCGGGCGAGGGGAGCGTCGCCGTCAGGCCGATGACGAGCGGAGCCCGCCCCGCAGCGCGAAGGCGTGTCACGAGCGCCGCGACCACGAGCGCCCAGTGGTCGAGCAGGTGGTGGCATTCGTCGAGCACGACCGTGTCGACACCGTGCTCGACGAGGCGCTCGATCAGCGCGCGGGCGTTGGGATGCAGCGCTCGCGACAGCGCATCCGGATCCTCCTGGGCGATGCGGCGCCGCAGGGTGCGGGAGCGCCGGGCGATGCCCGCGGCATAGGCGCGACGGTTGCCCGAGCGCAGAGCGTCGAGCCAGGCGGATGCCGCATCCGTCGACCGTCCGTCCGTCTCGAGCTCACCCAGCCAGCGGTCGTGAGCCACGGCCGCGAGGGGGTTCTCGCCGTCGAGCACGCTCAGCGACTGGTAGGTCAGCGCCGTCAGTGCGGCCGGCGCATCACTCGTGGTCGAGACGTCGGCGGCGGCGGGAGCGAGGCGCCGCGCCTCGACCGCCCACTGGTCGCGGATGGTGATCGTCGGGGCGAGGACGAGGGTCCGCCGCCCCCGCCGCATCGCGAGCAGAAGGCCGAGCAGGGTCTTGCCCGAGCCCGGGGGAGCCACGATGTGGAGAGGCCCCGGGGCGTCCGCGTCGACACGTTCGAGCGCGTCCGCCTGGTAGTGCCGCAGCCTCCCGTCGAACCGCCACCGCCGGAGGGGAGCATCGACCTCCGACGACATAGCGGCAGTATGTCAGAGCGGCAGGGAGCGGCATCCCCGGCCAGCGGAACCCGTGCGCGGTCAAGGCGACACGCCGTCGCGTGCTAGACTGACTGTTTGTCTGCGCGCACTCCAGCACGCAGTACGTACCCACTCCCCATCACAGGCCCGAAACGGCCGGATGAGGCGCGGGTGCAGACAAGGGATCTTGGGTGGCACCGTCCGGTGTCACGGTACTAAGGAGAATCACTATGGCAGCAGTGTGCCAGGTGACCGGAGCAGTTCCCGGCTTCGGTCACAACATCTCGCACTCGCACCGCCGGACGAAGCGTCGCTTCGACCCGAACGTGCAGAAGAAGACCTACTACGTTCCCTCGCTCGGTCGCAAGATCACGCTGAACGTGTCGGCTAAGGGCATCAAGGTCATCGACGCCCGCGGCATCGAGTCGGTCGTCAAGGACCTCATCGCGAAGGGTGTGAAGCTCTAATGGCGAAGAAGGCTCAGGACGTACGTCCGATCATCAAGCTCCGTTCGACCGCTGGTACGGGGTACACCTACGTGACGCGTAAGAACCGTCGCAACAACCCCGACCGCATCGTGCTGAAGAAGTACGACCCGGTGATCCGCAAGCACGTCGAATTCCGAGAGGAGCGCTGATCTCATGGCTAAGAAGAGCAAGATCGCGCGCAACAACCAGCGTGAAGAGGTCGTCGCCCGCTACGCCGAGAAGCGTGCCGAGCTGAAGAAGACCCTCGTCGACCCGAACGCGACCGACGAGGCCCGCGAGGCCGCCCGCGTCGGTCTGCAGAAGCTCCCGCGCAACGCGTCGCCGGTTCGCGTCCGCAAGCGCGACGCCATCGACGGTCGCCCCCGCGGCCACCTCTCGAAGTTCGGCATCTCGCGCGTCCGCTTCCGCGACATGGCGCACAAGGGCGAGCTGCCCGGTGTGACCAAGTCGAGCTGGTAAGCCGCCTGCATCACAGCACCGAAGCCCCCGTCCCGATTCCTCGGGCCGGGGGCTTCGTCGTTTCCGCGCTCGGCCCCGGCTGGCGAGCGGGATCGCCCGGCTCGATCGAGCCGTCCACAGGCTCAGCCCCGCGCAGGCGCTCCGCTGCAGCGGATGGACCCGGCTGAGCCTGTGTTCGGCACACCGCCCGGCGTCGGTTCGCTCGGCCGTCCGGGCGTTGGCTCGGCGCGCAGGGCGTTGGACCAACCCGGGTTGACCGTGCCGTCGACAGGCCAGGCCGGCGAGAGCTGCTGGCCGAACCCCCGAGTCGGCCCTGAGCCTGTGTTCGGGACGGGTCGTCGCGACTGCGACTGCGACTACGGTCGGAGGATGGACATGAGCTCGATGATCATGGGCGGCGCGATCGCGTCGGTGATGTGGATCGTCTTCGTGCCGTGGTCGAAGCTCCGGCGGCTGCGCGAACTCGACGAGCGCGCCGAGCGCCCGGACGGAGACTGACCGTGCCGTTGGATCCCTTCTTCGCCGAACGGCTGCGCACGCACCGCCGCTATCTCCTGCGGCAGGCATGGCGATCGGTCACATCAGCGGTGGCAGAGCGGATGCCGCGACCGCGTCGATCTCCCGCCGCCGACGGGGTGCCGGGCACGGCCCCCGCCGCGACGGCCACCCCCGCGAGGGCCACCCCCGCGCCGGCCGCCTCCGCAGCGACTCCCGTGCCCGCCCCGGCCCCGGCCCCGGCCCCCGCCCCGGCGAAGTCCGGCGCCAAGCGCCCCCTCACCCCGCGCGAGCGTCACCGCAGGGCCGCGCTCGCTTGGGACCGCCAGGAGCTCCGCACGGTGGGCGCGCCCGGCCCCGCGATCGAGACGTCCGAGCACATCGTGCCGGTCGCCGGCCACCCCGACGTGCGCGTCCGGGTCTACCGCCCCACCGCCCTCGTCGAGGGCGAGGCCGCGCCCGCGTGCCTCGTGTTCGGCGGCGGAGCCTTCCGCATCGGCGGCATCGACTACCCGACGGCGGATGCCGCGTGCCGACGCCGTGCCGAGGCATCCGGTGTCGTGCTGATCGCGGTCGATTACTCGCTCGCGCCCGAGCATCGCTATCCGACTCAGATCGAGCAGGCGTACGCCGCGTGGGAGTGGGTGCACGACCAGGCGGCGGTCCTCGGGATCGATCCCGACCGGATCGGGATCTCGGGGGCGTCGGCGGGCGGCAACATCGCCGCCGTCCTGACGCTGATGAACCGCGACCGCGCGCGGCTGCCTGTCGCCGTCCAGATCCTCGAGGTGCCCGTGACCGACCTCACGGGGCGCTTCATCGACCTGCGTGCGACATACGCCCTCGGCATCCCGGCTTTCATCGCTCTGCGTGAGCTCGTTTCGGTCGCCCGCACCTATCTCGGCGATCGAGCGCGGGCGCACGAGTCGTACGCATCGCCGATGCGTGCCGATTCGCTCGCCGACCTACCGCCGGCGGTGATCCTGACCGCCGAGTACGACCCGCTGCGCGGAGACGGCGCGGCCTACGCCGCGAGGCTCCGCCGCGCCGGAGTAGAGGCCAGCGCAACCCGGTATCTCGGTGTCACGCACGACACCCCGATCTTCGTCGGGGCGCTTCCCGCCGCGCGCCGCTGGGAGGCCGAGGTCGTCGCGGCACTGCGCCGGATCTGACCGTCGCTGCAGCTGCCGCGACCCCGATCAGACGTCACATTCGCCCCACACGCCCCGAAAACGGGCGACACGCCGGGTGAAAGCATCCCTGGATGCCGGTAAATCCGCGAAATTCCGCGGAATCCGCGTATATTCGGGACCGGTCGAACGACCAACCGTGGGACGCGAGTCCCCCGGGAACCACCCACGCTGTCGGCGGCGCGTCCGTCGTCCGCCGTCTGGAGGACAACCCTATGGCTGACAAGTCCATCACCAAGACCGAGCTCGTCGCGAGCATCGCCAGCGCCACCGGTCAGAGCCAGGCCGCCGTCTCGGGCGTGCTCGACTCGCTCTTCACGACCGTCTCCGAGGCCGTCGCCAAGGGCAGCAAGGTCTCGATTCCGGGCTGGATCGCCTTCGAGCAGGTCGACACCGCCGCTCGCACCGGCCGCAACCCGCAGACCGGCGAAGAGATCAAGATCGCCGCGGGCAAGCGCGTCAAGGTGACCGCCGGCTCGAAGCTGAAGGCCGCCGTCAAGTAATCGACGACGATTCACCGGAGGGGGATGCCGCACGGCATCCCCCTCCGTCGTCCTCCCGCCCCGCGAGGTCCCAGTTGGGCCGGGAACCCGGTCCGCATACCCGGCCGAAGGGGGACCTCGCGGCTCCGACCTCCCGGGGCAGCCGACCGCCGTAGGCTTGTGGGGTGGAATCCCGAGCGCAGCGTCTCGCCGGACCGGCGATCCTCGCTGTGTCGGCTCTCATCGTCGTCCTCATCGGCCTCGCGGCCGGCGGCGGCGCGGCCCCGCTGCAGCTGCTCGACCCCGGACCCGTCGTGCGGTGGGGCCTGCCGATCATCAAGCTCGTGGTCAACCTCGCCGCGGCCGGCATGGTCGGATCCCTCGTCGTGGCCCTGTTCGCCCTGCGTGCGGGGGAGCGCCCGTTCGACACCGCCCTCGACACCGCGTCGATCTCGGCGGCGGTTTTCACCGTCGCCAGCGCGGGCACGGCGTTCTTCACCTTCCTCAACCTGCTGGGTGCCGCGCCCAGCGCAAGCGCCGAGTTCGGCCAGCAGCTCGGCCGGTTCCTCGTCGACACCGAGGCCGGGCGCGCCTGGCTGCTGACGACGATCGCCGGTGCCGTTCTGACGGTGCTGACGTTCGCCGTGCGCGGCTGGACCTCGACCCTGATCGTCGGCATCCTGGCTGCGGCATCCCTCATCCCGATGGCCACGCAGGGGCACTCCGGCGAGGAGGCGAACCACAACATCGCGGTCACCGCCCTCGCGCTGCACATCGTCGCCGCGGCCGTGTGGCTCGGCGGCCTGCTGCTGCTCGTGATCATCCGGCCCGTCGTCGACCGCGCCGACATGGTCGCCGTCGTGTCGCGGTACTCGAGCATCGCCCTCGTCGCGTTCATCGTGGTCGCGGTGTCGGGGACGGTCCGCGCCGCCGTCGCGATCCTCTCTCCCGCCAACCTGTTCTCGCCCTACGGGGCGCTGCTGCTCGTCAAGGTCGTCGCCCTCATCGCGATGGGGGTGCTCGGCGCCTCGTACCGCGGTCGCCTCATCGCGAAGCTGGCGTCGTCGGGCGCCGCACGGGTGTTCTGGCTGCTCGTCACCGTCGAGATCGTCTTCATGGGCATCGCGAGCGGTGCCGCCGCGGCTCTCGCGCGCACGCCTCCGCCCGTCGATACGACCCTTCCCGAGCAGCAGACCCCGGCCCAGATCCTGACCGGCACCGTGCTGCCGCCGGAGTTGACGATCGAGCGCTGGTTCACGACCTGGGACGTCGACCTGCTCTGGGTGTTCGCCGTCGGGTTCGGCCTGTTCTTCTACCTCGCCGGCGTGCGGCGGCTGCGCAAGCGCGGCGACAGGTGGCCGATCTATCGCACGGCGCTGTGGGTGTTCGGTCTGCTCCTGTTGCTCTGGGTCACCAGCGGACCCATCAACGCCTACCAGGACTACCTGTTCAGCCTGCACATGGTCGGGCACATGCTGCTGTCGATGGCGATCCCGCTGTGTCTCGTCGCCGGGGCGCCCGTGACCCTCGCGGCCCGCGCGATCCGCAAACGCGACGACGGGTCGCGGGGCGGCCGCGAGTGGATCCTGTGGGCCGTCCACACGCCCTTCTCGAGAGTCGTGACGCACCCGGCGTTCGCGTCGATCATGTTCATCGGGTCGCTGTGGGTCTTCTACTACACCGACCTCTTCCGCTGGTCGCTGTACGACCACATCGGGCACGAGTGGATGGTCGTCCACTTCCTCATCTCGGGCTACCTGTTCGTGCTGTCACTGATCGGCATCGACCCGGTGCCCTACCGTCTGCCGTACCCGTTCCGTCTGCTCACGCTCATCGCGGTCATGGCGATGCACGCCTTCTTCGGCATCGCGATCATGATGTCGTCGGGCATGTTTGCCGCGGAGTGGTTCGGATCGATGGGCCGAACATGGGGTCCGACGCCGCTCGAGGACCAGTACATCGGCGGCGGCGTGGCCTGGTCGGTCGGTGAGATCCCCACCTTGATCCTCGCGGTCACGGTGGCGATCCAGTGGAGCCGTTCGGACGACCGGATGCAGCGTCGCCGCGACCGCCAGGTCGATCGTGCGGGCGACTCCGAGCTCGACGAGTACAACGAACGTCTCGCCGAGCTGGCCCGCCGGGACGCCGCGCGCAGCAGGTGACCTCGGCGCCGACCGCGTCGCGTCAGCCCTGGTCGGCCGACACCTGGATGGATGCCGTACCGTCGGGGAGGATCGTGATCGATCCGGTCAGGAAGAACTCGACGTCCTCCGACACCTCGTTGAGGCGTCCGTCGTAGATCGAGCGGATATCGACGTCGATGTGGGCGACGGCGCGGGTGCTCGGGATGGCCCACTGCGCCCCGTCCGGCACGACCTCGATCTCGGGGTTCTGTGCGATCGACCACTGCGGCACGCCTTCGACGCGGTTGCGCACGAAGTACCCGAACGGGCATCCGGTGGGCTGCAGCACCTGCTGGGTCGCGCACGACGCGAGGAACTCGTCGACGCGGTCCTGCACGACGTCGACGAACTCCTGGGTCGGCTCCGTCTGCAGATCGACGGGCACCGCCTTCTGCGGGGCATCGGAGAGCACGGCCACCCCCGGCGTCCGCGCCGTCGGGGTGTCGACCGAGATCGAGTAGGCGCCAGGAGAGAAGACGAGCATCGAGACGGGGACGAGCGGGTCGGCGTTCACGCCCTCGGGGGCGACCTGCCGGGTGTCGAGCTCGAAGCCGTTGACCGAGAACCGGGTGGCACCGCGCACGGTCAGGTCGATCGCCGAGAGCGGACTGTGGGCGAAGCGCCAAGCGGGGGCGACCCCGATCCAGCCGTCCTGCTCGACGTCGAACTGCGTGCGGCCGCGGTGTCCGTTCGCGAGGTAGGTCACCGTGATCTCGGTGACGCCGCCGCGCACACGCTCGCCGATGACCGAAACATCCGACAGCGGTGCGAGGGCCGCGCGGCGCAGCAGCACCTCGGATGTCGTCGACGGCAGTTCCGCCGCGGCGAGCTCGGCGGAGTCCATCGCAACGCCGGGCAGGCGAAGCGCGTCGGCGGCGCTGCCGCTGCTCAGCAGCGAGAGGTAGCGCTCGACGAAGGCGGCGGGGCTGTAGAGGGTGCGGTACACCGCGACTCCGCCGACGCCGAGCGCGCCGAGCGCGAGCACCGACAGCAGCCCGATCGCCGTGAGGTCGAAGGCGAGCCGGCGACCGCTGCGCGCGCCACGTCGACCGCCCCGGCCGGGGCGACGGGTGCTCGCGGGCGCGCTCGACGCATCGTCGCCGATCGCGGCGTCCGGAGTCGTCTGCGCCTCGTGCACAGCACAAGTCTAGGAAGGCTCACCTGTGGCTACCATGAATCGGTGACCTTGCCTCCTCTCTCCGCTGAGCAGGAGGCACTGTTCCGCCGCATCGAGTCGACCCGCGACCACGTCTTCGTCACCGGTCGGGCCGGTACCGGCAAGTCGACTCTGCTGCAGCACCTGGCGTGGAACACCGACAAGCAGATCGCCATCTGCGCGCCGACCGGAGTCGCCGCCCTCAACGTCGAGGGGCAGACGATCCACTCGCTGTTCCGCCTGCCGATCGGTCTGGTCGCCGACAGCGAACTCGAGCAGTCCGAGCCGACGCGCCGCATCCTCAATGCGATCGACACGCTCGTCATCGACGAGATCTCGATGGTCAACGCCGACGTGATGGATGCGATCGACCGGTCGCTGCGGCAGGCGCGTCGGAGGCGTTCGGAGGCGTTCGGCGGCGTGCAGATCGTCATGTTCGGCGACCCGTATCAGCTCTCGCCGGTGCCGCCGCGCGGTGATGAGCTCAGGTACATCCGCGATCACTACCGCTCGTTCTGGTTCTTCGACGCGCAGGTGTGGGCGGGGCCGAAGGCGGATGCCGGTGCGATCCGCTCGGACGGGCTGCTCGATCTCGGACGGGTGGGGGCCCCGCTGCACATCGCCGAGCTCGGCGAGATCCACCGTCAAGCAGACCCGGGGTTCAAGGAGATGCTCAACGCCGTCCGCTACGGCGTCGTCACGGCCGACATCGCGGCGGCCCTCAACGCCGCGGGCGCCCGCACGCCGCCCCCTCCCACCGGCGATGAGCCGCCCGTGATCACGCTCGCGACCCGCAACGACGCCGTCAACCGCATCAATCAGCGTCATCTCGATGCGCTCACCGGACCGGTGCAGACGGCGAAGGCCGACGTGAGCGGCGACTTCGGGCGGGGCGAGACGTCCTATCCGGCCGACCCCGAGCTGCAGCTCAAGGTCGGCGCTCAGGTGATGTTCCTCCGCAACGACGTCGCCGGCTACGCCGGTGACGGCCCGCGCTGGGTCAACGGCTCGATCGGAACCGTCACCCGCATCGCGGGGTCGTCGGTGCGTGTCGAACTCGACGGCGAGGAGCACGATGTCGAGCCGGCGGTCTGGGAGCGGTTCCGCTACGCCTACGACCCGGGCTCGCGCAAGCTGACCCGCGAGATCGTCGCGGAGTTCACGCAGTTCCCGCTGCGGCTGGCGTGGGCGGTGACGATCCACAAGTCGCAGGGCAAGACGTACGACCGGGCGGTCGTCGACCTCGGGTCGGGCGCCTTCGCGCCCGGACAGACCTACGTCGCTCTCTCGCGCCTGACCTCGCTCGAGGGCCTCTATCTGTCGCGGCCGCTCCGGCCCAGCGACATCCTGGTCGACCACGACGTGCGCCGTTTCATGGCCGCCGTCCGCGCCGCCGGCATGTGACCGGAGGCCGGCCGCGTGACGCGGTCAGGCGACGACGGATGCCGCGCGCGCGGCCTTCGCCGCGGCGAGATCGGTGAACAGGTCGGTGTTGAACTGGTAGGCGACGAGCACCTCGTCGATCACCCGCTGCTGCTCGGCCTCGTCCCAGGGGGCGGCGTCGAGCTGCTCCCGGTAGCGCTCCTTGAATGCGGCCGGGTCGGCGATGTCACCGAAGATGTAGAACCCGATGCCGTTCGTCTCGAACCCGAACTGGCGCGCCATGAGCTTGCCGATGAACAGGCCGCCCGAGAGGTCGCCGAGGTACCGGGTGTAGTGGTGCGCGACGAACCCGCCGGCCCAGGTCGCCCCGACCTCGTTGATGCGGGCGACGTAGCGCTCCGTCGTCGGCAGGGGGGTGATCCGCTCGCGCCAGTCGGAGCCGATCAGGAAGTCGAGGTCGGCCTCGAGTGCGGGCAACCGGGTGAGCTTGTCGCTGATGAAGGTCGCGGCGATCGGGTCGGCGGCCATGCGCGAGGCTGCGGTTTCGAGCGCCGCGTAGATGAACCAGTGCTGCGCGACCAGCGCGACGTAGTCGTCACGCGTGCCCTTGCCCCGCATGAGGTCGGACATGAACCCGGCGCCTTCGCTGCCGGAGTGCGCGGAGCTGGAGCGCTCACGGAGAGCGGTCGAGAACGGGATGGGTTCGAGCATGGCCCGACGATAGCACTTAGGTACAGCTAAACTGAAGGTTTTTTCGCGACCTCTTAACGAATCCGTAACGCTCAGTCGTGCGGGCGGGGCTCGACGCCGAGCCGCTCGCATGCGGCGTCGTAGAGCGCGACGATCTCGCGACGGACCTCGCGGCGCTCGGTGATGGGGCCGCCGGGCCAGGCAACGCGGAGGTCGCGGATGCCGCCGTCCGCGCGCGTCGCCTGCCAATCGCCGCCGTCGCCGTCGAAGTGCGTCATCGTCGCCGACGCGGCATCCGGTTCGCCGAACGCGCGCGCGATGAGCAGGTTGTCGTCGCGGTGGTCGTCGTTCATGTGACCGAGCACGCCGGAGATGGCGTCGGCGTCGAAAGCGTGTGTCATGCGTCCACCCTAGGTTCGCGGTATCCACAGGAGCGGTGTGATTCACTGGAGGCATACATCTCGGGGGGTGGCTCAGGAATGCGTGCGACTCGACGCCGTCGGAGCGCGGGGATCGCCGTTGCGGTCGCTCTCGCACTCGGTCTATCGGCGTGCGCGCCCGCGAACATCGACACCGTCGCAGCGCCCCCGCAGGTCGAGGGCGACCTCGGCGGCGACACGCAGGCGCAGCTCGTCGCGGCGGTCGAACGCGCGATGGCGATGACCGGGTCGGCGGGCGCGATCGCCGGCGTATGGGTGCCCTGGTCGGGCGAGTGGGTACAGGGCTTCGGCACGAATCCCGACGGAACCGAGGTCAGCGCCGACGACTCCTTCAAGGCGGGGCCGGTCACTCGAGCGATGACGTGCGACGTGTTGTACGGCATGGCCGCAGACGGCACCGTCGAGCTCGACGACCCCGTGACGGAGTGGATCGTCGGGTTCCCCGCGACCCCCGTGGTCACGCTCGAGCAGCTGTGCGACAGCACGTCCGGGCTCGGGTCGTACCAGCCGCAGCTTCAGGGCCGGTGGGAGGCCAACCCGGCGCGCCCGTGGGCGCCGCACGAGCTTCTCGCCTATGGCTTGGCGGCCTCGGGGCCGACGGGCGGGACGTCTTTCGTGAACTCCGATGCCGGATATGTCCTCCTCGGCATGGCTCTCGAACGGGCCGCCAACAGCACTGCTGCCGAGCTCTTCCAGCGCTACGTCTTCGAGCCGCTCGGCATGCGGACATCGTCGCTGCCCTCCCGCACCGCCGATGTGGGCCTGCATGGCACGCAATCCGTGCTGACGCCCGAGGGCGCGGCCGATTGCGCGACGGCGGCCGACCTCACCGCGCTGTCGCCGACGGCGGGGTTCACGTCGTCGGGTGTCGTGACGACGGCCGGCGACCTCGGCCGTTACGCCCGTGCGCTCGCCACGGGGCTGCGTCCCTTCGATGACGAGCAGCGATTCGGTGCTCCGATCCCGGTGGCCGAGGGCGTGCCGACCTGGTACACCGTCGACGGCGGCGCCTACCAGGCGGGAACCCTGATCGGCCAGTACGGATCGATCCCCGGGTATCAGACCGTGGCCTTCGCCGACCGCGAGACGGGTCTCACCGTCGTCGCCGTGCTGAACAACTCCCGCGCCTCCGCTGAGGCGATCCGGGTGCTCGGGTGGCAGCTGGCTGCGATCGCCTCGAAGGCTCCCGCCGCCTCGGGCGAGACCGCCCCGCCCTCGGGCCTGCCCTGGACGGCGGAGCAGCTGGACGGCGATCTCGCGTCGGTCGCGATCTGCCCGCTTCCCTGACCTCGCTCGCGCGCTCGCGCGGCCTCGACGAACGTCGGAGGATGTCGCCGACATCGGAGCGATGACGCGAAGGCATCCGATGTAGCCGTCATTCTCCGAGTCTCGCGCGCCGAGGCCGCCGCTCGCTGTGTTTCGCGGATGTGAAGAATCGGCCGCGTCGCGTGACGATCGTGTCACAGGGCCTGCACGGCACCGCTCCACTCGGTAGAACGGATGCAGCGTGATCGTGCAATTGCACATTGCACCGTGATGTTGTTTTATGGACAGCACTCGACGCAATGGAGCAGAGAAAGGGAAGGTCCACCGATGACCACCACCAGGAGATTCGCCGGCATCCTCGCCGCCGGAACGGCCATGGCACTCGCCCTCACGGCGTGCGCCGGCGGCGGCGGTTCGCCGCAGCAGACCGGCAGCGACGGCACGCCCCAGGCCGGCGGAACCGTCCACATGCTCCAGAACGCCGACTTCTCGTACCTCGACCCCGCCCGCGGGTGGGACGGCGGCGTGAACGCGTTCTACCGGCTGCTCTACCGCGGGCTCACCATGCAGGCGGCCGGCGACTCCGCCGACCCCAACGCGATCGTGCCCGACCTCGCGACGGGTCTCGGCGAGGTCTCCGATGACGGACTCACCTGGACCTACACGCTCAAAGACGACCTCTTCTTCGACAACGGCGACCCCATCACCTCCGCCGAGATGGAGTTCGGCATCTCCCGCGCGTGGGATCCGCAGATCGGCATCGGCTCGCCCTACCTCAAGTCCGTCATCGACGCGCCCGCCGACTACCAGGGCCCGTACGTCTCGGGCGACCTCCCCACGATCGAGACCCCCGACGAGAAGACGATCGTCTTCCACCTCAAGGCACCCTTCCCCGAGTTCGACAACGTCCTCGCCCAGCCCAACGCGGTCCCCTTCCCGATCGGATCCGGCGGCGGTGACGAGTTCATCAACGACGTCATCGCGTCGGGGCCGTACACGCTCGACGCCTACACCCCCGGCAGCACCATCAAGCTCGTGCGCAACGAGCACTGGGAGCCCGAGACCGACGACGTGCGCAAGGCCTACCCCGATCAGTGGCAGTTCGACATCGGCATCGACGGCGCGACGATCGATGAGCGCATGATCGCCGGTCAGGGCGCCGACCAGAACGCGATCGCGGGAAAGATCGCGGGGGCCACGCTGCCCCGGATCCAGACACCGCAGCTGCAGGAGCGTGCTATCACGGCCCCCGCCTACTGCACGACCTACATGTCGCTGAACACGTCGAAGCCGCCGTTCGACGACGTGCGCGTGCGTCAGGCCGTCAACTGGGCGCTCGACCGTGCCAGCATCCAGAACGCCTCCGGCGGCAACCAGCTGGCGGATGTCGCCACGACGATCATCCCGCCGGCCGTCAGCGGACACCTCGACTACGACCTCTACCCGTCCGACGGCAACACCGGCGATGTCGACGAGGCTCAGGCGCTGCTCGCGGATGCCGGACTCGGCGACGGGTTCGAGTTCACCCTCGACATCCGATCGAACCCCGTCGCCCAGGCGCAGGCCGAAGCCGTGCAGCAGGGTCTCGAGCGCATCGGGGCCGACGTGAAGCTCAACGTCATCGACACCTCGATCTACTACGAGACCATCGCCACCCCGTCGCAGCAGAACAACGCCGCGATCACCGGCTGGTGCCCCGACTGGGCCTCGAGCGCGAGCACCTTCATCCCGCCGCTGTTCGACGGTGCTGCCATCACCGAGAAGGGAAACCAGAACCTCGCCCAGCTCGACGACCCCGCCGTCAACGAGCGGATCGCCGAGATCCGCGCGATGACCGACGTCGACGCGGCCAACGAGGCATGGGGTGAGCTCGACAAGCAGATCATGGAACTCGCGCCGATCGCGCCGATGGTCTTCGAGAACGGCATCTTCCTGCCGGGGTCGAACATCGCCGGCTACATCCCCAACACCAACATGACCGACCTCACGATCGTCGGTCTGAAGGACCCCTCGAAGGGCTGACATGACCTTCAGCTCGGCCCCCCTCGAGGTCGAGGCCACGCCGGGCGGTGATTCCACTCTCGACGAGACAGTGGAATCCCGTCCGGCGTCCGGCCGGAAACTCCTCAGAGGCTTCCTCGCCGATGTGCCCGCGATGCTGTCGCTGGCCTACATCGTGCTCGTGCTGCTCATGGCGGTGTTCGCGCCGCTCATCGTGCAGATCAGCGGCTGGTCGCCGTACCAGTTCGACCAGAGCGCCATCGACCCGAACATGGGTGCGATCCCGATCGGTCCGCTCGGCGGCATCAGCGCCGAGCACTGGTTCGGCGTCGAGCCCGGCAACGGACGCGACATCTTCGCCCGCATCGTCTACGGCGCCCAGGTGTCGATGACCGTCGCCCTCTCGGCGACGCTGCTGACCACCGTGCTCGGTGTCGTGCTCGGGATGCTCGCGGGCTACCTCGGCGGCTGGATCGACACGGTCATCTCGCGGGTCATGGAGTTCCTCATGGCTTTCCCCGCCCTCATCTTCATGATCGCGATCCTGTCGGCGCTGCCGGCGGACAACCGCGTGCTGCTGCTGGTCGTCGTGATCTCGTTGTTCGGCTGGCCCTACCTCGCGCGCATCGTGCGGTCGCAGACGCTCTCGCTGAAGGAGCGGGAGTTCGTCGAGTCCGCCCGCGCATCGGGGGCCTCGAGCGTGCAGATCATCTTCCGCGAGATCCTGCCGAACCTCTCATCGACCATCATCGTGATGGCGACACTCGCCGTTCCCGGCTACGTCGGCACCGAGGCGGGACTGTCGTTCCTGGGTGTCGGCGTCGTGCCTCCCACCCCCAGCTGGGGCCAGATGATCGCTTCCGCGGCCCCCTGGTACGCGGTCGACCCGATGTACTTCCTCATCCCGGGCGCCTTCCTGTTCCTGCTCGTGCTCTCGTTCACGACCCTCGGCGACCGCATCCGCGCGCTCGTCGGCAGCGCGGAGGTGCGCGCGTGACCCGTTTCGTCCTCTCGCGCGCGACCGGCATGGTCGTCGTGCTGTTCCTCGTGACGCTGTTCACGTTCGTGATCTTCTTCGTGCTCTCGCCCGATCCTGCGGTGCAGATCTGCGGCAAGAACTGCACGCCCGAGCGCATCGACCAGATCCGCGCGAACCTCGGCCTCGATCAGCCCTTCCTCACGCAGTTCTTCACGTACCTGTCGGGTCTGTTCGCCGGCCGCGAGTACGAGATCGCGGGGGCGACCGTCGTGTGCGGCGCCCCGTGCCTCGGCTACTCCTTCCAGACGGGGCAGCTCGTCGGAGACATGATCGTGCAGCGCCTGCCGATCTCGGCGACGATCGCGATCGGTGCCGCGGTGCTCTGGCTCGTGGGCGGTGTCGTCGGCGGTGTCCTCAGCGCGGTGCGGGAGGGGCGGTTCACCGATCGGTTCATCGCCGGGCTGACGCTCGGGTCGATGTCGATCCCGAACTACGTGCTCGCCCTCGCGCTGCAGTTCGTCCTCGTCGTCTCGCTCGCGTGGCTGCCGTTCCCGCAGGCCGTGCCCTTCGCCGACGACCCGGTGCAGTGGTTCCTGAACTTCCTCATGCCGTGGATCGTCCTGGCGGTCGGGTACGCCGCCGTCTACACGCGCCTGACGCGGGCGAACGTCATCGACACCCTGCAGGAGAACTTCGTGCGCACGGCGCACGCGAAGGGCCTGCGGCCGAGCCTGGTGTGGCGTCGCCACGCGCTGCGCCCGGCGCTGACCCCGATCGTGACGATCTTCGGGATGGATGTCGCGGGGCTCCTGGGTGGCGCCGTGATCACCGAGACCGTGTTCGGCATCAACGGGGTGGGAAAGCTCACCGCCGACTCGATCTCGTCGAACGACCAGCCGGTCATCATGGCGGTGACGCTGCTGTCGGCCTTCTTCGTCATCGTCGGAAACCTCGTCGTCGACCTGCTCTACGCGGCGATCGACCCGCGCGTGCGGACGGCGGCGAAAGCATGAGCGGCGAAAGGATGCCGATGACGGACGACCTCCTGCGGGTCGACGACCTGACCGTGCAGTTCCGCACCGCCGGCGGCGCCGTCCGCGTCGTCGACGGCCTGAGCTTCTCGGTGCCGCGAGGCGGTGCCCTCGGCATCGTCGGCGAGTCGGGGTCGGGCAAGTCGATGACGAGCCTCGCGATCATGGGGCTGCTGCCCAAGGGTGGCACGGCCACCGGCACGGTCGACTTCGACGGCCGCGATCTGCTCACCCTTCCCGCACGGGAGATGCGTCAGGTCCGCGGCGATCGCATCGCGATGATCTTCCAGGACCCCCTGTCGTCGCTCAACCCGTACTACACCGTCGGCACCCAGATCGCCGAGGCGTATCGGTCGCACCGGTCGGGCGTCTCGCGGCGCGAGGCACGACGGGTCGCGATCGAGGCGATGGAACGGGTGCACATCCGGGATGCCGCGAAGCGCGTCGACCATTACCCGCACCAGTTCTCGGGCGGGATGCGGCAGCGCATCATGATCGCCATGGCGCTGAGCATGGAGCCCGAGCTCATCATCGCCGACGAGCCGACCACGGCCCTCGACGTCACGGTGCAGGCGCAGATCCTCGACCTGCTGGCCGAGATCCGCCGCGACACGGGTGCGGGCCTCATCCTCATCACGCACGATCTCGCGGTCGTGAGCGAAGTGACCGAGCAGATCGTCGTCATGCGAGCCGGTCGCATGATCGAGCGGGGCAGCGTCGAAGGGGTCTTCAGCGACCCCCAGGAGGAGTACACGCGGCGGCTGCTCGACGCGGTGCCCCGCATCGACGACGCGATCGGCGAGCTGCGCACGACCGACATCGCGATCGTGCCGGAGAGCGAGATCGAGGAGGAGAGGGCATGACCGACCAGACCGCGCCGCTGTGCCGCGCGACGGGCCTCGTGAAGGAGTTCGCGAGCCCGGGGGCGACGATGTTCTCGCGCAGCAGTCGCTTCCGCGCCGTGGACGGCGTCGACCTCGACATCCGCCGGGGAGAGACCCTCGCGCTCGTGGGCGAGTCGGGGTCGGGCAAGTCGACCGCCGCACGACTGATCGCGCGCCTCATGGACACGACGGCGGGGACGATCGAGTTCGAGGGACGGGATGTCACCCGGTTGCAGGGGCGCGACCTCCTCGCATTCCGCAGCGACGTGCAGGTGATCTTCCAGGACCCGTACTCGTCGCTCAATCCGAAGCACACCGTCGAGCGACTCGTGACGGCCCCCCTGCGGTATCAGAACCGGAAGATCCCCGGGGGAGCGCGCGCGTTCACCCGTTCGCTCATGGAGCGGGTCGGGCTCAACCCCGATCACTCCGACCGTTACCCGGCGCAGTTCTCGGGAGGTCAGGCGCAGCGCATCGGGATCGCCCGGGCGCTCGCCGTCGGCCCGAAGATGGTCATCTGCGACGAGGCCGTGTCGGCTCTGGACGTCTCGGTGCAGGCGCAGGTCATCAATCTGCTGACCGCCCTGCAACGCGACGAGGGCTTCGCCTACCTGTTCATCGCGCACGACCTCGCCGTCGTCCGGCAGATCGCCACGCGCATCGCCGTGATGAGCCGCGGCTCCATCGTGGAGACGGGCGAGCGCGACCGCGTCTTCGAGAGCCCTCAGCACGAGTACACCCGCACGCTGCTCGCGGCGGTGCCCCGCATCAACCCCGAGTGGGACCGCCGACGGCGGGCCGCCGAGAAGGCGCGCCGGAACCGCGCGGCAGCCGCGGCATCCGACACCCAGACGGAGGCGTCATGACGAACGAGTACCACCTGCCGGGCATCCGCGTCGCGGAGCGTCGCATCGAGGTCCCGCTCGACTGGAGCGCCGGCACGGCGGCCGCCGGGACGATCGAGCTGCTCGTGCGCGAACTGGTCGATCCCGACCGGGTGCGCGACGAGCTACCGCTGCTGACCTTCCTGCAGGGCGGCCCGGGCGGCTCGAACCCCCGGCCGCTGCGCCGCGACGGGTGGATCGACGAGGCGCTGCGCGACTATCGCGTGGTGCTCGTCGACCAGCGCGGCACCGGGGGCAGCACGCCTCTCGAGGCGGTCGATGTGGCGGGTCTCGACGCCGCCGCCGGCGCGGACCTCCTGGCCCTCCACCGGGCCGACTCCATCGTCCGCGATCTCGAGCACGTGCGCGAGACGCTGTACGGGGGTCGGCGATGGGCCACGCTCGGCCAGAGCTACGGCGGCTTCCTGACGCTCACCTACCTGTCGATGGCGCCCGAGGCGCTGACAGCCTGTTATGTCTGCGGCGGCATCCCCGGCACCCCACCGCGGGCCGCCGAGGTCTACGCCCGCACCTTCGACCGCGTCGCGGCGAAGACCGCGGAGATGTACCGGCGGTTCCCCGCCGACGTCGAGGCGATCGCGCGCATCGCCGACCGGCTCGCCGAGGGCGACGTCGCGCTTCCGGACGGCGACGTGCTGACCGTCCGCCGGTTCCAGTCTCTCGGGATCGACCTCGGGATGAAGCCCGGCCACGAGCGCCTGCACTGGCTCGTCGAGAAGGCGTTCGCCCGCCCGGGGCGGCTGTCGGAGGCGTTCCTGGCCGACGTGCAGTCGCTCAGCTCGTGCGCCGGCAACCCGCTGTTCTGGACTCTGCAGGAATCGATCTACGGCGATCCCGCCAGCGGACCGACGGCATGGGCGGCGCAGACCGAGCGCGACCGTCGTCCCGTCTTCGACGAGAGCCGCCGTCCCCTGATGTTCACGGGCGAGATGGCCTTCCCCTGGATGTTCGACGAGGTGCGCCTGCTGCGCGGCTTCCGCGACGCCGTCCACGCGCTCGCCGAACGCGCCGACTGGACGCCGCTCTACGACCTCGACCGGCTCGCCGCGAACGACGTCCCGCTGGCCGCCGCGGTGTACTTCGACGACATGTACGTCGACGCGGGGCTGCAGCTCGAGACGCTCGCGCGCGTCGGCAACGCGCAGTCGTGGGTGACGAACGAGTTCGAGCACGACGGCATCGGCTCGGGTCGCACCTTCACGCGACTGCGCGAGCTGGTCCGAGACCGCGGAGGAGAGAAGCGATGACCGCTCCAGACACCACCCGTCCGCCCTATGCCGGCACGCGATACCCGCGCCTGGCGCAGGTGCCGGCGTTCACCGAGTTCGTCTCGCGCGACTGGGCGGACGTCCCCACCCGGCCGCAGCTGCCCGCGGGCGCCGCAGCCGCGGCATCCGCTCATCGCGATCGCCTCAGCGCCGCGCTTCCCGGTCAGGTGGTCGTCGCGGCTGCCGGGCATGCTCCCGTCCGCAACGATGACGCGCACTACGACTTCCGCGCCGACAGCGGGTTCGTCTGGCTGACGGCGTGCCAGGTCGAGGGCGCCGTCATCGTCCTGTGGCCCGCGAGCGGAGGGCACGACGCCGTCCTGTACCTGCCCCCGCCGTTCCGCCCGGGCGACGCCGGCTTCTTCTCGGATGCCAACCACGGCGAGCTCTGGGTCGGCCCGTCGGCGGGTCTGCCGGAGTGGGCCGATGCGCTGGGAATGACCGTCGAGCCGCTCGCCGCGCTCGAACGGCGTCACCCCGAGCTGCGAGGCGCCGCCGCCGCACGCTCCGCGGCAGCGCTCGCCGCCGAGGTGGGCGCGGAGGTGTCACCCGAGGTGGAACGCGCGCTCGCGCGCCTGCGCATGGTGAAGGACGCCTGGGAGATCGGGCAGCTCCGCGAGGCCGTCGACGCCACGGTCGCCGGGTTCGGCGCGGTCGTGGCCGAGGTGCCGCGAGCCATCGCCGACGGCCTCGGCGAACGGTGGCTGCAGGGGACGTTCGACCGGCACGCGCGCACCTACGGCAACGGACCCGGCTATTCCACGATCGTCGGGTCGGGCGCCCACGCGCCGATCCTGCACTGGGTGCGGTGCGACGGCGACATCGTTCCGGATGCGGCGCTCCTGCTCGACATGGGAGTCGAGGCGCGTTCGCTCTACACCGCCGACGTCACCCGCACGGTTCCCGCCAGCGGCACGTTCTCACAGGCTCAGCGCGACGTGCACGACCTCGTCGAGAGGGCTCACCGCGCCGGCCTCGATCGCATCCGTCCGGGCGTCGAGTACCTCGACTTCCACTTCGCGGCGATGGAGGTCGTCGCCCAGGGGCTGCACGATTGGGGGCTGCTGCCGGTCTCGGTCGACGAGGCGCTGTCGCCCGAGGGGCAGCAGCATCGGCGATACCTCGCGTGCGGCATCGGCCACCACCTCGGGCTCGACGTGCACGACTGCAGCCAAGCGCACTACGAGGACTACATGGGCGCCGCGCTCGAGCCGGGCGTCGTCATGACCGTCGAACCGGGCCTCTACTTCCACGCCCACGACCTGACCCTCCCGCCCGAGCTGCGCGGCATCGGCGTGCGCCTCGAAGACGACGTGCTCGTCACCGACGCAGGGTCCGAGGTGCTGTCCGCGGCCCTGCCGATCTCGGCCGACGAGGTCGAGGCGTGGACGCGTGCACAGTGGACGGGCCAACGATGACGGAGACCGCACCCCGCGCGGTGCCGTTCCCGCCCGGTGCGGTGCGCCTCGGGCACGCGAGCGCGTTCGCCCCGGCACGCGACCGGATGCTGCACCTCGCCCGGGTCTACCCGATCGACCGGCTCCTCGCGGTCTTCCGCGCCGCCGCGGGGCTCGACACCCGCGGCGCCGAGCCGCCCGGTGCCTGGGAGGGCTTCGGGCATCCGGCCGAGGAGCCGTGGGGCGAGCACGACTACCCCGGGCGCGAGGCGGCGCAGACCGCGAACCTCCTGCGCGGGCATTACGCGGGTCATTTCCTGTCGATGCTCGCGCTGGCAGCCGCAGCGGAAGACGACGACGAGCTGCGCTCGCGGGTCGACGAGCTGGTGGGCGGCCTCGCGGAGGTGCAGCAGGCGCTCGCCGCGACCGGCCGCTACTCGCACCCCGGCCTCCTGTTCGCGTCGGGCGAGTGGCAGTTCGCCCGCCTCGAGCACTTCGCGCCCTACGGCGAGATCTGGGCGCCGTACTACACGTGTCACAAGATCATGGCGGGTCTGCTCGACGCGTACGAGCTGGCCGGGAGCGACCGCGCCCTCGAGGTCGTCACGGGCATGGGGCACTGGATCTCGGCGCGGCTCGAGAAGCTCGATCACGAGCATCGTCAGCGCATGTGGTCGCTCTACATCGCGGGTGAGTTCGGCGGCATGAACGAGACGCTCGCGCGCCTCAGCGCCCTCGTCGACGAGCCGCGCTTCCTCGCTGCGGCGCGAGCATTCGATCAGGGCGATCTGCTCGATGCGGGTTCGTCGGGGCGCGACATCCTCGACGGGATGCACGCCAATCAGCACCTGCCCCAGCTCGTCGGCTACGTGCGCGAATACGAACTGACGGGCGAGCGCCGCTACCTCGCCGCCGCGATCGGGGTGTTCGACCAGATCGTCCCGGGGCGCATGTACGCGCACGGCGGCACGGGCGAGAACGAGCTGTGGGGCCCGCCGCGCACCGTCGCCGGCGACATCGGCCGGCGCAACGCCGAGACCTGCGCGGCCTACAACCTCGTCAAGCTCGCCGAGGCGCTGTTCGCCCACACGCTCGAGCCGCGGTTCCTCGACTACGCCGAGCGCGCGCGGCAGAACCAGATCCTCGGCTCGCGGCGCGCGACCGAATCCGACGACAGCCCCGAGGTGACCTACATGTTCCCGGTGCACCCCGGAGCACTGCCCGAGTACGACAACGTGGGCACGTGCTGCGGCGGAACCGGGCTCGAGAACCACGTCAGCCATCAGGCCGGGATCTTCTTCCGCGGCACCGACGCCGAACCGGGCCTGTGGGTCGCCCGGTACACACCCGCTGAGCTCCGCTGGGACGACCAGGGGGTGCGGGTCGTCATCGACCAGGAGCACCCCTTCGCGCAACGCGTGACTCTGCGGGTGCAGACGGTGGCCGCCCGTCCCGTGCGGCTGGCGCTGCGTCTGCGCGTCCCGGCATGGGTCGCCGGCGTCGCCGGTGTCGCCGTCGACGGTCATCCTGTCGATCTCGACGCGGTGCCGGGCGGCTTCGTCACGGTCGACCGGACCTGGCGGGGCGACGAGCGCATCGAGCTGACGCTGCCGGCGGCGCTCCGTTCCGAGCCGACGATCGACGATCCGGGGCTGCGCAGCCTGAGGTACGGGCCGCACGTGCTCGTCGCTCGCGAAGCGTCGACGACGGCGATCGAGCGGCCGTGGGATGCGCGCCGGATGCCGCCGAACGCGATCCGCGCCGATGTCGACGACGTTCCCGGGGCGCTCGCCGCGGACGGCGCGGTGCTGATCGCGGGGCTTCGCCACGAACCGGTCTGGAACGGCTCGGACGAGCGGTACCACCTGTACACGCGTGCGGTCGATCGGACGATCGGTTTCGCGGGCGTCGAGACGGGGGTGCCGGCGCGGCGCCGACCCGACGGCACGACGCTGATCGACGACCTGTGGGCCGAGCCGGCGCCGCAGCACGACGCCGCGCTGCTCGACCGCCTCGTCTCGACGTGCCGCACCGGCATGACGGATTCCCTCGTGAGCGCGTCGGAGGCTCGCACCGTCGTCGCTGCCGCGCTCGAGGCCGGCCTCGATGCGGGCGTCGACGCCGAGGGCGGGTCGACGGGGCGGCCGGACGCCGCGCGTCGGGCGCGGGAGTTCCTCGCCGCGACCGCCGCGGCGCCGGATGCCGTCATGCCGCCGACCGTCGACATCGCGGTCTCGCCCGCGCCAGCGGCCTCGGGCTGGTTCACCACCCCACCGACCGTCGAGGCGCGGGTGTCGGATGCCGCCGGGCGAGATCCCGGCCACGAGCTGCGCCTCGAGCTGCGTGTGGGCGACGGGCCGTGGCGGGCTGTCGACGGCCCCGTCGTCATCGAGCGCGAGGGAGCGGTCCTCGTCGAGGCCCGCGCGATCGACGCGGACGGGCGGTCGAGCATCGTCCGGCGCGAGCTCGCCATCGACACTGCCGCGCCGCGCAGCGAGGCGCGGGTGAAAGAGCTCGGCGCCGCCGTCGAGATCACCTTGCTCGCCACCGACGACGTGTCGGGGGTCGACGGCATCCGGTGGTCAGGGGAGGGGACCTTCTGGGCGACGTTCCAGGAGGCCTTCGTCCGTGCCCTCACCGATCGCGAGCAGGTGATCGAGTTCGCCGCGACCGACCGCGCCGGCAATGAGGAGACCCGTCACCGACTCACTCTTCCGCCCGCCCCGAAAATGGATACCATTGCAATTGCACTGACATCGGCGCCTGACATCGCCAGATCGGAGAACGACTCATGACCGACCGCAAGCCCTGGCACGGCGTCAACCTCGCGACCACCCTGCCCTTCCACGACGACCTGTCCGTCGACTACGACGCCTATGCCGAGCTCGTGCGCTTCACGACGCAGAACGGCGTGACGGGCATCATCCCCAACGGCTCCCTCGGCGAGTACCAGACCCTCACCGAGGACGAGCGCAAGCGCGTCTTCCTCACCGCGATCGAGGCGGCTCCCGATGCCGCCGTCATTCCGGGTGTCGGGGCCTACGGTGCTCTCGAGAGCGTCCGGTTCGCCGAGCACGCCGCCGAGAACGGCGCACCCGCCGTCATGCTGCTGCCCCCCAACGCCTACCGTGCGAGCGACGACGAGGTCGTCGACCACTACCGTCGGGTCGCAGCCGTGGGCCTGCCGATCCTCGCGTACAACAACCCGATCGACACGAAGGTCGACCTGCGTCCCGACCTGCTCGCCCGCCTGTTCGACGAGGGGCTCATCGTCTCGGTCAAGGAGTTCTCGGGCGACGTCCGCCACGCCTACGAGATCCGCGAGCTCGCTCCGGGCCTCGACATCTCGATCGGCTCGGACGACGTCGTGTTCGAGCTCGGACTCAACGGCGCGGTGGGCTGGGTGGCCGGCTACCCCAATGCGATCCCCGCCGCGACGGTCGAGCTCTACACGCTCTCGACCTCCGACGACCCGCAGGACTGGGTGCGGGCGCGCGAGATCTACCGCGACCTGCACCCGCTGCTGCGCTGGGACTCGAAGACCTGGTTCGTGCAGGCGATCAAGCTGTCGCAGCAGGTCGCCGGTGTGCTGACCAGCACGACGACGCGTCCGCCGCGACTCGCGCTGCCCGACGAGGTCGCCGCGCGTATCATCGCCGACACCGAGGCCGTGCTGAGCAAGGGCTACCGCTGACCCGCTGAAACCCCGTCCCGCTGACAGCACCGCCGCCGACGATCGAAAGGCTTCCGCATGCGCACGAAGCGCGTCTTCCACGCCGTGGACTCCCACACCGAGGGGATGCCGACACGTGTCATCGTCGGCGGCGTCGGCACCCTGCCCGGCGCCACGATGGAGGAGCGGCGGCAGCGGTTCATGGCCGAGAACGACGGTCTGCGACGCCTGCTGATGAACGAGCCGCGGGGGCACAGCGCGATGAGCGGCGCGATCCTGCAGCCGCCCACCCGGCCGGACGCCGACGTCGGCGTGCTCTACATCGAGGTGTCGGGGTGCCTGCCGATGTGCGGCCACGGCACGATCGGGGTCGCCACGGTGCTGGTCGAGACGGGCATGGTTCCCGTCGTCGAGCCCGTTACGACGATCCGGCTCGACACCCCCGCGGGACTCGTCGTCGCCGACGTCGATGTGGTGGACGGCCACGCCGAGCGCGTCACCATCCGCAATGTGCCCTCGTTCGTCGTGGGCCTCGGGCGCACGGTCGACGTCCCGGGCTTCGGGCCGGTGACCTACGACCTCGCTTTCGGAGGGAACTTCTACGCGATCGTCCGGCTCGACGACCTCGGCCTGCCCTTCGACCGTGCCCGCAAAGACGACCTGCTGCGAGCCGGACTGGCGATCATGGCGGCCGTCGACGAGGCCGACGACCCCGTGCATCCCATCGACACCACCATCCGCGGCTGCCATCACGTCTACCTCGAGGCGCCCGGCTCGACCGCGCGGCACTCGCGGCACGCGATGGCGATCCACCCGGGATGGTTCGACCGGTCGCCCTGCGGCACCGGCACGAGCGCGCGCATGGCGCAGCTCCACGCGCGCGGCGAGCTCGCGCTGCACACCGACTTCGTCAACGAGTCGTACATCGGCACGTCGTTCACGGGTCGACTCGTCGAGCAGACCGAGGTCGCCGGCATCCCGGCGGTCATCCCGACGATCACCGGCCGGGCGTGGGTCACCGGCACGGCCCAGTACATGCTCGACCCGAGCGATCCGTTCCCCGAGGGGTTCGTCCTGTGACCGCGCTGCCGGCCGGGGTGCCCGTCGTCTCGGCGGCCGACATCGAGCGCGCGATGACCCCGGCGGCGGCGGTCGATGCCGTCGCCGCAGCCCTGCGATCGGGGCTCGACGTCGAGGCCGATCACGAGCGCATGTTCGCGCCGCTGACGGCGGGCGACTTCCTGCTCATGCCGTCGGAGTCACCGGATGCCGCCGGCATCAAGGTCGCCACGATCGCCCCGGCCAACACGCTGCTCGGGCTGCCGAAGATCAGCGCCTGGTATCTGCTGTTCGACCGCGAGACCCTCCAGCCCACGGCGATCGTCGACGGCACGCGCCTGACGACCCTGCGGACGCCCGCCGTCACCGCTGTCGCCGTCCGCGGTCTGCTCGCCGCCGACCCGCGCGGCGCCCGGCCGCGGATCGACCGTCTCGCGGTGCTCGGGTCGGGTCCGCAGGCGATCGAGCACGTCGCGACGCTCGCCGCGGTCCTGCCCGTCGGCGACGTGGCGATCATCGGACGCACCCCCGAGCGGGTCGAGGACGCCGTGGCGATCCTCCGGGGCCGAGGCATCGACGCGCGGGCCGGGGTGCTCGCGGATGCGTGCGACGCGGACGTCGTCGTCACCGCGACGTCGTCGAGCACGCCCGTCCTCGACCTGGACGACGTCGCCCCGGGTGTCGTCGTCGCCGCCGTCGGCGCACACGGACTCGACCACCGAGAGGTCGGAGCCGACCTCATGCGTGCCGCCGACGTCGTCGTCGAGGCCCGCGCCTCCGCCGCGCGCGAGAGCGGCAACCTCGCGGGCGCAGCAGCCGGCGGTGCATCCCTCGCCGAGCCCGCCAACCTCGTCGAGCTCGTCGCGGGCCGCGTGTCGCGGCGGCCCGGAGCACCCGCCGTGTACACGGGCGTCGGCATGGCCTGGGAAGACCTCGCCGTCGTGCAGGGGATCATGGAGGTCATGCGGCGGGGGTCCGCATCGGAGGAGACGACATGAGCACGCCCGAGTTCCGCAACGTGGTACGGCTGGACAAGCAGCCCAGCATCCGCTCGACCGTCACCCGCGCGCTCCGCGCCGCGGTCATCAGCGGCGAGCTGCAGCCCGGGCGCGTGTACTCCGCGCCCAGCCTCGGTGAGCAGTTCGGCGTCTCGGCCACGCCCATCCGCGAGGCGATGCTCGATCTCGCCCGCGAAGGGCTCGTCATCACGATCCCCAACCGCGGCTTCCAGATCACCGAGGTCTCCGAACGCGACCTGCGCGAGGTCACCGAACTGCGCCTCATGCTCGAGCCGCCCGCCGTCGAGCGCGCGACCCCGCTCATCCCGGCCTCGGCGCTGCCGGAGCTGCGCCGCAAGGCCGCCGACATCGTCGCCGGCGCGCAGTCGGGCGACCTCGTCGAGTACCTCGCCGCCGACAGCGACTTCCACCTGGCGCTGCTGCAGTACGCGGGCAACGGCCGCCTCGTCGATCTCGTGGCGGGACTCCGCTCGCAGACGCGCCTGTTCGGCCTGGCGAACCTGCACGAGCAGGGACGTCTCGTCGCCTCCGCCCACGAGCACGATCTCATGCTCGACGCGATCGAGGCGGGCGACGCGGAGGGCGCGCGCGACCTCGTCCACCGCCACATCGAGCACGTCCTGACAGACTGGTCGGGCGAGGCCCCGACTCGCGCGGATGTCGCGGGGGGCGGTGTCGGCACGTGACGCATCGCGTCGGGAACCCCGACGTCCTGGTCATCGGCGCGGGCATCGTCGGCGCGGCCGTCGCACGCGCGGCGGCTGAAGCCGGGTTCTCGGTCACGGTCGTCGAGCGGGGCACGATCGCCGCCGGCACGACGAGCCGATGCGAGGGAAACCTCCTGGTCTCCGACAAGGAGGTCGGCCCCGAGCTCGAACTCGCACTCCACTCGCAGCGCATCTGGCGCGGCGAGCTCGCCGAACACGCATCGCGGTGGGAGTTCGAGGCCAAGGGCGGACTCGTCGTCGCGGCGAGCGAGGGAGGGAAGACGGCCCTCGACGCGCTCGCCAATCACCAGCGCTCACTCGGCATCCGAGCCGACGACGTCCCCGACATCGCGGCACTGCACGGTATCGAGCCCTACCTGAACCCCGCTATGGCGGGCGGGGTCTACTACCCGGACGACGCGCAGGTGCAACCCGTGCTCGCCGCGCATCATCTGCTGCGGCTTGCCCGCGACCGCGGAGCCCGGCTGCTGACGGGCGTGACGGTCACCGGCATCCGCGTCCGCGCCGGGCGCGCGATCGGCATCGACTCGAGCGCCGGCGTCATCGATGCGGGCGTCGTCGTCAACTGCGCCGGTCCCTGGGCGGGCGAGATCGCCGCGCTCGCGGGCCTCGAGCTGCCCGTCCTGCCGCGGCGGGGCTTCGTGCTGGTGACCGAGCCGGTCCCGGTGACGGTGCGGCACAAGGTGTACGCCGCCGAGTACGTGCAGAACGTCGCGTCGTCGGATGCGGGGCTCCAGGTCTCGTCCGTCGTGGAGGGCACCCCGAGCGGCACGATCCTCATGGGCGCGAGCCGCGAACGCGTCGGCTTCGACTCGTCGTTCTCGGCCGAGGCGGTCGGGCGAGTCGCGCGCGCAGGCGCCGAGCTGTTCCCGGTGCTCGCCGACGTGCAGATCCTGCGGACGTACTCGGGCTTCCGGCCGTACTGCCCCGACCACCTGCCGGTCATCGGTCCCGACGCGCGCCTCCCGGGGCTCTGGCATGCCGCCGGCCACGAGGGCGCGGGCATCGGGCTCTCGGTGGGCACCGCGGCCCTCATCGTGCAGGCGCTCTGCGGGGAACCGACGGACCTTCCGCTCGACGCCTTCCGGCCCGAGCGCTTCGCGGAGCGGGTTGCGGCATGAGCGCGGAGATGACGAGCGCGAACGCCTTCGACTTCGACGGCGTCTCGGTACCGTTCCGCCCTGGTCAGACGGTGGGCGGCGCGCTGGCGGCATCCGGTGTCGTGTCGTGGCGGGCCACACGGGGAAGCGGCGAGCCTCGGGGGCTCTTCTGCGGCATCGGCGTCTGCTACGACTGCCTGCTGAACGTCGACGGGCAGCGCTCGCAGCGTGCCTGCGTCACGCCCGCACGGCCGGGGCAGGAGGTCCGCAGCGACGACCCCGGCGCGCCCCTGCCGCTGCCCGCGCCGGACGGGGCGGAGTCGTGAGCGTCGAGAACCGCGCTGTCGACGTCGACCTCGCCGTCGTCGGGGCCGGCCCGGCGGGGCTGTCGGCCGCCGTCGCCGCCGCCGAGACCGGACTGCGGGTCGTGCTCGTCGACGCGGGCATGCAGACGGGCGGGCAGTACTGGCGCCACCCCGACGAACGGCACCTCGACGCGTTCACCGAACCCGAGCACACCGGTCACCATCATTGGGAGCACTACCGGGGACTGCGCGACCGGCTTCACCGTCAGCTCCGCTCCGGAGGCATCGTCCACCGGGCCGGGCGACAGGTGTGGCGGATCGACCGCGAGGCGGGTTCCGGGTTCTCGCTGCGGACGACGGCCGTCGCCGGCGCGGATGCGGTGGCGGCGGCCGACCGCACGGTCCGCGCCGAGCGGGTGGTCCTCGCACCCGGCGCCTACGACCGTCAGCTGCCGGTGCCCGGGTGGACGCTGCCCGGCGTCATGGCCGCGGGCGGCGTGCAGGCGATGCTCAAGGCCAATCAGGTGGCGGCCGGGCGCCGCGCCGTCGTCGCGGGCACGGGGCCGTTCCTGCTCTCCGTCGCCGCGGGACTCGCGCGGGCGGGAGTCGAGGTCGTCGCCGTCTGCGAGGCCAATGCGCTCTCGCGCTGGGCCGCCACGCCGCTCCGAGCGCTGCAGGAACCGGGCAAGCTCGTCGAGGGCGTCGGCTACGCGACGACCTTCGTGCGCGAACGCATCCCGCTCCGCACGCGCACCGTCGTCACGGAGGTCACGGGGGAGGGGCGCGTGACCGGTGCGACGATCGCGCGCGTGGATGCCGCCGGGCGGGTGCGACCGGGCACGCAGCGCACCCTCGACGTCGACCTCGTCGCCTTCGGCTGGGGCTTCACCCCGCAGATCGAGCTCGTCGTCGGCGCCGGGGCCGAGACCCGCATCGACGTGGACGGATCGCTCGTCGCGGTCGTCGACGTCGACCAGCGCACGAGCGTGCCCGGCTTGTACGTCGCCGGCGAGGCGACCGGCATCGGCGGCGCCGTGCAGTCGTGCGCCGAGGGCGAGCTGGCCGGGCTCGCGGCCGCCGTCGACGCCGGGCTCGCGGTGCCGACCGCGACGGCGCGACGCCTGCGCCGCCGGATCGCGCGCGGTCGGAGCTTCGCCGTCGGGATGCACCGGGCGAGCCCCGTGCCCGAGGAGTGGGCGACCTGGCTGCGCGACGACACCCTCGTCTGCCGGTGCGAGGAGGTGCCGCTGTCGGCCGTGCGGGCCACGGTGACCGACCTCGCCGCCGACGACGCGCGGGATGTGCGCGTGACCGCACGTCCGGGCATGGGCATGTGCCAGGGGCGGGTGTGCGGCTTCGCGCTCTCGTGCCTCGTCGAGCAGGAGACCGGCCGGCCCCGGCGGCCCGGCGACGTCGAGCCCCTCGTCCGCCGGCCCATCGGCACGCCCATCCGCGTCGCAGACCTCGCCGCGCTCGCAGACCTCCCCGACCCCGCAGACCTGTCTCCCCGGAAGGAAAGCTCATGACCACCGCAGCATCCCCCGCCACCGCGACGCCCGTCGCCGATACCCCGATCGCCGAGGTCGACGCGTTCGTCGGGCTCGCCGCCGACGCGTCATCGGCCTGGCGTGCGGCCTCGATCGCCGTCCGGGGCGAGGCGCTGCGGGCGGTCGCCGAGGGGCTCGACGCGCGCGCCGACGACCTGGTGCTGCTCGCCGGTCGCGAGACGCACCTCGCCGAGGCGCGGCTGCGGGGCGAGCTGAAGCGCACGACGTTCCAGCTGCGCCTGTTCGCCGAGGTGCTGGCCGAGGGTTCCTGGCTCGATGCGCGCATCGATCACGCGGTCGCCGACTATCCGATGGGGGCGCCGCGCCCTGACATCCGTCGCCAGCTCGAGGGCATCGGCACGGTTCTCGTCTTCGCCGCGAGCAACTTCCCGTTCGCGTTCTCGGTCGCCGGCGGCGACACCGCGAGCGCGCTCGCTGCGGGGAACGCCGTCGTGCTGAAGGCCCACCCGGGCCATCCGCACCTGTCGCAGCTGACGGGCGAGATCGTCACCGCGGCCCTCGCGGCGGCGGGAGCGCCCGCGGGCGTCTTCACGGTCATCCACGGGACGGATGCCGGGGTGCATGCCCTGCGGCATCCCGACGTCCGCGCCGCCGCGTTCACCGGGTCGATCGCCGGCGGGCGTGCGCTGTTCGACATCGCGATGGCGCGGCCCGAGCCGATCCCGTTCTACGGCGAGCTCGGCAGCGTGAACCCCGCGTTCGTCTCGCGCGGAGCCGCCGAGTCGCGGGCGGCGGAGATCGCCGAGCAGTTCGTCGCCTCCGTCGTCGGCAGCGCGGGGCAGCTGTGCACGAAGCCCGGGCTGCTGCTCGTGCCCGCGGGTTCAGGGGTGATCGACGCGCTCGCCTCGGTCGTGCTGCCCGAGCCCGCGCCGCTGCTGAACGACTCGATCGCCGCGGGTTTCCGCCGGGCACTGGATGCCGCCGCGGGGCACGACGGGGTCGAGGTGCTCACCCGAACGCCCGCATCGGGCGACGACGCCGACCTCGCTCCGGCGCCGGCGCTGCTGCGGACGACCGCGGCGGCCGTCATCGCCGACCCCGATGCCCTGGTGTCGGAGATGTTCGGCCCGGCGGCGCTCGTCGCCGAGTACGACGACGACGCCCAGCTCGTGGCCGTCGCGAAGCTGCTCGAGGGGCAGCTGACGGCGACGATCGTCGCCGAAGAGGGCGATGCGGTGGCCCGCGAGCTGCTTCCGGTGCTCGCGACGAAGGCCGGCCGGGTGCTGTGGAACCAGTGGCCGACCGGTGTCTCGGTGACGTGGGCGCAGCAGCACGGAGGCCCGTACCCCGCGACGACCGCGGTCGGGACGACGTCGGTCGGGACCGCCGCGATCACCCGGTTCCTGCGGCCGGTGGCGTACCAGAACGTGCCCGATGCGCTGCTGCCCGCCGCGCTTCAGGAGGCCAACCCGCTCGACATCCCCCGCCGCGTCGACGGCGTCCTCCACCCCTGACCCCGGTCCCTGCTCAGCTCATACGTCGAGTCGCCAGAAGATGTGGATGCCGGTGCCCCTGGACCCACGCCTTCTGGCGAGTCGACCGGGGTGGGTCACCTCAGGTGCTGGGCGCCGACGGCGGCGCGGGTCGCGCTGAGCGCCGCATCGAGGTCGGGGTAGCGCAGCTGGGCGACGCGGATGAAGACGAAGTCGGCGACCGCGAGCTGCGCCATCCGGCTCGCGAGTGCCGCGGCGCGCAGCGTCGCCTCGCGTGCCGGGGTGCGCAGGGTGGCGGATGCCGCGGCGGCGAGCGGCGACTCGGTGTCGTTGGTGATCGCGACCGTGAAGGCTCCGGCGTCGGAGGCGATCTCGACGGCTCGCAGCACGTCGATCGTGCCGCCGCTGAACGAGAACGCGATCGCCGTGGTGCGCGCGTCTGCGAGGGCGGCGTGCACGAGCTGGACGTGCGTGTCGTGGGAGCTCAGGCACATGATGCCGATGCGCTGCAGCTTCTGGGCGAGGTCGGCGGCGGCGAGGCCCGATGCGCCGACGCCGAAGGTGACGACCCGCTCGCTGCCGGCGATGGCGTGGGCGATGCGCTCGAGGGCGTCGAGGTCGAGCATCCGCCCGGTCTGCTCGATCGTGCGCGCCTCGTGGAATGCGACCTTCGCGACCATCTCGGCGGGTGAGTCCGACGGGTTCAGCTCGCCCTCGGCGATGTTCGAGCGCTCGAGCTCCATCGCGCGGCGCGACACCTCTTGCGCGAGCTCGACCCGGAACGAGGGGTACCCGGCGAAGCCGAGGCTCTTCGCGAAGCGCACGACCGATGCCTGTGACACCGACGCGCGTTCGGCGAGGGTCGTGACGGTCGCCGACACGGCGAACGAGGGGTCGTCGAGAACCGCGCGAGCCACCTGCACCTCGGCCGGGCGCAGACGGGGGATGATCGCGCGGGTCGCTTCGAGGACGTCGCCGTCCATGTGCCTCCTCGGGAAGTCGGTTCAGTCTTCCACAGATGTTGACAAAAGATGCCGCCAAGAGCACTCTGTGTGAAACAACGTGCCACGCTCGCGCACGCCGCCGCGCATCGACGAGGAGCATCCGTGACCACCGCGCACCCCACCCCCGCCACCGAGACGCCCAACCCGCTCACCGGCGAGCTCGACGCGATGTCCGTCGACGAGATCCTCCGTGTGATGAACGACGAGGATGCCGGCGTGGCCGGCGCGGTCTCGGCGGCCATTCCCGAGATCGCCCGAGCCGTCGACCTCGCCGTCGCCGCGCTCTCGTCCGGCGGACGCCTCGTCTACCAGGGGGCCGGCACGAGCGGCCGCCTCGGGGTGCTGGATGCCGCCGAGTGCCCGCCGACGTTCGGTACCGACCCCGCGCAGGTGGTGGGCCTCCTCGCCGGTGGTCACGAGGCGATGTTCCGCGCGATCGAGGGCGCCGAGGACTCCCGCGAGCTCGGCGCAGACGACCTGGCCGGCATCGGGCTCACCGAGCGCGACGTCGTCGTCGGCATCGCGGCATCCGGTCGCACGCCGTACGTGCTCGGCGGACTCGACGAGGCCCGCCGCGTCGGCGCCGCGACGGTCGCGATCTCGTGCAGCCCGAGCGCCGAGATCAGCGCCCACGCCGACGTCGCGATCGAGATCGACAACGGCCCCGAGGTGCTCACGGGCTCGACGCGGCTCAAGGCGGGCACGAGTCAGAAGCTCGTGCTCAACATGATCTCGACGACGACGATGGTGCGTCTCGGCAAGGTCTACGGCAACCTCATGGTCGACGTGCGCCCGAGCAACGAGAAGCTCGTCGCCCGCGCCGTCCGCATCGTCCAGGCCGCGACCGAATGCGACGCAGCGACTGCTCGCCGCGCCCTCGACGAGGCCGACGGCCACGCCAAGACGGCGATCGTCGCCATCCTCTGCGACGTCGACGCGGCGACCGCGCGCGAGAGGCTCAGCGCGGGCGCGGGCTTCGTGCGCGAGGCCGTGCGCAGCCGAGACTGACCCCAGCGCCCCCACCAGCACATACCCCAGCACCCGACACCCGAACCCCGTCCGCCGGAAGGAATCACCGTGGATTACCCCGAACTCAGCGAGGAGATCCTGCCGCTCGTCGGCGGCTCGCGAAACATCGCCTCGTACACCAACTGCATGACGCGCCTGCGGCTGAACCTGCACGACCCCTCGAAGGCGGATGTCGCGGCGCTCCGGCGTCTGACCGGCGTGATGGGCGTCGTCGACGGCCCGCAGCTGCAGGTCGTCGTCGGTCCCGGTCACGCGCAGCGTCTGCGCGACGCTTTCGCCGAGGTCGTCGATGCCCCCGCCGAGGCCCCCGTCGACGATCCCGACGACGAGGTGGCCGACATCGCGGCGGCCGCGGCGGGGAGCCGGGCCACAGGCGCGCGGGCATCCGGCGGCGGTGAGCCCGTCGACGCGGTGACCGACCTGCGCACGCTCCAGCAGGAGAACACGCAGAAGGTGAAGTCGCGGCATACCTCGCGGGTGCACGGGCTCTTCCGTCACATCGCGAACATCTTCGTGCCCATCATCCCCGGGTTCATCGCGTGCGGACTCGTCGTGGCGATCGGCAACATCTGGAAGCTCATCGATCCCGGCGTCGCCGCCAACCCGTGGTTCCTGGTGTTCGCTGCGCTCGGCACGATCGTCGTCGCCTCGCTCAACCTGATCGTGGGACTGAACACGGCGAAGGAGTTCGGCGGCACTCCGGTGCTCGGCCTCATCGCCGGCGCCATCTCGTACCTCCCGGCGCTCGCCGGCATCGCCGCGACGACCGCCGCCGACGGCACGGTCACTCCTGCCCAGCCGCTCGTGCTCCCGCTGTTCGGCGAGCTGAAGCCGGCGCTCGGTGGCATCATCGGCGTCATGGTGACGGCGTGGCTGTTCACCGTGATCGAGAAGTGGATCCGCAAGCGCGTCCCGGCCTGGGCCGACCTCTTCGTCGTCCCGGTCGTCACGCTCCTCGTCGGAGCCGTCATCTGCATCTTCGTGATCATGCCGATCTCGGGTCTGCTCATGCAGGGCATCAACTGGCTGCTCATCGACTTCGCGCTCGAGCGCGGCGGCGTCATCGGCGGATACCTGCTGTCGTCGCTGTTCCTGCCGCTCGTCATGCTCGGCATCCATCAGGGCCTGACGCCGATCCACGCGCAGCTCATCACCGACCACGGCTTCACCGAGCTGCTTCCGGTGCTCGCGATGGCCGGCGCCGGCGAGGTCGGCATGGCGATCGCGATCTTCCTCAAGACCAAGAGCACCCGGTTGAAGAACATCATCCGCGCCGCCCTGCCGATCGGTGTGCTCGGCGTCGGCGAACCCCTCATCTACGGCGTCTCGCTGCCGCTGTTCTACCCGCTCATCACCGCGTGCCTCGGCGGTGGCTTCGGTGGCGCCTTCGTCGCCTTCGGCATCCAGGCCTCCGGCGGATTCGGTGCCGGGGCGCTGGGCCTCTCGGGCGTGCTCATGACTGCGGTCATCACCAACGGCGCGTGGCTCTGGTACGTCGGCGGCCTCGTGATCTCGTACATCATGGGCTTCGTCTTGACCTGGTTCTTCGGGTTCAAAGAGCACATGGTCGAGCGGCTCGGCTGAGACAGGAGCGTCCGCATGCTGTTCTCGATCTACCCCACGGATGCCGCCGCCACTCGGCGGGCCGTCATCGACCAGGTGCTCGCGACGGCACCGCGCCCGGCGCCGGCCGGCTCCGGCGACGAGCGGATGCTGTTCACCTCGCTGCACATGGTCGACACGGGTGAACTCGCCGCCTTCGGCGAGGTGCTGCGTGCGGCGCACGACGACGATGGCGTGACCTTCTGCGCCGACGTCTCGCCCGTCGCGCTCGAGCACGTCGTCGCCGGTGACGAGGGATGGGGGTGGCTGTCACGCCGGGGCATCACGGCGCTGCGGCTCGACTACGGCTTCGGAGCCGACGAGATCCGTCGGGTCGCCGAGGCGTCGGGATGCCGGATCGCCGTCAACGCGAGCACGGTCGACGCGGCCTTCCTCGACGAGTTGGCGGGACTGCCCGTCTGGGGATGGCACAACTTCTATCCGCGACCCGAGACCGGGCTGACCGCGTCGTTCCTCGTGACGCAGTCGCGGCTGTTCCTCGACCGGGGGATGCCGGTTCTCGCGTTCATCCCCGGCGAGGGCGAGCTGCGGGCGCCGTTGCACCTCGGGCTGCCGACGCTCGAGGAGCAGCGGCACCGCAACGCGTGGCGTTCGTACGTGCAGCTGCGGCGGCTCGTTCCCGAGGCGGTCGTCGTCTGCGCCGAGGGCGTGGTCGCCGATGACCACGCGGACTGGATCGCGCAGTTCGAGGCGACGGGCACGGTGACGCTCCCGGTCGTGGGGCTGGACGCCGCGGCATCCGTCCTGCTGGAGCGGCCCTGGCGGTTGCGGGTCGAGGATGCGGCGGCGGCGTTCCGGCTGGACGAGACACGCGGCGGCATACGTCCGTCCCGCACCCGCAACGCGGACTCGCGTGAGCGCGGCAGCCTGCAGGTCGACCTCGACGCCTATGGGCGGTACCGGGGCGAGGTCCATCTCATGCGCACCGATCGTCCGCTCGACGCGGGCCAGGCGCGCATCGGCGAGGTCGCCGCGCCGTACCGCGGGATCGTCGACGACCTGCGTCCCGGCCAGACCGTCCGCCTGATCCCTTTCGCCGCCTGACCCGGCCCTCCTCCCGTCGACTCGCCACGAACTGTGGATCCCGGGGTGCCCGCATCCGCACTTTCCGGCGACTCGACGGTTCTCTGGGCGGAGACATACGCTCGGGGGCGTGCTGAACGGGGATGGCGAAGAGCCGCTGGAAGGCGGCAATGCGAGCGGCAGCGTGGTGCGGGTCGGCGACACCGTGCGCAAGACATGGACGGCGTCGACCCCCAGCGTCATCGCCTTCGTCGAGGCGCTCCGCGCGCAGGGCGTCGACGCTCCCGAGCCCCGCGGGCGCGACGAGGCCGGTCGGCAGGTGACCGAGTTCGTCGACGGCGTGCTCGCGATCGACGCCGGCCCGATGGGCCTCGCTCAGCTGCATCGCGTGGGCGCGCTCGTGCGCCGCATCCACGACGCCGCGGCGGTGTTCGTCGCTCCCGCCGACGCGATCTGGGAGACGGCGATCACCGCTCCGGGCGACGAGCTGGTGTGCCACAACGACCTCGCGCCCTGGAATCTGGTGCTGGGCGAGCGCTGGGTATTCATCGACTGGGATGCTGCGGCCCCCAGCACACGCTCGTGGGATCTCGCCTACGCGGCCCAGTCCTTCGCCCTCGGCGACCCCGGGGAGGATCCCGCGGTGGCCGCCGAGCGGCTGCGCTCGTTCGTCGACGGCTACGAGGCCCCGGCCGCGCTCCGCGCGCAGCTGCCCGAGACGATGAGCGCGCGCGTCGCGGCGATGCACGCCCTTCTCGAGAGCTCGCACCGGTCGGGCCGCGAACCGTGGGCCACGATGTACGTCGAGGGGCACGGCGAGCACTGGGCCGCCGTCCGCGACTTCGTCGACCGCCACCGCCCGACCTGGACCCGCGCCCTGACCCGATGACCCCCGACTCCTGCCCGCCGCATCCGCGCATCCTGGCGAGTCGACGAGCGCGCGCCGGGAGTTTCAGTTCGCGGCGTCGATCGACGCCTGGACGTCGGCGATGAACCCCGTCGCGGCGGTCTCCGGTGTCGTGCGCTCGAACATCACCTCCTGGAGATATCGCAAGAAGATCGCGTCGACATCGGATGTGCCCAGTGGCGGCGGCGCGGGGGCGGCGCCGAGCACGGGAACCCGCGACTCCGAGTAGGCCACGGCTTCAGCCTCTTCGGAGGTGAGGCCGGGCTTGATCAGATCGAGGTTCCTCGTGCTCGCGGGCAGGCCTCGCTCGCTGCCGATGACCTTCGTCGCCTCGGGGTCGTTCAGCAGGAAGTCCACCAGCGCGGCGGCCTCGGCGGGATGCCGCGACTGCGACGAGATCGACCAGTACATTCCCGGCTTGAAGTAGTCGAACGTGGGTTCGCCGTCGTCGTGGTTCGGCATCGGTACGAGCTCGATGTTCGCGCCCGATGCCTTCGCGTAGGCCGAGATCAGGGTCGCCGGCGCGAAGAACGACGCTGCCGTCCCGACCGAGAACGGCAACTGGTCGAGCGGAAGCGAGCTGGTCTCCGACCACACCGACGCCGGAGCCGACGCCCCGCTTCGTGTCAGGTCGAGGCTCGTCCGGAAGAAGTCGGCGACCGTCTCGGCCGAGACCGCGACCTCGTCACCGTCGTACAGCCGCTCGCCGACCTGACGCGCGAACAGCTGCAGCTGCCAGCTGCCGGAGAGGACGCTCGTGCCGTAGACCCCGGCCGGTGCGGCATCCGTGACGGTCTGGGCCCAGGTATCGAACTCGTCCCACGTCCACGACTGCGTGTGGTCGGGCAGAGGCACGCCGATGCTGTCGAGCAGATCCGTGTTGACCAGGAGCGCCGTGCTCGATGTCGAGATCGGGATCGCGTACAGGCGCTCGTCGTAGCGCCCCATCCGGAGGACCGAGTCGTCGAGGCCGGCGGTGTCGATGCGCAGAGCGTCGAGATCGCTGAGCGCTCCTCGCGCGGCGTAGGACGAGAGATAGAGCTCGTCCATCTGGATGACGTCCGCGGCGTTCTTGCCCGCCGTTGCGGTTGCGAGCTTCTCCCAGTAGCCGCTCCAGTCGGAGAACTCGGGGACGATGGTGATGTTCGGGTATTTCGCCTCGAAGAGATCGATGACCTGCTGCGTGCGCTCATGGCGACTGTCGCCGCCCCACCACGCCATGCGTAGGGTGACCGGGCCGTCGCTGAGCTCGGTCGAGGCGGCTCGGTTGCCGACGCCGCATCCGGAGAGGGCCAGCAGAGCAGCGGCGCCGGCGGCGATGCCGGCGATCAGACGTTTCGGTACGTGCATGATGACACTCCTGTTTCGGGTTGTTCTGCGGGATGCGCGGGTCACTTCAGCCCGCTTGTGGCGATGCCGCGGATGAGGAACCGCTGGCCGAAGGCGAAGACGATGATCAGCGGGACGATCGAGACGACGCTCATCGCGAACATCGCGCCGAACGACGATGACGATTGCGCGTCGATGAAAGACCGCAGCGCGATCGGCACCGTGTAGTTGTCGGGGCTCGTGAGGAAGATCAGCTGCGAGAAGAAGTCGTTCCACACCCAGATGAACGTGAAGATCGTCGTCGTCGCCAGCGCCGGAACCATGAGCGGCAGGATGATCTGGAAGAAGATGCGGGCATGCCCGGCGCCGTCGATCCGCGCCGCTTCATCCAGTTCGCGCGGCAGTCCGCGGATGAACTGCACCATGAGGAAGATGAAGAACGCGTCGGTTGCGAGGAACTTCGGCACGATCAGCGGCCAGAACGAGTCCGTGAGACCGACCTGCGCCCACAGGATGTACTGCGGCACGATCACGACGTGGATCGGGAGCATCAGCGTTGCCAGCATGTACACGAAGGCCGTCCGCTGGAAACGGAACCGCAATCGGGCGAAGGCGTACGCGGCGAGCGAGCAGCTGAACAGGTTGCCGATGATCGAGCCCACGACGACCAGGAGCGAATTGGCGATGTACTGTCCGAACGGAGCGCCGAGAGCGGTCCAGCCGTAGGCGTAGTTCTCCCAGACGAAGTCGGTCGGGATGGGCGAGGGGTTGCCGAAGATGCTGCCGTCGGGCCGTAGCGAGCTCACCACCATCCAGAGGACGGGGTAGAGCGAGCCCACGACCACCGCGAGCATGAGAGCGTGGCGCAGGATGCCGCGCAGCCGTGCGCGCGAGGCGCCGCCGGGGCGGGCAGCTCGCTCTCCCCGCGTGCGGGCCGGTCGGCCGGTGATGAGGGTTTCAGTCGTCATAGTGCACCCAGTACTTCGAGAGCCAGAAGTTGATCGCCGTGACGGCGCCGATGATGAGCAGGAGAAGCCAGGCGAGAGCCGAGGCGTAGCCCATGCGGAAGGCCCCGAATCCTTCCTGGTAGAGGTAAAGCGTGTAGAACAGCAGCGAGTCCGCGGGTCCGCCTGACCCGCCCGACACGACGAAGGCCTGCGTGAACGCCGAGAAGGAGTTGATGACGGCGAGGACGAGGTTGAAGAAGATGATCGGAGTCAGGAGCGGAAGCGTGATCGCGCGGAACCGCGACCAGGCATGGGCGCCATCGACGGCAGCGGCTTCGTATAGCTCGCCCGGGATCTGCCGCAGGCCCGCGAGGAAGATCACCATCGGTGAGCCGAACGTCCAGACGTGCAACAGGATGATGGTGCTCAGGGAGGTGTCGGGGCTGCCGATCCAACTGGTGTGCGACTCGATTCCCACGAAGCCGAGCAGGGAGTTGAAGAGTCCGTCTGCGCCGAAGATCAATCGCCAGAGCATGGCGATCGCGACGGACGTCCCCAGCAGGCTCGGGAGGTAGAACGCGGAGCGGTAGAACGGAAGCGCCCGCATCCCCTTGTCGAGCACCACCGCGAGGAGGAGCGCGATCGCCAGTTGCAGGGGCACCCCCACGACGACGTACGTGAAGGTGACGGCGAGGGAGGTGTGCAGCCGCGTGTCCGTCAGCATGCGCTCGTAGTTGGCGAGCCCGACCCATCCGGGGTCTTGCAGCAGGTTGTAGTCGGTGAACGACAGGTAGAGCGACATGATGATCGGCCCGAGCGTCAATGCAACCGCGCCAATGGCGAATGGTGCGAGGAACAGCACAGCCGCTTTGTTGTCGGGGAGTGGGATCCGCCGTCGCTCTTTGTCAGCGCTGCCGGTCGTTCGGGCTATGCGTCGCAGTTCGGCGATGCTCATCGGCCACGCATCCTCTCTGATGGCGGTGCGCAGGATCGTCGTCGCTCTGGTCGCGCCGGTAGGTCCTGCCATATTGACTAATACGTAGTAGTTGTCGGTAGTAGGATGATGCCGACGAACGTCGATAGAGTCCATGCCAAGAAAGGCAGTCATGGGGAAACGGCCCACGAGCCGCGACGTCGCCGCCCGCGCGGGAGTCTCGCAGTCCACGGTCTCGCAGGTGTTCACGGGACGCGCGGGCATCTCTGCCGCCACACGTGAACGCGTGCTCGAGGCGGCTCGCGAGATCGACTACCGGCCGAACCTCGCCGCTCGCTCGATGCGCACGACGCGGACGGGCCGGCTCGCAGCGGTGCTGCCGATCACCGCGTTCCACTCGGCCCCGCTCATCGCCGGCACGATCGAACGCGCCCGAGCCGCCGGGTACGAGGTGGAGGTTCAGAGCATCCCCAACGCGCCGGATCAGCGTCGACCGCGACTGCTGGAGATGATCGACTCCCGTCAGTTCGAGGGCATCCTCTGCTATGCGCCCGTCCCCGGTGACGATCTGGCGCGTGTCGACCCGAACGTGCCGGTGCTGACGCTCGAGGAGTTCGACGACGACATGCGCGTCTCGGGGGAGATGCTCGACGTCCACCCGCTCGAGAGCATGGTGGAGCGGCTCGCCGAGCTCGGGCACCAGCGGTTCCTGCACATCACGGGTGCGCGGAGTTACCCCTCGGCGGACGCGCGGCGTCGGGCCTACGAAGCGACGGTCGCCCGGCTGGGAGTGGAGTCCGTCGGCGTCGTCGAGGGTGATTGGAGTGCGCAGTCGGGGCTCGACGCGATCCGTTCGCTCGGCGAGGCCTCGCTTCCGCTCGCCGTCATCGCCGCGAACGACTTCATCGCCACCGGCGTCATCCGCGGAGCGCTCGAACGAGGGTGGGCGGTCCCGGGCGACGTCAGTGTGACGGGGTGGGACGACTCGCCGACCAGCGCCTTCCAGATGCCCTCCCTCACGAGCGTCTCGATGGACTACGTCGAGCTCGGGCGCCGGACCGCCGACCGCCTCATCGCTCTCATGCGGGGTGAAGACCCGCCGGCCGCCACCGATCCGCTGCAGCATGTGGTCTGGCGCGAATCGACCGCGGCTCCCGCCCCGTCCTCCTGACGTCGAGTCGCCAGGTTCTGCGGGTCGGGCGTGCCCGGCATCCACGTTTTCTGGCGAGTTGACGGTGGCGCGGACCGCGGTTGGGGCGTACCGTTCGGGCATGCCCGCTCCGGTGCCGTACATCCATTTCGCCGCCGACGCCGCCGACGCGCTCCGCTTCTACCGGTCGGTGTTCGGGGGCGAGCTCCAGCTCCACACGTACGCCGACTTCGGTCGGGATGACGGTGCGCCCGAACTCATCGCGCACGGCGAGCTGCGCGGACCGGTCGACCTCTTCGGTGCCGATGATCCGACGGCTGCCGCACCGCCGACGATGGCGGGGGTCATGCTCGCGCTCCTCGGAGCCGGCGACGAGGGGGCGTCGCGTCGATGGTTCGACGCATTGGCTGACGGCGGAGCGGTGATCGATCCCCTGCAGCGCCGGGCATGGGGCGACTACGACGGCCAGGTCAGAGACCGCTACGGTCTCACCTGGCTGATCGGGTTCTCTCCGGCATCCTGAGCTCGCTCGTCGACTCGCCAGAATCCGCGGGTGCGGTGCCCCCCGCATCCGCCGTTCCTGGCGACTCGACGGGGCCCGGCAGGGCGCGCCGCGGCGGGGCCAGGTCCTCGATCAGGAACTCGTCGAAGCAGGCGCGCAGCTCATCGGCCATGTCGAGCGCGGTGCGGTCGAGCAGCCATTGGATCTGGAGCCCGTCCCACACCGCGATCGACCGGGCCGCGGCACTGGGGATGTCGACGCCGTCGCGCAGACCGCCCTCGGCCCGGATGACGCTGAGCGCATCGACCACGATCTGTCGGCTGTTCTCGTAGCGCTTGCGGAAGAAGTCATGAGCCGGGTGGTCGGGCGAGGTCGCTTCGGCCGACAGGGTGCAGAACAGCTCGATGACGCCCGGGATCGTGGAGTTGTAGTCGGCGAGGGCGATGAGGTCGTCGAGCGCACCGCGCCCCGCGTGCTGCTCGAACGCGAACCTGCTGCGCGCGAGCTCGTCACGGTGGTCGAGTACGGCGAGCAGCAGCTCGGCCTTGTTGCGGAAGTGGTGCAGGAGACCGGCCTCGCTCATGTCGACGCGTTCGGCGATCTCACGGAGCGACCCCTTGCGGTAGCCCGCGCTCGCGAACACGGCGAACGCCGCATCGAGGATCAGCGTGCGGGTGCGCGCGCTCTTGGCGTACGGGCCTCGGGCGGTGGCGGTTCGGGGCGTCGGGGTCACGCGCGGCATCCCCTCATCCTGTCGGGAACCGCCCCGTCGCGCGGGGGCTCGCGCGGAAATGCGAAGCGTGTCGGTCGCGATCGGTGGGGCGCGAAAGGTCGCAGCGACCTGTCATCGGCCTTCGCGCAGGTGGTCGCGGTGCTTGGCCGCCTGCCGTGCGCGCACCCGCACCGCGACGGGTCCCGTCACGGTGAGCTCGTCCTCCCAGCATTCGATGCCGCGGATGTCGGGCAGTCGTCCCCGCGTGAACACGGGGTCGAGGCCCGCCCGCCTCTGCTCGGTGTAATCCCGGAGCAGGCGGAACGCGATGCCCGACAGCAGCGCGATCGCGACGAGGTTCGTCAGCGCCATCACGCCCATAACCCCATCGGCGAAATTCCACACGACATCGGCGCTGGAGACGGATCCCGCCAGCACCGCGACGACGACGAGCGCCCGGTACGCCGTCAGCAGGCCGCGGTCGGCGGAGATGAACTCGATGTTCGACTCGCCGTAGTAGTAGTTGCCGAGGATCGACGAGAACGCGAGCAGGAAGATGATGACGCTCAGGGCGATGCTCGACCAGCCGCCGAGCGTGTCGACGAGCGCTCCTTGCGTCAGGTCGATGCCGCGTGAGGCCCCGGCCAGGTCGGGGACGGACACCAGGATGATGAACGCCGTCACCGTGCAGACGAGGAAGGTGTCGAAGTAGACACCGAGGGTCTGCACGAGGCCCTGCTTGACCGGATGGGTGACAGCGGCGCTCGCGCCCGCGTTGGGGGCTGAGCCGAGCCCCGCTTCATTCGAGAACATGCCGCGCTTCACGCCGGTGAGCACGATGTAGCCGAACGTCGCACCGACGACCTCGTTGAAACCCCAGGCCGAGGTGAAGATCTCGGCGAACACCGGGCCGATGCGATCGAGGTGCAGCACCACGACGATCACGCCGATCACGAGGTACCCGACGGCCATGATCGGCACGAGCAGCTGCGTCACCGATGCGATGCGCCGGACCCCGCCGAACACGACGAGACCCGTCAGCCCGGCGAGGCCGACGCCGATGACCCATGTCAGCCAGGGCAGGTCGCCGGCGCTCGAGCCGACCGTGGCGCTGATCGTGGCCACGATCGTGTTGGCCTGCAACGAGCTGAAGGCGAATGGGAAGCAGGCGATCAGGATGACGGCGAACAGGATGCCGAGCCAGCGGGCGCCCAGCCCACGCTGCATGTAGTACGCCGGTCCGCCGCGGAAGCTCCCGCGGTCGCGGGTCTTGAACAGCTGAGCCAGCGACGACTCGATGAAGCTCGACGCGCCGCCTACGAAGCCCATCACCCACATCCAGAAGACCGCGCCGGGGCCGCCGACCGCGATGGCGGTGCCGACACCCGCGATGTTGCCGACCCCCACCCGCGAGGCCGCCGAGATGGTGAAGGCCTGGAACGCCGAGACCGACTGCGGCTTCCCGTCGGCGGTCTGCGGGGTCTTGTCGGTCAGCGTCCGGAACATCTCGGGGATGAGGCGGAACTGCACGACGCCGGAGCGGACCGTGAAGTAGAGCCCCAGGGCGACGACCACCGGGAGGATGATCCAGGTCCACAGATGGTCACCCCACGTGAGCAGCCAGTCGTTTACGGCGTCCATGCCCGTCAGTATGGCCAGTCGGGATGCCGCGTGCGAGGGCGTCGCGTGCAGGGTGTCACGGGTCAGCGCTCGGCGACGATGTCCATGCCCGGGCCCTCGGCCGCGCGGGGAGCGAAGCCGTGGCGCTCGTAGAACGCGGCCCGGCCGCGCGCGGCGAAGAGCTGGATGTCGTGTACGCCGCGCCGTCGCGACTCGGCGACGAGCATCCGCAGGATCTCACTCCCGATGCCGCTGCCTCGCGCTGCCGTCGCCACGATCATCTCGGTCACGAACGCGTGCAGCGCGCCGTCGCTGATCAGGCGCCCGAGGCCGATCAGGTGCCCGTCGCCGTCACGCGCCGTGCACACGACCCAGCTCCCCGCGAGGGCCCGTTCGAAGGTTTCGAGCGACCACTCGGCCCAGCCCGTCTCGGCGTAGAGCGTCGCGAACTCGGCGGCCGTGGGCGGGGCGAAAGAGTAGTGGACGGTCATACTGCACCTCCGAGGAGCGTGTGCCGCCAACCCGTCCCCGCGCGCTCGTAGACGACGCGGATGTGACGCCGATCGAGCGAGCCCTGCCAGAATTCCACCCTGGTCGCCTCGATGCGCCAGAGTGCCCAGTCGCCCTCGGCGACATCCCGGCGCGCCGCCTCGGACCGAGCGGCCAGATCTGCGGCGGTGTCCTCGGCGCTGGCCTCGCGGATCGGCCCGCGCACGCGCACGGCCCGCATGACCGGCTGCCACCAGAACGCCAGAGCTGCTGCGGGCTGCGCTTCCAGCTGCCCGCCCTTCGCGGATGACCGTGTGCTCGCGAACGCCCAGCCGCGGTCGTCGACGTCTTTGACGATCAGTGTGCGGGCGTCGGGGATGCCGTCGGCGTCGACCGTCGCGAGGGTCGCGGCGTGGGGCTCGGTGACCCCCGCGGCGGCTGCCCGGTGGATCCACTCCTCGAACAGCGTCACCGGCGATGCGGGGAGCCGGTCGGTGTCGAACGCCGGAGGTGTGCCCGTCAGCGAGGGCTGCGAGCGCAGCCACTCGCGCAGCGCGCTCATGCCGCGAGCCAGGCGACGTCGGCGAAGAGCCGGCGCAGGTCGTTGACGAGCCGAGCGGTGTGGAAGCCGTCGGCCGCGGCGTGGTGCACCTGCACGGCCATAGGCAGCAGCATCCGTCCGTCACGCTCGACGTAGCGCCCGAGCGTGAAGATCGGAGCGAGGTGGCCCCCGCCGCCCTCGACGTTCAGATTGAACCCGGTGAAGTCGGTCCACGGCAGGCTCGACACGTCGAAGCTGTTCGGCGGCGGTGGACCCTGCGGGAAGAGCTCGGTGCTGCCGGCGTGATCGGCGATCACCCGGGCCGCGGCATCGTGGAAGGCGGCGAAGTCGCGGTCGAAGGCCGCCGAGACGCTCGAGAACGTCTCGGTCTCGGGGTGGAAGATCGTGAACGACGGGTGGACCTCCGGCCACACCGCGGGGGCGCCGTCGGCGGTGAGCGTCATGCGGAACTCCGGGTGACGGTTGACGATCGACGCGATCGCCCAGACTTGCGCGATGTAGGTGCGACGCCCGGAGGCGCGCACCGCCGCGACGAAGTCCGTCACGTCGATCTCGACCGTCATCGAGTAGGTGCAGCGAACGGTGCGGAGGTAGTGCTCGAAGTGCCGCCGTCGCGGCCAGGTCTCGAGGTCGATGGGGGCGGCGTCGTGCATGTTCTCATCCTCCCAAAGCAGCCGTCGCGCCGCAGATGCGCGAGAGTAGAGGCACTATGACCGACACCAGGCCCTCCGTTCTCTTCGTCTGCGTGCACAACGCGGGACGCTCGCAGATGGCCGCGGGATTCCTTCGCGACATCGCGGGTGACCGCATCGAGGTCCGTTCGGCCGGTTCCCTGCCCGCCGATCGGATCAACCCGGTCGCCGTCGAGGCGATGGCCGAACTCGGCATCGACATCACCGCCGAGCACCCGAAGGTGCTCACGACCGAGGCCGTGCAGGCATCCGACGTCGTCATCACGATGGGATGCGGCGATGCCTGCCCGTTCTTCCCCGGCAAGCGCTACGAGGATTGGAAGCTCGACGACCCCGCGGGACAGGGCATCGACGCCGTCCGCCCGATCCGAGACGACATCCGCGAGCGCATCCGCCAGCTGGTCGACGAGCTCATCTGACGGCGCGGACGCGCATCGCGTGAGACCTGCGACCGGATCGCCGACACCATCGAACGCGACCACGAGCTCCGACTCGCCGACCAGCTCGAGCACGAAGAGATCGCCACGCTGTTCTGGGCACGCGACTGGAACAACCGGCCCGCGTCCGAAACCCTCCGACCGGTCCGCAACCAGGTGATCGTGCCCGCGTGAGACCGAACCGGTGACTCAACCTCTCAATAGGCCCACAGCAGCATCTGACATCGTGTCGCGTCTCCGCGCGATGAAAACCGTGCCCGAGCTTCGCGTTCTCGTCGGCGGGACGTATGGAGCGTCTACGGTCGAGCGCTCCGGTCGCTCTGGTTTCGGAAGCAGTTCGTGTTCGTGCTTTACGGTCTCGCGGCCGCGGCGCTCATCGCTGTAGGCATCCGAGCTGGCGACGTGGCACCTGCGGTCACCGGCGTGACCCTCCTCGCCGTCATCCCGGTCTCGCTTGCCGGTATGTACCTCCACCGCGCTGCGCGACCGGCTGCGTCCATAACGCTCGTAACCGACCGTGCGCACCTGGCCCTCGCCCTCAAGAAACGGCGAGGACGCGTGAAGATCGTGCCAACAGACCACTGGGTGGATCGGTGCAAGATCCGCGGGGAAGCCGTGCGCGGTCAGGCGACCGAGTTTCGACGAGAAGTCCTGCGGCTCCTCATTGAGCACGATGCGACCGTCACAGCTCGAGCAGCGAACCCACGTGTGCGGAACCTCTACGAGAACGTCCTCCGCGCTCTCCACCTCGACCCCGCCCCCTTCCTCAAGGGGAAACGACGACTCAACGTCACATCAGAGCAACTGCGCGCCCAAATCGCGTCGTGAGCTTCGTTGCTTTGTTCGCCCTGAGGTCGAATCAGCTACAGGCGCGACGGGGCATTCGCGCGGCGTCTCCTTGTCTGGATGGCGTGGTGCTTCGCGACGATACCTACGCTCTGTCGCTGCGTGCCGGCTCTACGCTCCTTAATGCTCCCTCGTCGCTTCGCTCCTCAGTCCGCTCACCGCTACGACCCCGCACTCCGCTCCGCCACTTCGGTCTCTCTGCTATCGCACCAGCCACCCAGACAAGGAGACAGAAATGAACGCAACATCCGCACACACGATGATGATCCTCACGAGTGTCCTCTTGGCCGCCCTGGGGCTCGGCGCGCTCTTAATGCTCGGGGTAGCGATCGCCGCTGGCGAGACCGAGGGGATCGTCGGAGGTCTGATCGTCCTGACGATCTACGCAGTCGTCATGGCTCGCATCATCACGATCTACAAGAAGGACAAGGCGAACCGCTGAGCCTCACCGGGCCCGGGGGCGCCTCCGGCCCCGCTGAACTGTCGGAGGGCATGCTGATCAATAACGATGTCTACGGGACCCCTCAAGGGCACATGTCGACCAGCTTGACCTCTACTGTCCCACCGCGGGACAGTAGAGGTGTCCCACGATGGGACACGGTGGAGCAAGTCATGTCGGAGTTCATCAGTTCGGCCGAAGCGTTCCGAATCGCTCGGGAACGCGCGAGCGTTGCTGCCACGTTGGAGGCGACCACCCTGCACATGGCCGTGTTCGATGCGCGGGAGGCCGGACTATCCGTACGCGAGACTGCTGCAGCTCTCAACGTTCCCAAGAGCACCGTTGCCCGCCACTGGAGCGAGGGGCACAAATGCAACGTGCCGGTGCCCGTGTGGGGGTCGGTATCCGCATGGCGCGAAGCTCACAACGCGATCTGGGCGCACAACCCGCGCGAACTGGCCGACGATTGGGTGCCCTACGAGTGGCGCGACGAAGCCGATCGGCGCACCGTCACGCGGAAGCACCGCGGCACAGCCACCCTGGCCGATCGCGCGGAAACGAGGGGAGAGTAGGCCCGCGACCCGGACTACGGGACCGGCGGCCGAGGAACTGGCGCGGACCAATAACGATCGTTTTTGGGCCGCGGTGTGAGGGGTCTTTTAGAAGGCCTTCCGGAGAGGCGGGCTGGAACCGTGTTTCGGCGGGCGTTTCGGGCGCGTGATCGTGCACCCTCGGGGCGCCAGCGCGGGAACCCAACCAGTATCCTTAGCCGCGGGCATCCTGCAGTACTGACTGGCCGAGCCGCCTCTCCGCGTCGCGGCCGAGCCGCTGGTTTGTGAGGACGACAGCGGCTGCGCCCCTGCGGAGGTCAATGACCAAGAAGGAGCCGAAGCTTCCTGTGCCGCCGCCGTGATGTATGACGCGATGGTCGTTCTTCATGAGCCACCAGCCGAGTGCCATGTCGTCGTGCCGGGAGATGTTCGCGCGATGCGAGAGGAGCATCGAGAGGTATCCGTGCTGCTCGTTGATGTAGATGCGCGCGTACTTTAGGAGGTCGTCAGCGGTGGAGCTGATCGCGCCGGCGGGCCGCATGAGCTGCTGGTCAGCGGTCGACCAGTCCCAGTTCCCACAATCGTCTCCCTTGCGCGTGGTCCCGTTGAGATTGCGGGTAGGTGAGGTGCCCACGTGGGTGTTCAGCAGGCTGAGGTCGTCACGAAGATAGGTGGTCATGGCCGCGGTGTAGTCCTCGCCGGCAGCGCTGCTCACCGCGCAACCAAGGAGTGCGTACCCCAGGTTCGAGTACTTCCAGGCGTAGTCGCGATCCTCGACCTTCGACTCTCCCGCGAGGTCGCGGAACCGGTCCTCGCTGACGGCCATCGGGTTGACGTTCTGGTTCCGACCGCGGATCAGGTCAAGGATGATCCTCGCGTACTGAAGGCGCGTGAGCGGCGCGGTCGCCGAGTATCCGGCGACGTGAGCGGCGACCCTCTCGAGAGGAGGAGAGTAGGTGGACTGATCGAGCCACTCCAGATGCTGCGCGAGAGGATCGCTCAGCGACATCCGCCCTTCGTCGACGTGTTTGGCCAGCAGTGACGCGGTGAGCGTCTTCGTGATGGAGCCGATCTCATAGAGGTGGCCCCACGGGTCGCGCTCCCCGAGGGAGTCGAATACCCGCACAGTCGCGGTGTCGTCGTGACTAAGAAGTCCGACGGTGAGCTGGATACCGGTCCGTCCTCGTGTCGTTCGGGCGATCATCTCCAGGCTCGTTGGCCCCAAGGTGCGGGTTGCGCGGCTCATCCTCGTACCTCAGAAGACTTCGGGTCCGCTCCGATCGTCGCGGCTGCGTTCGGATACCTCGCCGCGAAGGTGTCGCTCACGTCCTCCTCGTATCCCTGGTACTCGGCGCCGTCGAAACGGTGGAGCTTCATCAGAAGGCGCCAGGTGGCCTCAATCTCCTCGTTGCTGAAACTGCCGAACAATGTCGACAGAAACGCCGAACCGATGACGGCGTTTTGCGCCATCACCTCCGCGCCGAACTCGGTCAGTCTGACGGTCACCGCGCGTCGATCCGTCGAGGCGGGGGTTATGGCGACGTAGCCCTTGGACTGGATGGTCGTCAGCATCCGTTGAGTGTTCTGCTTGGAAGTGCCGAGCTTGTGCGCGATGTTCGTGAGTGAGGTGTCCTCGGGCTTCAGATGCAGAACCGCGAGCATCGCCATGTACTGCTTGCCGGTCAGGCCAGCATGCTGCTCGTCGGCGAACCGCTCCACCTTGTTAGCGACAGACAGAAGCGTCGCGTAAGCCTGTTGTGCCAGATCGAGGGAGTCCGCGCTCAAGCTCACTTGATCACCGTCTCGCGATGTCATGAAACACCTTTCGTCAACATGTTGTCGATAAATCGTAATCACCACATGTCATGCCGTCAACATGTTGACGGCATGCCGAGTCTGCGCGAGTGAGTCAGAGCTGGATCGTAAAGCGGTGCATGCCGTCATCGGTCCCGTCGTGCTGCCATCCGCAACGCGCGAAGAAGGCGAAGGCTGCGGCGTTGTCGGGATCAACGAACGCGAGCCATCCGCGACACGGGGGATGGGCGGGGTCGGCCATGGCCGTTCGCAGTGCGCGACGGCCGTACCCGCGACCGCGGAGCACGGGATTGACCGCGACATCTGTGAAGGCATGCGCATCACCGGAGTCATCCCACACGCATCCGAGAAGCGCGACCGGATGCCCAGTCGGATCGCGTACGACGAGGTGCACACCGTCCTGGGCCGTGAGCGCTTCGCGAAGCCACTCCTCGTCTAGAGGGCCGAGCCTTGTGTCGAGCACAGGATCACCGAACCACTCTTGGATCCAAGGCCAGTCACTCGCGTGCAACCGACGGCCCGTCAGCTCGGAGTCATTGATCGACATCCCACCATGATCTCCACCGACTATGAGACGTCGCGCGCCCCCGCAGCCCGGAACTGCGGGCGCATCGACCGAGGAAGCGTGGCTTGCATCTCAAGCCACTTGAGGCAGGAAGGTGGGGGCATGAACATCACAGAAGACACTCTTTACTCCATCGGCGAGGTCGCACACCGCACCGGACTCAGCGTTAGCGCCATCCGCTACTACGCCGACGAAGGGATCGTTCATCCGACCGATGCGACCGACAGCGGTCATCGCCTCTACGACCTGGATGCGATCGCTCGACTCGAGTTCGTACGCACGCTCCGTGACCTCGAGACGGGTCTCGACCAGGTGCGCCGCGCCCTCGCCGGAGCGACCACGCTGCGGGACCTGCTCGCCGAGCATCTCGACACGATCGAGAAGCGGACAGCTGACCTCCAAGCAAAGCGGGCCGTACTCCGCGCCCTCGTCCGACAGGACGGCACCGCCGAGCGCGCGAACCTGCTGCGCAAGCTGGTGACGATGTCGGATGCTGAGCGGAAACGGCTGGTCGACGAGTTCATCGACGAGGTCTCGGCTGGGCTTCCGGTTGAGCTGGTCAACCGAGTCCTCGGTGTCCGGCCGCAACTGCCATCCGATCCCACACCGGAACAGCTCGATGCATGGGTCACTCTTGCCGAGTTGCTCCGCGACACGACATTCCGGGCGGCCACGGGCACCTACCTGCGCGAGACGTACGCGGAATTCCCCGGGTCGACGATCTCTGCGCCGCACGTACAGGAATTCATCGCCACGATGGGAAACGAGGTGACGCCGCAGCTACTCGCCGCTCATCGCGCTGGTTTTGCCGCTGATGACGCGCACGTGATCGCCCTCGCCGCGCGGCTCGTCGAACAGACTGCGGACGCCTTCGGAGTCGCGGCCGACGACGACCTCCGGCAACGGCTTGCCGCTCGCTACCGCGAACTCGACACCATCATCATTGGGGCACTACAGGACGCGGACTACAACGCGACCGAAGGACGCTACCTCGAACTGGTATCGATCATCAACGGTCAGACCCACCCGGATGCGGACCTCCTCAACGCTGCTGGTCGAGGTCGGAGCGAAGGCGACGAGCTCGCTTTCGGAGACTTCGGCAAATGGCTGTCCGCGGCCATTCTCGCCACCCCATAAACCTCGGCGCTCGGCCACCATGAGCCGATGCCTGCCATACGAGTCGCCGTTGAGTTATCGAATGCGCCTACGGGTTCAGACGCGCTGGGATACCGATGTGGCTGCTGGGGGTGTCCGTCCATCTGCTACCTGCTCGCGGGTGTCGTTTCAAGCAGTGCTGACACGCGAACGGGTGCGTAGTCGCACTCAGGAGCCGTGAACGGTCGAGTGCGGGACGCCGCCAGGCGCCCTGTGAGCGGGCCGTCATAAGCGCGGTGCGTATCGACACCAGCTTTCGGGGGTCGGTTTCGCTCCGGCCGGCTCGTGACCCGACGAGTCCGCGGCGAACCGGAGCGCTGTCCGCGCTGCCCAGCATTTTGAAGGCGCGCGCCTCCAGGAGTACCTGGCACAGAGACCCTCCGGAAGCTCAGACCGCTTGCATCGCGACGCAACCAGCGATCACGACTAGACGTCTCGATGGCGGTACTGACCGTTGCCTTCGATTCGACAGGCGTCCACGGCGCCGCATCTGCTGACCGTAAACGATCGGTTTTGCGTCAGCGTGTCGTGACGTCGTAGGTGATGCGCACGAGCCCGTCGCTTTCGGTCGAGTGGTGTCCGCGGAGGGTCAGGAGGACGTCACGGTCCAGTTCGCCGAACAGTCGAGTTCCCCGGCCGAGAAGAATCGGGGCGATCGAGACGGTGAGTTCATCGATAAGGCCGCGAGAGATGAAGGCCTGGATTGTTTGCCCCCCATCGACGTAGACGCGCTCAGCGTCGCTCTCCGTGAGGAGCGCCACGACCTCGTCCAGGGATCGGGCGATATCTGCTCTGTCGGAGGCGTCGAGCGTCGAACTGAGGACGATGACGCGTTTGCCCTCGAAGGGCCACACATCGAATCTGAGGACGGTCTCGTAGGTGGTGCGCCCCATGACCAGGGTGTCGATATTCGGGAAGAACGATTCCCAAACGAGGGCGGGGTTCGCTCCCTTGTCGGTCGAATGTTGACGAGGTTCGGGCGTCGTCAGCCAGGACAGATCACCGTCAGGCTTCGCGATGTAGCCGTCCAGGCTCGTTCCGATGAAGACGCATCCGCGCCAGGTGCGATGAGTGGTCATAAGATTATGATGCTCGGGAGGTCCGACATCGAACTGCTCCGGCCCACGGTGCGAAACCGATCGTTTTCGGCGGTTCACGCACAGGGCCCGTCTGGATAGTGCCGGATAGGTCGTTCAAAACGAGGTTTCGGTCGACGTTTTCGGCATGGTGCCCATGGACTCTGAGCCTGCGCGGCCGCTGCGGGCTTGCTCGTTGGTCGCTAATCGAATGGCGAGACGCTGTTTTGCTCGCGCGTATCGGGTTCGTGCGGTGGAGGGGTTGATGCTGAGGAGTGTCGCTGCGTCAGCCAGTGTGAGGTTGTCCCAGTGCACGAGCATGACGAGTTCGCGTTCGGTCGGCCGGAGCTCTTGAAGCGCCGCCCACACTTGGTTGTCTCTTTCGTTGGTCTCCCCGATCTGTGCCGGGTCGCTCTGGCGGATGTCGGTCAGCAGGTCCTGAACATGGACCGAGTGTAGGGCTTGTTCTGTTCTGGAGTGGTGGCGTCGGTGTCTGCGCAGGATGTTGCGGGCGATACCGAAGCTCCACATTCGTGCTTCGAGCTGATCGCGAGGTATGCGGGTGCGACGTTCCCAGATGATGGCCAGTGTCTCGTTGAGCATGTCTCGGGCCTCGGTGGGGCGCGGCGTGCGAGGTAGCGAAGGAGGTCTTCGCCGTTGGATGTGACGACGGTTGTCGCACGGTCCTCAGGGGTTTGGTCGTTGACGGTCATCACCGGAAGGGGCCGTTGCACGTGTCGGTGCTACCCCACTGGCTTGCGACTCCTTGGAGGTCTGGTGGCAGGCGACGCTCGATCACGGGAAGGATTGCGATCTTGAAGGAGATCGCGTCACGTGTCTCGGATGTGTCGTTCGTCCAGGTCTCGCCAGATTGGGGTGCCACGGGGTTCGCGGTTGCCTGATCGTAGATCTCCTGACCAACGCCGTCCCAGTTAGTCGAGGACAAAGCTTCCGCCACACGCTCGTCTCGGCTCGTGCGGTCTGCTCCTCCGACATACACCGCCCAGACGCAGTCGACCGTTGTTCCGGACACAGTGGTGTAGTTGATCGCCACCTGCATATCCGCTTCGACCTGCGTGTCATCGATGCCGAGCCACAGCGGGCTGGCAACCGCTGCTCCCGTTGACACGATCGCCACCGTCAGCCCGACGGGGACAATCACCTTCCACCGTTTTCGGGCACCGCGCCTACCTGCAGTCGCGCGCGCGTGGTTCCAGGCGCTCGAGACCATCGGCGTCAGGGATTCGTCGTTGAGGTTCCTCGCAGGGTCGAGACGCCGCAGTTCTTCTTCGAGAGCACTCATACAAGGGTCCTTCCGACCGTGTCAGCCTTGCTGCTGTTCACCCTCTACATGCCACGTCAGGCCTGGAGCGTCCCAAACTTTCCGTCAAGACACTCACCCCTCTGTTTGTATGTACCCACAATCGTCCGAAACTGATCGTTTCTGGCAGGCTCGTCGACGTCGACGAACAGCTGTGCGACACGCCGACGATCGATAGGCCGAAACCCCCTGTCGAAACCGTTTCGCGCCGGAACCTCGGCGGTACCGTTTTCGGCATGGCACATGAAGTCGGTTACGCCCGGGTTTCGAAGCGGGAGCAGAACCCGGACGCGCAGGCCGCTGAGCTACGCGCGGCCGGGTGCGAGCGTGTCTTCGTTGACCACGGCGAATCGAGCCGCGTCACCGACCGGCCGCAGTGGCTGGCGTGTCTCGACTACCTTCGGCCGGGGGACACCCTCAAGGTGCGCCGGCTCGATCGGCTCGCCGGCAGTGAGCGCATCCTGATCGAGACCCTGCAGGACCTCGACGCGCGCCAGGTGAACATCGTGAGCCTCACAGAACCGATGATCGACACGACGTCGCCGATGGGCCGCGCCCTGTTCGGGATCGTGGCCGTGTTCGCGCAGCTGCGCGTCGACACGATCAGGGAAAACACCCGACGAGGCCTCGACTATGCGCGGGCGCAGGGGAGGGTTGGAGGCAGGCCGAGCGTGATGACCCCGGAGCGGATCGCGACGGCCCAGCAGCTGCGCGCAGACCGCCACAGCTGGGAGAGCATCGGCCGTGTTCTTGGAGTTGGTGCGTCGAGCGTGCGTCGCGCTCTCGCGAGGTAGCAGTGAGTATCGAGCAGCGACCTGAACTGTAGGGGCTGTCTAGGTTCCGAGGGGGCCCTCATCGAGATGTCGAATCAACGCAACTGACTCATGATGAGTCCAGAGCGCGTCCTTCCGGAGGACTCGTTCAAACCACCCGTGTGCCGCGTCGTTTCTGATGTCGAGGATGCGCTCAACGGTGCGCAACTGCGAGATCGATAGAACGCCACGCGCTCGAAGCTGGGTAGCGTATGTGCTCAGACTCGCGTCTCGTTTGGTGATTGAGATCCCATGCCGGGCGGCGGCGAATCGAAGAGACCTCTCGAGCGTCGCGGCGATCAGCATGACGGCGCTCGATGGGTGCTGTGCGCGATCGGCCAGGAGGGTCTCTGATCGCAAAATGAACTCATCAAGCTCGGAACCCCGCGCTGCGATCATCTTGCCAAGACGTATGGACGCGTGCTCGTGCGGTGGTAGGTCGATGGTGCGGAGTAGCTCGGCTGTCGTGTCTGGACTTCCAGGGGGAAGAGTCCTGACGACGCTTAGATACGAGAAGCGATTCTCCATTGCTGCCGACCGCAGAACGTAGGAGAGGCTGAGGCTTGTGATCCTTCCTTGCATTCCTGCGCGCCGGGCGACGTCTCTGACGATCTGATGGACAAAGGTGGTGGCTACCATGTCGTTCTGGCGCGCCGGGGCGAGGATGCGGCCACTTCTACGGCCATCAAGATGCTTCTGAATCTCGCTGGCGACCTGCTCTGGGACGGCTACGTATCCGATATCTGACTGAGCGCGGCGTTGCGGGACGCTGAGTGCGGTGACGCCTCCGCGGTCATGGAGGTCTTCGGCCCGCGCCGCACGTAGTTCGTCTCGACGAAGACTGCAGAAGGCCAGCAACCCGATTACTACGCGTTCGCGTCCTTCCGCGACGGCCCAGAGATCGGCGAGCTCTTCCAGAGTTGGGACCGTACGGATGGCGCGTGCAGGTTCGACTAGCGAGAGCTCGGCAGTTGGGTCACGGTCCATCCGCCCGATGCGATGCAAGTAGCCGTAGAAGCTGCGAACGTTCTTCAAACGTGTATTACGCGTCGCGGCGGCCAATGCGCGTCTGTTCAGTGCTTCACGGAAGGCGAGGATGTCAGACGCCGTTGCCTCGAGCGGCTCCAGCTCGCTCTCAAGACTCCACTCCCGGAAGGTCTGCAGCCCCAAACGGTAAGTCTCACGGGTGGAGGGCGTATACGCGCGGTGATGCAAAAACGCCCGCACCAGCGCATCCCAGTCCTTCTCGTTCACGGACTGATCGTACGCAGACGTCCCAACCTCCCACCGGTTCGGCACGGTAGATTGCCGTCCAGCTGGTGCCGGTGCGGGAGACGCCGCCTATCCGAGATCGGCTGACCCTCTGCTTGCTGAGGCATCGCGCTCCCGGAACCCTGAGAAGTAGATCGCTGGATATCTCTGCTGACCTGGCTTTTTATCTGATAATGGTGATTATGTCAGCTTATTTGAGATAGCTTTCTCGCGACCTGGCGGTGACAAGCTGGACATACGGACGCGGCGCGCAGAACCGTGCGACGTGGACGAGGACATACTGGCGTTGTGCTGATCCTCTACCCGGACACCAACGCCTTCCATGCAGACTTGCTCATGATGCGCCCGACGAGCGGCAAGCTGATCAACGCGCTGTTGCCGGGGCAAGTCGAGGTAGCTCTGTCCCCCGTTGTTGTCGCTGAGGCGGTGCGTCAGGCAAGGGAGTCTGCACAGGACACGGTGCGAGGGCTGCAAGCTGCTGTCCGCGACCTCCCGCGAAAGCACGGCGTGCCGACCGAGGCCTACATGGCCACCGTGGATGCGCTGTCTACCAACGTGCAGCACGCATCAACCCGGGCGCTGGCGCCGCTGCTCGAGCATTCCGCATGCCAGGTGTGTCCCTGGCCGGTGACATCGAGTGAAGAGCTCGTGTGGCGTGAACTCGAACGAAGAGCGCCGACCTCACTGAAGGGCGGCCAGACCGTGGGCCTGCGAGACACCATCATCTGGCACGGCCTCGTCGAGCTGATGCAAACGCTCAACGACGACGACGAGGTTCTGTTCATCTGCGCCGACGGTGGCTTCCTCCTAGACGGCGATCTTGCCCCCTCCCTCATCCAGGAGCTCGAGGAGAAGTGGGTCGACCCAGGGCAACTGCGAGTTGTGGCTCGCCTCGAGAACGCGATCGCTGAGGTGGAGGAGCGTCGTGAGTTGCTGACACGCCAGGAACGCCTCGCGATACAAGCCGTCATCGATCACCTCGCCGACTTCGAGGGGAAGACCTGGGCCTACGTGGACGCGTCGAACGAGGCGCCGATGAAGTACGGGATAGAAGAGGGGCTGGTAGTTGCTGTTGATTCGATCAACATCGAGTCGACGAGCGGGGTTCCGCCGGAAACGGTGGAAGCGACAGCGGAGATCACCATCTCCGGATTCATGCGGACCGATGAGTACCTCCAGGAACACTCCGAGGCAGTGGAGTGGATGCAAGGTGACTATTCCGACCCGATGATTGGCGTGGACTTCACCTCTACGGTCGCCCTCGAGGCGGAGGTAACGATCGCGCCTGGTGGCGATGACGCCTGGGTCGAGGACGAGACCCTGCGATGGATCGAATGAGCTCTCAGGCGTGCCTGTCGGATGGGAGAACGCGACCGTGCTCTCGTTGATGGCGGTTCCCGCCGGCGGGATGAGCGATCCGCTGACCGTCTACGCCGTGCCGTTGATTCTCGCTCTCCTGGGTATCGTCGGCGTGGCTATCGGCGCCTGGATAGCGGCACGCAGCGCCCTCCGAAGCCGTCTCATCGATCTGAACGCCGCGGAGGCAGCGTCGGAGCGCGCGTTCGGCATCCGAGCTGTGGCTGTCGTCACGAGTCTTGGGATCGCGACCCACCACCTCATCGAGGATCTTCAACAGCGGGGGCAAAAGATCGCGGACGCCGCTGACGGTCGTCCTGTCACTGTGATGCTCGAGCTCGACCCAGCGCGATCCAAGCAGGTAGAGCTGCTTACCGACGAGTGGCGTGCGGTCCTCGCCGAGGCGCAGTTTTACACAACGGGTAAGCTAGCTAAGGCCCTCTACGAGTTCGATCAGCAGCGCGACATCGTTGTGAAAGGTGTGAACGGGGCCACACATGCTGAGGGCCTCGCGTCTGCGTCGGATGCGTGCGCAGTCTGGCGCGAGTACCACGCCCGCCAGGTCTACCGACTGTTCCAGATCGATAAGATTCAGGGCCGCGCGCGTATCTACCGGATCGCACACGTGAGGCGGCTGCGCCATCTCGCGCGATCGCTAGATAAGGCTCTCACCGAGTCGATGAAGGACGGCGATCGCTTGGTGCGAGCGGCTGACGATGAGTACGGTGCACCAGTGTCACGATCGGACAGAGCCCCGGGTACCGGGCAGGCGCCCAAGTCCTGAGATGGCACGACGCGTCGATGGATCTGCTCCGTTCCTGGCGCTCACCGCCAGCGGTCGTGAGGTCAGCTGGGCGCGAAGGCGTCGGTATCGCGTTCGAGCCAGCACAGGAACGCTGTGGCGTTCATCAGCGCGATCAGACTGTTGACCTTCGTGTACTGGCGGGAGGAAACGGCGTGCGCGGTCGCATGCCTAGAGAACGTGCGCGGAATCGAGTCGCCTTCGCAATAATCGGTGTGGCTCACAGCGAGCGGCCCCAAGACCATGAGAGCCCGGAGGCCGAGCTTAGATAGTTCAGGTCTCCGATTCTTGGCGGTCACCAGCGACCATTTGTGGCCGGCAGCGTGGGGCTTCATGTACGACCGCCCAAGTGTGTCGATGAGGTTGGCCGAGAGCGCCTGAGCCGCTTGGTGGTGTCCACCCCGAATCGCGGAAGCTGACAGAGAGACGAACCGCGCGTGCGCTCTGCCCTCGCGACTAGGCAGCTCGTTTGAGGCGCGAATGCAGTCGCTGAGAATTTCGTTACATCCGCTGCGGACGATCTCTCGGCGTTCCTCACTGTCGTCCGCCGCAAGGAGGCGCTCGACGAGGGCTGAACGGGGAACCCAGGCCAATGCGATGCCGTCGACCAGCAAGATCAATCGCAGCTTGTCATCGTCGAGACGTTCACCGCTCGAGACGTGGGCCCAATTCGGGGGCAGAGCGCGAACCCGTTGGTGAGCGAGACGCGACAAGCCGTCGAACCACGAGGTGTCAATGGATCGGACCCAAGACGTGTAGGCGTGGAGGGCGTCTTGGATGCCGGTGATCGCGGTGGTGTCGATGGTTCTGATCTGCGGCATGTTGCGGAGGGCGTCTTGGATGCCGGTGATCGCGGTGGTGTCGATGGTTCTGATCTGCGGCATGTTGCGGAGGGCGTCTTGGATGCCGGTGATCGCGGTGGTGTCGATGGTTCTGATCTGCGACGCGTTGAACGCGCGCGGGGGTTCTTCGCTCAACCGGCTCTTGAATAAGTCACGTTTACTCACGCCCTCACTGAAGCAGAACATGATGAGCACGGCTCCGACCTGCCGAGCTCAGTCGCGGTAGGTTCGGCCGTGCAGGCACCGCGAGGAGATAGCCGCATGGCGCGAAGACCCGACGTCGACCGGTTCTGGTCCTACGTTGTGCGCGGACCCCGGCAGGACGATTGTTGGCTTTGGGTCGGCGCCGTCGGTGATGACGGCTACGGACGGTTCTGGACTGCAGGCGACGGCGCTGGTCAGCGCACGATGCGCCCGCAACGCTTCCTCTATCGACACCTCACCGGCGTGGATCTCACACCGGACGTAATGCTTCTGCACCGGTGAGACGTGCCACTGTGCCCTCCCGCCGGAAACGACGATCGCCCGCCAGGGACGGATGTCCACAGCGGGCGATCGCGCCAGTCGCTCTCGAAGGCGATGGCGGAAAAGCGTCAGCGCGCGGCGCCGGCGAGGGTGCCGGTGACCTGACCCTGCGGGTCGCCGATGAGGCAGAGGATCTCGCGGTCACCGGCGTCCCAGCTGCCCGCGGTGGGCACGTAGTAGTTGAAACCGAGGACCGACTCCTCGTATGCGATCCCCACGAAGGGCGCGAACGCGTCGTAGCAGACCTGTTCGGCCTCGGTCTGGGCCGCCTCGATGCCGGGGAACTCGTCGGCGTCGATGTCCTGTGCGTGGTACGCCTCGAGGTCGTGGGCCTCGCTGCACGGGACGGTGGGGGTCTCGGTGACCTCGGTGTCGGCGGTGCCCGAGTCGAGCATGCAGTCGCCCACGCGGATCGCGAAGACGTCGGTGCTCTCGTTCGACTCGGCGATCGCGCCGGACTCGTCGCGGACGGGGGCGGCGGCTCCGCCATCGGTGAAGGCGTTGAGCGCGGAGCAACCGGTCGCGAGCAGAGCGACGGTCAGTGCGGCGGCGGGCAGGGCGAGGAGTCGACGAGCAGTGTTCACGTCGAACGACTCTAGCCAAATTCGGCAGATTCTGGGAAATGCTGATGATTTTGCTGAGTGTTCATCGCCCCGCCGTCTGAAACGCTTCACGCGACGCCCGGAACCTCATCGAGCGCGGTGTAGACGGGGATGCCCCGCTCTCGTGCGATCGCGACGTCCTGATCCGCGCCACGCGACTCTCCCGGTAAGCGCAGGACGGCATCGCAACGCTGCAGCAAGCGGTGCGCAACCGGATACATCACCTTCTCGGCGAGCGGGTCGGAGGGGCCGGCCGCCCCCGCGCTCGCGAGTACGGGGAGGGCGACCCATTCCCCGATCATCGGGATGTGTCCCGCAGCGAACAGGGGCCAGGCAGCCTCCTCCAAGCGGTCCAGATTGCGCCGCATCAGCGCGGGGTCGCCGCCGGTGCCCGAGGCATAGGGTCCGGCGATGAGGATCATGAGGGATGCCGTGGTGGCGGATTCGGTCATGGGTCGAATAATATGCATAAACGTGCAAGAACGTGAAGGAGTCGGATTGCTCGCCGCATCGAGGAAAGACCTGCTGCTCGCCCGGCTTCGCGCCGACGGCCGCATCGTCGCCAAGGAGCTGGCCGCTGAGCTGGGCGTCTCCGAAGACAGCATCCGCCGCGATCTGCGCGAGCTGGATGCCGCCGGCCTCGCGGTGCGCGTCTACGGGGGAGCGGTTCCCGCCTCGCCCGCCATCGCCGACTACGCGTCTCGCCAGACGGTCGCCACCGAGAGCAAGCAGCGCATCGCGCGATTCGCCGCGAGCCTCATCGAACCGGGCAGCACCGTCATCATCGACGGCGGGACGACCGCCCTCGCGACGGTGCGGGCGCTCGATCCCACGCTGGACTGCACGATCGTGACCCACAGCCCGACCGTGGCGGCAGCTCTTCTCGATCACGCCGCCGACGTCATCATCATCGGCGGCCGGCTCTTCAAGCACTCGGCGGTCGCGAGCGGTGCGGCCGCGGTCGAGGCCGCCCGCATGGTGCGAGCCGACCGGTTCCTCCTCGGGGTCACCGGCATCCACGCCGACGCGGGTTTGACCACCGGCGATGCCGACGAGGCGGCGATGAAGCGCGCGCTCGCCGAGCGGTCTGCCGAGACCTACGTCTTGGGCAGCGAGGAGAAGATCGGCGCCGTCTCGCCCTTCGCGGTGCTGCCGTTCGACGCGGTCACGGGGGTCATCGTCGACCCCGCGGCTCCGGCCAACAGCCTGGACGCCCTCGAACGCCGCGGCGTGCCGTTGCTCCGTGCCGGGTGACGGGGCGGGGTGACGGCGGGGCGGCCGCTCGTTAGGCTGTGTCGCATGCAATGCCGGTGAACCGCCTCCGATCCCCATCCGCGCGTCGACGACGACGCGATCGAAAGGCCCACCCATGCACGCTTCCTCTCCCTCTGCCCTTCCGCTGAGCGGTAAGACCGCCCTCGTCACGGGCGTCTCGCGCCGCCGCGGCATCGGCTTCGCCGTCGCGACGACACTCGCCGGACTCGGCGCGAGCGTCGTCGTCCACCACCACCGGCCCCATGATCTCGACCTGCCGTGGGGCGGCGACGACCTCGACGCCGTGCGAGCCGGCATCCGCTCCCACCTCGTGGGCGATGCGGGCTTCGCCGACATCGCCGGGGATCTGAGCGCGGCGACGGCGGCGGACGACCTGATCGACGAGGCCGCGGCGCTCACCGGCGGGCTCGACATCCTCGTCTGCAACCACGCCAAGAGCGGCGACGACGGCAGCATCCTCGATATGACGCCCGAGCGCCTCGACGCGTTCTGGGACGTCAACACCCGGGCGACGCTCCTTCTCACCGCGGCATTCGCCCGGCGCTTCGCCGAGCCTCCTGCTTCCGAGACGCCTCGCCGGCCGGGCGACCGGATCGCCGGCGCGAAGCCCTACGACGCGCCGCAGGGGCACGTCGTGTGGATGACGTCCGGGCAGATCCACGGACCCATGGTCGGCGAAGTGGCCTACGCGACGAGCAAGGCCGCGCTCGCCGGTGTCACGAGAACGGTGGCCGCGGAGCTGCTCGAGCTCGGCGTCATCCTCAACACCGTCAATCCCGGACCGGTGAACACCGGCTACCTCGACCCCGACACGACCGACCGCTCGCTCGACGATCTCGACGACTGGTTGGCGACGACGGCGTTCGGTCGGGTCGGGCGGCCCCAGGACCCCGCTGAGCTGATCGGATGGCTCTGTAGCCCGTCGGGGTCGTGGCTCGTCGGTCAGGTGCTCACGAGCGACGGCGGTTTCAGCCTCAGCTGACCGGCGGTCCAGCGGGAGGCGGGCGTCGTCGGCCCCCCTTGTCGCTCATCACATGCCGGGATACCGTCGGCCTCGACGAGACATACGACACGAAATGAGGGGTTTCATGGCCGATTTGATCGTGATTGCATTCGACAGCGAAGCGGACGCCGAGGCCGCGTACAACGAAATCCAAGTCCTCCAGAACGACCTCGTGGTCGAGCTCGCCGGGCTGGCACTGGTCAAGGTCGACGACGAGGGCAAGACGAAGGTCGAGTATCCGGGCGTCGTCGGCAAGGTCGGTGCGGGTGCCGCGGGCGGGGCGCTGTTCGGCGCCCTCATCGGCATCCTCTTCTTCGTCCCGATCGCCGGGCTCGTCTTCGGAGGATTGTTCGGGGCCCTCTTCGCCGGACTCGACAAGACGAATCTGGATGCCGAATTCCGCGACCGTGTGAAATCGGCGGTCTCCGCCGGAAAATCGGCCGTCGTGCTCTACGCGACCAAGATCACGACGGACAAGTTCGCGTCCGCCCTCGCCGGGTACAACGGCACCGTCGTGCAGACTTCGCTCTCGGAGAAGGACGAGCGGGAGCTCATCCACGACCTCAGCGGCGCGCGGTAGTAGTCCGGGGCGCGTTCGGGTCGGGGTGTCGTTCGCCGCACCCCGACCCTTCCGTCGTCAGTCGGCCCGCACGAGCAGGTCGCCGATCTCGCAATCCAGCGCCCGGCAGATCGCAGAGAGCGTCGAATAGCGGATGGCGCGGGCTCGGTCGTTCTTGAGTACCGAGAGATTCACCACGGAGACGCCGACGATCTCGGACAGGCGCGTGAGGGTCATCCCGCGCTCGGCGAGCAGCTCGTCGAGGCGGCAATGGACGCCGCTCGGACCTTCCTCGTCTGCGGGGCTCACACCAGGCCGTCCGTGTCGCGCTGCAGACGCACGCCGCGTCGGAATGCGACCGCGATGAGGCCGACCGTCACGCCGACCGCCCACACCGGTGCCCATCCCCAGAAGTCGAGGAAGTGCAGCGGCTCGCCCTCGCCGACGCCCAGAGCGCTGAGGACGCCGTTACGCCCGATGTTCTCGAGGATGAGCACGACGAATCCTCCTCCGACGAGCGCCCACCCGATGACGTCGAAGGCCCGAGCGGTCGCCGGGACGAAGAACCGGCCGCGCAGGAAGCTGCGTGCGACGTACATCACCGCGAGGATCACGGCGAGGCACGTGATGCCCCACACCACGATCGAGCCCGCGAGCGCGGCCGCCGTGCCGCCGTCGACCTCGGGCGCGATGACGAGTGCGTTCTGCACGACGCTGTCGACGTACCCCGTGCCCGACCCGACGGAGGCGGAGAACGGCTCGTCGTCGATGTCGATCCGCCATGCGACGCCCGCGTCGCGGAAGACGTCGAGGAACCGTGCGACGACCGAGAGGACGACGGTGATCGCGGCGCCGATGCCGAGCAGGAGGACCGTGATCGCGTCGGCGGCATCCGAGCGGGGTCCGCGGGTGAGGGTCATCACACCAGTCCTTCCGTGTCGCGTTGGAGTCGTGAGCCGTACCGGAACACTGCCGCGAGGGCGGCGAGGCCGAGGCCTGCGGCGATGGGCCAGAACGGGAGGGTGACGTTGAGTGTCGCTTCCGGCCACCACGCGAACGGATCATCGATTCCGGGGATCTCGGTCCACTGCGCACTTCCCCGGGCGAACAGTTCCTGCGACGCCATGCTGCCGGCGATGTCGGAGAGCAGCTGCGCGGCCGTCCCGCCGGCGGCGACGATGACGGCGGTCGCCATGGTCACGCGCACGATGATGCGATCGAAGGCGCGCCCGGCGAGCAGCTGGAAGCACGCGACGGCGATGAGTGCCGCGATCGCGGTGGGGATGAGCGTCCACAACGCCTGCCCAGCGGTCCAGAGCCCGCGTGCGAGCGGGCTGATCCCCGCGACGTCGACCTCGGCGACCATGAAGCCGCCGCCGGCGACCTCGGCCGTTGGGCCCGCGTCGATCACGACGCCCGGGAGCAGGTCGGGCCAGAACTGCGCCACCGGGACGCTCATGCGAGGCGCGTCTGCCGCGAGGTTCTGAATCACCGAGATGACCGCCCCGAGTAGACCGAATGCCGCCCAGGCGGCAGACAGGGTGAGCGCAAGGCTCACGACGGGAGAAGGGTCGCCACGGCGACGGGCGCGGGCCGCGGCGACACCGAACACGGTGGCTGCCACGACGATCACCACCGCGATCGCCACGATCGGGCCGATGTTCCACAAGACCAGCATGCTCTCGACGCTCCATATCGATAGTCGTTGTTATCGAGAAACGATATGGTCCGAGGCGACCGAGCGCAACCCCGCGTAACGCTATGCCGACGGCGAACACGGGCATACCCGTATCCCTGCCTGGTTAATCTCTTTCGTAAGCGCCCGGAGTCCCGGCGCTCAGAGGAGGCTGACGATGTTCGAGAGATTCACGGATCGTGCCCGTCGCGTGGTCGTGCTCGCCCAAGAAGAGGCGAAGATGCTCAACCACAACTACATCGGGACCGAGCACATCCTCCTGGGTCTGATCCACGAGGGTGAAGGCGTCGCGGCCAAGGCCCTCGAGAGCCTGGGCATCTCCCTCGACGCCGTGCGCGAGCAGGTACAGGACATCATCGGTCAGGGCCAGCAGCAGCCGACCGGTCACATCCCGTTCACGCCGCGTGCCAAGAAGGTCCTCGAGCTGTCGCTGCGCGAAGCGCTGCAGCTCGGACACAACTACATCGGCACCGAGCACATCCTCCTCGGCCTCATCCGTGAGGGCGAGGGAGTGGCCGCTCAGGTGCTCGTCAAGCTCGGCGCCGACCTGAACAAGGTGCGTCAGCAGGTCATCCAGCTGCTCAGCGGCTACCAGGGCAAGGAGCCCGCCGGCGCGACCGTCGGCGCGGGCGAGCAGACCCAGGCGCCGCAGGGCGGCTCGGCTGTGCTCGACCAGTTCGGGCGCAACCTCACCCAGGCCGCGCGCGACAACAAGCTCGACCCCGTGATCGGTCGCGAGAAGGAGATCGAGCGGGTCATGCAGATCCTCTCGCGTCGCTCCAAGAACAACCCGGTGCTGATCGGCGAGCCCGGCGTCGGCAAGACCGCCGTCGTGGAAGGCCTGGCGCAGGCCATCGTCAAGGGCGATGTGCCCGAGACGCTCAAGGACAAGCAGGTCTACTCGCTCGACCTCGGCTCGCTCATCGCCGGTTCCCGCTACCGCGGTGACTTCGAGGAACGTCTGAAGAAGGTCACCAAGGAGATTCGCACCCGCGGCGACATCATCGTCTTCATCGACGAGATCCACTCGCTCGTCGGTGCCGGTGCGGCAGAGGGCGCGATCGACGCCGCGTCGATCCTCAAGCCGCTGCTCGCCCGCGGCGAGCTCCAGACGATCGGTGCCACGACGCTCGACGAGTACCGCAAGCACTTCGAGAAGGATGCCGCGCTCGAGCGCCGGTTCCAGCCGATCCAGGTCGGCGAGCCCAGCATCCCTCACGCGATCAACATCCTGAAGGGGCTGCGCGACCGCTACGAGGCGCACCACAAGGTGCAGATCACCGATGGCGCGCTCGTCGCCGCGGCGAACCTGGCCGACCGGTACGTCAGCGACCGCTTCCTGCCCGACAAGGCCATCGACCTGATCGACGAGGCCGGCGCCCGCCTGCGCCTGTCGATCCTGTCGTCGCCGCCCGAGCTGCGCGAATTCGACGAGAAGATCGCCAAGGTCCGCGAGGACAAGGAGCGCGCGAGCGAGGAGCAGGACTTCGAGAAGGCCGCATCGCTGCGTGACGAGGAGAAGTCGCTGCTCGCCGAGCGCCTGCGCCTCGAGAAGCAGTGGCGCTCGGGCGACGTGGCCAGCCACGCCGTCGTCGACGAGGGGCTCATCGCCGAAGTGCTCGCCCAGGCCACCGGCATCCCGGTGTTCAAGCTCACCGAGGAGGAGACCAGCCGTCTCGTCTTCATGGAGAAGGCGCTGCACCAGCGCGTCGTCGGGCAGGAAGAGGCCATCGCGGCCCTCTCCCGCACGATCCGTCGTCAGCGTGCCGGCCTGAAGGACCCGAAGCGCCCCTCGGGCTCGTTCATCTTCGCCGGCCCCACCGGCGTCGGAAAGACGGAGCTCGCCAAGGCGCTCGCCGAGTTCTTGTTCGATGACGAGGGCGCGCTGATCTCGCTCGACATGTCGGAGTACGGCGAGAAGCACACCGTCTCGCGTCTGTTCGGTGCCCCTCCCGGATTCGTCGGATTCGAAGAGGGCGGTCAGCTCACCGAGAAGGTTCGTCGCAAGCCGTTCTCCGTCGTGCTGTTCGACGAGATCGAGAAGGCCCACCCCGACATCTTCAACTCGCTGCTGCAGATCCTCGAAGAAGGGCGCCTGACGGACGGTCAGGGTCGCGTGGTCGACTTCAAGAACACCGTGATCATCATGACGACGAACCTCGGCTCGTCGGCGATCGCCGGTGGACCGGTCGGGTTCCAGGTCGAGGGCAACGCGCAGACCAGCTACGAGCGGATGAAGGGCAAGGTCGACGAAGAGCTCAAGCGGCACTTCAAGCCCGAGTTCCTCAACCGCGTCGACGATGTCATCGTCTTCCCGCAGCTGAACAAGGCCGAGCTGCGCCAGATCGTCGGCCTGTTCACCAAGCGTCTGAGCGAGCGCCTGCTCGACCGCGACATGACGGTGGAGCTCTCCGACGCCGCGAAGGACCGCCTCATCGAGATCGGTTTCGACCCGACGCTCGGTGCTCGTCCGCTGCGTCGTGCGATGCAGCGCGAGGTCGAGGACCAGCTCAGCGAGAAGATCCTGCACGGCGAGCTCAACCCTGGCGACCACGTGAAGGTCGACACCGAGGGCACGAAGTTCGTCTTCGAGACGGCTCCGCGTGAGGACAAGGTGGCGATCGGCGTCGGCGCTGCCGGCGAGATCGCTGCGACTCCCGACATCGCCGCCAGCGGCGACTGACCGAGGTCGCGCGAGCGACGAATCGCACGGAGGGGCGGATGCTGCGGCATCCGCCCCTCCGGCGTTTTCGGGGCGGGAGCTGCCCCGGCTGGCGGCGGAGAATGGTGGGATGCAGCCGTTTGCTGTCGCTGTCCGTGCCGTCGACAGGATGGATCCCGTTTGGGTGGCCGTCTCCGGGCTGCTTCGCGACTACCACCTGCAGACGGAACACGAAAAGGCTCTGCACGGGGTCACGGCGGGTGGGGTCACGGCGGGTGGAGTGACAGCGGGTGGGGTGGCGGGTGCCGCGCTGCCCGCGAGGTATCGGGTCGAGGTCGACGACCCTGCCGAGGCGTTCGCGGGGGCTGCTGTCGCCGTCGCCGAGGACGACGTCGGGGCGGTCGGCGTGGTGGTGCTTCAGCCCTCGGGCCGCGACGTAGAGCTGAAGCGGCTGTGGGTCGCGCCCGCCGGACGTCGACGGGGAGTCGCGGCGGCTCTCGTGACATACGCGAGTGAGCATGCCGAGCGAGCGGAAGCCGACGGGCTGCGGCTGTCGGTCTGGGACTGGCGCTCCGACGCGCTCGCCCTCTATCGGTCGCGGGGGTTCACCGTCGAGCCTTCGTGGGAATCGCGCGAGCGGCTGGTCTGCCTGCGCCGAGCCCTGGACTGATCTTTCCGCGTCGGTGCGTCAACCCCTCCTTGCCTTCGTGCCCGGTCTGCGTGCCGTCGACAGGCTGAGCGCGGTAGGGGTCGCTCTTCCAGCCGATGTGTATGTGCTCAGCCTGCGGACGGGACGCGTCGCGCGGGTTCAACGCGACTGACCGGGGACGGACTCGGGGCCAGAGTCGGACTCGGGCTCGGGCTCGGGCTCGGACTCGGAGTCGGACTCGGACTCGGACTGGGGCTGTGGCTGTGGCTGTGGCTGTGGCTGGGGCTGGGGCTGGGGCTGTGGCTGGGGCTGTGGGCTGTGCCCGGGGGCGTGAAGCTTGGCCCAGGCCCGGTTCTGGGCCTACTGGGGCACGGTTCTGCGTGGGGACGTCTACCGATCGCGGGTGCGGCGTGCCGCCAACAGGCTGAGCATGGCCGGCACCGCCGCGATCGTCGCTTCGGGCGGGCCCAGCCTGTCGACGGGACGCGTCGTGCCGAGATCCCCGCGCCCGGCGGCGCCCGGCGGCGCCCGGCTGCGCAAGGCTGCGCCGAGCGCGGCGTCGGTGTGTGACCGGCGCGAAACACAGCGGCTCTACGATCGGCGCGTGAGCAGCGAAAACGCCACGACGGCGCCCCGGCCCGTCATCGGCTTGACGACCTACCTCGAGCGCGCCCGTCAGGGGGTGTGGGACGTGCGGGCGAGCTTCCTGCCGCAGCAGTACTTCGACGGCGTGACGGCCTCGGGCGGTGCCGCCATCCTGCTTCCGCCGCAGCCGGCACCCGTGCCTGCCGCCGATGTCGTGCTCGACCGGATCGACGGGCTCGTGCTCACGGGCGGCCTCGATGTGCAGCCCGAGCTGTACGGGGCCGAGCGGCATCCGCTGACGGATCCGGCCCGGCCGGATCGCGACGACTGGGAGCTCGCCCTGCTGCGCGGTGCCCGTGAGCGTGGCATCCCGGTTCTGGGCATCTGCCGCGGTCTGCAGCTCATCAACGTCGATGCGGGCGGCACCCTCCACCAGCACCTTCCGGACGTGCTGGGCACCGACCGATACCAGCTCGGGAGCGGCGTCTTCGCGCGGAACGATGTCGCGGTCTCAGCCGGGACGATGTTGTCGGAGCTCGTGGGGACAGGCTCGCTCACCGTGAGCAGCTACCACCACCAGGGCATCGACCGGCTCGGCGGGGACCTCGTCGTGTCGGCCCGCAGCGGCGAAGGTCTGCCGCAGGCGATCGAGTCGCCCGGCTCCGACTTCCTCGTCGCGGTGCAGTGGCACCCCGAGGAGGACGCCGCCGACCGCCGGCTGTTCCTCGGCCTGGTCGCCGCGGCGACAGAGTACGCCGCGGGTCGCTGACCCCCCCCGGCATCCCTGGCTCGTCCTTGTTGCGCTGGCCGTGCGCGAATGCAAGCGTTCGTGGCCGACACCCCGACCCCGGATGCCTCGGCCCGGCGTGTCGACTCGGATCTCTTGCATCCGCGCTCGCAGAGGGACACCCGGATGCCGTCGGGGTCAGGGTTCGAGAGGGGCGACGTCGACCGAGACGCGCAGGGTCGAGGTCTTCGCCTCGGTGAAGATGATGCCCTTCACGGGCGAGACGTCGCCGTAGTCCCTGCCCCATGCGACGGTGACGTACCGGTCGTTCGCCCACTGGTCGTTCGTCGGATCGATCGCGAGCCACTGGTCGGTGCCCGGAAGCCACACCGCGAGCCAGGCGTGCGAGGCGTCGGCGCCGAAGACGCGCTCCTTGCCGGGCGGCGGCTGCGTCGCGAGGTACCCCGACACGTAGCGCGCCGCGACACCGTGCGAGCGAAGGCATGCGAGGGCGACGTGGGCGAAATCCTGGCAGACGCCGGCCCGCTTCTCCAGCGCGTCGGCGACGGTGCTCGTGACCGTCGTCGCCGTGCTGTCGTAGTCGAAGTCGGTGTAGATCCGGTGCATCAAGTCGCTCGCGGCTTCGCCGATCGGGCGTCCCGGGGTGAGCGAGACCGCGCCGTAGGCGGCGGTGGCCTCGGACTGCGCGACGCGCGGCGAGGGGAGAGCGAACTCGGCGGCGCGCCACGCCCCCTCCTGGTCGGGATGCCGCAGCGGCCGGGCCGCCTCCCAGGGCAGGGCGAGTGCCGCCGGGTCGTACTCCGGAGCGGTGACGATGACCTGGCTGGAGGCCTCGATCGACAGCGCCTCGTGCGCGGCGGTGACATGGAAGTACGTCGACCAATTGCCGAAGTAGTCGGAGTCGCGCCGCATGTCGCCCGGGGCGGGCGAGACGACGACATCCGCCTCGCGCACCCGCTGCCCGGGCAGTTCGCGCGGTATCAGGTGGAACTGCCCGACGCTGTCTTCGACGGGAGCGCTGTACGTGTACGCGGTGCGATGCCAGACGCGGTACTGCTTCACGCGCGGGCCTCCATCAGTTCCTCGATGAGGGCCAGCGACGACAGCGCGACCGGGGGCGGGCCGCTCTCGAAGTGCAGCTCGTCGATCGCGTCGCCGAGCTGCTCGAGCTGGGCCGTGAGGTCGTCGAGCAGGTCGGCGAGCGGAGAGCGGATGCCGTCGACGGCATCCCCCAGCGCATCGGTGTCGATCGCGCTGACGAGGGTCTCGAGGTCGTCGACCAGACGCTCGGGCCGTGTCGACCCCGTCGATGCGGGCGCCGACGCGAGATGGGTCCGCAGCTCGGCGAGGCAGAACGCCAGCGACCGGGGGTTGTCGGGGTCGCGTAGCAGCAGGTCGAGCACGTCGCCCAGGCGCACCGCGCCACGGAACCGTCGTCGGTGCGTGACGATGCTCTCCGATGCGGTGAGAAGCGCCTCGAGCACGGCCCGTTCGGTCCGCGCGTCGCGGCGGTCGACGACGACGCGCAGGATGTGGCAGACCTGCAGCGCGCGCTCGAGGAAACGCCCCGCCTCGATGAAGTGCCATCCGGTGTCGCGCATCATGTTGGCCGACACGCCCTGCAGCGACAGGACGACGGTGAGCATGCGCCCCGCCGACTCGGCCGTGCGGTGCGCGTGCGGCGATGCCCGCAGGGCGCGGGAGGCCCGTTCGATGCCGGCGAAGACGCGCCACGTGTCGCCCGACAGCTGGTCGCGCACGCCGTCGAGCGCGTCGCGCAGCCGGCTGAGCGCGTGGGCGGTCGAGCCAACCCGTGCGGCGTCGAGCAGCAGCGACCGGAAGTCGGCGTCGGCGGCATCCGGCCCCGGACCGGCGAGCCGCTTGATGGCGTCGCGCAGCACGCGGGCGCTCGTGTGGCTGGCACGACCGGCGCCGGCCAGGTCGAGCTGCTGCTGCGCCGTGAGCACCAGCCGCAGCAGGTCCTCCGCCCGCTCGGCGTACCGCCCCGACCAGAACATGTCGTCGAGGGCGCGCGGCGCGATGCTCGGGGCGCTGCGGCCACCGGGGAGCGGACCGATCTCGTTGAGGCCCTGATCGGCGTCGCCCTCAGCGGCCTTCAGCACCCAGACGTCCTTCGTGGTCGGCGCCGCATCGGGGCTCTCGCGCACGGTGGCGAGTCCGCCGAGGAGGGGGCGGTACGCCGAGCCGTGACGCAGCGTGAAGGCCCGGAAGATCAGAGCGCGCGGGCGTGCGCCGTCGCCGGCCCAGACGGGGGCCTGCGAGAGGGGCAGCAGCTCCTGCCCGACGTAGCGGTGCGGTGCGGCCTCGATGCGAGCGGCGACGGCCGCGGCATCCAGTCCTGTCAGATCGCGGCGTGATCCGTCAAGGGTCCGCACGAAGAGGGAGGGATCCTCCGACCGGACGCGATCGAGAACGACCGCGCGCGCCTCGTCGTCGCCGCACCACCACGTCGGCACGGCGGGCAGGCGCAGCTGCTCGCCGAGCAGGGCTTCGCAGGCCCCGGGCAGATAGGGCAGCAGGGCGGGGTTCTCCAAGACGCCGGCGCCGAGTCCGTTCACGAGCCGCACCGTCCCGCGGCGCACCGCCTCGGTGAGGCCGGCGACGCCCAGACGCGAGTCGGAGCGCAGCTCGAGCGGATCGCACCACTCCGCGTCGACGCGGCGCAGGATGACGTCGACCTGCTCGGTCGGTTCTCTGCGCGGCCATCCGGTGGGCTTCATCCACACCCGGCCGCCACGCACGACGAGGTCGCTGCCCTGCACGAGCGACAGGCCCAGGCCTCGCGCGAGGAAAGCCTGATCGAACGCCGTCTCGGAGTGCGGGCCGGGGGTCAGGACGACCACGCGCGGCTCGGCGACGCCCTCGGGCGCTGACGCGGCGAGCGTCGCGTGCAGGGCCGAGAAGTACGGCTCCATGCGGTGCGGGTCGCTCTGCTGGTACAGGTCGGGCAGCACCTGCGAGATGACGCGCCGGTTCTCCATCGCGAACCCCAGGCCCGACGGCGCCTGCACGCGGTCGGCGAGCACCCGCCATTCGCCGTCGGCGTCGCGTCCGAGGTCGGTTCCCGACAGCAGCAGCGGATGCCGGTCGGCCGCCGTCGACCGCGCGAGAGGGCGGAGGAATCCCGAGTGGCCCAGCACGGCCGCGGCCGGGATGGTTCCCGATGAGAGCAGGCTCTGCCGTCCGTAGAGGTCGGTGAGGACAGCGTTCAGCAGCTCGGCGCGCTGCGCGAGGCCCGTCTCGAGCCGCGCCCAGGCGGCCGCGTCGACGACCAAAGGGACCGGGTCGAGCTGCCACGGCTGGGCGCCGCTGTCGGGGCGGACGTAGGTCACACCGTCGTCAGCGAGGAAGCGGGTGATCTCGCCCTCGACGCGGGCCAGCTCGGACGGGGTCAAGGCCAGCGCGAGGCCGGCGAGTGACTGCCAGGCGGGGCGGAGGCTGCCGTCGGCATCGACCACCTCGTCGTAGCGCGAAAGGTCGGCGGGGCCGTGGGGGAGCGACGACAGAGGCAGTGTCGGCTGGGACACTGCGGCTGCGTAGTCACGGAGCACGCTCACGTCGGCACTCCAAAGCGGGAGGGATCTCGGGCTGAGGTAACCTTACCGGCGCGGACTATCGTTGAGGTGTGAGCTCCGACGACCCGGCCTTCGTCGTCCGCCCCGCGAGGGCGAGCGATGTCCGCGGCATCCGCGAGATGCTCGACCCCTGGGTGCAGCGACGAATCCTGCTCGGCAAAGACCTCGTCGTGCTCTTCGAGTCGGTGCAGGAGTTCGTCGTCGCCGAGGCCGACGGCCGGCTGGTCGGATGCGGCGCCCTCCACGTCATGTGGGAGGACCTCGGAGAGGTGCGCACCCTCATCGTCGTCGACGAGTGGCTCCACCGCGGAGTGGGCGGCGCGATCGTCGACCGGCTCGAGCAGAACGCCCGGGAGCTCGGCCTCTCGCGGCTGTTCTGCCTCACCTTCGAGGTCGACTTCTTCGCCCGCCGCGGCTTCGAGGCGATCGGCGAGCAGGTCGTCGATGCCGACGTCTACTCGCAGCTGCTGCGAAGCCCCGACGAGGGCATCGCCGAGTTCCTCGACCTCGCGCACGTCAAGCCGAACACCCTGGGCAACACCCGGATGCTCAAGCACCTCTAGGCGTGCCGCCCCGGCGGCATCCGGCCCGCGCCCTACCCTGGCTTCATGACCGACACGCCGCCCCGACGCCGTCATTCGCCCGCGGTCTACCGTCGCCGGCGACTCGCGCTGCTGCTCGTCGTGCTCCTCATCGTCGCCGCCGTCGTGCTGGCCTTCTGGCGGCCGTGGGAGGGCGCCGCATCCGATGGTCCGGCTCAGCCCGCGTCGTCGGATGCCGCGGCCTCGCCCTCGTCGTCGCCGTCCGATGCCGGGGGCGACGCGCCCGAGCCGTCGACATCCGCGAGTGAGCCGTCGCCGTCGCAGGATGCCACGGCGGAGGAGGTCGAAGCGTGCTCGGCGCGCTCGGTGCAGGTCTCAGCGGTCACGGACAAGGATTCCTATGGCGCAGGGGAGTTGCCGCAGCTGTCGATCTCGCTGACGAACGCGGGGGCGGAGGCCTGTCTGCTCAACGTCGGAACGGCGACGCAGAAGCTCACGGTGTCGAGCGGTCCCGACGTCTGGTGGCGCTCGACCGACTGCCAGAGCGAGTCGAGCGACCAGGTGGTGCAGATCGATCCGGGGCAGACGGTGTCGAGCGTGACCCCCATCACGTGGGATCGCACGCGCTCGTCGGTGGACAGCTGTGACGGAGAGCGCCCGGCCGCGCCCGCGGGCTACTTCAATCTCGCCGTGGAGATCGGCGGGTTGGCGGCGCAGCAGGAGCGCCAGTTCGTCCTGCGCTGACCGGCGTTCGCGGCCCCGCAGGAGAGTGAGACTTTTCTCACTCGACGGGACGAGACAGACGCCGGGGTGCGGACGTAACCTGGAGTCAGCTCTTCGAGGAACACCCTCGCTGTCCCCAGCGGCGAGTAGTCGCGCAACCCCCCAGAATCGCGACGACGGATCCCCACCTCGGATGGGCGATGGGCCCTCTCGATTTCCTCAGTCCCCAATGAAGAGTTCGAGAGGGCCCCTTCTCTCTCTAGGCTGAGGTGATGGCTGGAAAGAAGCGTGGCGTGAAGAAGCCGCTGCCCGAGTTCCGCAATCCGCAGCTCGCGGACGCCCTGCAGACCCAGGACATGGCTGCTCTCGCGTTCGCGCTGCGGCACGGCCCGACCGTCGTGCCGCTCATGCGTCCCGGCGATCGCGATGACCCGCGTGACGTCGGTGAGATCTGGACGTACCGCGACCCCAACACCGGTGACGTCGCGCTGCTGCTGTTCAGCGATGCGGCGCACAAGCCCGAAGCGCTGCCCGCGCATGTAGCGTTGCAGTCGCCCGGCGGTCTGCGCGCATTCCTCGGGGTTCACGAAGCGGAGATCACCACGGTGTTCTTCGACATCGCAGGCCCCCACCCCATGCAGGCCACCCCGCAGGACGTGATCGCCGCGCTCGACGCCTGATCGCCGGGTTGGTGGGGCCGGGGGGTTGGGGTTGGGGTTGGGGTTGGGGTTTGGGTTGGGTTGGGTTGGGTTGGGTTGGGTTGGCAGTTGCCGCCGCTTCGGCGCTCGCGATGGGGCGTGTTCTGCCAGGTGAGTAGCCCAAGACCGGGCTCTGGCTCTCGTGCTCTGGATTGGCAGTTCGCGCCGCTTCGGCGCTCGCATTAGGGCGCGTCCTGCCAAGTGAGTGGCGTTGGCTCGGCGCATCAGGGTTTGGGTTGGCGCTTCGCGCCGCTTCGGCGCGCGCGATGGGGCGTGTTCTGCCGGGTGAGAACTCGACGCCGAAGGCTCGAGGTTTGGGTTGGCAGTTGGCGCCGCTTCGGCGCGCGCGATGGGGCGTGTTCTGCCAGGTGAATAGCCCAACACCGGGGCCTCGAGGTTTGGGTTGGCAGTTGGCGCCGCTTCGGCGCGCGCGATGGGGCGTGTTCTGCCAGGTGAGACCCCGGCGGCCCGGGCTCGGCAGCTCGAGGCGGGGGGTCAGAAGCCGACGTCGGCGGCGGATGCCGCGGGCTGACGCACCTGCAGATCGCGCATCGCTCCGCCGATCGTGCGCGACGAGGCATCCACCACGGCGGTGTAACCCATGCGCTTCGCTTCGGACTGGCGCTGGCTCGACTGCGTGACCGGGCGGATCTCGCCCGCGAGACTGAGCTCACCGAAGGCCGCCACCTGTCGCGACACGGCCTTGCCGCCGACGGCACCAGCGATGGCGATGGCGATGGCGAGGTCTGCAGCTGGCTCGACGAGGCGCACGCCGCCCACGGTCGAGACGTAGACGTCCTGGTCGCTCGTCACGGCGACGCCGCGCTTCTCGAGGACGGCGAGGATCATCGCAACGCGTGCGCTGTCGACGCCGCTCACGACCCGGCGGGGATTGGGCGCCCCGGTCTTGAGGGTCAGCGCTTGGACCTCGACCGGCAGTGCTCGTCGCCCCTCGAGCGCGATCGTCACGCAGGTTCCGGGCACCGGGTCGCCGTGCCCGAGGAACAGCGCGCTCGGATCGGGCACCTCGGCGATGCCGTCGCCCGTCATGTCGAAGCATCCGACCTCGTCGGTCGGGCCGAAGCGGTTCTTCAACGCCCGGACGAACCGCAACGAGGTCTGGCGGTCGCCTTCGAACTGGCAGACGACGTCGACGAGATGCTCGAGCACCCGCGGGCCGGCGATCGAGCCGTCTTTCGTGACGTGGCCGACGATGAGGACGGGGAGGTCGCGCTCTTTCGCGACGCGGATGAGGGTGGACGCCACTTCGCGTACCTGGCTCGGCTGACCGGCGACCCCGTCGGAGAGCGACGACGACACGGTCTGTACCGAGTCGACGATGAGCAGGTCGGGGCGCACCTCGTCGACGTGACCGAGCACGGTGGCGAGGTCGGTCTCGCTGGCGAGATAGAGCGCGTCGTGCAGCGCGCCGGTCCGCTCTGCGCGGATCCGTACCTGGCCGAGCGATTCCTCCGCGCTCACGTACAGGACCCGGCGGCCTGAACGTGCGGACTGCGCGGCGACCTCGAGCAGGAGCGTCGACTTGCCGACGCCGGGCTCGCCCGAGAGCAGGATCGCGGCCCCGGGGACCACTCCGCCGCCGAGCACACGGTCGAACTCGCCGACCCCGCTCGATCGTCGAGGGGCGTCGGTGGTGTCGATCTCGGTGATCGGACGAGCGGCGCGCGCCGCACCGGGGCTGACCGCGGTCACGGTCGAGGTGATGCCGGTCTGCGTCGCCGCCTCGACGACGGTGCCCCACTGCTGACACTCACCGCAGCGACCGACCCACTTCGCGGTCGTCCACCCGCACTCGGTGCACTTGAAGGCCGTCGTGGGAGCGGGACGTCGAGAGGCCATGGATCCAGGGTAGGCGCGACCTCCGACATCCCCGCCGACCAACGCCTCGACGGCGCTCACGCGATACGAACGTCGGACCGGTGGTGCGGATGTCGCGTTGCCCGGGCGCCGCGAAGGGCTCAGCCGCGCAAGGAGGCCGCGACTTCCTGGAGGGATGCTGCCGAGTGCTGGAACAGTTCGAGCTCACGGTCGGAGAAGGCGATCTCGCGCACGGGGAACGCACCCCGACGGTTGACGACCGAGGGCACCGACAGGGCCATCCCGTCGACGCCGTGGAAGTCGCGCAGCACCGTGGAGACGGGCAGCACGGCATCCTCGTCGCGCAGGATCGCCTCGACGACCCGCGCGCTGGAGAGGCCGATGGCGTAGTTCGTCGCGCCCTTGCCCTGGATCACCTTGTACGCGGCATCGCGGACATCGATGGCGATCTGATCGATCTCCTCTCTCGTGAACTTGGGCTGGCCGTCGAGCGGCACCCAGTCGAGGATCGGCACCGTTCCGATCGTGGCGTGAGACCATAGCGGGAACTCGGTGTCGCCGTGCTCGCCGACGATGTACGCGTGCACGCTCGAGATCGAGACGCCGGCGCGGCGGGCGATCTTCCACCGCAGGCGCGAGGTGTCGAGCACCGTGCCCGAGGCGAAGATGCGCTCGGGCGGCAGGTCGGTCGCTTCCTGCGCGAGCACGGTCAGCACGTCGCACGGGTTCGTGACGATCACGAAGGTCGCGTTGGGGGCGACCTCGAGCAGCTTCGGCATCATCGAGGCGATGATTCCCGCATTGACACCGGCGAGCTCGGTACGGGTCTGACCCGGCTTCTGCTTCGCTCCCGCGGTGATGACGACGACGTGCGAGCCCTCGGCGACCGAGATGTCGGAGCCGCCGATGATGTCGCTCGATCCGGTGAACTGCGCGCCGTGGGCGAGGTCGAGCACCTCGGCCTCGGTCTTCTCGGTGGCGATGTCGTACAGCGCCACGTGGCGGGCGGATCCCCGGATGAGGGCCGCGTAGGCGACGCTCGAACCGACGGCGCCCGCGCCGACGACGGTGAGTTTGGAGTTCTCGATCGCGCTCATGACCTCAGTCTGGCAGGGGGGAATGAGAGTCGCTACCGGGCCCCTCGCCGCCCGGCGTGCGGGTCGCTCGCGTTGAGTGCGCGCACGACGTCGGGGTAGTCGCCGCGTGCCTCGCCGTGGCGCAGGAGCCCGACGCGCTCGACGAGCACCTCGCGCACGTCCGCATCCCGCTCGAGGATCGACATGACCTCGTCGACGAACGCGTCGAGCGGCTGAGCCTGCGGGTTCTCGGCGTGGCCGGGCATGAGATCGGTCTGCACGGCGGGCGGCACCAGCTCGACGATCGACACCGGCGAGTCGGCGTACTGCAGCCGGAGCGATTCGCTCAGCATGTGGATCGCGGCCTTCGTCGCGTTGTAGCTCGGCGTCGCGGCGAGCGGAGCGAACGCCAGGCCCGACGAGACGGTCATGATCGTCGCGGCGGGGCGCGCCAGCAGGTGCTCGATGAACGCGCCGATCAGCCGGATGGGACCCAGCAGATTCGTGATGACGGTGCGTTCGGCGCTGGCGACGAAGCCTGCGGGCGAGGTCCAGTCTTCGGCGTTCATGATGCCCGCCATCGTGACGAGCACGTCGAGATCGGGATGCCGCTCGAGCACCTCTCCGGCCGCGCGGGCGATGGATGCGGCATCCGATGTGTCGATCTCGACGCCGTCGATGCCGGGGTGCGAAGAGCGCAGGTCGTCGATGAGCTCGCGCCGGCGTCCGCCGACGATGATCGTGTTGCCGCGCTCGGCGAGGGCGATGGCGAACGCGCGGCCGATGCCGCTCGTTGCGCCGGGGATGAAGATGGTGCGTCCGGTGATGTCCATGCCCCGACTCTCGTCGCGGCATGCGCGGCTATCCAGGCACATCCGAACGGGGGAGCGGCGGTCCCTGGTTCGGACGGGCCGCGCTGGTCAGAATGGATGCGTGGACCGCGCTGCTCTTGCCCGATTCCTCCGCGCGCGTCGCGAGCGACTGCGTCCGGAGGATGTCGGGCTGCCATCCGGGGAGCGCCGGCGGGTGACGGGACTCCGACGCGAAGAGGTCGCGCAGCTCGCCATGATGAGCGTCGACTACTACACGCGGCTCGAGCAGGAGCGCGGGCCGCAGCCGAGTCTCCAGATGCTCGCGTCGCTCACGCGGGCGCTGCGGCTCTCGCGCTCGGAGCGCGATCACCTGCACCGTCTGGCGGGGCACACGCCGCCTGAACGTTCCGGTGCGGCCGATCATGTGGCGCCGGCCCTGCAGCGGGTGCTCGATCGGCTCGACGACATCCCGGCGCTCGTGATCACCGAGCTCGATGAGACGCTCGCGCAGAACGATCTCGCGCGGGCTCTCTTCGGCCCGCGCGAACGGCGCACCGGACCGGAACGCAGCGGCGCGTGGTGCTGGTTCGTGCATCCCGACAGCGAGCGGGCGGTGTATCCGGCATCCGATCACGATCGGCAGAGCCGGGCGATCGTGGCGAATCTGCGTGCCGTCGCGGGCCGCGGTGGCGCCGGATCGCGCGCAGCGCGTCTCGTCGACGACCTGCGCGAACGCAGCGTCGAGTTCGCTCACCTCTGGGATCTCGAGGAGGTCGCCGAGCGGTTCGCCGATCACAAGGTCGTGGTGCATCCAGCCGTCGGCGAGATCGAGGTCGACTGCCAGGTGCTCTTCACGGAGGACCGTTCGCAGGCGCTCCTCACGCTCACCCCCGAGCCCGGGTCGGAGGCGGCGGAGAAGTTGCGGATGCTGGCGGTGCTGGGGCCTCTCGCCTCGGAGCGCTCGCCGGTCTGAGTTTCAGCTCGTCGCGCCCGGGCCCGCAACTGAGGGTGCGCTGTTCCGGATGCCGGCGAAGGCGATGAGCCCGCCCGCGGCCATGAGTGCCGCGGTGACGATCGCTGCCCGGTGGAATCCGTCGAGGTCGAGTGCGCCGCCCACGATCGGAGCCAGGAACGCGATCACCACGAGGCCCGCCACCCGTGCGACGGCGTTGTTCACGGCCGAGGCGATACCCGATCGTTCGGGGTCGATCGCGCCGAGGATCGTCGAGGTGAGGGGCGAGACCGTCGCGCCGAGTCCGAGCCCGAACACGACGAGGCCGGGGAGCACCTGCCACCAGTAGTCGAAGGACTCGCCGACCAGGAGCAGCATCAGTGCGCCGCCGGCCATGACGAGCGGGCCGAGCGTCATGAAGAGCCGTCCGCCGAGGCGTTCCGCGAGCGAGCCGGCCCACGGGCTCAGCGCGATCAGCAGCACCGTGGTCGGCAGGCTCGCGAGCCCCGCCAGCGTCGCGCTGAGGCCCGCGCCTTCCTGCAGGTAGACACCGACGACGAAGCCGTTGAGCGAGAGGGCGGCGTACACGAACAGGGTCGCGAGGTTGCCGGTCCAGTAGTTGCGCACCCGGAAGAGTCCGAGCGGAAGGATCGGATGCCGCGACGTGCGCTGCCGCAGCAGGAAGGCCGCGAACATCACGGCTCCGACGGCCAGCGGCATCCAGATCGCGGGGGAGGTCCAGCCGAGGTTCGGCTGCTCGATCAGCGCGAAGACCATGCCACCCAGGCCCGCGGTACACAGGGCGGCGCCGAGCCAGTCGATACCCGCGTCGGCTCGGCGCTCGTCGTGAACGGGGAGACGCGTGACGAGCCACAGAGTGACGGCGACGGGGATGACGTTGATGAGGAACGCGTAGCGCCACGAGAGCAGATCGACGAAGAGGCCGCCGAGGAGCGGGCCGATGAGCGAGGCCCCAGTGGTGAAGGCCGTCCAGAGGCCGATGGCGCGCGAGCGCTCGTGGCCCTGGAGGAGGGAGGTGATGAGGGCGAGCGAGCTCGGCACGAGGAACGCTCCCGCCGCGCCCTGGACGGCGCGCGCGGCGATGAGGAGGACCGGGTCGGGCGCGAGACCCACCGCCACCGAGGCGACGCCGAAGCCGATCAGCCCGATGCGCAGCACGAGGAGGCGTCCGTAGGCGTCGCTCACCGAGCCCGCCAGGAGGATGAGCGACGAGAGCGTCAGCAGGTACGCGTCGACCGCCCATTGCTGCGTCGCGAGTCCGCCGCCGAGCTCGCGCTCGATCGCGGGCAGGGCGACGTTCACGATCGTGCTGTCGAGGAACGCGACGGATGACGCGAGCGACGCGATCGCCACGATGAGTGCTGTCTGCGGGGCCGATGAACGCGTCACGGACACACGCTACGCCTGACCACGGACACCGCGGTTCGCGGCATCGCCCGAGATGTCGTAAGCTGGTCGGCGGTGACGTGTCCGAGCGGCCGAAGGTGCAACTCTCGAAAAGTTGTGTAGGGTAACCCCCTACCGTGGGTTCAAATCCCACCGTCACCGCCAGTGAAAACCCCCGGTTATCCGGGGGTTTTCTGCATGTGTGGGACGGGTTTGGTGCACATCTGAAGCTGAGGCCGTGGCCCTCACCAGTGTCCTGGCGGTCTGGTTTTGGCGAACGAGCCAGCGAGCCCTTGCTGATGAGGCACTTCACCCGTCGGATGCCCGCCAAAGGAGTCCCGAGCCTTCCGCGAAGACTCGGTGTCGACTGACGCAATCAGGTTGCGAAACCGCTCCTGGTAGCCACCGACGTGCGCGAACGGCTACCTGCCGATAACGATCGTTTCTGGCGAACGCCGCGAACCCGTGCGTAGGGTCGCGCCGTCAGTAGCGGCGGCGGGGGTACGTCGTAGGACCGTCCGGGAGACTGGACAACCTCGGAAACTTGCCTTGCGCTGCCACCCCGAACCAGGTAGCCCACCTCTGCACGAAGTCTTCGGGGTCGCCCGGATCGAGGGGGGAGATGCCCCAGCCCAGTTGGCCGCCACCAACCGCGCCGCTGGTCAGAATGGAGAGCCCTTCTGGCCCAGGCAGCGCTCTAGGTTCGTTGTCGGAGTCTGCGCCCCAACCCTGCATGAACCCCATCTCGTACCAGACGTAGTGGTGAGGCTCGTCGAAGTCTCCGAAGTAGAGCGAGTGGCCACGAGATCTGCCTCTGGCAGAAAGCTCAATGCTCGAAGCTGCAACGACATCCAGCGTCCCTCCAGAGGACCCAACAGGCTGCAGCGGGGTGATTCGCAACTGGGCGCCGCCCAGCGTCAGAGCGACGCCACCCCCGCGCCGTTCCGCACTTGTGTCGGGCGCGCTGTCACGGATGAACTCGACTACCTCTTCGATAACTGCCTCATAGCCCGACCTCGCCGCCGAAACCAAGTTTTCCCGACGTTCCGCTTCGGTCCGTGCCACCGCGGCGGCCGCCTCAGCTTCTGCTCTTTCGGCGAGAAGGGAAGATTGCGCTTGCCCAAGCGCCTGAGCTGCGGGCGAGGTAGCGTCGGTTCCCACACGGGCGAGGCGGGCTGTTATGTTGGCCGCTGAAGGCCGCGCCTCAGGCGCCTTCCCGAGGCACTCGTTGACAAGCCATGCCAGTTTCCGCGGCCCCTCAAGCATCGGCGCGACCTCGGTTAGATGCCCCATCCGTATCTGCTCTCGGGTACCAGTGAAGGGGGCGGCAGCGGGGCTGGAACGACTATCTCCCTCGCGCTGCACGCACTGGACGCGGCCTCATTCACAAGCTTGCACATCCTCGCTGAAAAAGTCGACGGGGTGATAACGCCGTTCGCTCTTTCGACTGGAGGCTGTGGTGGCGGGAACGCGACCTCCATCAGGTTGTCAGGCGGCAAAGGTCTGAGTACCTGCTTCTCGGGAACCGGTACCCTCGGTATCTCGCTCCCGAACACCTACTACATCAGTGCTGGCTACATCAGTGCTGGCAACCAGCTCACCACGTGGTGGGGCGGTGCCCGCGCTGAGTTCGTTGTAGCGGGGGCGAGCAAGACGCTCACCAGCAATCTGAACGTTGACACGGTCGTTCGCGGTTCGTGATATTCCAGCGGGGCACGTAACCGTGGCGGTTGCGTGCCCCGCATTTTCAGCATGATCGTAGGGTGCAGTCATGGCAGAAGTATCGGGAGACGAGCGGCGATGGCTTGCAGAGCGGGTCTTCGGACCGGGAGCAGAGCCGACGCCATCGGAGTTGCGTGAGTTCGCTGCCCTAAGTGCTGGAGCCTCGCCCCGAATGCTGCCGCAGGCACAGCAGGATGCGGACGACGGCGCCGAGGTCGGTTTCGGCCCTACCCGGCGAGAGGTGGAGGCGCCGCCGCGCCGGCCATCTTCGCGGGTTGGTCTGGTGCTCCTCGCGATCGCGTGTGGATTTCTCGGCGGCGCCGGAATCGTCGCCCTCGGAGGTAACACGCCTGATCGAGGCCCAACGGAGGCGGTGCACGCAGATGTCTCCGAAGACGCGGCACCTGATCCGAACGATTGGGCTTTGAACAGCCTCGTCTCCCTGGGCGCGTACGGAGAGACCGACGTTTGGTTAGCCCTGTCGAAAGACCGAGTGCGTGAGTGCATGATCACCAGCGGCGCGGACGGTGGGGTGACCTGCAAGCTGGCGGGAAGTGATCAAGTTCTGTCCTCTGGCTCGATCGAGAAGCAATCAGACGGCTCGACCGTGCGAAGGACTTTCACGGTGGAGACCAGCGGCGGCGCGCGAACAGTGCAGGCTACCGTCGAGCTTTTCGATGCCACGGTCAAGACTGTGCAGAGCTGAGCCGCCAGAAACGAGCGTTTACGACGCTCAGGCCGCCGAGCTCCGCGCAGCCAGCTGCGAGCGGGTCTTCGTCGACCACGGCGCATCGAGCCGCGTCGCCGATCGCCCGCAGTGGGTTGCGTGCCTCGACTACCTGCGGCCGAGGGCTCCTACGTCGAGCAAGACACGATCTCGTTGCGTGTGGAAACCCGCGGAAGGGACGATCACGGTGCTTACCGACATCCGGATCTTCTCGGTCACCATCACTGCGGACACCTCCGACGTGCCCGACCCGACCCAAATGGAGCAGTTCGGAATCACGGGCTACTTCACCGACCCCCGGCTGGACGCCCTTGGAGGCGTCGGCCTGTGGATGGATACGGAGTCCGCCCCCGTCGACGGAGGCTCGGGAACAGTGATCGTCCCCGGAGTCCACATCCAAATCGGAGGCGGGCGCTGGGGTGAGGACAGTCAACTCGGGAAAGATCGCTTGGTCACGCTCGCGCTGCAACTCCTCAACACGTAACTCGGCAGCAGATACGCCCGGGTCAACCCGGTCGCTGACTCACGGACGCTGACGACTGCACTGAGACTGGCGCGGGTCACGCGGCATCGGGCGCGTCGATGATTGCCTGAAGCGACGCGCCGAGGAGGCGGGCCGCTTCGGCGGGTTCGAGGTCGAGGAGGGGATCGAGGGCGATCACGTAGCGGGCGAACGCGTAGCCGAGGATCTGCGATGTGATGAGGCTTGCCCTCAGGGACGAGTCCGGTAGCCCGCCCGGGAGGAACGGCAGTACCTGCGCGGCGAAGACTGATCGCACCCGGGCCGACGCGTCGGCATCCTGCGCTGAGGCTCTCAACAGGATGCGCAGGGCGCGTCCCGGCGTCTCGCCGCCCCACAGGCGCACCGCGTGCCGCGCGAGGGCGTGGCCGAGGTCGGCCTGCGGCACGGCATCCACCCGCGGGAGGTCGAGCTCGATGGAGGTGGCCGCGAGGAACAAGCCCTCCTTGCTTCCGAAGTAGCGCATGATCATCGCCGGATCGATGGCAGCGTCGTTCGCGATGGCTCGTACCGTTGCGCGTTCGAAGCCCTCGGTCTCGAATCGCGAGGCGGCGGCGCGAAGGATCGACTCCCGCGAGCGGCGACCCTTCGCGGTTGAGATAGATGCGTCAGGTGAAGCCACCGACACAATTTAACAACGCTCGTTGACTTTCAATGTGACCGGTGCAATTGTCAACGCATGGTGACTTCTGAATGGCGCGGACCCCATAAGTCCGTCGATGTCCTCATCGTCGGCGCCGGGCCCGTCGGTCTTGCCGCGGCGGTGACTCTGAGCCGGAGAGGTAAGAAGGTGCGCATTGTCGACGCTGCTCCACGCGGCTCGTCCACATCCCGCGCCGCGGTAGTCCACGCCCGAACTCTCGAGGTACTACATACCATCGGCATGGCAGCACCCCTCGTAGAGGAGGGGGTGATCGTGCCTGACTTCACGGTGCGCAACGGCGCGCGGACGCTCGCCCGCCTCGACTTCCGCGGACTGCGCACCCCATACCCCTTCACGCTCATGATTCCGCAGGTGCGCACCGAGGAGCTGCTGCACGCCACGCTCGTGGAGCTCGGCGGCGAGGTGGAAAGAGAGGTCGAGTTCGACACGTTCGCCCGCCCTGCCGCACCCGCACCCGCGGGAAGGGGTCAGGTCGCCGTCCTCCGTCACGCAGACGGCACACTCGAGAAGGTGGCGGCCCGCTTCGTCATCGGCGCTGATGGCAGTCGCAGCCGCGTCCGCGAGCACCAGGGGATTCCGTTCGAGGGCTTGGAGTATGCCGCCTCCTTCGTGCTCGCCGATGTCAGGCTGAGCTGGTCGCTCCCCGGTGATGAGGTCCAGCTCTTCTTCTCGAAGCAGGGTCTCGTGGTGGTCGCGCCGCTCCCCGGCGGACGGCACCGCATCGTCGCCACCATGGATGAGGCGCCCGCCCAGCCGACCGTGGGCGACGTGCGGCACATCCTCGACGAGCGCGGGCCAGGTGGGGCGGTCGTCGACTCGCTTGTCTGGAGCTCTCGCTTCCGTGTCGCCCATCGCCTGGCCGCCGTCTTCCGCACCGGGGCTGTCTTTCTCGCTGGCGTCGCCGCCCACGTGCACAGCCCGGCCGGCGGCCAGGGCATGAACCTCGGCTTGCAGGACGCCGTCTTCCTCGGCGGTCTCCTCGCCGACGTCCTCGCGGGCGAACGGGGGGAAGAGGCGCTCGCTGACTACGAGCGTCTGCGCCGCCCGGCGGCCCGAAGCGTGATCGCTCTCACCGACCGCATGACCCGGATGGCGACCCTCCGTGATCCGGTGCTCCGCGGCCTACGCGACCGCGCGATCCGGGTGGCGCTGCACTCCCCACGACGGCAGGCGGCGCTGGCCCGCCGCATCGCCCAGCTCGACACCGCGTCGTAGCCGCCCCTCCGCCGGCGGCCAGAAGGGGGAGCGCGATCACGGGGATCATCAGTTGCCGAACCTGGTACGAGAGGGCGACGATGCCGAGGCCCTTGCCTGCCTCCTCGAACGAGGGCAACACCTCGGTCATGAGCGCTACGTCGACCGACACGTACGCGACCTGGCAGCTCCGATGATGGCGACACCGCTGAGGATCGAGCCGACGTCGGACGCGAGGCACGTGTGGTGCCTGTGCCAGGGATAGCCCGCTGATTCCCAGGGCTCGCCTACCGTGGCTTGTCGTTTCGTGCCGCGTCCGAAGGATTCACCCGTTCGGGTGATTCGCTTTTTCGACTGCGTTCGTAGGCTGGTGATGCCTTGAGGGGGGGTGGCATGACCGACGTTTCCGTGGATTTCGACACGCTTCGCTCGTCGGCAACCACGATCGGCGCGGCGGGCCGTGCTGTGAGGAACTCCGGCGAGCTGGGATATGTCAGCGAGAGCGTGTTCGGATCGAACGAGGTCGCGTCTGTCCTGCAGGACGTCGCGACCGAGCACAGCATCCGCGCGGAAGTCGCGAGCGAGACGCTAGTGACCGTTGGTCGGCGCCCGGAGGTGTCGGCGAACGAGTTCACTCATCTCGACGGAGTCATGGCGTACTGATGGTCGACCGGAATGACCCTGGTGCCGGCGACCCTTCCGCGATGGCGGCCATGGCCGATGACTGGGGTGAGCGGGCAGAGAGTATCCGTTCGTCGCAGGCGAGCGTTCGTTCCGCAGCGGAGGCGGCATCCGGTTCGTCGTGGTCGGGCGAAGCTCACGATGCTTTCCAACGGCAGGTGGCGGCGGTGGAGCCCGATCTGCTGGTGCTCGCGACGGGCATGAGCGCCGCGGCCGGTGCGCTGAGGGGCTACGCGGAGGTGGTTCGCGCGATCAAGGACGAGCAGGACTCGCTCGCCCGGCGCCGGGCTGTTGTCGAGGATGAGCGCGAGGAGCTCCGTGGGCAGCTGCGGGTTGCGCGTGCAGAGTCGTCGAACAACTACGTCTCGTTTCCCGAGCCGGTCGCTCGCGCTCGCGCGTTGGAGATCGAGCTCGGCGACACCCGGGATGCTCTCGACGCCGTGGAGGCGGAATGGGATGCGCTGTGCGAGAGGCGCGCCGCAGCCGACGACGCACTGATCTCAGCGCTGTCATCCCGGGACGTCCGAGGCGCGCTGGGAGTGTTCGCTCGCGGAGGTGCTGCGGCTATTCCACGGGGCGGGCTGCTGACGCTGGTCGCATCGATGTCGGAGGCTGACCTTCGGGCATTTGTCGCGGTGCATCCTGAGGTCCTCGACCAGATCCGCAGCGCTCCGGCGGCGGAGGTCGCCACCTGGTGGGGAGCGCTCGTCGATGGAACTCGGGCTCTGCTGGTGAACGGTATCCCCGAGCTGATCGGAACCCTCGGCGGCATCCCGGCTGTCGTTCGCGAAGCGGCGAATCGTCTCGTGGCCGCGGCGAATCTGGAGGGCCTCCTGCGGGAGCGAAGCCTGCTCACCGGTGAGGGTCCGCCGACCCTTGGCCCTCCTTCCAGGCTGGCCAACCCGTGGCTGTTGAGGCAGATCATCCACCAGTTCAACGAGCAGCAGTACGTTGACCGGCTTGCGGCTCTTGACTCCGAGATCGCGTACCTCGAGCGCGTGGTCGTAGGAGACGTGTCGCTCTATCACTACGACCGGGACCGGCAGCAGATCATCGAGATGTTCGGTGACGTCGCGAAAGCGGATGTCATCATGAGTTTCATGCCCGGCACCAACACGTCGATGGAGAGCTTCTACTCCTCCACCGCCGGCGAGGGGCTGACAGCCCTGACGCGGCGGATGGTCGAGTATCCCCCTGATGGTGTGGAGGTGGCGGGCTTCGTCCTCAAGCAAGGGTTCTTCCCTAACCTCGCTCCGCCGGAAGTGGCGGTATTGGGGCCGCAGGTGAACCTGTGGGCTCTGCCGCTCGGCAGCCGTTACGCGGCGTTCGAGGAGGAACTGGATGTCATCACCGACTCGACACCTCTCCTCTCTGTTGAGCACTCATTCGGGTCGAGCCCTGGCGGTCAAGCCGAGCGGCTGGGCGCTGACTTCCAAGCTCGAGTGGTCCTGGCGGGCATCGGGATGCTGGACGGGTGGGAACCGCAAGACGGCACCGCCTACTACGCCATCCAAGGCCCCACCGACATCAACCGGGCGCTCGACGGGATGCAAGTCGACCCGTTCGGATACGCCGTGACCGCCAGTGAAGAGAACGGCTTCACCGAGCTCAACTCCGGGTTCGCGGGCTTTCGTCCCTTCGGACAACACGGAGACGTCATCTCACCGGATCCGTCCGTGAATCTCCAGACGCATCGTCATCTGCGACGCATCTTCCTGGAGGTGGTCGACCGGTGAGGCTAGCGCGAGGAGTCGCTGCGGGAGTGGTTCTGGCTTTGGCGGGTATGACAATGGCGGGGTGTGCGATGGCAGGACGGCCGACGCTCGAAGCAGCGCGGGCTGAGACTCAGGCCGTGTTGCAGCAGATTGCGGACGAGGTTCCCGATGGTGTTGTCGAGGTCCGTACCCCTGATTCGGCCTACCTGGCCTGTGACGGTGGCGGGTATTACTCGATCAATCATTGGGTCGTAACGCCGGGGCCCGAGTTCGACGGTGAAGCGTTCGTCGACGCGCTGCCGGCGCGCCTGGGTGATGACTTCGTCGTGGCCGAGACGGTGGACATCAAGTCCCCAGCTGTGGCCCTCAACCACGTCAGCGGCGCGGTCCTCGACGTCGTGGTCCTTGGGTCGGACGGCGGTGTTGTCGTCGATCTTCTCAGTCTCGCCCCATGCGGCGATGGCGAGCCACCGGCCGAAGGGCAGTGAACCGATGAAGCGTTCCCATGCAGTGTCGGTCACTGCAGTTCTGACGCTGGCAGGAATGACGATGGTGGGGTGTGCGACGGCAGGGCGGCCGACGCTCGAACAGGCGCGGGCTGATACTGAGGCCGCGATGCAACGAATTGCGGACGAGGTCCCGCAGGGCCGCGTTGAGGTGCGAACTCCCGACTCGGCCTACCTCGCTTGCGATGGCGGTGGGTACTACTCCATCAACCGCTGGGCGGTCACCCCGCAGCCTGGTTTCGACGGCGAAGCATTCGTCGACGCACTCCCCGGCCGCCTGGGTTCCGATTACGTGGTCGCCGAGACGGTGGACATCAGGTCCCCAGCGGTGGCCTTCAATCACGCCAGCGGGGCTGTCCTCGACGTCAAGGTACTCGGGACCGAAGACGACATCGTCGTGGACGTTCTTGGGCTCGCGCCATGCGGCGATGGCGAGCCTGAGGCAGAGTGAGGGGATGCCGCCGATGAGCGGATATCTGATGACCCCCACGCGTACTCTGTCGACCCTCCTCATTGTGGCGCTGACAGCCACCGCTATGGCGGGCTGTGCAGTGGTGGAGCGACCGACGCTCGAAGAGGCGCGGGCTGAGACCGAGGCGCTACTGCAGCGGATTGCGGATGAAGTGCCAGGCGGTGTCGTGACGGTCGACACCCCCAACCCGTCCTACCGGAATTGTGGCGACGGCACGTACTACGCGACCATCCAGTGGGGAGTCACGCCGGGGCCGGGATTCGACGGAGAAGCGTTCGTCGATGCGCTTCCTGGACGTTTGGGCGAGGACTTCGTGGTCGCTGAGACGGTTGACATCACGTCGCCTGCTGTCGCTTTGGACCACTCGGGCGGCACTGTCCTCGACGTTCAGGTTCTCGAGATCGACGGAAGTATCGTTGTCGACCTGCTCGGTCTGACTCCCTGTGGGGCAGGGGAGCCCGCGGCGAGATGATCCCCACCTTGGCGAGACGCCCGTGCGGCGCAGACGCGGCTTCGGAGATGTCTCCCTCGAGGCGCGCGAAAGGCGTCGCGCTTTGTCTGCTCCTCGCGTTGGCTGCAACGACGATGACGGGGTGCGTGATGGCAGGTCGGCCGACGATCGATGAGGTGCGTGCTGATACGGACGCGATGATGCAGCGCGTCGCGGATGAGGTTCCCGGCGGGGTTCCGGAGGTCCTGCCGTCCGACTCGCCCTATTGGAAGTGCGCCGAAAACTCGTTCTACTACTCGACGCGCTGGACAGTTGCCCCTGAGGAGGGATTCGACGGATCGGCCTTCATCGAAGCGCTCCCGGATCGTCTGGGCGACGGGTTCCGTGAGTTCGAGACGGTCGAGGTATCGGTGCCCGCCATCGCATTGAAGCACTCCAGCGGTATGCTCCTCGACGTCCAGGTGATCGATCTGGACGGCCGTACGGTCGTCTCCCTGCTGGGCGTCTCTGCGTGCGGTGAAGGGGAACCGCCTGCGGAGTAGCCGAAGCCGCCCGACGTGACGGTTGTCCAGGTGAGACGATGCCTCGCATTGCTCCCGCCCGGCCGGTGACCTTTATCGGCGCGCTGGCAGCCTTGGCCCTGTTGGGTTGTGCAGCGGAGCAACCGACGCTCGAGCAGGTGAAGGCTGAAACCGAGGCTGTCCTGCAGCCGATCGCGGACGAGGTTCCGGGTGGGGTTGTGGAGGTCGTCACCCCCTGACCCGTGCTCGGTCTGACTCCCTGCGGGACAGGACAGCCTCCGGCGAGATGAGCCCCACCTTGACGAGACCACCGCACGGCGCAGACGCCGCTTCCGAGACGCCTCCCGCGAGGCGCGCGAAAGGCACCGCGCTTTCAGCGATACTCGCGTTGGCAGCGACGACGATCACTGGTTGTGTCATGGCAGGTCAGCCGACGATCGATGAGGTGCGTGCTGATACGGACGCGATGATGCAGCGCGTCGCGGATGAGGTTCCCGGCGGGGTTCCTGAGGTCCTGCCGTCCAACTCGCCCTACCTGGAGTGCGCCGAAAACTCGTTCTACTACTCGACGCGCTGGACAGTTGCCCCTGAGGAGGGATTCGACGGATCGGCCTTCATCGAAGCGCTCCCGGATCGTCTGGGCGACGGGTTCCGTGAGTTCGAGACGGTCGAGGTATCGGTGCCCGCCATCGCATTGCAGCACTCCAGCGGTATGCTCCTCGACGTCCAGGTGATCGATCTGGACGGCCGTACGGTCGGGGTTGCCCGAGTCCGGGTGGCTACTCCATCACCCGTTGGGTATCAACCCAAGGCCGGCGAGGATAGCGAGCAGGTGCTTGTGAACCGCGAGATTCCGCCGCAGCCGCCGGCGCGATAGCGTGCCGGCATGACTGGATCCGCAGCACCGAGGATCGCGGTGATCGGTCCTGGCGCCATCGGCACGGTGATCGCGGCGCTGCTCCACGACGCCGGGAGACCTGTGCTCGTCGCCGGCCGCTCGCCCCGTCGCGATCTGCGCCTCGACACGGCACATGGCTCGATCGTCGTTCCCGGCCCGGTACTGACCGACCCCGCGCACTCGCCCGGTGCGATGGATCTCGTCTTCCTCGCGGTGAAGGCGACGCAGACGGATGCTGCCGCGGCGTGGCTCGCTGCGCTGTGCGGGCCGTCGACCATCGTCTGCGTGCTGCAGAACGGCATCGAGCAGGTCGAGAGGGTAGGTCCGCTGGTGCCCGAGTCGACCGTGTTGCCGGCGATCGTCTGGTCACCCGCGGAGCGCCGCCCCGACGGCAGCGTGCGCTTGCGCGGTGAGCCCCGGTTCACCGTCCCGCAGAGCGACGGCGCGGAGCGGGTCGGTGATGCCCTCGACGCGACCGCGTGCGAGTTCGCCGTCTCCGACGACTTCACCACGCTCGCGTGGCGCAAACTCCTCCAGAACGCCGTCGCGGGCCTCATGGCGCTGACGGGGCGCCGGGCCGGGATGTTCCGGCGGCAAGATGTCGGCGACCTCGCGCTCGCGTACCTCCAGGAAGGCCTCGCGGTGGCCCGCGCCTGCGGCGCCGCCCTTCCCGACGACGAGCCGGATCGGATGCTGGAGCGGTTCCGAGCGTTCCCCGACGATATGGGCACGTCGATCCTCGCCGACCGCGAGGCCGGGCGGCCTCTCGAATGGGATGCGCGCAACGCGGTGATCCGGCGTCGCGGCCGGGAGCACGGCATCCCTACGCCCGTGACCGACGTGATCGTGCCCCTCCTCGCCGCGGCGAGCGACGGTCCGGGCTGATTCAGCGCGTCACCGCGCCTTCCGCGACCCGCCTCGGTGCTGGGCTCCGCTCAGACCGCGAAGCGCTCGCCGATCATCTCGATCGAGGCATCCCAGAGGCGCGGTCCATCGGTGAGGTCGCGGAACGGCGCCCAGAACTCCTGGCGACGCGGTGCGCCCGCGATGACGCGACGGGGGCCGTAGAACTCGTCGCCGAGGGAGTCGGGTCCCGCGGCCGCGAGCAGGGCGGGTTCGGCCGCGCTCGGCACGGTTCCGGCGAGGCCGACGTGCGAGAGCGCGACGATCAGCGCCCGGCCCGGCGACGCCTTCGCCCGGCCCATTCCGGGCTGCGCCGCGAGCAGGTTCGTCGGGCTGACGCCGGGATGCGCGATGTTGCTCGACACGCCCCATCCGCCGGCGCGGCTGCGCGCGTCGAGCTCGCGGGCGAAGAGGGCGACGGCGATCTTCGACTGCCGGTACGCGGCCATGTCGTCGTAGCTGCGCCGCCAGTCGAGGTCGTCCCAGTTCAGTCCGCCCGAGCGGGCCGCCACGCTCGTCTGGTGCGTCACGCGTGCCTCGCCGGCGCGGAGCAACGGCATCAGGCCCAGAGTGAGGGCCACGTGGCCGAGGTGGTTGACGCCCCATTGCAGTTCGAAGCCGTCCGCGGTCGGCTGCCGTGACCCGGGGGTCATGACGCCGGCGTTGTTGACGAGCAGATTGACGGGGCGGCCCGCCGTCTCGAGGCCGCGGGTGAACGCGGCGACCGAGTCGAGCGAGGCGAGATCGAGCGGACGTGTGGTGACGTCGGCACCGGGCACGGTGCGGCGGATGCCGTCGAGGGCGGCCTCGGCTTTCGCGGGCGACCGTGCCGGCAGGACGACGGTCGCACCGGCGGCCGCCAGTCGCGTTGCGATCACCCGGCCGATGCCGTCGGTCGCCCCGGTGACGACGGCGAGGCGTCCACGCAGGTCGGAGAGGGGAGCAGTGTCGCGGGTCATGGTTCCTCCATCGTCGACACGAACCGGGACGGTCCGCTCGCTCCATGCTGATCGCGGTGCCCGGCGGCATCCAGCGCCGGTTCATCCACTGATCGCCGGGTCACCCCTCGGCCGGGTACCGGGGGTCAGGTAGCGGCGGCGCCGATGACGGCCAGTAACTGCAGCTTGTCGTGGCTCTCGCTCCCCGGCGCCGCCGTGTAGACGAGCAGGCGGTGCGACTGATCCGGGTCGAGGAGGGTCTGGCATTGCAGTTCGAGCGCGCCGACCTCCGGATGCCGGAACCGCTTGACCTCGGGCGGAGCGATGCCGACCTGCTGGGCGTCCCACAGAGAGCGGAACTCCGCGCTGCGTTCTCGGAGCGACGCCGCCAGCCCGGCCGCGCGCGACGATGGGCCCCGCAGGGCTACGATCTCGCGAAGACCGCCCGCGTACACCCGGGACAGCACCGCGTGCTCGGCCTCGTCGTACGACGCGCGTGCGGACGGGTCGGTGAACCAGCGGTAGCCGAGGCTGCGCGCGTCCCCGGTGTGCCGGGTCGCGTCACCGACGAGCGCCACGCTCAGCGGTGTCTGCCTCAGAGTCTCACCGAGCTCCGTGACGATCTCGGCGGGGGTGTCGTGCAGGCGGTCGAGGATGCGCAGCAGCCCCGGGCTGACATGATCGCTCGCAGGCCCGCGAGCGGGCGGCGCGTGTCCGGCGAGACGGAAGAGGTGGTCGCGCTCGCCGAGTGTCAGGTGCAGCCCCTGCGCGATCGCGGCGAGCATCTGCACCGACGGGCGGGGACCGGTGCCGCGCTCGAGACGGGCGTAGTAGTCCGTCGACATGTTGCAGAGAGCGGCGACCTCCTCGCGGCGCAGCCCGGGAGTCCGGCGACGCTGGCCGCGCAGGAGCCCGACATCCGAGGGCTGCAGCGTCTCTCGCCGCGTCCGGAGGAACGCGGCGAGCGTGTCTCGATCGATCATGTGGCGTTCGCCTTCCGGGTCGAGCGGTGCGGCATCCGTTCTACCGGTCGGCGGCGAATGCAGCCAGGACCTGCCGGTCATCCCTTCGTCGGGCCTCGACACCACAGACGACGACTCCTTCTGAGAGTCGCCTTCGGGCCGCAGATCGCCCACTTCTCCTCAGCTGGCGGTCGAGCCGAGGAGAACAAGCCAATCTGATCGGCGAGGCGCTCCGAATTGAATCATGTCGGGCCTCATGGCGCCGGGGGGACCATGTTGACGGCGTATTACAGAATGGTCCGTAACCCACTGCCGTCGGTCTCCAAGAAGGGGGCATGGATGCGACCGGACCGTCCGCTCATCGCTCGAGGTGAGTTCGAGCTGAACAAGTTCCGCGCCGACGGGCGCGAAAAGCTGCTGAGCCTGATGCCGCTGACGACCTACATGTCGTCGGCGAACATCGGATTCACGGCCGTGCGCGATGACAACGCGCTGCTTCGCGCCAACGTCGTCCGCGTCGGCGCGTATCTCTTCACTCATGCGCGAATGCCGGCGGCGACGGTCGTGTGGCCGCGAGACGAGCGCTCCCGAAATCGCGTCGTGGCGATCGTCGCGGAGGGGCGCGCATTACAGGTGCGCTCGGACGCCCCGGTCGTGGCCCGGCGGAGCTCGTCGTTCCTGATCCCGCCCGGTACGGCGCCGGTCACGATCGAGGCGGCCGAGCCGACCGAGCTCGTGTTCATCAGCCTGGATGCCGGTGACTTCGCCTCCCGGCGGCGGATGGGGTTCGACCGCATCAGCCGATCAGGAGCCGACGAAGCGGTGATACGGCCGTTGGTGACGTTCGTGAAGGCGCTGTGCGCCATCGAGTCGGATGTTGTCGAGATGGGCGGTTCCCCGCTGGGCGACGCTGCGGCCGAAGTCTCCGTCGCGCTCGTCGCATCGCTGATCGGCGACACGCCCCCGGAGCTGTCGTTGCCGAACGCGGTGATGGACATCCTGGTCCGCGAGTATGCGTCGCCGACTCTGTCGCTGTCTTCCGTCGCGAATCGGCTGGGCGTTTCGACCCGCACGGTGCAGAGCGCCCTGAGTGCGCAGGGGCGTACGTTCTCGGAATCGCTCCTCGAGATCCGGCTCAGGGCGGCGACCGAGCTTCGGCGGCACAACCCGACGATGACGCTGGACCTCGTTGCCCGGGCGACCGGATTCGGCACGCGCCAGTCTCTGCATCGGGCCATGCGCAAGGTCGACGAGTCGTCCACCTGACGCTCCGGTCGGGCTCCCCGCGCGCTGTCCGTGTACTGAATCGCGCAAATTTCAGAAACCCGCGTCACGTTTCGTGAAGCGAACCGTGGAGAAGGTGATGGCCTCCCTATGCTCCGGCTGGGAGGCACGCCCAGGGGCGCGCCGCGCCCGAGACGATGCATGGACGGGGAAAAGATGAACAGCACCATGGGATCCACGCGCAACGGGAGGCCGCCGGTACGCGGTCGTTTCCGCCGAGCGCTCGCCTCGATCGCCGTGGGGAGTCTCGCTGCGGCCACGCTGGTCGCCGTGAACCTGGCGTCGCCGCTTCCCGCGAGCGCGGCCGCGGGAGATCCGTTCAGCCCGGCTGAACCCGTCGTCTACATCGCGCAGGAGGACCCGACACAGCTCCAGCGCGCCATCACGAACGGCAGCGGGGGCTCCTTCACGTTCTCCGACGAGGGCGGTCCGGCCCCCGTGACGTACAACGCGATCGGCTTCAACCCCGCCGACAATTACATGTACGGCATGGTCAACATCGGCAACAGCAGCATCCCTGCCGGGTCGCTCATCCGCATCGGGCAGGGTGGAACGGTTACCCGGGTGGGTACGACCGTCTACACGCACACGGGGAACACGACCACCCGGTGGTTCTCGGGTGCTTTCAATCCCGCCGATGGACTCTTCTACGTCTCCGACTTCGCTCCGCAGACGTCCATGCTCGCGATCAACGTCGCAACCGGCGCCATCGCCCGGCGTGTGGCTCTGAACGACGTGCCCAACGTTCAGGATTTCGCCTTCAAGGACGGCTTCGCGTGGGGTGTGAACACCTCGGGCCAGATCCGGCGGATCAATGTCACCACCGGCGCGATCACGACTTTCGGTGCCGTGCTGCCTGCTACCGGTGGCGGATACGGCGCGGCGTGGAATTTCGGTAACGGCAACCTGGGTTTCTCGTCCAACAGCTCTGGCGTCGTGTACCAGGTGAGCATCGTCAACGGTGCCTCCGCGCAGCCGACGTTCCGCCTGGTGAGTCAGATTTCCGGACCGCCCTCGAGCCGCAACGATGGCACCTCGATCCCCGGCCTGCCTGCCGACCTCTCGATCGATAAGACCGGACCGGCCACGTTCACGTCCGGCGAGCGCATCAGCTACCAGGTCACGGTCGTGAACAACGGCCAGGGCGTCTCGAGCGGCTGGACCGTCACCGACACGCTGCCCGCGGGTCTGAGTAGCCCCCAGGTCACCGGCGACGTCGCCTCGAGCATCAACGGGTCGACTGTCACCGTCACGGGCGGGCGGCTTGCTGTCGGAGAACGCGAGACCTTCACGATCTCGGCGGCCACCAACGTCTCCCCGCCCGCGTGCATCACGAACACGGCGAGCGTCGTCGGCAACGAGCAAGACCCGAACTCCGCGAACAACCAGGACAGCGCGCAGTCGTGCGCCCTGGCGCTCTCGGTCACCAAGACGTCCAACGCGACGGCGAACTCGCGACCGGGCGACGTCATCACGTACACCGTCCGCGCAACCAACACCGGAGCAGGCAACTACACCACTGCGAACCCGGCGGTGGTGTTCGACAACCTGTCGGGCGTGCTGGACGACGCGACCTACAACAACGACGCTGCGGCATCCCGCGCCGGCGCCCTGTCGTACCAGCAGCCGCGCGTCTCGTGGTCCGGTGCGCTCGCGGTCGGACAGTCCGTCGACATCACCTACAGTGTCAGGCTCAAGGCCGGCGGTGATGGCGCGGCCCGCAACGTCGCGTGGGTTCCGAACGATCCGTCCGTGACGACACCTCCGAGCTGCAACCCCGCGACCGGCGGCATCGACAACGCGACCGGCCAACCGTGCGCGGTCGTGACGGTCAATCTGCCCCGTCTGACGATCGACAAGTCTGCGAACACGACCGAACTCCCCGCGGTCGGCGAGCAGGCGACCTACACGATCGTCGTGCGTAATCCCGGGCCCGGGGCCTACACCGCCGCTGAGCCGGCGACCGCCACGGACGACCTGAGCGACGTCCTCGACGACGCCACCTTCGACGACGCGTCGCTGACGGCGTCGACCGGCACCGTCACGCGTTCGGGCAACACGCTGTCGTGGAGCGGGCCCCTCGCGGCCGGCGCTCAGGCGACGATCACCTACTCCGTGACCTACACGGGCGAGGGCGATCAGATCCTCCGAAACTCGGCGTGCGTGCCGACGGACCAGACGGCCCCCGGTGCTCAGAGCTGCGACCGCGTGCAGATCCCCGGCGCGCTGCTCACCCAGTGGAAGAGCGCGCAGGCCTCATCCGATCCGGTCGTGGCCGGGTCGACGATCACCTACACGCTCTACTTCGACAACGACGGCGAATCTGCTGCAACGATCGACGCCGTCGACGACCTCACCTACGTCCTCGACGACGCCGATGTCACCTCCGAACCGACGAGCCCGAACGGCCTCACCGCAGTTCGCGACGGCGCGCGGATCTCGGTCACCGGCTCCGTCCCGGTCGGCGAGACCTACACGGTGACCTACACCGTAACGGTGCGTCCGGACGGCGAGAGGGGCGACAGTGTCGCGTCGAACTTCCTGCTGGCGCCGGGCGAGACGCCTCCTTCCGGCGGCGAATGCGTGCCGACGGATGACGAGCAGCCGAACTGCACGAGCACGCCGATCACCGGCGTCGCTTACACCAAGACGGTCACGGCTTCCGAGTCGCCGGTACGCACGGGCACGGAGCTCACCTACACCGTTCGAGTGACCAACACCGGAGCCACCACCGTCGACGTCGCGCAGGACGACGACCTCAGCGACGTCCTGGATGACGCGACCCTCACCGGTGCCGCGGCCTCCGACACGCCCTCGGTCACCGTAGCCGGCCCGACCGACGACATCCTCGCCATCCGCGGAACCCTCGCGGTGGGAGCGACCGCCGAGGTCACCTACACCGTCACGGTCAATGCGTTCGGCGATCGCGGCAACAACCAGGCCTCCAACTTCCTGGTTCCGCCCGGAACGCCCCCTGCCGGGCCGTGTGACCCGGCCGCGGAGAAGTGCACCGACACGCCGATCGCCGGATACACCATCTCGAAGTCGGCCGACGTCGAGAACGCGACGCCCGGATCCGTCGTCACCTACACCGTCACGGTGACTAACGTCGGCGGGGTGGCGTACACCGCCGACAACCCGGTGTCGTTCTCCGATGATCTCTCTGCCGTTCTCGACGACGCGACCTACAACGACGACGTGTCGGCGGGCGGGTCGGTGAGCGGGAACACCCTGTCGTGGTCCGGCCCGCTCGAGGTCGGCGCCACCGTGGACGTCACATACTCGGTCACGGTCGACGACCCGACCCAGGGCGACTCGGTGCTGGGCAACGTGGTCGTCCCCGGCGACCCGACGGGCGAGTGCCTGCCGGACGCCTGCGAGACGACGACGCCTGTCGCGTCCTACACCGTGGACAAGACGGCCAGTGCCGAGTCGGTCATGGCCGGTGGTGTCATCACCTACTCGGTTGTCGTCACGAACACCGGGCAGGTCGACTACACCGCCGAGAACCCGGCATCCTTCGATGACGACCTCAGCGGCGTCCTCGACGACGCGACCTACAACGGCGACGTCTCCGAGGGAGGTGCCGTTGCGGAGAACACCCTGACGTGGTCCGGCCCGGTCGCCATCGGGCAGTCGGCCACCGTCACGTACTCGGTCACCGTCAACGACCCGCTGTCGGGCGACCGTGAGCTCGTCAACGCCGTCGTTCCGACGACCCCGGGCGGCAGCTGCGACTCGGATGGCACGTGCACCACGCGGACGCCTGTCGCCTCGTACACGGTGTCGAAGTCGTCGGACTCCGCGACCGTGCGTCCCGGCGGTGTCGTCACCTACACGGTGACCGTCACTAACACCGGCGACGTCGCCTACACGGCCGACGACCCCGCGTCGTTCGCTGATGACCTGTCCGGAGTTCTGGATGACGCGAAGTACAACGACGACGCCACGAACGGGGCGACCGTGTCGGGCAACACCCTGACGTGGTCCGGCCCGCTGGGGGTCGGCGAGTCGATCGAGGTCACGTACTCCGTGACCGTCGACGACCCCGTGACCGGCGACTTCGATCTCCGCAACGCCGTGACCCCCTCGGGGCCGGGCGGAAGCTGCGACGGCGTGTGCGAGACCACCACTCCGGTGGGTGCCTACCGGGTCGTGAAGTCGACCGAGACCACCGAGGTCGTCGCGGGCGACACGGTCGAGTACAGCATCCAGGTCACCAACACCGGCCAGGTCGCGTACACGGCAGACGACCCCGCGTCGTTCACCGATGACCTCTCGAGCGTGCTCGACGATGCCACCTACAACGGCGATGCGACGAGCACGTCGGGGGCAGGGGTGTCGTACACCGCGCCGGAGCTCAGCTGGTCGGGTGCGCTCGCCGTCGGCGAGACGGTCACCGTCACGTACTCCGTGACGGTCAACGACCCGGCGACGGGTGATCGGCGACTGGACAACACCGTGGTGACGCCTCCGGGCTCGGGCGGCAACTGCGTCGAGGGATCGACGGACCCCGCGTGTGTGGCGAACGTCCCGGCATCGTCGTACTCCATCGCGAAGTCGGTTTCGTCGGGTACGGCGCTGCCGGGTGACACGGTGACTTACACGGTCACCGTCACCAACACGGGAGCACTGCCCTACACCGACGAGAACCCGGCGTCGTTCACGGACGACCTCTCGCGCGTTCTCGACGACGCGACCTACAACGGTGACGTGTCGCTCGGTGGGCAGGTCGCCGACGACACCCTGACGTGGGCGGGTCCCCTCGCGGTCGGCGAGTCGATCCAGGTCACGTACTCGGTGACCGTCGACGACCCGGTGTCGGGCGACTTCGACATGCGCAACGTGGTGGCTCCGTCCAGCCCGGGCGGCGAGTGCCTCGAGGGTCAGTGCGCCACGGAAACGCCGGTCGCAACCTACGGCGTCACCAAGACGTCGGATGTGCAGGACGTCGTCCTCGGTGGCACCGTGACCTACACGGTCGTCGTCGAGAACCTCGGTCAGGTCGCGTACACCGACGATGCGCCGGCATCCATCAGCGACGACCTGTCGGGCGTTCTGGATGACGCGACGTACAACGACGACGCGACCTCGGGAGCTGAGGTCGACGGGACGACGCTCGCATGGTCGGGCCCGCTCGCGATCGGCGAAAGCGTGACCATCACGTACTCGGTGACGGTCAACCAGCCGTCGACCGGCGACGGACGCCTGCGCAACGCGGTCGTGGGCGACGCCCCGGGCGGCCGTTGCGAGGGCGCGTGCGAGACCGATACCCCGATCGCGAGCTACCGCGTGACGAAGGACGTCTCGTCGGAGCGGGCCACCGTGGGTGACCGGCTCACCTTCACGGTGACCGTGACCAACACCGGCCAGGTCGCCTACACCGATGAGCGTCCCGCGTCGTTCACCGACGACCTCAGCTCCGCGCTGCGCGTGGCCTCGTACAACGGCGACGCGAGCAACGGCGCCGAGTATCAGCAGCCGGTGCTGTCGTGGTCGGGTGCCGTAGGAGTGGGCGAGAGCGTCACGGTGACGTACTCGGTGACGCTCCGCTCGGTCGGTGAGATCCGGAATGTCGTGGTGACCCCCGACGGGTCGGGTGCGAATTGCGCCGAGAACGCGACGGACGCCGATTGCGCCACGCGGACCGTCGTGGTCCCGCCGGGCCTCGCCGTCACCGGCGGTGCGCTCTGGATGGGCGGCGGACTCGCCGGCATGGCTCTCGTGATGCTCGGTGTCTGGCTGGTCGTGCGACGCCGTCAGGAGGCAGCATCCGCCTGATGGTCTGAGGTCGACGCAGCGGCGGTCGCGGGTTGCCCGCGGCCGCCGCTCGCGTCGCCGGTGGACGTGGAGCGAGAAAGGCGTGTGTGGCGATGACGATCCTCGATGAGCCGGCGCAGTCGCGCGACGACGTGCTTCTCGACAGAGTGCGCATGGGCGACATGGCCGCGTTCGGCGAGCTTTGGCGTAATCACGCCGGGTCGGCGCTGTCTGTGGCCCGCGGGTTCCGCGGTCTCGATCCCGACGACCTCGTCGCCGAGACGTTCGAGAAGCTCCTGCGAGCGCTCCGCAAGGGAAAAGGGCCGACCGGAGCCTTCCGTCCGTACCTCATCGCATCCGTGCGAAATGTCGCCCGGGACCACTACCGATCGCGCCGGGAGTCAGCCGACGACGACCTCGAGCTCATCGTCGACGAACGGGCGCTGAGCGGCGAGGACGCGGCGACGAGGTCGCAGGCCCATGACGCTGCTGCGCAGGCGTTCCAGTCGCTGCCGGAGCGGTGGCGCGAGGCCCTCTGGTACAGCGAGGTCGACGGCCTGCCTCCGCGACAGCTCAGCGACGTACTCGGGGTTTCGCCGAATGGGGTCTCGGCACTGGTGGTTCGCGCCAAGCGCGGGTTCCGCGACGCCTGGGTGAGCGCGCAGCTGGCGCGGTCCGGGTCTGAGGAGTGCCGCCCGATCGTGGCCGAGCTCGGCGCATACACGCGCGACGCGCTGTCTGCTCGCGACCGCAAGCGCGTCGATCAGCACCTGCTGACCTGCGAGTCGTGCCCGGCTGCGCTCACCGAGGCCAGGTCCATCTCGCAGACGCTCGCGCTGGTGCTGCTGCCCGTCGTCGCGGGAACGGCGGGCGCCGCGACCTACCTCTCCAGCGCGCCGGCGCCCTCCATGCCGCTCGCCCTCGGCGCGGGGGGCGCGCCGGCGCCCGGGCCGGGGGAGGCGCGTCCCGTCGTCCGGCCGGGAAAGCGGCGGCTCGTGATCGCCGGCGTGGGGGCGGCTCTGCTCCTGCTGGTCGCGGCCGCGGTCTGGGGGATCACGGCGTGGTCGAGCCAACTCGGCGTCGAGTCCGCAGATCGGGGCTCGGTTCCGGGTGCTCCGGCGAGTCCGGTGCCGGGGCTCGAACCCGAATCCGTGCCGGGCGAGCCGACGGTGGAAACCGAAGCCCCGATACCGTCTCCGACGCCGACAGGTGACGCCGATGACCAGCCGGTCTCTCCCGTGGCCCCGGGACGGCCGAGTCCTGCGCCCTCCGTCGACGCGCCCGCCGATCCGACCGTCCCGGTGCCGGTGCGGCCTCAGCCCGGCTCCGAGCTGCCGGCCGCTCTGACGGCAACGGTCTCGCAGGCCGATTCGCGGATGCTCCCGGTGATCAGCGGAACGGATGCTGTGCCGGGGGCAGTGATCTCACTGCTCGACGAGGCTGGTCAGGTCGTCGGCGAGACCCGCGCCGACGCCTTCGGGCGCTGGACGGCGCGGGCGACGGGGCTCGCCCCCGGGACGGGTGGGCTTCAGGCTGTTCAGAGTGTTGCGGGTGTCACGTCGACGCCCTCCGGGGCGGTGCCGTACACGGTCGATGAACCGCCCCTGCCGGCGAGCCCCACTGAATCCGCGACGGTCGACGCCGACCGATTCGCGTTCCGGCTCACCGCGCCGGGCGGCACGGTCATCCAGCGGATGCTGCCGGGTGACGACACCGTCCAGACCCTCACGATGCCCGCAAGCGGCGTATGGAACGAGTACCTGGCCGTGCCTCCCGGCGAGAACGTCATGCGCCTGCGCTACGCGAACCCGCAGGCCCGTGATTTCGGCCCGTGGAGTTCGACGCGGTTCATCGCCAACTGAATCGTTCGAGCGCGGATCACGTCACGATCCGCGTGTGCGGGTGTCTCTTGAGCGAAGGCCGCACCCCGACGAACAGGCGCACGCATGACGCAGCTCGACACCATCGACACCCCGCACCCCGACCGTGCGGACGATCGCGGGGAGGTCCGCGACATCGTGCGCGGCATCGTCATCATCGGCGTGCTCGCGTTCGGGATCTGGCTCAGCCTGGCAGGCGTCGCCTACGCCTTCGCACAGGTGGTGCTCGCCGTGACCGACTGATCGGACGGGTGGTGACGCCGATCTTCAGCCGGCGTGCGCGCGGACGCGGCGACGGATGACGGTGGTGGTCACGGCGATGAGGGCGATGCCGGAGATCAGCGCGATCGGAAGCGACGCATAGCCCGCCGCCACGCTCGAGATCGTCGCGCCTACGAGCGCGTATGCGGCGGTCGCGGCGTACCAGATCGATCCCCGCGAGATCACGAGGAACACGACGGCGAGGCCAGCGGCCGCGGCGATCACGAGGATCTGCCAGGTGGTGCCCCACCCCCCGTCATTCGGCGCGCCCGATCCCTGCAGGACCGTGGCGACGTTGACGAAGAACGCCATCGAGGTCCAGCCGGCGTACAGGCCCTGCGAGGCATAGAGGGTGACCCGGTCGAGGGGCTTCCACCCCGCGATCTCGTCGCGGCCGTGAGAGATGCGTGCCCAGGCGGCGAGGTTCGCGCCCACGATCAGCAGGAAGGGCAGCAGGGTGATCGCCGACTGCTGTCCGAACGCGGCGGCGGTCAACCACAGGAAGAAACCCGCGTAGAGGAGCACGTTCGGCGCCACCAGCCGGTCGCGCACGGGTGAGTCCGCTGTCGACCGCCGGGCCTGGAGCAGCGCCCAGAGGATGCTCGCGGAGATGATGACGCCCCAGATGCTGAACATCGGCCCGGGAGGAACGATCGGTGAGAAGTCCGCGCCGCCTTGCAGTTCCGTCGGCGACCACAGCTCGAACGCGAGAGACGAGACCGGCTGTCCGATCGCCAGAGCCAGAACCGCGACACGTCCCCATCGCACACCGGATGACGCGGTCGATGCCTGGGGTGTCGTGCTCGTGGTCGTCATAGTCGTGTCTCCTTCTCGCTTCTGCGCGAGAACCTATGACGATTTAACTAGAAAAGCTAGCTACCTTCACATGGGTGCAGTCGTGTGGCATCATGCGGACGGCCCGAGGCGCGTCATCGATCGTGACGCTGGCTGACGGGGAGCCACAGCATCGTCTGCTCCCGGATGATGAACCCGCCCGGAGGAGTATCCGGTGCGTCGGCCTGCATCGCTCCGCCTCGTGAGTGGAGCTCGACGATTGCTGCGCTGCGTCGCCGGACCAGCTCGGCGAGGTCGGGACGCTTCTCGAGCTCGCGCGTGAGTTCGGCAGTCATCCGCTCGCGCTGGGTGGCGATCTCCGCCGCAACGTCGAGGTGCGCCGATTCGACCCCGGTGTCGATGTCTTCGGTCATCTGTCGTCCGCGTGCCCGCACCACGCGGACGACAATCGCCGCGATTGCCCCCAGCACCGCGCCGACGAGATATGCCGTTCGCACCCAGCCGTCGGTGACCACCACGGCCACGCTCGCGGCGGCCATCAGCGAGATGGCGAGCAACGTGCTCTGCAAGGCGACCGGTCGTCCGAGCGGTCGCCCCCCAGCAGCTGCCACCGCCGCGACGACCCCGGCTCCCACGACCACGCTGACGATCGCGCCGGGAACCACGGTGTTCTCGATCCCGAGGCGGATGCCGTTGAGCATGCCGATCGGCAACACGGAAAGCAGCAGCAGGACGAACACGACGCGAAGGATCGCTCCACTGTGCGGGTCGCGCGCGCCGAAGCGCTCACGAAGATGCGCTGTGACGCTGCGCCGTGCGGCGTTGCTGGCCGCCGCGCCCTCGCGCCAGAGCCGGTCGACCAGGTCGCCGAGTCCCGCCGAACGCAGAACGGCGGCATCGACGTCCGCGCGGGTGAGGCGTCGGGGCGGACGTGCGCCGAAGTCCAGGCCGGCGAGGCTGTCGGGCGACGGATCGGAACGAGGCATCACCGACGATTCTCCCCCCTCGGCGGAAGCCCCTGACATCGAGCCCTCGCCGCACCACGGTACCCGCGCGCCCGCAGTCCGGGCCCGGCGAGGAGGAGACTGGGAGCATGGTGCGTCAACTCAGCGCCCGTCGTCTCGCCGTCGCGGTCGCGCTGGCCGCGCTGGCGGGGTACCTCGACGGCTGCGGCTTCATCCTGCTCGGCGGCTACTTCGTCTCGTTCATGACCGGCAACACCACACGCCTGGCGGTCGACCTCTCGAACGTCGACTGGTCGGCTGCGGGCCTCGCCGCCGCGCTCATCGTCGCGTTCGTCCTGGGCGTCATGGCGGGGACCGCGCTCACGTCGCCGGCATCCGATCGCACCGTGCACATCCTCGCCGTGATCACCGTCGCCACCGCCGCCGCCGCCCTGGTGGCGGGGTCGTTCGCGCCAGTCGCAGCGGGATCGCTGCTCGCCTTCGGCATGGGGGCGGCCAACACCGTGCTCGCGCAGCGGCAGGACGTCGCGTTCGGGGTCACCTACATGACGGGAGCCCTCGTCAAAGTGGGGCAGGGCATCGTCCGCTCGCTGCGCGGCGCAGACCGCTGGGGCTGGTCGCGGCACCTCCTGATGTGGGCCGCGGTCGCGCTGGGGGCGGTCGCGGGCGGCCTCGCCTCGTCGGCCCTTGCATCGAACGCGCTGTGGGTCGGGACCGGTGTCGCCGCCGCGCTCACCCTGGCGGCGGCCGTGTGCCGGATGCAGCGCACGCGCGCGCGGACCCCTTAATGGTTCGCTCGTTCGGGCACCAGCCCTTTTCGCCGGATCGGCCCCGCCCCTAGCGTTGAGGCATGGCGCGCGACGACGAACAGCCGGAGGACCTCTACACCGCCCCGATCACCCTCCCGGGGGCCGCGGGCACCGACGGCGAAGACACGGACCTCGAGGTGCCCGAGATCAGCTACGACGAGCAGCGCTACCCGGCCCGCCCGCGCCGGTTGCGACCGCGCGACCAGTTCCGCGGCGGCAGCGTTCGCCGCAACATGACCGACCCGCGGACGGCGAACGGCAGCAACCCCTCATACGTCGAGTGGCTCGTGCGGCAGTCGATGCTGAAGGATGCCGACGTGCTCGCGCGTCAGCTGTCGGGGCAGCCCGCCATGTGGCGCAACCCGTACGCCCGTCCCGATGCGCGCCGTGCGATCTCGACGACCGACGTCTGGTTCACGGCCTACCCCATCTCGCTCATCACCCGCCCCGGCCAGTCCTTCCTCGCCGCGCTCGGCGATGACCGGCTGTGGTCGGTGTTCGAGCGCATCGGCATCACCGCGATCCATACGGGGCCCGTGAAGCGCGCGGGTGGCATCACCGACTGGCGCGAGACTCCCAGCGTCGACGGCCACTTCGACCGCATCAGCACCTCGATCGATCCGGCGTTCGGTACCGAGGAGGAGTTCCGTACCCTGTGCGACGTCGCGGACGCGCACGGCGGCAGCGTGATCGACGACATCGTGCCGGGTCACACCGGCAAGGGGGCCGACTTCCGCCTGGCCGAGATGGGGTTCAAGGACTACCCCGGGATCTACCACATGGTCGAGATCCCGCCGGAGGACTGGCATCTGCTCCCCGACGTCCCCGAGGGGTACGACAGCGTCAACCTCGACTCCGCGAACGAGCACGAGCTCGCCGAACGCGGCTACATCATCGGCGCGATGCAGCGCGTGATCTTCTACACCCCCGGGGTGAAGGAGACGAACTGGAGCGCCACGGCCCCCGTCATCGGACCCGACGGCGCGACTCGGCGCTGGGTCTACCTGCACTACTTCAAGCAGGGGCAGCCGTCGATCAACTGGCTCGACCCGACCTTCGCGGGCATGCGCCTCGTGATCGGCGACGCCTTGCACTCGCTCGGCGAGCTCGGCACCAGCGCGCTGCGCCTCGACGCCAACGGCTTCCTGGGCGTCGAGAAGAGCGCGGAGGGGCTGCCCGCCTGGTCGGAGGGGCACCCCCTCTCGCATGCCGCCAACCACATCATCGCGGGCATGGTGCGGAAGGTCGGCGGCTTCACCTTCCAGGAGCTGAACCTCACGATCGAGGACATCCGCGACACGGGTGCGGTAGGGGCCGACCTCTCGTACGACTTCATCGGACGCCCGGGCTACCACCACGCCCTGGCGACGGGGCAGACGGAGTTCCTGCGCCTCGCGCTCACCTCGTCGCTCGAGCTGGGCGTCGCACCGGTGCAGCTCGTGCACGGGATGCAGAACCACGACGAGCTGACCTACGAACTCGTGCATTGGGCGACGCGGCACGGCGACGACGTGTACCGCTTCCGCGGGCGCGACATCACCGGCAGTGAGCTCGCGGAGGAGATCCGCGCCGATCTGACCGAGCATCTCACCGGAACGGCCGACTACAACCGCGTCTTCACGCAGAACGGCATCGCCTGCACGACGACATCGCTCATCGCGGCATCCCGCGGCATCGCACGCCTGGACGACATCGCCGACGCCGATGTCCCCGGCATCCGAGACGCCCACCTGCTTCTCTGCGCGTACAACGCGTGGCAGCCGGGGGTCTTCGCCCTCTCGGGCTGGGACCTCGTGGGAATGCTGACGGTGCCCGCCGATGAGGTCGCCGACCTGCTCGGCGCCGGCGACACGCGCTGGATCGAACGGGGTGCGCACGATCTGCTCGACGCCGACCCGACCGCGACGCGTTCGGCGTCGGGGATGCCGCGCGGGCGCGCCCTCTACGGCGCCCTGCCCGCGCAGCTCGACGATCCGGAGTCGTTCGCCTCGCGGCTGTCGGGCATCCTCGATCTGCGTCGCGAGCACGGCATCGCGACCGCTTCGCAGGTCGACATCCCCGAGGTGGCGCATGCCGGGATGCTCGTGCTCGTGCACCGGCTCGACGACGGCGACCCCCACGCGGATGCCGCGATGCAGGTGACCGTGCTGAACTTCTCGCCCGAGCCGACGGAGGGCACGGTCCGCTCCGAGCAGCTCGTGCCGCGCAGCGAGGTGTACGACGCGGCCTCGGGCGAGACGATCGGCCGCGTCGACGACCTGCAGAGCTTCAGCGTGTCGCTGCCCGGCTACGGCGCGAAGTTCCTGGTGCTGCGCGCGCCGGAGCCTCTCGAGGATTGACGCCGCGATACATCCGTCGGACCGGTGGTGCTGGTGTCGCCTCGGCGAGGCGTCCGGTAGACACGGGCACCGCCCATCCGACGAATGTATCGCCGCCTCAGGCCAGTGCGGCGTCGATGCCGGCGAGGGGCACGGGCAGCCAGCCCGGGCGATTGCGGGCTTCGTAGATCGACTCGTAGACGGCCTTGTCGAGCACCAGGGCCCGCAGGAGCACCGGGTCCAGGGCGATCGCGCCGGGGGCCGCGGCGTACGTCTCGACGAAAGCTGAGCGGCAGGCTGCAGCCCACCCCATCGGATCGGGTCCCTCGCCGACGGCGCCGGCGTAGTCGAACGAGCGCAGCATTCCGGCGACGTCACGCGGCGGCAGATCGGGGATGGCGCGCTCGGCCATCGGCCGCAACGGCTCGCCCTCGAAGTCGACGATGCGCCATCCTCCCGCCGGCACGGCGAGCACCTGCCCGAGGTGCAGGTCGCCGTGGATGCGCTGGAGGCGCGGCCACGGGCGGGCGAGGGCCTCGTCGTACACGGCGCCGATCGCATCGACGCGATCGGCGACGGCGGGCACCTCGGTGGCCGCGATCGACAGCCGTCGGCGCCACGCCGCACCCGTCGCGCCGACCTCCCTCGCTGCCGCCTCGGTCGTGTCGAGCGCCGCGCCGAGCGCGCCGTGCACGCCGGCGACGGCGATGCCGAGGTCACGGGCGGCGTCGGTGAAGTCGCGGTTCTCGCGCGCGGCCTCGAGGGCTACTGCCCAGCCGTCGCGGACGCCTCGGAGGAACTCCTGCGCGAAACCGAGGGTGCCGCGAGCCGAACCGGAGTCGCGTCCGATGTCGGGCCATTCGGCATCGAGGCTGCCGAAGAACCTCGGAACGAACGGCGACCCCGCATCGCTCAGCACCCGCTGCACCGTCACGTCGGGGTTCTCGCCGTGGTGGAGGGCGCGGAAGAGCTTCAGGATGATCGTGGGCTCACCGTCGACGTCGAACACGATCGATGTGTTCGACTGTTCGCCCGTCAGCACGCGCGAGCCGGTGACTCGTGTCACGTCGACGCCCATCTCGGCCAGCGTGCCGATCGTGAACCCCGTGTTGCGCGTCGCGTCGACGAGGTACTCGTCGCCGTCGCGGGCGACGACGTCATCACCGTCGGCTGGCGCGGACACCCGCGCCAGCGGCACGTTGTAGAGCGTCGGCAGGGCGCCGGCGTCGTCCATGAGGAGGTAGCGCGTCGCGCCGGGCGCGGGTTGCGCGTCGAGGATGCGGAATCGCGGTCGGTGGCTCTTGCCGGCGTACCACCGCTGTCGCGCCGCCCAGGCGCCGAGCTCATCTGTCAATCGCACGGTCCCACACTGTCGGTTCCGGCTTCCCGAGCAAAAGGGCTGGACGCGCGCGGGGGAGAGGCGTAATGCTCGGTTCCGCACCGGAACGCACATTCGCGCCGAAGCGACCGATAGTGACCGGTGGAGCGGTGCACCCGAGAACGCCGCTCGCGGAGAGAGACATGTCGCGGCATGATGCGGTGAACAGGCGAGCGCGGCGCGTCCGCGGCATCCGCGTCGCCGTCGGCGTGGCGCTGATCGTCGTGGTGTCAGCCCTCGTCCTCGTCCAGGTCGCGACGGGATGGCATCTGCGGCAGCTGCGGGTACTCGCTTTCGCCGGCCTCGTGGTGATCGTGCTGCTCGGGGCGTTCGTCGCGGTGACGGTGGCCAACGGTCGCCGCCAGTCCGAGGGCGAGGACGCCTAGGCCCGGGCACCCGACGCAGCCCCGGCCTCGATGCTGGCCGGGTCGCCGCCGGGCGCCTCGTGGTGCGTCGCCGCGTCGACGATCCGTGCGCGCAGCACGGTGATCGCGGCCACGACCATGAGTGCGGCGCCGAGCGCGTACGGGGCCGCATGAGCGACGCCGGCGTAGAGCACGCCGGCGAGGATCGGGGCGATCGTGCCCATCGCGGCGGTGAGTGACTGGGTGACTCCGCCGAGCCAGCCCTGCTCGTCAGCCGCGACGGCGTTCGACATCACCCCGTCGAGCGTTGCCTGCGAAGCGCCCTGTCCGGCCGCGAGCGCGAGCGCGCCGAGGATGAACAGCCAGGGCTGGGCGACGAGCGAGGCGACCACGGCGAGAGCGACGAGTCCGGCCGTCTGAGCCGCGATGCCGGCCACGATGACGCCGCGCTCGCCCATCCGCGGCAGCAGCAGGCCGAGGAGGATGCCCTGGACGAGGATGTCGATCACTCCGACGACGGCGATCAGCAGTCCTATCGCGGTGGGTCCCCAGCCGATGGAGTCGAGGGCGAGCACGCTGAAGTTGTTGACGAAGAAGCCGAACGGGAGCGCGAGCAGCGCGAAGGCGATGAGCAGCGCGCGCAGCTCCGGGCGTACGAAGGCGCGGCGGAACACGAGGAACGGGTTCAGGTCCGACACGGCGATCGCGGGGATGCGGTTCGTGCGTTCGAGGCTCTCGGGCAGGAGGAAGATGCTGAGGGTCGCGATGAGGAACGAGATCCCGGCGGTGACGAAGACCGGGAGGGCGAGGTCGATCGCTGCCAGCAGGCCGCCGAGCGCCGGCCCGACCATGGTGCCGATGCCCGAGAGCGCCCCGAGCAGGCCGAATCGCTGTGCGCGCTTCTCGGGCGGGGTGATGTCGGCGAGGTAGGCGAAGAGGGCGGGGAGGTCGCCCGCCGTCGCGCCTTGGACGACGCGCGCGAGCAGCAGCACCCACAGCGCCCCGCCGATGCCGAACAGGAGCATGCTCAGCGCCGCACCGAACGAGGCGACGATGATCACCGGGCGGCGGCCGAACCGATCGGACAGGCGTCCGAGGAAGGGCGCAGCGATGAAGGCGCACAGTCCGTTGACGGCCTCCAGCGCGCCGACCCACAGGGCGAGCTCGCCCTCGCCCGAGACATAGCGCAGCACGACGAACGGGAGGACAGGGAGGACGACGGTCATACCCGCCGTCGTGAGTGTGGTGAGCACGATCAGCATCACCCAGCGGCGGTCGGTGCCGGCGAGGCGGAGACGCGACAAAACTGAAGTCATACCGGAACTGTACCGATACCAGTTTTGGTGTCAATACAGTTTTTCGCGCGAGAGCCCTAAGATCGACCACATGACCGAGATCGCGCCCGTGGGGCGCCGCGAGCGCAAGAAGGCGGCCACGCGCAAGCGGATCTCGGATGTCGCGACGGCGATGTTCCTCGAACGCGGGTTCGACGACGTCAGCATCCGTGAGATCGCGGACGCCGCCGATGTCTCGCCGACGACCGTCTTCGCGCACTTCAGTCAGAAGGAGGCGCTGGTCTTCGATGAGGATGACGAGCAGCGCGAGCGCCTCGTCTCGGCCGTGCGCGACCGCACCGCCGGAACATCGATCGCCACGGCGATCCGCGCGTACTACGAGCGTGAGATCCGTGCGGGCGCGGCCGAGCACGGCGACGATGTCGCTCGTCGGTTCATGGACTTCCTCAACGCGACACCCGCCCTGCGCGACTACGCCGCGCGCATGTGGCTGCGCCACGAGGACGCGCTCGCCGATGCCGTGGCGGCCGAGCTCGGCGAGGAGCGGCCCGACGCCCACATCCGCGTTTTCGCGAGGTTCGTGCTCCAGATCCAGACCATGGTGAATGAGAGCGACGACCCGGAGGCGACGCTCGACGCGGGGTTCGCGGTGCTCGAGAACGGCTGGTCGGCCTTCGAGAATCGGGAGGCGGAGCGATGACCCGGCGCAAGTCTCTCGTGAACACCGTGGCCGACGATCTGCTCGATCGCATCATCGCCGGCCGGTTCGCGCCGGGTGACGCGCTGCCGACCGAGGCCGAGATCGGCGCCGAGTTCGATGTCAGTCGGGTGACCGTGCGCGAGGCGCTGCGGACGCTGTCCGCCCGCGGCATCGTGCGGGTGGTCTCGGGGGTCGGGTCGCGCGTCGCGCCGGTGGAGGAATGGTCGTCGGTGTCCGACGCCCTGCGGTTCCGCGCCGCGCACGGTGACGATGCCCTCGTGGCGGAGCAGCTCATCTCGACGCGCCGCCTCATCGAGTGCGAGGCCGCGGCTCTCGCCGCGTCGATCGTCGACGACGCGGCCCTGGCGGAGTGCGCGGCATGCGTCGACGAGATGGTCGCGGGAGCGGCCGCGGGCGACGTCGATCGCTTCGTCGAGGCCGACCTGCGCTTCCATGCCGTGATCCTCGGCGCCTCGGACAACCTGTTCCTCGGGGTGTTGCTCGCACCCCTGACCGAGGTGCTCGCCGAGCGCCGGGCGCAGACCTCGCGGGTGCCGGAGATCCAGGAGCACGCGATCGAGGAGCATCGGCGTATTCTCGCGGCGCTGGGCTCGCGCGATCCGGAGGCCGCCCGCGCAGCGATGGATCACCATCTGCAGCAGACCCTGGATGACTTCCGCCGCTACGTGGCCGGTTGAGGAGGCCTCACGTCGTTTCGGGCTCGTCGTCGTCGATCGGCACCTCGTGACTCTGCTCCCAGACGTCGGCGTCGTCCGCCTCGGTCGTCGGGGCCGGGATCTCGGGAGCCGTCCCGTCGTCGGGTGTGACGGGATGCCGCTGTTCCTCGGCGTCGGCCACGGGAACCTCGGCGCCGTGCTCGCGGGCGGTCTCGGACATGTCTGACTCCTCTCGTCTCCTGCGGGTCGATCGTCTGATGCCAGCGTGCGGCCCATGCGGGCGACGACGCAACCCCCGAGCGCGATGTGTCGCCCGATTGACGTCCCTCCCCTCCTGCTGCATGCTGTCATACAGCTGATAGCCACTCGGCTGGCCACTCAACGACGAGGAGATCCCATGGCACCGACCGCACCACTGCCCGGCCTGCCCGATGCCACGCGTCCTGATGTCGGTGTGCTCGCGGCGCGCATGGCCGAGAGCGGGCGCGTGTTCGTCGTCCTCGACGACGATCCCACCGGGACGCAGTCCGTTGCGGACCTTCCTGTGCTGGGGGCGTGGGATGTGGCCGACCTGGTCTGGGCGTTCTCGTCAGGGGCTCCCGCGGTATATGTACTGACCAACTCGCGCAGCCTCGCACCGGCCGACGCCGAGCGCATCAACCGCGAGGTCGTGCGCGCGTCCCTCGCGGCGGCGGAGACAGTCGGCGTCCGGGTCGGCTTCGTCAGCCGCAGCGACTCGACGCTCCGGGGGCACTTCCCGCTCGAGCCCGACACGATCGCCGATGAGGTCGCCCGGTCGGGGGCCGCGGCGCCGACGAACGTCGTCGTCGTGCCCGCGTTCCCGGATGCCGGGCGCGTCACGGTGCGCGGGGTGCACGGCATCCTGTCGGACGAGGGCTTCACACCGATCGGCGAGACGGAGTTCGCCCGTGACTCGACCTTCGGCTTCCGCTCGTCGCGGCTCGCCGACTGGGTGGCGGAGAAGACCGGCGGGGCGGTCGCCGCCGCCGATGTGGTCGAGGTCACCGTCGACGACCTCCGCGCTGGCACCGCTGCGGTCGCCGCGGTGCTGCGTTCTGCCCCGGAGGGTGTGCCCATCGTCGTCGACGCGGTCGTGGAAGAGGACCTCGTCGAGCTGGCGTTGGGGCTCGAGGCGGTCGAGGCGGAAGGTCGTTCGTACGTCTACCGGGTCGGGCCGCCGTTCGTGCGAGCACGAATCGGCCAGCGACGCCGGCCGCCCCTCGACGTCGCCCGGCTCGGCGCCGACCGTGCGGCGCGCGGCGGGCTGGTCGTGGTCGGGTCGCACGTCGGCCTGACGAGCCGCCAGCTCGCCGACCTGATGCGGCATCGACCGCTCGAGGCCGTCGTCGAGCTCGACGTGCCGCGGCTGCTCGATCCCGCACAACGAGCCGCGGAGCTCGATCGGGCCAGCTCGATCATCGCCACGGGACTGCTGCGAGGCGACGTCGTGCTTCACACGAGCCGGACCCTCGTGCGCAGCGACGACCCCGACGAGAGCCTGGACATCTCGCGCCGCGTCTCGCGAGCCGTCGTCGATGTCGTCCGCACCGTCGTCGCGCGTGTCACGCCGCGGTTCGTCATCGCCAAGGGCGGCATCACCTCGAGCGACGTCGCGACGCGCGGGCTCGAGATCCGCCGCGCGCGCGTGCGCGGTTCCCTCTTTCCCGGCATCGTGTCGGTCTGGGAGGCGGCCGACGGGCCGGCATCCGGGATCCCCTACATCGTGTTCGCCGGCAACGTCGGCGACGACGGGTCGCTCACCGCCGCTGTCGAGCGGCTCTCGCTGACGCCCGCGCCATCCGCCTGAGCTGAAGGAGCAAGGTTCGATATGAACGACAACACAACGGTTGCGGTACTGGGGCTCGGCGCGATGGGCCTGCCGATGGCCGCCCGCCTGGCGGAGACTTTCCCTGTCCGCGGCTTCGACATCGCCCCCGCGCGGCTCGCGCTGGCCGCCGAAGCGAGCGTGACGCCGGCTGATTCCGCCGCCGAGGCCGCCGACGGCGCACAGGTCGTCCTGGTGGCGGTCCGCGATTCGACGCAGCTCGCCGACCTCCTCTTCGGCGATGACGGCATCGCCGACGCCCTCGCGGAGGGGGCGGTCGTCGTCCTCACCAGCACCGTCGGCACGGACGGGGTCGCCGACGTCGCGGCCTCGCTCGCCGAGCGCGGCATCGGGCTCGTCGACGCCCCCTTGAGCGGCGGTCCGATCCGGGCGCGAGAGGGCGACCTGCTGATCGTCGTCGGTGCGCACCCCGACGCCCTCGCCGTCGCCCGACCCGTGCTCGACCAGCTGGCGTCGACGCTGACCGTCGTCGGGGAGCGGGCCGGCGATGGTCAGGCGCTGAAAACGGTCAACCAGCTGCTGTGCGGCGTGCACATCGCCGCCGCGGCCGAGGCGCTCGCGCTCGCCGACCGGCTCGGGCTCGACCTGGAGCGCACGCTCGAGGCGTTGCAGGCCGGTGCTGCCGCGTCGTTCATGCTCGGCAACCGCGGGCCTCGGATGCTGCAGGCCTGGGATTCCGACGGCGCCGAGGTGCTCAGTCGCCTCGACATCTTCGTCAAAGACATGGGGATCGTCGGCACCGCGGCGCGGCGGGCGGGGCTTCCGGCGCCGCTGGCAGCCGCCGCCGAGCAGAGCTACCTCCTGGCGCAGGCGCAGGGACTCGGCGAAAAGGACGATTCCGCCGTCATCCGCATCTCGGCGCCCGCGCGCCGCGGCTGAGCACCGATCTTGCGGATTCCTTGAGGTTGCGCGGTGCACGCGTTGCGGATTCCTTGCGGTGCGTCGCCGACGATCGAAGAACACCCGGCCACGGGGACGCTGCCCGAACGGCGCTCCCGGGCCGGGTGTCTCGTTGTGCGGTTTTCGCGCGGCGCGCAAGTGCCTCGGCTTATCGGCGCAGTCGGCATAGCGTCGAGCCATGAGCGATCAGAGCATCCCCACACCCGACGAGCCCACCTTCCCCGCACCCGCCGAGCCCACCGTTCCCGTGCCCACGGAGCCGACGACGCCCGCGCCGGGTGAGCCCTCCGCGCCGACTCCGCCCGCAGCGTCCGAGCCCGCGGCGGACACCCTGGGCGGGACCGAGGGCGCGGGCCAGGGGTCGCCGGTCAAGGACCCCGAGAACTGGGTCACGGGTGATGAGCCCATGACCGGCCCGCAGCGGAGCTATCTCGACACCCTCGCACGCGAGGCCGGCGAAGAGCTTCCCGGCAATCTCACCAAGGCGGAGGCGTCGGAGCAGATCGACCGTCTGCAGGACGCGACCGGGCGCGGCGAGTAATCAGGCGCCTGCGTCGGGTGCGGCGTCGGTGCCGTGCTGCGGCCGAGCCGAGCGCACGCGGAACCACAGGCTCAGCTCACGAGCCGCCCGCAGCGTCGCGCTCGGGTCGCCGGCGCTCTCGAGGTCGTCGAAGGTGTCGCGGAACCCCGCCGGAGCGTCGCCCGTCGTCTCGGCGATCGGCTGATAGCCCATCGTCCACTCGCGGAACTCGCGGTGGGCGATGGGCTGCTCGATGAGGACACGCATGCCGGAGTGGCGCGAATCCTCGCGGATGGTCGCGAGGAGGTCGCGCACGGTCTGCTCGGGGCCCTCGAGCACCTGGACGAATCGACCGCCGCGGTACAGCAGCATCCCCGTCAGGTCTCGATCCGCGTTCGACGCGCGGCTCTGCTCGAGCAGAGCCGCCAGCTCGTCGTCGCCGAACGGGGCCCGGGCGTTGCTCGTATAGAGGACCGAGAGCAGGTCGGCGGGCGTCGAGGTCATCGGATCTCCCGGAGTTCGATCGGCGGCGCTTCGTCGGGGATGTCGGGGGTCGCGCCGAGGGCGAGCGTGCGCATGGCGGTGGTCAGATCGGTGAACGCCCCGACGCGAGACGACCGGGAGTCGTACGCAAGATACCGGCCGTCGGCCTGCCGGTCGATGTATCCCACGAACTCACCGGTGCGGCTGCCCACGTGGAAGCCGTCCTCGACGCGCGCCCAGACGATGCCGTTGCCGGGCGCACCCGCCGCGCCACCGGGGATCATCGGGCGGCCTGCGCGCGGGGAACCCACACGAGGGCGCCGGCGGCGATGAACGTCGCGGCCCCGACGACATGCGCCGCCATCCAGACCGGCTGGTCGAGCGAGAAGGGGTACACGGGGTTCCAGACCACCGCGACCGCCGCCATCGGAAGAGCCCACCACCACTGCCGCGCCTGGATCGCGAACCACGCGATGATGAGCGCGAGGATCGCGACGACGAACGAGATCACGATCGCGAACTCCCCGCCGATGAGCGGGATGCCGGCGATGAGGGCGGCGGCTCCGAGGATGCCGGGTGCGAGCGCGTTGCGCTGACGCTGCGGCGGGTCGGCAGGTCGGGTGGATCTGGATGCCATGCGGACGTTTCTCTCGGGGCGGACGGCGCGACGCTGCGCGCCTGTTCGATCGTACGAGTTCAGCGCGTGGCAGAGGTCGCGCTTGACGCGGCCGCTGAATCGGTCATCGGCGCGCCCGACCCGGTCATGACGGGCACCGGATCGGCGAGGAGGTCGGCGAACGCCGTCTCGGCAGCGCCGACGAGGAGCCGGTCGTCGCCCAGCTCGGCGGTGCGTACGAGCGGGCAGGCGGCCGAGATGGTCTGCCGAGCGACGGCCTCGGCGAACTCGTCCACGTCGCTTTCGACGAGGGGAGCGAGGAAACCGCCGAGCACCACCACCGCCGGGTCGAGGACGTTGACGGCGCTCGCGACCGCCGAAGCCAGGATGCGGCGCTGCCGGCGCAGCTCGGCGCGAGCAGCGGGGTTCGCGGCCCCGTGGACGGCGGCGCGCAGCTCGGCGTCGTCTGCGCCGGGAAGTCCGAGCGAAGCGATCAGGCGGTGCCGGCTCACTTCGTCCTCCAGAGCGGCGTGCTCGCCGGAACGGCGGTCTGCGGCATCCTCGAATATCGCGGGGTTGTGCCCGAACTCGCCGGCCAGGCCGCGCGCGCCGCCGACGAGTGCGCCCCCGACGACGAGCCCGCCGCCGATGCCGCTCGCCCCGCCGTTGAGGTAGATCACATCGGCGACGCCGCGGGCAGCGCCGAAGAGGTACTCGGCGTGCGCGCCGTACGACGCGTCATTGCCGACCGTCGTGGGCGTGCCCGTGGCTGCCGTCACGAGCTCGGCGAGCGGAGCGTTCGTCCAACGCAGGTGCGGGGCGTGCACGACGAGACCGGCTGCGGGCTCGACCAAGCCCGGGACGGCGACGCCGACACCGATGACCGTCGTCGCCGCGAGCGGGCCCGCTCGCCAGTCCTCGATGGTCTCCGCGATGAGCGACGCGAGCTCCTGCGGCGTGATGAGGGCCGTCGTGAGCGCGCGGCGGCGGGCGTGCACACGGCGGTCGAGGCCGACGGCGGCGAGCGTCACGGCGTCGACCTCCGGGTTCACGGCGACGGCGACGACATCGGCGCGTGCGGTGATGACCGGAGAGGGGCGACCGATGCGCCCCTCGGGGGCGCCGGCGGTCTCGGTGACGAGCCCCAGGCGCGCGAGCTCTGCCGTCAGCGCGCCGATGGTCGAGCGGTTGAGGCCGAGTTCGGCAGTCAGCGCGGCGCGCGAGATCGGCCCGTCCCGGTGCACGACGACGAGCATCCGAGCGAGATTCACGCGCCGGACGAGTTCGGCGGTTCCCGGCGCGACACTCACGGGATCAGCCTACGAGAATCCAGTTTGTTGACGTAATAGACAAATCGACTTACGCTGAGCCCGCAGCAATCGAAGCGAAGGAGCACGCATGCGCACCCCGACCCCGGCCGACAAGTTCACGTTCGGCCTCTGGACCATCGGCTACAACGGCACCGACCCGTTCGGCGGCCCGACCCGTCCGCCCCTCGACGTCGTCCACGCGGTCGAGAAGCTCGCCGAGCTCGGGGCCGCAGGACTGACGTTCCACGACGACGACCTGTTCGCGTTCGGATCCAGCGACAGCGAGCGGCAGACGCAGATCGATCGCCTCAAGGGCGCGCTCGCCGACACCGGTCTGACCGTTCCCATGGTCACCACCAACCTCTTCAGCGCTCCCGTCTTCAAGGACGGCGGCTTCACCTCGAACGACCGTGCGGTCCGCCGCTTCGCCATCCGCAAGGTGCTGCGGCAGATCGACCTCGGCGCCGAGCTCGGCGCCGAGACCTTCGTCATGTGGGGCGGCCGCGAGGGGGCAGAATACGACTCCGCGAAGGACGTCCGCCAGGCGCTCGAGCGCTACCGCGAGGCCGTCAACTTCCTCGGCGACTACGTCGTCGAGAAGGGCTACAACCTGCGCTTCGCGATCGAGCCGAAGCCGAACGAGCCGCGCGGCGACATCCTGCTGCCGACCGTCGGTCACGCGCTCGCCTTCATCGAGTCGCTCGAGCGTCCTGAACTCGTCGGGCTGAACCCCGAGGTCGGGCACGAGCAGATGGCGGGGCTGAACTTCGCGGCCGGCATCGCGCAGGCCCTGTACCACGGCAAGCTCTTCCACATCGATCTCAACGGTCAGCGCGGCATCAAGTACGACCAGGACCTCGTGTTCGGTCACGGTGACCTGCACAACGCGTTCGCCCTCGTGGACCTCCTCGAGAACGGCGGCCCGAACGGCGGCCCGGCGTACGACGGACCCCGTCACTTCGACTACAAGCCGAGCCGCACCGAAGACGAGACCGGCGTCTGGGACTCCGCTGCCGCGAACATGCGCACCTACCTGCTGCTCAAGGAGCGGGCCGCGGCGTTCCGCGCCGACCCCGAGGTCCAGGAGGCGCTCGAGGCCGCCCGCGTTCCCGAGCTGGCGCAGCCGACGTTCGGCGAGGGGGAGAGCTACGACGACTTCGTCGCCGACCGCTCGGCCTACGAGGACTTCGACACCGACGCCTACCTCGGCGGCAAGGGCTTCGGGTTCGTCCGTCTGCAGCAGCTCGCGACCGAGCACCTGCTCGGTGCGCGCTGACGCCTGAGCGCGACGAGCCCCGCAACGCGAGAGAGAAGGATGCCGGCATGACGCTGGTCATGGGTGTCGACTCGTCGACCCAATCGTGCAAGGTCGTGATCGTCGACGCCGACACCGGTCGGGTCGTCCGGGAGGGGCGTGCGCCCCACCCGGACGGCACGAGCGTCGACCCCGAAGCCTGGTGGGCTGCGCTGCAGGCTGCCGTCGAGCTCGCGGGCGGGATGTCCGACGTCGCGGCGTGGTCGATCGGCGGTCAGCAGCACGGTCTCGTCGCGCTCGACGAGCAGGGGGCGGTCGTGCGCGACGCCCTGCTGTGGAACGACACGAGGTCGGCGCAGGCGGCATCCGATCTCGTGGCCGAGTTCGGCGCCGAGCGCCTCGCCGAACGCACCGGGCTCGTCCCGGTCGCCTCGTTCACGATCAGCAAGCTGCGATGGCTGCGCGACCACGAGCCGCAGAACGCTGGGCGCACGGCGGCGGTGGCGCTGCCGCACGACTGGCTGACCTGGCGGCTGCGCGGTTTCGGCCCCGCCGCCGACGGCTCAGCCGGGGCCGCGGTTCTCGGCGAGCTCGTCACCGACCGTTCCGACGCGTCGGGAACCGGGTACTGGAGCGCCGTCACGGGTGAATACGACCGCGAGCTTCTCGTGTCGGCCCTCGGACACGACGTCGTCGTGCCGCGGGTGCTCGCCGCCGACGAATGGGTCGAGGACAGGGCTGGCCGGCGGGTCGCCGCGGGTGCCGGCGACAATGCGGCATCCGCTCTCGGCGTCGGCGCGGGCCTCGGCGACGTCGTCGTCTCGATCGGCACGTCCGGCACCGTCTTCGCAGTGAGCGACACGCCCGCGATCGATGCGACCGGAACCGTCGCGGGCTTCGCCTCGGCAGACGGTCACCATCTGCCGCTCGTGTGCACGCTCAACGCGGCACGCGTGCTCGACGTGGTCGCGGCGTTGCTCGGGGTCGACCACGACGGGCTGTCGCAGCTGGCGCTGTCGGCCGATCCCGGTGCGGGCGGGCTGACCCTCGTGCCGTACTTCGAGGGTGAGCGCACCCCGAACCTGCCGGACGCGACGGCTGTGCTGAGCGGGATGACGCTGGCCTCCACCACCCGCGAGAACCTCGCCCGCGCCGCGGTGGAGGGGATGCTGTCCGGGCTCGGCGCCGGGCTCGACGCCCTGCGCGACCAGGGGGTGCCGCTGCGCCGGGTGCTCCTGGTCGGCGGGGGAGCGCGGTCGGCCGCCGTGCAGCAGATCGCTCCCGCTGTCTTCGGTCTCGACGTCGAGGTTCCCGCCCCGGGCGAATACGTCGCGCTCGGCGCGGCTGAGCAGGCCCGCCGCGTCGTCGCGGCGGATGCCGGCTAGACCGCCTCAGACGTGGTCGCGCCAGGAGTGCTTCGGCTCGTACCCCAGGAGCCGCCGCGCCTTCTCCGTCGAGAAGAGCGACCGGTTCGTGCCGAGCTCGCCGCGGACCTCGACGTCGGGGAAGACCTCGGCCACGAGCTCCGCGTTCGGGCGTGACATGACGGTGTCGGCGGCTGCGATGAGGAACCGGTCGAATCCCGCCGGCGCGTTCTCGAGTGCACGCATCACGGCCTGGGCGCCGTCGCGTGCGTCGATGTAGCTCCACACGTTCCACTTGCGGCGCACCGGGTCGGCGTCGAAGGAGGGGAACTCGGCGTAGTCCTCGGGAACCATGACGTTCGAGAACCGCAGCGCCGTGATCGACAGGCCCGGGTGCCAGCGCACGAGCTCGATCGCGAGCTGCTCCTCGAGGTGCTTCACGAGCGAGTACACCGACTCGGGGCGCGCGGGGTAATCCTCGTCGACGGGGATGTACGGCGGCGGAACGTCGAACGGCAGTCCCTGCACCGTCTCGCTCGAGGCGTACACGATCCGGTCGATGCCGAGTCGTGTCGCGGCGTGGAAGACGTTGAAGGTCGCGGCCATGTTGTTGTGGAAGGTCGCGATGTCGGGACGGATACCGGGGGCCGGGACCGCGCCGAGGTGCACGATCGCGTCGACGCCGTCGTGGCGGTCGCCCACCGAGCCGAAAGCGTCGACGACCTGGCCGTAGTCGGTCAGGTCGATCTGCACGAACGCGGGCCCGCGCGTGCCGACGACGTCGAAGCCGATGACCTCGTGGCCCGCCGCCGTGAGCTCACGAGCGACGACCGTGCCGAGTTTTCCCGATGATCCCGTCAGTGCGATCCGCATGAGAACAGCGTCGCACACGGTGGTGCACCCGGGGGCGGCTAGGCTCGTTCCTCATGGCTGCCGGGGCGACGATCCACACGTTCGATGCGACGCTCGCAGACGTCGACCGCGGCGTGTACGAGTCGTTCGCGCTGCGCCTCGCGCGGCATCCCTCCGAGACGGATGCCTTCATGCTCACCCGGTTGCTCGCCTACTGCCTCGAGTACGAGGAGGGCATCGATTTCACCGAGGGCATCGCCGCGAAGGACGAGCCGGCCGTGCTCGTCCGCGACCTGACCGGATCGATCGTCGCCTGGATCGAAGTGGGGGCGCCGGATGCCTCACGGCTGCACCTCGGCAGCAAGCAGGCCGACCGCGTCGCGGTGTACACGCAGCGCAACCCCGGACCGATCGTCGCGGCGTGGGCGGGGAAGAAGATCCACCGTGTCTCGGACATCGCCCTGCACAGCTTCGAGCCGGGCTTCATCGACACCCTCGTCACGGCCCTCGACCGCCGCAACACCGTGACGGTCTCGGTCACCGAGCGGCACCTCTACGTCGAGCTCAACGGCGTGACCGCCGAGTCCGACGTCATCACTCAGCCGGCCGGCTGACCCGTGGCGCCGTCGGGCGCCTCCGGGGCCGCGGAGGACGTCGGGGCCTCCGACACGAACACGTCGACGCCGGCATCCGTCAGCACCAGCTGCATCGCGGTGCCGATGGGGTAGCGGGCGAGGAGATCCTCGGGCTGATCATCGCGAACGACGAAGGAGACGGCAGCGGGGAACGCGCCGGCGGAGCAGCCCTGGTCCATGAATCCCGACCAGGAGTCGCTCGTCGACGACTCGACGTCGGCGACCCGCGTGACGATGACGCAGGACTCGGACTCGCTCTCGTCGAGCGACCAGAAGCTGGGGGTCTCGAACACGGCGAGTCCCAGGAAGGGCTCGAACGACCGGCCCTCGCGGTTCCGGTCGTAGCCGCCGAAGAACTCCGGCAACTCGGCCCCCGTCGGCAGCAGCGTCGTGACGTGCGAGACGCGCGCGTCCGGCGGCAGCGCCGTCGCGGTCGAGGCGCTGCGCGCCGTCGCGAACGCCGTGACGCCGACCGCGAGGGCTGCCACGGCGACGAGCGACCCGGCCCACATGAGCAGGGGTCGCGGCCGTCGCGCGCGAGGGACCGTCGGGTCCGCGGCGCCATTCCCGGACTCGTGACTCCCGGACCCGTGCCCCTGGGACTCGTCGTCCCGCGTCTCGTCGGACCGGACCGCTGACGCGTTCGGCACCGTGTCGATGATCGGCGGCGACTCCGGCTCCGGAGCGGGCGTGTGCTCGTGTGCGCGTGGCAGCCGGCGTTCGCGTTCGCGTTCCTCGAGCTCGGCCAGTCGTGCCAGTGCCACCGGGTCGTCGGCGATGTCGCCGCCCGGCGCGTAGGCGCGGTTGCGGAGGGCTCGAAGCTCGGCGGCAACTCCCTCGTCCATCCTTGAATCGTGGCACATCCCGCCACCCGCGGGGGCGGTCGCCCGGTCGTGCGGCGTCGACTCCGGCGGGGCGGCTCCGTTAGCATTCCAACCATGGCACCCCTGCGCGCGCCGGTGCGCCTGGACCGCCCACGTCTGCTCTCGGCGCTTGCGTCGCCCGCGCCCCTGGTCGCTCTGCTCGGTCCGGACGGCGCCGGCGCGAGCACGCTGCTGCGCCAGTTCGCAGAGGAGCGTGACGACGTCACGTGGGCCGGCGACGGCCGCATCCCCGACGTGGTCTCGCGCACGCTCGTCATCGACGACGGCGACGCCCTCGCGCCCGACGCCTGGGAGCGGGTGCGGCAGCTGCGCATCACCCGGCCCGATCTCGTCGTTCGGCTCGCCGTACGCAGCGCCCGCGCCGTCCCGCTGGCCTGGGACGTGGAATGGGTACGCGATCTCGCCTTCACGCTCGACGAGACGATCGCCTACGTCGCCGCGCGCGACTCCCACCTGAATCCCCGCACCGTGCAGCTGGTGACGGGCGGACTCCCCGCGGCCGTCGTCGCGGTCGTCGAGGCGAACGTCGTCGACGCCGATGCGGTTCGACTCGTGCTCGCGCGCCTCGCGCCGCATCCGCTGCCGGCCTCGGCCGCCGCCCTGGCGGTGCCCGAGTTCCTCACACCCGCGCTCGCCGCCCAGCTCGGCGGCGACGACGCCGTCATCGAGCGGGCCGAGCGGGCGGGGCACGGCGAATGGCGCACCGACGACGGCACGCTGATCTTCGCGCTCACGGCGCCGATCCGTGCCGCGACGCTTGCGGCGACGCCCATTCCCGAGGGCGAGCAGCGCGCGATCCGCCACCGCGCCGCCCGTGCGCTGCTCCGGGAAGGCTCGGGGCTCGGCGCGCTCGTGGAGGGCGCCGCTGCGGACGCCCTCGACATCGTCGACGCGGCCCTGCGCCGCGACGGGCTCAAGCTGCTCTGGGGCAACGGCCCCCGCATCGCCGCGGCGCTGCGTCCGATCCCGCTGCTGCAGCTGCGGCGCTGGCCCGTCATCGCCCTCGCGCAGGCCCTCATCCTCAACGCCCGCCGGGAACACAAGGTCCGCGCGGCCGAGCTGCTGGGCGTCGCGCTGCTCGGAGTCCAGACGGGCCAGAGCGAACCGGCCGACCGTGCCCTGCTGCGCGTCGTCGAGTCGGTCGCGCGCCGGCTCACCGGCGTCGGCGACCGCGGTCTGCGCGCTGCCCGCGCGGCGGCGCGCATCCTCGACGAGCTGCCGGCAGCCGATCTCGAGCAGCTGCGCGGGCTGCGCGGCGATCTGCACGCCCACGCGGCGATCAGCCTGCTGTACGGCGGTGACGACGAGGCGGCGGTCGAACAGTTCGAACAGGCGCTCGCGACGGCCGTGCGACCGAGCGTCGAACTCGTCGCGTACGGCGGCCTGGCCCTCGTCCACGCCAAGATAGGCGATCTTCCGGCGGCGCAGACCTGGGCGGCGCAGGCCACCGGACGTCCCTGGCCGGACGACATCCTCAACGAGTATCAGGGCAGCATGCTGTGGATCGCCGAGAGTCAACTCGCGCTCGAACGCGGCGACGTCGGCGCCGCGGAGGCTGCGATCGCCCCGATCTGGCCGATCATCGACACCATCGAGCATTGGTCGGCGATCGCGATGGTGCGCGCATGGACCGACGTCTCCGCCGGTCGCCCCCACGAGGGTCTCGAGCGGCTGCGCGCGCTGCGCAGTCGTCGTGGACGACGGATCGCGTCCGGTTCGCCGGCCGCGCGCGTGCTCGACGCCACCGAGAGCGCCCTGGCGCTCGCCGCGGGCGACCTGGCGTCGGCGCGCCGGCTCACCTCGCGTTCGTCCGACGTCCCCGAGGTGATGCTCGCCGCCGCCCGCGTCGCGGTCTTCGACCGTCAGCACGAACGTGCGCTGAAGCTCCTCAACGCCGTCGCGGCGCGCACTCCACGACAGCGGACCGAGTCCGCGGCGCTCGAGGCGATCCTGCTCCACCGGGTGGGCCGGGTCGTCGACGCCCGCGTCCTCGCCCAGCGTGCGGGCACGCTCGCTCGCACCTACGGTCTGCGCACCCCGTTCCTCGTCATCCCCGCCGACGAGCACGATCTCTTCGCGGGCGAGGTCGACGACGTGCCGGCGCCGATCACGGTCGCGGGGGTCGCCCCGCAGCTCACGGCGCGGGAGGCTGTCGTCGCCCGTCACCTCGTCGACACCGCGAGCGTCGAGGAGATCGCCGCGCGCCTCCACGTCTCGGTCAACACCGTGAAGTCGCAGCGGCGTTCGCTGTACCGCAAGCTCGGCGCGTCGTCGCGCGAGGAGGCGATCGCGGCCGCCCTCGCCTACGGTCTCCTGACGGATGCCGACCCCACGCGGGCGATCACCGCGGTCGATGCCAGCGCCGCCGACGCGGCCAAGACGAACAGGACGCCGTAGGACCCGGAGCCGACGAACAGCACGAGGCCCGCGAGGGCCGGCGCGAGCGTCTGCGGCACGATCGTCGCGAGACCCAGCAACCCGAGGTCCCGCCCGGAATCGCCGGCGGACGGCAGCACGTCGATCATGAGGGCCAGATCCGCTGCCAGGTACACCCCGCGAGCCGCCCCGCCGATGACGGCGAACGCCACGAGACCGGCGACGCTGGGCGCGGCGAGAGGGATCAGGAGGGATGCCGCCAGGACCGCGCTCGCCGCGACCACCCAGGGCACGCGGCGCCGGATCCAGAGTGCGCCGGCTACGGACCCGCCGACGAGGCTGACGATGTGCAGGCCGATGACGAGGCTCGCGGTGCGGCCGGCCTCCTCGACGGAGGCGCCCGTGAGGTCCATCACGATGTACAGCAGGTACCCCATCACCAGCTGATGCCCCAGCACGAGGAAGAACCGTGCGGTGAAGACGAGCCGGAGGTCGCGCGACGCCCACGCCTCTCGGATGGGTAGTCGAACGGCCCTCGGGGCGCTCGAGCGGTCGGGGTTCGCGACCACGAAGAAGACCGCTGCGATCATCAGCCCGGCCGCCAGCGCGACATACACCAGCGGCGGGCTGGCGACGCCGAGACCGGCACCCGCCGCGCCGGCGGCGAGTCCGCCCGCGGCGCCCATGCCGAAGAAGGCCGCCGCCCGGGGCCGCCGCGACGGTTCGACGCGGTCGGCCAGTACGGCGTCGAGCGGCGCCTCCAGCACGTTCAGGAGCGGCTGCAGCACCAGCCACCCCAGGGCGACCGCCCAGACCGACTCGGCGTGGCCGAGCGCCACCATCACGGCGGCGCTGCCACCCGCACCCGCGAGGATCCAGGGCGCACGCCGTCCCCAGCGCGAGCGCGTCCGGTCCGACGCAGCACCAGCCAGCGGGTGGACAACGAGGGTGAGCAATGACGACGCGGTGAGCACGACCGCGAGGACGGCGTCCTTATGGGCGGGGTCGGCACGGGCGATCTGGGCGGGAACGAGCACTCCCGCGACGCCGCCGTAGACGGCGTTCAACGCCAGAGCAGCGATCAGCAGCGACCAGAGGAGCCGGGTGTGCACCAGAGCATTCTGGTGCGCGCGCACCGGTCGCGCGAAGCCGGGATGAAATGCGAGGTGAAGTTCCCGGTTTTCACGCGTCAGCGACGGGTGGTCGCCGCCAGGGTCGAGCGGATGCGCATTCGCTGCGCTCTCACAGGCGCTGCCCGAGCGCTGTGCCCTTTACCCGAAGGATGACCGTGAAATACCTGCGCCCAGATTCACCGCCGCCGCCGCGACGACGTCGCGCCCGTACCGTTGCGAGAGGCGTGCTCGCGGCAGCCCTCTCGTCGGCCCTCGCTCTCGGCGGCGCGGTCGGCGCGCAGGCCGTCGAGTCCGACGTGCCGCCGTCGACGAACCCCGCGCTGAGCGAGCACTGCCAGATGAACATCGCCATCAGCGTCGACTTGTCCAATTCGGTGACCGACACGCAGCTCGCGCAGACCCGCTCCGAGCTGGCCGGACTGGCGCAGTCGCTCGAGGGCTATCCGCTCCAGCTCGCCGTACACAACTTCGCTTCCAACGCTCCCGCCACCAGCGGCCCCTCGAACAGCCCGCTGCCCCTGACGTCGCTCGCCGACGAGGCCGGAGTCGACGCCGTCGGCGCCTACGTCAACGGCATCCAGCGTCCGGCGAGCGCTCAGGGCGGCACGAACTGGGATCGCGGCTTCGCCGCCGTCGCCGCGTCGCCGGAGACCTACGACGCGTTGATCTTCCTCACCGACGGCAACCCGACCCAGTACGGCAGCCCGGCACGGGGACCCGGAAACAGCACCGACCGCGCCGTCATGGACGCTTCGGTCCGCAGCGCGAACGAGCTCAAGGCGACCGGCACCCGCATCGTCCCGATCGGCGTGAGCGACAACCTCTCGGGCCAGGCGCTGGCCGATTTCCGTGAGCACATCCGGCAGGTCTCCGGGCCGACGGAGGGCTCCGACTACTACATCGCCGGGTTCTCCGCCCTGCAGCGCACGCTGATCGACATCGTCAACGCCAACTGCGTCTCGATCTCTCTCGAGAAGACCGGCGTGCTGGCGACCGGCGACCGCGGCGTCGCGGGAGACACCGTCGACTACGCCTTCACCATCACGAACGACGGCGGCGTGACGCTCACCGATGTGACGCTCGCCGACCCCAAGCCCGGCCTCTCGTCGATCCGGTTCGGCGCATGGCCCGGTGCCCCCGGTGTGCTCACCCCCGGCCAGTCGGTGACGGCGACCGCGACGTACACCGTGACGGACGCCGATGTCGCGGCGGGCAGCATCGAGAACGTCGCGACCGTGACCGGGACCCCGCCGGCCGGTGACCCCGTGTCGGATGACGCGCCCGCACTGGTCGCACTCCCCGACCCGGTTCCCGCGATCTCGCTCGAGAAGAGCGGCGCCCTCGACGGCGATGAGATCGCGTACACGTTCACCGCGACCAACACCGGCGACGTGAGTCTGACGAACGTGTCGATCACCGATGCCCTCCCGGGTCTGTCCGAGATCTCGTACGGTGCCTGGCCCGGCGCGTCGGGCGTGCTGGCCCCGGGCCAGTCGGTCACCGCGACGGCGACCTACGCCCTGACGCAGGCCGACCGCGACGCGGGTGTCGTCGAGAACACCGCCACCGTGGTCGGCACCCCGCCCGCCGGTGACCCGGTGACCGACGAGGACGACGTCGACGTTCCCGTGCCGCAGGCACCCGGCATCCTGCTCGAGAAGACCGGCGCGCTCGAGGGAGACGTCGCGACGTACACCTTCGTCGTCCGCAACGCCGGAGACGTCACGCTTCGCGACGTGTCCGTCACCGATGCCCTCCCGGGGCTGTCGGCGGTCGTCTACGGGGCGTGGCCGGAGGCCGAGGGCGTGCTGGCCCCGGGCCAGTCGGTCACCGCGACGGCGACGTACACGCTGACGCAGGCCGACCGCGACGCGGGTGTCGTCGAGAACACCGCGACCGCGACAGGCACCCCGCCCGTCGGCGACCCGGTCACCCACGACGACGAGGTCGAGCTGCCGGTCGCGCAGACTCCCGGCATCGCGCTGGTCAAGACCGGCGTCCTCGAGGGCGGCGAGCTGACCTACACCTTCACCGCGACCAACACCGGCGACGTGACGCTGACGGACGTCGCGATCGCCGACGCGCTGCCGGGTCTCTCCGACCTCTCCTACGGTGCCTGGCCCGCTGAGGCGGGCGTGCTCGCCCCGGGTGAGTCGGTGACGGCCACCGCGACCTACACGCCGACGCAGGCCGACCGCGACGCGGGAGTCGTCGAGAACACGGCATCCGTCACCGGCACCCCGCCGACCGGAGACCCGGTGAGCGACGAGGACGAGTTCGACCAGCCGCTGCCGCAGGGGCCCGCGATCGCGCTGACGAAGAGCGGTGAGCTCGACGGCGACCGCATCCGCTACACCTTCACGGTGACGAACACCGGCGACGTCACGCTCCGTGACGTGGCTGTGCGAGACGGGCTGAGCGGACTCTCCGAGATCGTGTTCGGTGCCTGGCCGGGAGCGCAGCACGTGCTCGCGCCCGGTGAGTCGGTGACCGCGACCGCTGCGTACACGGTGACCGCGAGCGACCGGACCGCCGGCGGTGTGACCAACACCGCGACCGTCACCGCGACTCCGCCGACCGGTGACCCGGTGACGGATGACGACACCGTCCGCACCGCGGTGGGGGCGCTCGCCGCGACCGGAGCGGGCAGCGAGCAGCTGATGCGGCTCGCGCTGTTCGGTGGACTGACGATCGCGCTCGGCGCGGCGGCCGTGGTGCTGCGCCGCCGGACGCGCGCCTGACCACGACTGAGGCCCCCGCGACGTACCCGACGTCGTGGGGGCCTCAGCGTTTGTCAAGCATTCAGCGGATCCCGAGCGGGTGCCGCTACTTTTGTGCGATGACGCATCGAGCCTCTCAGGCCTCCGACTCCGATAGTCCCGGCGCCCGGGTGACCCCGGGTGCGCCCCGTCTTGCGAGCGAGTTCCGCCGGTGAACGGCGATCTGCTCCTCAACATCGTCCTCGTCGTCGTCTTCGTGCTCATCGGCGGCGTCTTCGCCGCCACGGAGATGGCGCTCGTCACCCTTCGTGACAGCCAGGTCAACGCCCTCGCGCTCCGCGGCAAGCGCGGCGAGAAGGTCGCGGAACTCGCGCGGAACCCCAACACGTTCCTGTCGGCCGTTCAGATCGGCGTCACGGTCGCGGGCTTCGCCTCGGCGGCGTACGGCGCCTCGTCGATCGCCCCCTCGCTCGCACCCGTGCTGGTCTCGTGGGGGCTGTCCGATGCCGCCGCGATGACCGTCGCGACGATCGTCCTGACGCTGATCATCGCCTACCTCTCGCTCGTGCTCGGCGAGCTGGTGCCCAAGCGCCTCGCCATTCAGCGCAACGCCGCCTTCGCGTACGGCGTCGCGCCGGTGCTCAACGGTTTCGCGAAGCTCATGAGGCCGGTGATCTGGCTGCTGTCGATCTCGACGAACCTGCTCGTGCGGATGCTGGGCGGAGACCCGAACAAGACCGGCGAAGAGCTGAGCGACGAAGAGCTCCGCGACATCGTGTCGAGTCACGAGGGGCTTCCCGAGGACGAGCGGCGCATCCTCGACGACGTTCTGTCGCTGCGTGACCGTCAGCTGAGCGAGGTGATGCGTCCGCGTCCCGAGGTGGTGTCGTTGCCCGGCGGGGAGACCGTCGGGGCGGCCGCCGCGCTCGTGCGCGACCTGCCCTACTCGCGCTACCCGATCATCGATCAGACGATCGACGACGTCGCCGGGTTCGTGCACGTGCGCGACGTGCTGGATGCCGCGGGCTCGGACGACGCGCAGCCGCTCCAATCGATCGTGCGGCCGATCCGGTACTTCCCCTCGACTGCGCGGCTCCTGCCGACCCTCACGTCGATGCGGGCGGAAGGCAGCCAGATCGCTGTCGTCGTCGACGAGTACGGCGGCACCGACGGAATCGTCACCCTCGAGGATCTCGTCGAGGAGGTCGTGGGCGAGATCGTCGACGAGTACGACACCGAGGCGATGCCGCACCCACTCGCGGGCGACGGCGGACCGGTCGAGGGGCGGCTGAACCTGCAGGACTTCGAGGAGGCCACCGGCATCTCGATCCCGCGCGGGACGTCCGACACCGTGGCCGGTTTCGTGATCGAGCAGCTCGGACGTCTCGCCCGGGTCGGCGACCGCATCGAGGTCGACGGGGCGACGATCGAGGTCACGCGGCTGGACCGCCGTCGTATCGCGGAACTCCACGTGGCGCGCGCGTCGAAGGACGGGCCGACGGCGGTGCCCGCCGAAGGGTAAACTGTCGGTCGGTGCGTCGGGAAGTCTGGTCGACATGTCCGTCGGCGACTGCCGGCGGAGGATCGAAAGGCTCCTCGCATGTACGACGCTCTTCCCCGCCGGGCCCGGTTGCGCCGCTGGCTGTCGCGTGAGACGACGGGCGGGGCGCTGCTCCTCGCGGCTGCGGCCCTCGCGCTGATCTGGGCGAACTCGCCCCTGGCCGGCTCCTACACGGCATTGTCCGAGTTCACGATCGGGCCCGCTGCCCTGCACCTGGACCTCTCGCTGTCGACGTGGGCCGCGGACGGACTGCTCGCGCTGTTCTTCTTCGTCGTGGGCGTCGAGCTCAAGCACGAGTTCGTCGCAGGCAGCCTCCGCCGGCCGCGCGAGGCCGCCGTTCCGGTGCTCGCAGCGGTCGGCGGGATGCTGCTGCCCGCGGTCCTCTTCACCGTCGTGATCGTCGCGACGGGCGACACCGATGCCCTGCGCGGCTGGGCGATCCCGACCGCGACCGACATCGCCTTCGCGCTGGCCGTCCTGGCGATCTTCGGTCGTGGCCTCCCGCCGGGGCTGCGCACGTTCCTGCTCACGCTCGCCGTCGTCGACGACCTGCTCGCGATCCTGATCATCGCGATCTTCTACACCGCGACGATCCACATCGTGGCGCTCGTGGTGGCGCTCGCGGCAGCGGCCGTGTTCGCGGTCGTCGTCCGGCAGCGGTGGGCGCGGTGGTGGGTGCTGTTGCCCCTCGGACTCGTGGTGTGGGGCTTCCTCCATGCGTCCGGCGTGCACGCCACGATCGCCGGCGTCCTGCTCGGGTTCGCCGTTCCCGCGCGGCCGGTGCACGGCGAGAGCGTGGCGCGCACCGATACGTACGACGACCTCGTGCGTCCCGTCTCATCGGGTATCGCGCTGCCGGTGTTCGCGTTCTTCGCCGCCGGGGTCAGTGTCGTCGGAACGAGCGACCCGCTCGGGGTCATCGCGCAGCCGGTCGTGCTGGCCATCGTGGTCGGCCTCGTCGTCGGAAAAGCGATCGGCGTGCTCGGCACCACCGCGATCGTCACCCGCACGACGCCTCTGCGGCTGCCGGAGGGGGTGCAGGTGCGCGACCTGCTGCCGATCGGGCTGCTCTGCGGGATCGGGTTCACCGTGTCGCTGCTGATCACGGGCCTGTCCTTCGCCGACGGCGTCCACACCGACGGCGCGCGCCTGGGAGTGCTCCTGGGGACGCTGATCTCGGCTGCCGGCGCGGCACTGCTCCTCAGCCGGAGCGCGCGACGTGCGCGTGCTGCCGCGGCGGTGGGCGCTCCGCCAGCCCGCACCATCGACGGCGAGGGGCCCGCGCTCGGGTTCGACCGCGACGAGTGAGGCGCTCCCGGCACGGTGCGCGTTCCGGATCGTGGCGCGGCACGGATGGGCGGGAGAGTCAATCCCCGCGCGCGCCACGTGCGCGCAGCCTCGCTGCGTCTTAAGATGCCGAAGTGCCCGATGTTCCGACACCGACCCATTACTGGTATCCGTCGGACTCGGAAGACCCCGGGACCCCGCGCGAGCGCGGCATCGCCGTGCTCCAGGCGTTCCGGCTCTATCGGGCCGCCGAGGCCGCGATGCGCCGCCGCACGCGCGACTCGATGTCGATGGGTGAGAACGAGCTGCTCGTGCTCCGCTACCTCATCAAGGCGCACGGCGAGGGCCGCCTCGTCGGGCCGACCGAGCTCTCCCGGTACCTCGGCATCTCGACGGCGTCGACGACGGCGCTGATCGACCGTCTGCAGAAGTCCGGTCACGTCACGCGTCAGGCGCATCCCAGCGACCGGCGCAGCGTGCACGTGGTCGCCACCGAGAAGTCCGACGTCGAGGTGCGCGACACCCTCGGTCGCATGCATGAGCGCATGATCGCGGCTGTCGACGGGATGACGGCCGAGGAAGCACGCATCGTCATCGCGTGTCTCGGCCGCCTTCAGCAGGCCGTCGACGAGGTCGACGCGCATGCCCCGGATCCGACGCGCAGCGACCCCGTCTGACAAGTAGCTAGTCTCCGGAGAAAGCCCGCGAATTGACATTCGTCAAGCGGTGCGACGGGTGACACGATGGGAACATGTGTTCCCATCCGGTGACCCCGACCGAGGAGCGCTTCGCCATCGAAGGTCAGGTGGTGACGTCGTTCTCGGGGGTCGTGGCGCGCCTGTCCGCCGCGCATCCCTCCCTCGCCGTCGTCGACGTCGAGCGCGTCGTCCTGCGCGAGTGGGAGGCGTTCAGCGCCGGAAGACCGGTCGTCGTCCCGATCGGCGTCGAAGAGGGGGCGGCTGAGATGCTGGCCGTCGAGGCCTCGGCTCAGATCGACGGTTAGCCGGTCGCCCTCGTACGGTCCGTCGTTTATCGGACCGTCTGTTGCGCGTTAGGCTCATCGCGTGGGCCGATTCATCTACGACACGCTGGGGAACTCCGTCGAGATCGACGACCGGACTCTGGCGCACCTGCGCATCGTCATCATGAACAAGCTGCGCCGTTCGGAGCCGTTCATGTTCGACATCGATCTGCCCCGCGGAGGTGAGCGTCGCAGCTACTGGATCCACCCGTCCGTGCCGCTGCAGTTCCATTTCTCGGGCAGCCGCCAGCCGCGGATCAACCGGCACTGGGTCGAAGAGCTGATGCAGGTCGCGAGCGGTCCGGCCGGTCTCACGATCGTCCCCGAGCCGGCCGAGGACGGCGCGCCCGAACTCGGCTGAACGGGCACGCGCCCGCTCGGACCCGCGTCGGTCAGGCGGTGGCGTCGTTGCCTGACTTCGCTACCGCGTCGGGGTCGTCGATGTGCTCGGTGACCACCATGATGCCGCCGGACGAGTTCGCGGAGTTCGCCATCTCCTCGACCCATTCGCGGCTGAGAGTGGTCGGCTCGGGGTCGTCGAAGGCGAACCTCAGCGGGATCGAGGGGTGCAGCCAGATCGTGCTGCGTCCCGTCGGTTCGCCGTCGGGGTGACGCCATGAGAGCGTGAAGCTCTCTCCGCGCCGCAGCTTGGTGGCGATGACGACCTTGAGGTGCGCCAGCGTGCGGTCGTCGATGTGGATCGGCGATGCGCCGTCTCCGTAATAGATGGTGCCCACGAGCACCACATTAAACCGCTGCGGGACGAAGCCCAATCTCATTGTCAAGGCCTCGACGCTCCGTGGATCGCGGAGAAAAGTGGAGGTCGATGACGATGGATTCACGCCCCGACGACGAGTTCGAGCCCAAGACCGCCGGCTCGCTCGACGACGATGTGTTCGCGGATCTCCCGGCCTTCGATGTCGTCGACGGCGAACTGATGCCGCGCGCTCCGAAGCGCGGTCGGTGACAATGGCGGGATGACGGCGAAGGACGCACCCAACGGCGACGGCGGGGACGCCGGTTTCGACGCGATCGCCGCCGAGCTGCTGGCGGTGCCGCCCGCGGACTTCGTCTCGGCCCGCAATGCGCGTGCCGCGGACGCGGATGCGGATGCGGATGCGGACCTGGCCGCGAGCATCCGGGGCCTGCGTAAGCCGACGGTTGCGGCGTGGGCGGTCAATCTGCTCAGCCGCGACGCGTCGTTCCGCGAGGCGCTCGAGCTGTCTTCGGCGTTGCGGGAAGCGCAGGACGACCTCGACGCCGCGGAGCTCGCCCGGCTCGGCCGACAGCGGCGTGCGCTGGTCGCCGCGCTCGCGCGTCGGTCGGCGGACCTGGCGGCGGATGCGGGCGTTCCCCTATCGGCGGCGGCCCGCGACGAGGTGCAGCGCACGGTCAATGGGGCCATCGTCGATGCCGTGGCCGGAGCGGTGGTGGCAGCGGGGCGGCTCGTCCGCACCCTCGAGCCCGGCTCGCTCGAACCCGAGAACCTGCAGGATCGCGTTGCCGGCTCGATTCCCGGCGCCCCCGACTCGGCCGGCGCGCCCGGCGGGTCACGAGACGATCTCGCCGAACGTCGGTCGCGGCGTGAAGCCGAGAAGCGACGGCGCGAGGCGCAGCGCGAGGCGAGTGAGGCCGGCCGTGCGCTGGCGCGCGTGGAGGAGCGCCGGGCGAGCGTGCGGGAACGCGCCGACAGGCTGCACGAGCGAGCGGAGGAGCTCCGACGCGACCTCGCACGGGTGTCGGAGGATGCCGAGCGGGCCGACGCCGCCGTCGACGAACTCGACGACGCGGTGGCATCGGCGCGGCAGACGCTGGCGGCGGCGGAGCGCAAGGTGCGGTCGGTCGGCGGCGAGGGTCAATAGCATCGAGGGATGGCGGATGGGATGGCGGATGCTGCGACCGAACTCATCGCCGATGCGCGCCGTCGGCTGACCGGCGTCGCCCGCGAGCGGCTCGGTGTCCGCAGCGAAGGACGCCGTCTTCTCGGTTTCGGCCGCGCCACCCGCATCCTGCCGGTCGGGGATGCGTGGCATCTCGGCGTTCTTCTCATCGCCGACGAGAAGGTCTTCGCGACAGGTGAGCTGCTGCGAGCCCGCGCCGAGGCGATCCGCGGCTACACCGCCGAGGCACAGCGTGCCCGGTCGGAGCGTGCTGCGGCGGCGTTCCGCGGCGGCTTCGCCGAGGGTGAGCCCGTGCACCTGGACTGGTCGCCGATCGATCTCGACGTCGTCGACGCGGGCGGTGCCTCGGGGCCGCTCGCGCGCGCCGATGACGGTGTGGTGACGGTCGCGTTCGCGGCGGGGGCTCGGATGCCGCTTGCCGCCTACCTCGACGATCGGATCGCGCTGCTGCCCTGACGCGACCGGCCCGGACAGCAGTGCGGTGACGACGTCAGTCGTCCGATGCGCCGCCCGTCGCCCGCAGCCGCCGGGCCTCGGCGCGCTCCTCGGCCTCCTGCTTCGCGGTCTTCTCGATGCGGGCGGTGTCGCGGGGCGGCAGCTGGATGGTCTCCTCCGCGGGCATCCCGGCCTGCAGTTCGCGTCCGCGCTCGAGCTCGGCGTCGAACTCCGCGCCGAACAAAAGGGCGAGGTTCGTGATCCACAGCCACAACAGGAAGACGATCACGCCGGCGAACGACCCGTAGGTGCGCTCGTAGTTCGAGAAGTTCGCGACGTAGATGCCGAAGCCCGCGGTCGCAAGGGCGAGGACGACGATCGCGATGACGGCTCCCGCGCTGATCCAGCGGAAACGCGGCTGCTTCGCGTTGGGGCCGAAGTAGTAGAGCACGGCGACGAGAAGGATGACGATGAGCGCGAGCACGGGCCACTTGGCGATCTGCCAGATGAGCACGGCGGTGCTGCCGAGGCCGATCGCGTCGCCGACGGCTTCCGCCACGGGGCCGGAGACGACGAGAAGGACCAGCGCGACGACGACGAGCGCGACCGCGAGCAGCGTGACGCCGAGTTGCTGGGGCTTCAGCTTGACGAAGGGGCGCCCCTCGTCGATCTCCCAGATCCGGTTCATGGCGCGGCTGAACGCGCCGACGTAGCCGGAGGCCGACCACAGCGCGAGGACGATGCCGGAGACGAGGGCGAAGCCCGCCCCGGGGGAGGTGGCGATCTCCTCGATCGGTCCGCGCAAGGTGTCGGCGGCGCCGCCGGGGGCGACCTGGCCGACGATGTCGAGCACGGCGTCGGCTGCCTGCTGCCCCTGCCCGATGACGCCGAGGAGCGAGAACACCGCGAGAAGGCCGGGGAACGCCGACAGCACGGCGTAGTAGGTGAGCCCGGCGGCGAGGTCGGGGCACTGATCGCGGCTGAACTCGCGGACGGTTCGTTTCAGCACGTGCTTCCACGAGGGCTTTTCGACGTCGGTGATGGAGTCGGGCTTCGCGGGGTGCTCGGGGTCGAGTCCGGCGGTTCTCTGGTTGCTCATGTCTCTCCTGGGATCGTGCGCGCCGCGGGTGTCAGCGGCGGGGTCGGTCGGCGACGCGGGAAACGTGACCGTGCACCGGGCCGGCGGCGGATGCCGTCCCGGTGCACGGTTCATGCAGTGCTCGTGCTGCGACGGATGTCAGGTGCCGCTGACGTTGCCCCGGGCCTCCTGGGCGCGGTCGGTGACGGTGTCGACTCCGTCCTGCGCATCGCTCTTGACGTGGGAGACCGCCTCGGTCGCGGTGTCCTTGACGGCCGCGGCGGCATCCTGCACCGGCTCCTTCAGGTCGGAGCCGACCTGCTGGGCGACGCTCTTCGCCTCGTCGACGAGGGGCTGCGCCTGTTCCTTCACGTCGGCCGCGATCCCCTTCTCCTTCGTGGATGCCGGGATGAGCGAGGCGACGAGCAGGCCGCCGGCGAACGCCATCAGGCCGACGGCGAGGGGGTTGCCCTCCGCCTTCGCGCCCACTCTGTGCGCCGCGTCGGATACGCCACCGGCGACCGAGGAACCCGCGTCGTGGACCGATGAGCCGGCGTCGTCTGCCGCGCCCATCACGCGGTCGCGGAGTGACCCGAAAGCGCCCTTGATCTTGTCGGTCTGACGGTGGGCGATCTTCGAGGGCGTCACCTTGTCGACGAGGGCGTCGGTGTCTTGGCTCAGCTCGCGACGCTTGCGCTCGATGTCGGCGCGGATCGCTTCCGGTGAATCGGTCATCGGTTCTCCTCATTTCTCTTCAGTGCGTCGGGGATTTTGCCCAGGGTCTCGGCGGTCTGTGGGGCGCCCTGGACCTTCGCGAGCTGCTTGCGTCCGAGGGCGTACAGCACGGCCGCGATGACGCCCCAGATGACGGCGACGATGACGGCGGACCAGCCGAGCCCGACGAGGTGCCCGAGGGTCCACCAGAGTGCGATCGACAGGAAGAAGATCGCCATGAGCGCTGCGTAGCCCGCGCCGCCCAGCATCCCGGCTCCCTTGCCCGCCCGCGTTCCCGACTCCTTCAGCTCGGCCTTGGCCAGGTTGATCTCCTGGCGCATCAGCTCCGACAGGTCGCGTGTCACCTCGCCCAGCAGATCGCCGAGCGACGTGGTCGCCGCCTGCTGCTCGGAAGGCGTGGGGTTATCGGTCATCTCGGGTCTCCCCGATGCCCTCGGTGTACGGCTCGTCGGCTGTTCGGCCGAGCGAGCTGTCGTAGAGCGGGGTGGGCTCTGCGGCATCCGCCCTTGCGTCGATCGGCTCGTCGAGCGGCGCGCCGACGGGAGCGTGCGACGGCGCCGACGGCGCGGCGGGGATGCCGGTGGGCGCCGAGCCCGGCGTGCCGATGGGGTCGTCGAGTGGAGCGTTCACCGGCGCCGGGGACGGAGCCGAGGGGGCCGACGGCACACCGTCGGCAGTCGTGCCGGAGCTGGCAGCGGAGGCAGGGGCGGAGTCATGCTCCTCCCTCGCGCTCTCGGTGAGCGCGCGGGTGAGGCGACCGGCGACGACACCGGCGATCAACGCACCCGCGATGAACACCCCCGGCTTGCGCCGGGCGAAGCTCTTGACCTCGCTGACCAGCGAACCCGGGTCGCGTTGCGAGAGCCAGTCGGATGCGCCGCTCACGCGGCTCGACACCTGACGCACCAGGTCGGTGGCGATGCCGGGGTTCTCGGAGTTCTGCGCCAGGGAGTCCAGCTCGTCACCGATCGAGCGCAACCCGTCGGCGACGCGCTGCTGCTGCGACGCGGCCTGCTCGGTGAGCTGCTGCTTCGTCTGCGCATAGACCTGCTTCGCTTGCGACTTCGCCTCGGACGCGACACCCGCCACCTCGTGCTTCGCCGTCTCGACGACGTGGCCGGCCTCGGCTTTCGCGGTGCCGGCGACCTCGCCGGCCTCGTGCTTCGCCGTCTCCGCCGTTCCCGGCCCTGATCCTGCCTGTGAGCCGGACGCCGGCTCACCGTAGTTCTGCGACATCGGTTCTCCTCTCGGTACCGCTTTGCGTTCGTGGGGTGCCGATGTAACGCCTGAGTCCCGCGTCTTGCCCCGGGGCTTGACGTCGGCGACATGCTGTGGATGACTGGGTCCGCTGCGCCGGCTCGGCGCTGTCTCGGCACTGTCTCGGCGCGAACTCAGCCTGAACTCAGCGCGAACGGATGCGAGTTCGGACACCGGCCGGGCCCCGACGCCCTCGGCAATGCGCTCCGGCACCCGGCAGCGCGCTCCGGCGCCCGGCAGTGCGCTCTGGCATCCGGCAGTGCGCTCTGGCACGCGGGAGTGCGCTCCGGCACCCGGCAGTGCGCTCCGGCGCCCGGCAGTGCGCTCTGGCACGCGGGAGCGCGCTCCGAGACACGCGCGGCATCGAGGGCTGCGCCGCACGCCGTCGTCGTCTCCCGCTTACCCTGGCCCGTGACCCCGGATCAGAACGGTGGAGCCTCGGCACCGGGTGGGCCGGAGGTCGTGAAGGTGACGAGTGGTGGGGGCGCGTCTTCGCGGTAGACCCGTCCGGTGGGTGAGGTCCAGACGAGTCTCCCGCCGGTGAGTTGTCGTACGTGCCAGCGGGTGTGGTGTTTGACGTCGTGGTGTCGTTTGCAGAGATGGGCGAGGTTCCGCACGTGCGTCGCCCCGCCGTGGGAGGCGGCGATGGTGTGGTCGATCTCGGAGCGGATGGCGGGTTGTCGGCATCCGGGGAACCGGCAGCGCCGGTCACGTGCCCGCAGGAGGCGGATCATCGCGTTCGTGGGCCGGTAGGTGTCGCATTCGAGCACGGTCCCGGTGACGGGGTGGGTGAGTAGTCGGGCCCAGGAGGTGGTGTTACCGGCGAGTTCGCGTGCGGTGGCCGCGTCGATGGGGGAGCGTCCCGCGAGATCGGCTGGCCCTTCGTCGTGGCCCATCAGGGTGAGGGCGGAGACGGCGACCTGGACGTGTGCGCGGATCGCCCCGAGGGTTCCGTCGCCGTCTCCTGCGTCGGTGGGGTCGAGGGAGGGTGTTCCGGCGAGGAGGAGGTCGCTGAACACGTCTGCGCGGACCTGGTCGATGGTGCGGGCGTCGTCGACGAACGACGACCCGACGTGGATGGCTGTGTCAGCATCGGTTTCGGTGCCGTTTGCGTCGGCTCGGGCGGCGGGGATGTCGGGAGCAGCGCCGTTTGCGTCGGCTCGGGCGGCGGGGGTAGCTGGGGAGGGGGTGTTGCAAGCGGCGTCATTTGCGTCGGCTCGATTGGCCGGGATGCCGGGAGCGTCGTGATCCGACCGAGCGGTGATGATCTCTCGCGCCTGCCGAGTGAGCCGATCTACGATCCCGTCCGCGATGACGGTCGGCAGGGTCGCGATCAGGTCCGACATCCCGTCCGGCCCCGGCTGGACTCGCACGCACCGCCTCGTGACGGCTTCCTGATGTCGTTCGGTGAAGCTCCGCGGGTGCAGGCGCTCCGCCAGCATCCGCAGTGCATCCCGCACCCGATTCGGTGTCTCGCCCTCGCACTTCTCGACCGCGATCCGTTCGAACTCCTCGCGCGCTTCCGCCGGCACGATGCATCCGACCTCTTGGATCACCCGGACATGCCCGCGGACGATGCGGCCCGCCTCCCACGCGGCCATCGTCAGCGGGTAGTTGTCCACCAAGTCGCGGGCCTCGTCGATCCGGCGTTGCAGGGTGCGGTCGGTCGCAACGAACACCCCGGCCAGCTCGGCGGCGATGCCTCGCAACGCCATCTCCCGCGCCTTCACGCGCTCCGACGCGCCGAAAGCCTGCCGCTCGGCCAGCACACCGGCGGCGGCGAGCACCCGAACCTCACGAATCTGCGCCAGCCGCGCATCATCCGCCGCGCCCTCGGCATCCGCGACGAGCATCGCGAGCGCATCGACATCGCCGTCGCTGCCCATCCCGCTGCTCGCCCGCCGACCGAGCCCGCCATTCGAATACATGTTCTAATGTTGCCACAGGCCTCCGACATTGCGCCCCGACCATCCACCGCGCCCGATCCAAAGACCCGGACGGCGTGTGAGAGTCGGGTCGCCGGTGTCTGACGGGTGCGACAGGGTGGGGAGTTCTCCCCATCGACCTGGCGTGATCGGTGCCGGTAGGTTTTGGGTGTCGGCTCCGGAGGGGGGTCGGGACATCTACTTTCAGGAGGGCCGTCATGGCTGATTTCGGTGCGTCTTATGGCGAGATGGAGCAGGTTGCGAGTTCGCTGGCGCAGGCTCGTGATGACATTCAGGGTCAGCTGGACACCCTGAAGTCGCAGGTGGACACGCTGCTGGGCGACGACTTCAAGACGCAGCACGCGTCGGGCAAGTTCGGTGAGGGCTACTCGGAGCTGACGACGGGTCTGAAGAACGCGGTCGATGGCATCAACGACATGTCCGAGTCGCTGCTGGGCATGATGCGCGCGATCCAGGACCTCGACCAGCAGCTCGCGGGCAGCTGACCCGACGATGTCCGTTCGGCTGTCGTACGACGAGATCGGAGCGCTCTACACCAACCTGCTGGCGACTCAGACGGAGTTCGACAACGCTTCGGCGCGGGCGAGCGATCTCGCCGACGATATCGGTCGTCCGTACGATCGTGGAGAGCTCCGCGACGAAGCGAACACGTTCGAGAGCCAGTGGGACGATCGCCGCGGCAAGCTCAACGAAGGGCTGGAGTCGGTGATCAACCGTGCGAAGACGGTCCTCGAAGGGTTCGGGGACTTCGACCTCGAGTCGGCCGCTCAGTTGGCCGCGCAGATGCAGGAAACCGGGTAGGGCAGACAGATGGCTACGCATGAGTCACCACGCGGTCGACCGGTCGAGGACGTCGTCGGCAACGCCGGGTTGATCAGCTCCCGCGGCACTCAGGTCGTGAACCTGGGCAACGCGATGGCGGACGCGGCGGCGCTGCTCGATCGCCTCGTGGCCGACGGTGCCGACATGGAGGGCTCGGCGATCGACAAGCTGCGCGAGGCCGGCGAAGAGGTCTATCGCGAGTTGGGACGTGCTGCCGACCTGTATGTGGCGGTGGGCCCCTACATCCGCGAATACGGTACAGCGCTGGGCGATGTCCAGGGGCGGATGCAGTCGAGCGTGCCCGCGGCGGACCAGGCGTGGGCCACCCTGCAATTGCGGCGCGAGCAAGCCGTCGAGGCGGAGAACGCGCGGGTGAATCAGACGAACTCCACGCCTTCCCTCGACCCGGGCGAGTCGGACGCCGCGCAGCAGCGGGCCGACGAAGACGCCGCCGACGCGCTTGCGGCCCGCAACGCCGCATACGACCTCTGGGAGGCGGCGGGCGAGGCGTTCGATTCCGACTACGACGCGTGGGAATCGGCCTTCGAGACCGCCGTGTCGGGAATCCGCAGTGCCACGCAAGATGGCGTGCAGGACTCGTTCTGGGACAACCTCGACGGTCTCGTGTCGTTTGTCCTCGACGTTCTCGCGATCGCAGGCATGGTCCTCGCGGTGCTGGCGCTCGTCGTGGGCGGACCGATCGTCGCCATGCTCGCCCTCGCTGTCGGGGTGCTCTCGCTCGTGCTGACCATCTACCAGGCGACCCGTGGCGACGCCGGTCCGGTCGAGGTCGGCCTCGCGATCCTCGGTGTCTTCCCGTTCGGTGCCCTGGGCGAGTTCGCATCCGGTGGCATCGGGTCGGGCATGCGCGCGTGGACGGGGCTGTCACGTGGCGGCCTGTCGGTCGCCGACGACGCCGCGCGGTGGAGTCTGAGTCTGAGCAGCGGTCTCCCCGACTTCGTGTCGAACATGCGCGGACTGGGGGGCAGCGGTGCGGGCTTCCTGTCGCTCGGCGGCAACAGCTTCGAGTTCATGTCGGACCTCGTGACCGGTTTCGACAACGATATGTGGCGGGTCGTCGGCGAGCTCGGCACGATGCCGCAGCAGGCCGCCTACGCGACGGATGCGGCGGGGACCTTCGTCGGCAGCGTCGCCAACATCTTCAGCTACGGCGAGAACATCATCGACGTCGGCGCCGGCTCGTTCCTGAACCTCGCGGATCTTCGGTGGTGAGTCCAGCCGGAACGATGCCGCTCGGCTGTGGCAGGGTGATCTCATGATGTCGTTGCGCGACGAGATGCTCGGCCGCGTGGCGTCTATCCCCGCGTTCCGCATGATGGGGCCGCCGGGGTGGGAGTTGCATGAAATGGCGCCGGAGGTCGAGCAGCAGCTCGTCGCCCGCGCGCGCGAGCGACTCATGGCCGCCCACCAGCCCGTTCTGTTCGCTCGGTTGGGCCCCCTCGTCACCGAGGCGTTCTCCTCGGCCCGCGCGCAGGGGGCGCGGTTCATGATCATGCCGGGATCCGACACTCCCACCGGTCTGCTGGCACCTGTCACGATCCTCGGCTCGTTGCAGCGCTCTTCACCATCGGCTCCGCTCGATGCGCGCGTGGCCGAGGCGATCGAGCACCACGGCGCGCGACCTCTCGGCGGGAGCCGCCATTTTCTTCGGTGGGAGCACCGCAAGCGGGCACGGATCGATGGCGATGAGGCCGATACGCGGACGCTCGTCTACATCACGCCGATCCCGGGCACCGGAAGATCGAGTGCGCTTCAACTGACGGCCACGATCGTGCAGCCGGTCGAACGCGACTCGGAGACCGATGCGCGCATCGCAGACTGGGTCGACATGATCGACGCATCGGTCGCCACGTTCGCGTGGGTTCGCTCATGATCGCCATCCGCCACGTCGACGATCCGGAATTCGTCGTCGCGTTGCCCAGCGACGAGATGGATGACGCCGCACGCTGGGACTGGGCTCGCGGGGCCGTTGCCGACACCGCGAGCAGACACGGCGCCGACGCCGTGCGATCAGATCTCGCCGTCGAGTTCGCGGCGCGCGCACAGGCGAAGATCTCGGGCGAGGGGGCGGCCGGCGTGCTGCTGTACGTACCGTCGTGGCGGGTCTGGACCGCGGTGCGCGTTGCCGTCAGCGACCTCGAGCCGACACCGCAGGAGGTCGAGGCCTTCGTCCGTCCCGCCGCCCTTCTGCCTCCCCAGGTTCGCGTGACCCCCGAGCTTCCCATCGGGCGGGGAGCATCGTCGACCGTTCTGGTGAGCGCGGACCCCGCACTCGGGGCGGTGCGCTGGCTCTTCGTGCCGCCCGGTCGCGGGATTCGTGTCGACATCACCCCGGTCGCGGCTCCCGCGGTGACGGCGACGGCCGCGTTGACCGAGGTGTTCCTCTCGACTGTGCGCATCGAGGGTGTCGACGGCGCACGGTCTGCGGCGTTCGAGCCGGAAAGACTCGCTTCGCCCCCCGATCTCGAGGGGCGAAGCTGGCCGGAGTGGGCATCGTGACGACGGGTCCGGCGGCGCGGTACGCGGCCACGCGGCGCACGTGGGAGCCGATCGACTGGTGGCGTCTCGAGGCGCGTGCGTGGCAGGAAGCGCCCGCGGTGCGACGGGTCATCGCTCTGTTCGCGCCGACGACGGTCTTTCGCGAGCTCGCCGCCCAGTCCGGGCGGAACCCGGTGGTGGCGGTGCTTCTGCTGGTCTGGAACCTCGTCGGGCTCGGCGCACCCGTCGTCGGCGCCGCGATGTTGCTCGGCTGGGTGTTCGGACGAGCGGATGCAGCGGCTGTCGGCGCCGCGGGGATCGCCTTCGCGGCCGGCGCAGTCGTCGCCGGCGCCGGCCTCGTGACAAGCGGTCGTGATGCCGGTCGTGTCGACGCCGGGTCCGCGCACGCGATCGGATGGGTTCATGTGCTGGCTGCCGGTGCCGCGTCGGTCGTGTCGATACTTGCCGTGCTCCAGAGCCAGGCGACAGGTGCCTGGGGGTTGGGGTTCATCATGCTCGATCTCGTCGTGGGTGCGCTGTACTTCGCGGTCTTCCGGCGGAAGCCGACCGACGGATCGGAGCGCTGGAAGCGAACGGTGGATCAGCTGGCAGCCGCCGTGTCGGCGCTCGACGACGACACCCGCGCCCGCATCCTGGCCGACATCGGCGACGCCATCGATGAGCTCGAGACCGCCGGCCGCATCCCGGAGTCCGTGGCCGCCGAGGCCCGGCAGACACCGCCCGGTATGCTCGGCGCGCGCTTCGCCCCGCGCAAAGCCTGATCGCCAGCGCGGCATCCTGCGCGAGACCCGAACGGTGTCTGCGAGTCGGTGCTCCGATGTCCGGTCGGTTCAACCGGGTGGGGAGTTCTCCCCATCGACCTCGGGTGATCGGTGCCGATAGGTTTTGGGTGTCGGCTCCGGAGGGGGGTCGGGACATCTACTTTCAGGAGGGCCGTCATGGCTGATTTCGGTGCGTCTTATGGCGAGATGGAGCAGGTTGCGAGTTCGCTGGCGCAGGCTCGTGATGACATTCAGGGTCAGCTGGACACCCTGAAGTCGCAGGTGGACACGCTGCTGGGCGACGACTTCAAGACGCAGCACGCGTCGGGCAAGTTCGGTGAGGGCTACTCGGAGCTGACGACGGGTCTGAAGAACGCGGTCGATGGCATCAACGACATGTCCGAGTCGCTGCTGGGCATGATGCGCGCGATCCAGGACCTCGACCAGCAGCTCGCCGGCAGCTGACGCCGGTTCGACCTTCAGCGGTGCGGGTGCGGATGTGCCCGGATCCGCACCGCTGAGTGATCGGCGATAGGGGAGGTCCGAGCACGGCCGACACATTGACAACATCGTGGCCAATGGCGAGGTGCTGCAGTGATCTGGCGGAAAAAACTGGTCGGAGCGACGATGGTTGCCGCGGCGGCCATCGTCCTGACGGGATGTGAAGCGACAGTGGCGCAACCGACGGGCGACGAGCTGTACCAGGAGGCGGAGAGCCTCTACTTCGATTTCCGCGAGACGACTAACGGCGTGCTGGCCGTCATCAATGACGGGCCGTGGGAGGTGCGGACGTACGGGATGACGCCATCCGGTGTCGGGTGCGGCGACGGCTGGAAGTTCGACCTGACGCGCACGACCACGATCGACCCGGCAGGGGTCTCCGGCAAGCGCGAGGCCGTCGCGCAGCACCTGGTGTCCGAAGGCTTCGAGATCGACGGCATCGATCTCGATTCGGGCGAGGTCGCGTCTACGGACGTGATCGTCCGCGAGCAGGGCGTCTACTCCCTGCTGACGGTGACGCTGGTCGACAACGGGAACGTCGTCGTCACCGCCACGTCGCCGTGCAAGCCCGGCGACAAGTTCGAGCTCAGCCGGATGCTGTTCGGCAAGGGCCCCCTGTCTGAGGGGTATCTCCCCGACCGGGAATCTCCCTCCGACCCCTTGTTCTTCGGCACCGACCGCGGCGAGCGCTGACCCCCAGCGGGACGTTCCACTCGCCAGGGTCTGCGGATCCGAAGCCCCGTGCATCCGCATCTTGTGGGCGAGTCGACCGGATGTGCGCACTTGTCAAGGGCACCGGGTCGTGTGATTCCGGCTGAGTAGTGTGAGCCTCACGAACAGGGGAGAACACATGCAGGCATGGCCGGGTTCCGCGTATCCGCTCGGAGCGACGTACGACGGTAACGGAACGAACTTCGCTCTCTTCAGCGAAGGAGCCGACAAGGTGGAGCTGTGCCTCTTCGATGAGGACGGCACCGAGACGTGCGTCGAGCTGCGTGACGTCGACGCCTTCGTCTGGCACGCCTATCTGCCCAACGTGCAGCCGGGTCAGCGCTACGGATATCGCGTGCATGGTCCGAACGACCCGGCCGACGGCAAGCGGTTCAACCCGAGCAAGCTGCTGCTCGACCCGTACGCCAAGGCCGTCGAGGGTCAGATCGATTGGGGGCAGCCGGTCTTCGGCTACAACTTCGGCGAGCCCGACTCGTTCAACGACGAGGACTCGGCCGCGCACATGATGAAGGGTGTCGTCGTCAACCCGTTCTTCGACTGGGCGGGCGACCGTCAGCCGAAGATCCCGTACGCCGAGAGCGTGATCTACGAGGCGCACGTCAAGGGCCTGACCCAGCTGCATCCCGACATCCCCGAGGACATCCGCGGAACGTACGCCGGGCTCGCGCACCCTGCCGTCATCGAGCACCTCAAGAAGATCGGAATCACGGCGATCGAGCTGATGCCGGTGCACCAGTTCGTCAACGACTCCACGCTGCAGGAGAAGGGGCTGTCGAACTACTGGGGCTACAACACCATCGCGTTCTTCGCGCCCCAGAACACCTACTCGGCCACGGGTGACCATGGTCAGCAGGTGCAGGAGTTCAAGGCGATGGTCAAGGCGCTGCATGCGGCCGGTATCGAGGTCATCCTCGACGTCGTCTACAACCACACCGCCGAGGGCAACCACATGGGGCCGACCCTGTCGATGCGCGGCATCGACAACGAGGCCTACTACCGCCTGGAAGACGACGACAAGCGTTACTACACCGACTACACCGGCACCGGCAACAGCCTGAACGTCGGCAACCCGCACGCGCTGCAGCTGATCATGGACTCGCTGCGCTACTGGGTGACCGAGATGCATGTCGACGGCTTCCGCTTCGACCTCGCCGCGACCCTCGCGCGAGAGTTCTATGACGTCGACCGGCTGTCGGCCTTCTTCGAGCTCGTGCAGCAGGATCCGATCGTGTCGCAGGTCAAGCTCATCGCCGAGCCGTGGGACATCGGTCCCGGCGGCTACCAGGTCGGCAACTTCCCGCCGCAGTGGACGGAGTGGAACGGCAAGTACCGCGACACGGTCCGCGACTTCTGGCGGGGCGAGGCCTCGACGCTCGGCGAGTTCGCCTCGCGTCTCACCGGCTCGGCCGACCTCTACGAGCACGACGGCCGCTGGCCCGTGGCATCCATCAACTTCGTCACGGCACACGACGGCTTCACCCTGCGCGACCTCGTGTCGTACAACGAGAAGCACAACGACGCCAACGGCGAGGACGGCAACGACGGCGAGTCGCACAACCGCTCCTACAACATGGGCGTCGAAGGACCCACCGACGACCCGCACGTCCTGACGATGCGTGCCCGCCAGCAGCGCAACTTCCTCGCGACGCTGCTCCTCAGCCAGGGCGTGCCGATGATCTGCCACGGTGATGAGCTCGGTCGCACGCAGCAGGGCAACAACAACGGTTACGCGCAGGACAACGAGCTGACGTGGATCCATTGGGATCAGGTCGACCAGCCGCTCATCGAGTTCACCGCAGCCCTCGCGCGTCTGCGCCGGCTGCACCCGACGTTCCGGCGCAGCCGGTTCTTCGACGGGCGTCCGGTGCGGCGCGAAGAGGGCGCTCCGGTGCCCGACATCATGTGGCTGCGACCCGACGGCACCGCGATGCAGCCCGAGGACTGGGACTCCGGGTTCGGGCGCGCGGTCGGCGTCTTCCTCAACGGCGACGGCATCCGCGAGCGCGATCGTCGTGGCGAGGACATCTCCGACGACCACTTCTTCGTGCTGTTCAACGCCGGCGACGACGAAGTGGAGTTCACCGTCCCCTCCGACCAGTACGCCGACCGGTGGGAAGTGCTGATCGACACGAGCGGCGAACTCGTGGGGACCGACCCGCTCGCGGGCGGCAACGCGCTGCAGGTGCGTGCCAAGTCGCTCGTCGTGCTCGGCGAGTACGTCGAGCCCGAGGCCGAGGCCGATCACTCGGTCGCCGCGTCACTCGCGGCCTACACGACGCCGATCGACATCATCCCCGCCGAGGCGCCGACCCCGGAGCTGCCCGGCCGATGACCGCCCCGATCTCGACATACCGGCTGCAGATCCGACCGGCGTTCGACCTCGGAGCCACGGCGGGCATCACCGACTACCTTCGCGACCTCGGCGTCGACTGGGCCTACCTCTCGCCGTTGCTCGCAGCGGCAGAGGGGTCGGACCACGGGTACGACGTCGTCGACCCGACGACGGTCGATCCGCGCCGCGGCGGCCCCGAGGGGCTGGCGCGCTTCTCGGCGGCTGCTCGGGATGCCGGACTCGGCGTGCTCGTCGACATCGTGCCGAACCATCAGGGTGTCGCGGTGCCCGCCGAGAACCCGTGGTGGTGGGACGTCCTCCGGCACGGCCGGGGGTCGGCGCACGCCGACGCGTTCGACATCGACTGGGAGCACGGCGGGGGCAAGGTCGGTCTGCCGATCCTCGGCTCCACGCTCCGCGAGGCCGTCGCCGCGGGCGAGATCGAGGTCGCGCCGGTCACGGCCGATGAGGCGCACGGCGCCCAGGGCGTCGCCCGCTACTACGACCACGTGCTGCCGCTGGCAGACGGCACCGCCCCCGCGGCGGCGACGACCGACCCCGCGACGGTGGATGCCGTCCTGGCGGCCCAGCACTGGCGCGCCGCGTTCTGGCGCGATGACGCGAGCGAGCTGAACTACCGGCGCTTCTTCGCCGTGAACACGCTCGCGGGTGTGCGGGTCGAATTGCCTGAGGTCTTCGAGGCGAGCCACGCCGAGATCCTCCGCTGGCTGCGCGAGGGTCTGGCCGACGGCCTGCGCATCGACCACCCCGACGGTCTCGCCGACCCGGGCGGATATCTCGAGCAGCTCGCCGAGGCCACCGGCGGCGCGTACGTCGTCGTCGAGAAGATCCTCGAGCACGCTGCGACCGATCATCCTGAGCAGCTTCCGGCGTGGTGGGCGACAGCCGGCACGACCGGCTACGACGCGATGGCCGAGATCGACCGCGTGCTCATCGACCCCGCCGGGGAGAGCCGGCTCGACGATCTCGACGCGTCACTGCGCTCGGCGGATGCTCCGGCGTCGTACGACGAGATCGTTCGCGAGGCCAAGCGTGCGGTCGCCGACACGTTGCAGGCCGCCGAGGTGGGCCGGCTCGTCCGCTGCCTGCCCGACGACCTGCGGAACGAGCTCGGAGCGGATGTCGCCCGCGACGCGTTCGCCGAGCTCCTGACGAGCTTCTCGGTGTATCGCGTGTACCCGCCGGTCGGCGACGAGCTCGTCGCGGAGGCGGTGGCCGCGGCATCCGCATCCCGTCCCGATCTCGCCGACGCCATCGCGGTCCTCGCCCCGCTGGTGACCGCCGGCGACACCGAGCTGAGCCGCCGGTTCGGGCAGACCACCGGCCCGGTCATGGCCAAGGGCGTCGAAGACAGCGCGTTCTACCGCTACCCCCGTCTCGGCACGCTCACCGAGGTGGGCGGCGATCCGGGCGTCTTCGCGCTCGACGTCGCCGGCTTCCACCGCGCGCAGGCGCAGCGGCAGGCGATGTGGCCGCAGGCCCTGACGGCGCTGAGCACACACGACACCAAGCGCAGCGAGGACGTCCGGGCCCGGCTGTCGGTCATCGCCGAGGTGCCCGACCGCTGGCGCGACGCGCTCGGACGTCTGCGGGCGATCGCGTCCACCGGCGACGGGCGCCTGGACGACCTGCTCTGGCAGGCGATCGTGGGCGCCTGGCCCGCATCGCCCGACCGGCTGCGCGACTACGCGGAGAAGGCGTCGCGCGAGGGCGGCATCGTCACGACCTGGACCGACCCCGACGAGGATGCCGAGGCGCGCACCGCCTCGCTCGTCGACGCCGCGACCTCGGGCGAGGCCCGCGCGGTCGTCGAAGAAGTCGTCGGCGAGCTGACCATGCCCGGCCGATCGAACTCGCTCGCCGCCAAGCTGCTGCAGCTGACCGCGCCGGGGGTGCCGGACGTCTATCAAGGCACCGAGCTGTGGGACCTGTCTCTGGTCGACCCCGACAACCGTCGCGACGTCGACTTCACCGAGCGCCGCGCGCTGCTGGCGAAGCTCGACGGTGGATGGCATCCCGAGATCGACGACTCGGGAGCGGTGAAGCTGCTCGTCGTCTCGCGCGCGCTGCGTCTGCGCCGCGATCGCCCCGAGCTGTTCACGCGCTACGCGCCGCTGCCCGTCGTCGGCCCCGCCGCCGATCACGCCGTCGCATTCGACCGCGGCGGCGCCGTCAGCGTCGCCACACGCCTGCCCGTGGGCCTCGCCGCGCGCGGAGGGTGGGGCGACACGGTCGTGATGGTTCCGCCCGGGCGTCACGTCGACCAGCTGACCGGCCGTGCATGGGACGGCGGCGCCGTGCGGCTGGCCGATCTTCTCGACACCTATCCCGTCGCGCTCCTCGCCGCGGAGCATCCGACCGCCCAGCATCCGACCGCCGACCGTCATTCCGCCGAAGGGGAGAACGCATGATCGAGGTGTGGGCCCCGCGCCCCGACCGGGTGAGGCTCCGACGACCGGATGCCGCGGACGTCGAGCTCTCGCGCTCGGTCGACGGCTGGTGGTCGGCCGACGTCGAGCTCGCGCCGGGCGACCGCTACGGCTTCGTGCTCGGCGACGGTGACGACGCGCGCCCCGACCCGCGCTCGCGGCGGCAGCCCGACGGTGTGCACGGCCTCTCCGCGGTCGACGATCCGTCGTCGTTCGCGTGGACGGACCACGGCTGGACCGGTCGGCCGCTCGCCGGCGGCATCATCTACGAGCTGCACATCGGCACCTTCACCAGCTCCGGCACGCTCGACGCCGCCATCGGCCGGCTCGACCATCTCGTCGAGCTCGGTGTGACCCACGTCGAGCTGCTGCCGGTCAACGCGTTCAACGGCACCCACAACTGGGGCTACGACGGGGTGCTCTGGTACGCGGTGCAGGAGAGCTACGGCGGGCCGGAGGCCTACCGCCGGTTCGTCGACGCCGCGCACGCGGCCGGGCTCGCCGTCATCCAGGATGTCGTCTACAATCACCTCGGTCCCTCCGGCAACTACCTGCCCGAGTACGGCCCGTACCTGCGCGACGGCCGTCGCAACACGTGGGGCGACAGCGTCAACCTCGATGAGGATGCCGTTCGCGAGTACATCATCGGCAACGCCGAGATGTGGCTGCGCGACTTCCACGTCGACGGACTGCGGCTCGACGCCGTGCACGCCCTGCACGACGACGACAGCCCGCTGCACATCCTCGGCGAGATCTCCGACCGGGTCGACGCGCTCAGCACTCACCTCGGGCGCCCCCTGACGCTCATCGCAGAGAGCGACATGAACGATCCCGTCATGATCCTGCCGCGCGAGGCGGGCGGCCACGGGATGACGGCGCAGTGGTCGGACGACTGGCACCACTCCGTGCACGTCGCGCTCACGGGCGAGACGGTCGGCTACTACGCCGACTTCGACGCGCTCGACGCCCTGCCGAAGACCTGGAACGCGGGCTTCTTCCACGACGGCACCTACTCTTCGTTCCGGGGCCGCGATCACGGTCGTCCGCTGCCGCCGGAATCGCCGTCGTGGCGGCTCGTGACGTTCGCGCAGGATCACGACCAGATCGGCAACCGCGCCGCGGGCGACCGGCTCTCGGCGACGCTGGATGCCGATCGGCTCGCGGTCGCCGCCGTCCTCACGCTCACGGCGCCGGGCACTCCGATGCTGTTCATGGGCGAGGAGTGGGGAGCGTCCACGCCGTGGCAGTTCTTCACATCGCACCCCGAGCCCGAACTCGCCGAAGCGACCGCGGCCGGCCGCAAGCAGGAATTCGCCGAGATGGGCTGGGACGAAGACCTCGTGCCCGATCCCAACGACCCGGCCACCTTCCTGCGGTCGAAACTCGACTGGACCGAGGCGCACGAGGGCGATCACGCGCGCCTGCTGTCTCTGTACCGCGAGTTGGGCCGGCTGCGTCGTTCGGTCCCCGACCTGACCGATCCCCGCTTCACCGCGCGCGGTGCCGGGGCGTCGGAGGGTGAGGGCGGCCGGCTCTACGACCTGCAGCGCGGCCGCGCACGCGTGCTGGCGAACCTCTCGCGCGAGCCGTGGCGGGTCGAGCTGCGCGGTGATACGGTCTGGCTCGAGACGCGGCCGGGTCGGATCGTCGACGAGATGCTCGTCGTGGAGCCGAACTCCGCCGCCATCGTGGGGCCGGATCTGTCAAGCGGATGACCGAGGGCGGCGCCGGATCTACCGTGGGGTGATGAGCACCACAGCCCACCACGCCGCACGGTCTCCGCGGCAGCCGTCCGACCTCGTTCGGCAGATCGCGGTCATCTCGGCCGTCGTCTTCATGATCATCGCGGCGATGGTCGGCACGGGCCTGTTCGGCGGGACGAACGTGCGCGACCTGCAGGGCGGTGCGCTCGACGCCGACTCGACGGTGCTCGCCCCGGGGACGCAGGCCTTCAGCATCTGGTCCGTCATCTACCTCTTCATGATCGGCTACACGGTCTGGCAGGCGTTGCCCGCGCAGCGCTCGCGCGACCGGCAGCGGCTCGTGGGGTGGTGGATCGCGTTGACGGCCGTCCTCAACGGGGGATGGCTGCTCGCGGCGCAGTTCACGACGCTGCCGCTCACGGTCGTCGCGATCGTCGCGCTGCTCGCCGCTCTCGGATGGACGTTCCGGCTGCTCGTGCTGTCGCGGCCCCGGTCGGCCGGCGACCGGCTGCTGATGGACGCCACGGTGGGCCTCCACCTCGGGTGGGTGTCGCTGGCCACGGTCGCCAACGTGACCGCGTGGCTCAGCCGGACGGTGCCCGAGTCGTGGGGAGCGCAGGCGGACGTGTGGGGTGTGGCCGTGCTCGTGGTCGTCGCCGCGGTCGGCGTCGGCATCGCCGCCTTCTCGCGTGGCCGGCCGTCGCCCATCATCGCGCTGTCGTGGGGTCTGGCATGGGTCGCGATCGCCCGGACGACCGATCAGCCCCACTCGACCCCGGTCGCCGTCGCCGCCGTCGCGGTCATCGTCGTGGTGGTGGCTGCGGCAGCCGTCACGGCCTGGCGCTCGAACGGCCGCGAGCACCGCGGCATCCTGCGCCGACCGCGCACGGCCTGACAGCCGGCGCGCCAGGCGGCTTCAGCCCCGCGGATGCGACGAATGTATCGCCCACAGCCCCAACGATCGCAGCGCTCGTGCGTAGGCCCGGTTCAGCTGCGCCGGTGGGTGGACGCTGAGCTGCGCGAGAAGGTTCGAACGGCAGATGATCGCCGCGCACAGGCGGTAGGCCTCGTCGACGACGCCTGCCTCGTTCCATCGCGATTGCGAGCGCGACAGCGCTGCGATGTCGACGAGGGTGGGGTACTGCGCATCGAGGAACTCCTTCACCGACCCGTGCTGCTCGACGAATGGTCCACGTGGACCGCGCGGCTTGCGGCGGGCGAGCTCCGCGCCCAGGTGATCCGTCTGCGTCTGAACCGACCGGCGAGCTGCCCGTAGTCGCGCGGCGGTGGGTGCTCCCAGCGGCGTGCTGTCGAGGCGCTGCCGGACCGCGACCGCGAAATCCGCCAGCCGGTCGGCGGCCGTCGCGACGGGCGGGTGGGACGAGCGGTCCTCCAGGTCGGCGAGCGCGGGGGTCAGGTGTGCGAGGAGCCAGAACGCCGCGTCATCCGAGAACACGAACAGCGTCCCGCCGTCGCATCGAACAGCGGTCATGTCTGGTCCGCGAACCGCGGCGGTGATCGTGGTCACGACGTCTCCTTCGTCCGGGCCGGATGCGCGCCCGATGGCGAGACCTCGTGGCCGGTCCGATCTGACGAGAGATGCTCAGAGCGTTACCGAAACGTGATGTTTGCGCGATGGTGATACAACCGTCGGCGTCGCAAGGCCACACACGCACCGTCGATCCGACGGATGTATCGCGCTCGGCGTCAGAACGTGGCGGCGAAGGCGGCGAGGAGGCGGCTCGGCTCGGTCACGGGGGCCGCGAGCACCCGAGCCGCGACGCGATCGTAATCGTCGGCATCGAAGTAGCCGTCGTTGCGGTAGACCGTCATGCGCTCCGTGAAGTCCCGCGGGGTCGGCTCGGGGTGGAACTGCGTCGCGTACAGGCGATCGCCCACCCGGTAGGCCTGCACCGGGCACTCGTCGTTCGTCGCGAGCAGCACCGCTCCGGCCGGAAGCGTCTCGGTGCCCTCCTTGTGCGCCGTGAGCGCCGTGAAGGTGGGGGAGAGCGAGCCGAGCAGCGGGTCGGCCCGTCCGGCATCCGTCAGCGTCACCTCGGTCGGCCCGGTGTCTTCCGGGAAGTCGCGCGAGATCGTGCCGCCGAGGTGCGTGGTCGCCACGCCGATGCCGAAGCAGGTGAACAGCGCAGCCGTCTGAGCGGATGCCGCGGCCTCGGCGATCCGGGCGAGGTCGGCCTCCAGCCGCAACTGTCCCTCCGGCTTCGCACCGGGATCGTCGGTGGCGTTGAACGGGCTGCCGCCGACGACGAAGCCGCGCCAGCGCGTGAACGCGTCAGCGGGCAGGGCGTCGCGGGTCAGGTCGATGCGCTCGAGCGCGGACTCGTCGAGACCCATGGCGGTCTTGAACGAGGCGTACTCGGCCTCGGCGGCCGTCTGCTGCGGGCGCACGCAGACGTACACGAGCGGGGCCATGCCGAAAGTCTAGGGGCCGCGTCGACGCCGCCCGGCGGGGATGACCTTCCGTGACGAGAGGTGCACAATGGCCCGATGACAGCGCGTGTGATCGTCACCGACCCGACCGGGATCAGCGGGGTGCTCGATCGGCTCGATGCGGCCGCGGCGTCTCGGGGCTGGCGGGTGCGCCGCCCCGCCGACGCATCCGGCATCGAGGCGCGGGCACGCGAGGCGCGGGCGTCGATGCGGCTGCCGGTCCCAGTCGTCGTCGAGCTCGAGGCGGATCCGGATGCCGTCGCGGCCGACGATCCGATCGACGCCGTCACTCTGCTGACACGCACTCCGGTGCCGGGGGCGATCCCCGACGGCGAGCGGCGGCTGCACGGAGCGTGACTCCCGGCGTGGATCGACCCGGACCGCGTCGGCGTCCGTCAGGGCGACGGATTCAACGCGACGAGTTCGCGGTGCGGCCGCGGACGATCCCGATGAAGGTCTCGACGAGAGGCGTGGTCGCTTCCGTCTGCCACGCGAGCGCAATCGTCGAGGTCGGCGCATCGACGACGGGGCGGAAGGCCGTGTCTTTGCGATGGTGCAGCCGCGCGAGTGACATCGGCACGAGCACGATGCCGACGCCCGTGGCGGCCGTGGCGACCGCATCTTCCGTCGTCGCGAGGGCGGGGAAGGCGGGGGCGACGGCGCCAGGCACCTCGAGTCCCAGGGGATCGTCAGCGGGCACGATCACGACCTCGCCGACGAGATCGGCGAGGGTCAGTTCGTCGGCGGCAGTGAGCGACGAGTCGGCGCCGCACACGACGACCGTCGTCTCGTCGTAGAGCGGAATGACGCTCAACCCGGAGCGGTCGATCGGAAGCCGGACGAGGGCAGCGTCGACGTCGCCGTCCGCGAGAGCGGCGGCCTGGTCGTCGAATCCGACCGTGACGAGGTCGATCGGGTTGCCCGGCATCCGCTGTTTCCACACGTCGATCCACTTGCCCGGCGTGGCGCCCGGAGCAGCCCCGAGGCGGAACGACCCGAGAGCAGCGGTGTCGGGGCGTGCGGTTCCCGGTTCACGGCGCGGCGGCACCGTCCGGTCCCCCGTGCTGCCGCTTCCGGCGCGCCGGCCGGGGGAGGGAGCGCCACGGCGTCCGGGTGCGCCGGTGCCGCGGCCGCCGCTGCGCGCGGGGCGGCCCGAGGGGCGTCCGGGTGTCATGCGTGAAGCGTATCCCGGGTTCGCGGCAGCCGAACGGTCGAGCGTCCGGCGCCGGCGGAGGCGAACGTCGTCAGATCACGCCGCCAGGCGGAGCCCGCGCTGGTCCGTCGCCACGTGCTCGCCGTCGGCGATGTTCTCGTCGTCACCGATGAGAGACCCGCCCGCGACGTGCGCGTGCGCCCCGATGAAGGCGCGGATGCCGATCTTCGCCCGCGGGCCGATGGCCGCGCCGGATCCGACGTGCGCGTGCGGCGCGATCTCGGCGTTGGGGCCGATGACCGCTTCGCGCTCGATCCATACGCCGCGGCCGATGTGAGCGCCCGCCGCGACCTGCACACCGGGTTCGACGTAGGCGCCTGCTTCGACGAGCGCTGTCGGGTGCACCTTGGCCCCGTTCGCGATCAAGCCTCGACCGTTCGCGTGCTTGCGGTAACGCAGCGTCTCTCCACGGTCGTTCTCGATGTCGATGTAGTTCTTGCCCACGATCCCCTCCGACAGTTCCGGTTCCGGTACTGAGTACTGGAAACAACCCCACGATCCGCGTTTTCATTCCCAAGAATCATTCGGAGCGGCGGCCCGACCGGTTTGCTGGAACAAGCGTGCGACGTTCCGCCGCCGAGGTCGAAGGGGTGTGCGAGGTGACGTCGGCGCGATAACATGCCCGGCTCGCGCCGGATGATGACCGCGCCCCTGTCGTTTGCGAGGATGGGCGGGTGGAGCCTACTCGCGCACCCTCGACCGGACCCTCCCTCGTCTTCGAGGCCGCGCTGACACGTCACACCCGCGCGGAGGACCTGCTCGGCATCGTGACGGGCACTTTCGTGGCATCCCTCGGTCTGTACCTGCTGCAGTCGTCGGGCTCGGTGACCGGGGGCACAGCCGGCCTCGCGCTCCTCCTCGGTTACGCGACGGGATGGTCGTTCCCGGTGCTGTTCGCGGTCGTGAACGCGCCGTTCGCGGCGCTGGCACTGTGGAAGAAGGGGGTGTCGTTCACGATCCGCACCTTCGTGTCGATCGGTCTCGTGTCGGCGTTCACCTTCGTCCACCAGCACCTGCTGCAGTTCGCGAGCATCGAACCGATCTACGGCACCCTGGGTGGCAACCTGCTCGCCGGCGTCGGTCTGCTGATCCTGTTCCGGCACCGATCGAGCCTCGGCGGGGTCAACATCATCGCCCTCGTCCTGCAGGAGCGCGCCGGCTTCAGCGCGGGATGGACGCAGATGATCTTCGACGTCGTGATCATCGCCTCCGCGCTGCTGGTGCTCGCCTGGCCGGCCGTGCTGCTCAGCGCCGCCGGCGCGGTCGTGCTGAGTGTCGTCCTCGTGCTGAACCACCGGCCCGGTCGCTACATCGGCCGCTGAGCGCTGGTCCCGCCGGGGGCGGGCTCCGGTGGGCTCCGGTGGGCTCAGCTCTGGCAGCGCGGGCACCAGAAGACGTTGCGCTCGCTCGTGGGCAGAGCCCCGATCTCGTCGGCCCGGATGAGTGTCCCGCATCGCCGGCACGGCTTGTTCTCGCGCCCGTAGACCCACATCCGCTGCCCGGGGCGGTCGTTGCCGGTGAAGGTGCGTGCCGCGCGGTCGCGGTTCGCGTGGATCATCCGGTAGCCGGTCTCGAGCACGCTGGCGGCGTCGATCTCGGTGGCGGGGGTCGTGGGGAGGATGCCGCGCACGAACAGCAGCTCGTTCGCGTAGACGTTGCCGAAGCCGGCGACGTTGCGCTGATCGAGCAGGGCGACGTGAGCCGCTCGCGAGTCCGAGCTCACGCGCCGCACGGCCTCGTCGAGATCCCAGTCGGGACCGAGCAGGTCGGGCCCGAGGTGGCCGACGAGACGGTCTTCGTCGGCGGTCGGCAGCACTTCGACCATCGCGAGCTCGAAGCCGACGGCGTCTCGGTCGCGCGTCCCGACGATCGCACGCGCCTGGAACGCGGGTGCCCGCCAGCGCTCACCGTGACGGTAGACGTGCCAGCGTCCCTCCATCTTCAGATGCGAGTGCAGGCTGTACGATCCCAGGCGCAGCAGCAGATGCTTGCCGCGCGCGATCGACGACGAGACGGTCTCACCGCGCAGATCGGCCGTCGCGCTGCCGGGAACACGGATGTCGAAACGGGTGACCTCCTGCCCGACGAGGGCCTCGCCCAGCTTGCGCGCGGCGCGGAAGACTGTGTCGCCCTCAGGCACGCTCGGTGCTCCCCGACATCGCCGTCCGCGAGCCCGCGGTCAGCCGCCGCAGGGTCAGCCCGCGAGACGACTCGACGAAACCTCCCGCGCGCAGTGCCCGGCCCGTCGGGGTGTTGTAGACGAACTCGCCGTTGACCTGCTCGACGGTCAGGGTGTCGAGTCGCCGCGCCTGAGCGGTTCTCACGAGGTCTGCCGCAGCCGCGGTGAGCACCTCTTCGTCGTCGGTGAACGCGAGCGCAGAGCGCCCGCCGCGTTCGAGGTAGAGCACGAGCGCACCGTCGACGAGGACGACCACGCCACCCGCCTTCCGCCCGGGGCGGTGCGAGACGCCCTCGAGCGCCGGCCAGCCGAGGGCTGCCCCGTACGGATTCGCCGGGTCGGTGGCGGCGAGCGTCACGGCGCGGCGCGGCGGCGGGTCGGGCAGGGCTGCGAACTCGCGCAGCCGGTCGACGGTCACGGATGCCGCGAACTGCGCGGCGCCGAGCGTCTCGATGACGTAGCCGCGGCGGCAATGGCCCGCCTCTTCGAAGCCGGCGAGCACACGGTACACCTGCGCGAAACCGCCGGGCACGCCCTCGGACTGCACGCTGCCTCGTGTGACGACGCCATAGCGGTCGAGCAGCAGTCCGGCGGAGGCCGTGACGCGGAGCGACGGATCGGGCTCGACCGCGGGGAGCAGCGACCATCGGCCGCCGAGGGTCGACGGGCGCGGCGCCGCAGGCGTCGTCGTGGGGCGTGCCAGCGGCGTGCCCCGGTACAGGCGGGACCGGGGCGTGCGACGGGCGCTCCGATGCGCTTGCGAGCCGCCCGACAGGAGCGAGCGGACCGGTGTGAACGTGTCGTTGGTCAGGCGACCGGCCCACGCGAGGCGCCACAGCGCGTCGAGCACGCTCTGCTCGTTGGGGGCGCCGACGGCGGCGACGAGCTGTCCCGCGAACCAGCCGCCGCCGACGGCGAGAGCCTCGAGGATGCGCACGTCGAGGTCGCCCGAGGTCGCCGACTCGTCGATCTCGGAATCTGCGTCGGCCAGCGCGAGGGTGAGCGGAGCCATGTCGGCGGGGTGGAGCGCGATCCAGCCGTCTCGCCCCGGCAGGGTGCCGTGCCCCGACCACACCACCTCGCCCGTCGCCGTCAGCTCGTCGAGCATCCCGGGGGCGTAGTCACGCACGCGAGAGGGGAGGACGAGCGACTCCCAGGCGCTCGCGGGGATCGGGACGCCCGCGAGCTGCTCGATCACGGCGGCGACGCCGTCGACGCCCTCGAGAGGCCGGGTGACGTGCTGCCAGACGGGCAGGAATCGAGCGAACGCCTCGGGAGAGACCGGCTCGACGCTGCCGCGGATCGCGGCCAGCGACCGCATCCGGAGTCGCCGCAGCACCTCCGAGTCGCACCATTCGAGGTCGTCGGCCTCGGAGCCGGTCGACTCGGGCAGGAAGTAGCCGCTCGCGATGCGTCCCTGCGACTCGAGGCGCTGCAGCGTCTGACGCGCGACGGCGCTGCCGATGCCGAGCCGCATCGCGACGTCGGCGGTGCGGAACGGCCCGTGAGTGCGGGCGTGGCGCGCGACGAGGTCGGCGAGGGGGTCGACGACCGGCTCGAGGAACGCGGTGGGGATACCCACGGGGAGGGCGGCGCCCAGCGCGTCGCGCAGGCGCCCGGCATCCTCGATCGCCGCGGTGCGCTGCACGCCCGCGATCGTGACGGGTATCGCCCGACGGGCGGTCACGAGCTGCTGGAGCAGCTCGGCCGCCTCGGCGACCCGCCGTGGGGGAGGAGCATCGCCGACCGGAGGAGCGGGCGCGGCCTTCGTGTCCTCTGCTGTCCCGATCCCCTCCGCTGCGCCGGTGGACTCTTCGAGCCGGGCTGCGATCTCTTCGGCGTCGAGTGGCCCCAGCAGGCGGAGCAGGTCGGCGACCCCCTCGACCCCCCGCGCGCGACGATCCGGGGCGAGGCGCTGCGCCTCACGCTCGAACTGGGCGATGACGTCGGGATCGAGCAGCTCGCGCATCTCGACCTTGCCGAGCAGTTCTGACAGCAGCGCCGGGTCGACCGAGAGGGCAGCGGCGCGGCGTTCGGCGAGCGGAGAATCGCCCTCGTACATGAACGCGCCGACGTAGCCGAAGAGCAGATCGCGGGCGTAGGGCGAGGGCTGCGACGTCGTCGTCTCGACGAGGCGGATGCGGCGGTCGGCGATGCTGCGGGTGATGCGCAGCAGGGCCGGCAGGTCGTACACGTCCTGCAGCACCTCGCGAAGGGTCTCGAGGATGATCGGGAACGACGGATGCCGGCGGGCCACCTCGAGCAGCTGAGCCGAGCGCTGCCGCTGCTGCCACAGCGGCGCGCGCTTGTTCGGGTTGAGTCTCGGCAGCAGCAGGGCGCGCGCCGCGCATTCGCGGAAGCGCGAAGCGAACAGAGCCGAACCGCCGACCTCGTCGGTGACGATCTGCTCGAGCTCGTCGGCGTCGAACACGAAGAGGTCGGCACCGGGCGGCTCGGCCGCGGCATCCGGCACCCGCGCGATGATGCCGTCGTCGCTCGCGACGGCCGCACCCTCGACGCCCAGACGCTCGCGGATGCGCGCGTTGACCGCCAGCGCCCAGGGTGCGTGGACGTGCATGCCGTACGGGGAATGGAGGATGACGCGCCAGTCGCCGACCTCGTCGCGCGAGCGCTCGACCGTGAGGGTGCGGTCCGTCGGCAGGCTGCCGGTCGCCTCGCGCTGCTCGGCGAGGTGGGCGAGGAGGTTCTCGATCGCGTAGTCGTCGAGCCCCGATTCGCGCAGCCGTTCGGTTGCCTTCTCGGGGCCGGCAGCCGACACCTCTCGGCTGAACTTCCCCAGTGCCTCGCCGAGCTCGGCCGGACGCCCCAGGCCGTCGCCGTGCCAGAAGGGGAGCTTGCCCGGTTGGCCGAACGCGGGCACGACGTTGACCCGGTCGTGGGTGATCTCCACGATGCGCCAGCTCGTCGTGCCGAGGGTGAAGACGTCGTTGACTCGTGACTCGTAGACCATCTCCTCGTCGAGCTCGCCGACGCGGGCGTTGCGGCTCTCGCCGGCGACGAAGACCCCGAACAGGCCACGATCGGGGATCGTGCCGCCGCTCGTGACCGCGATGCGCTGTGCGCCGGGGCGGCCGGTGAGCGTGCCCTGGTCGCGATCCCACACCAGTCGCGGCCGCAACTCGGCGAACTCGTCGGACGGGAAGCGGCCGGCCAGCAGGTCGAGCGTCGCCTCGTAGGCCGAGCGGGGGAGCGTGCGGAACGGGGCGCTGCGCCGGACCGTCTCGAACCAGGCCTCGACCTCGATCGTGCCGGTCGCGCATGCGGCGATCGTCTGCTGGGCGAGGATGTCGAGGGGGTTCTGCGGCACCGCGATCGCCTCGATCTTGCCCGCCAGCATCCGCTCGGTGACGACCGCCGTGTGCAGGACGTCGCCCCGGTGCTTCGGGAAGAGGGCCGCCCGGCTGACCTCGCCGACCTGGTGACCGGCCCGACCGACGCGCTGCAGGCCGGATGCCGCGGACGGCGGCGCCTCGACCTGGATGACGAGATCGACGGCGCCCATGTCGATGCCGAGCTCGAGGCTCGAGGTCGCGACGACGCAGCGGAGCACACCCGACTTCAGCTCGTCCTCGACCTGGGCGCGCTGCTCTTTCGAGACCGAGCCGTGGTGGGCCTTCGCCAGCACGGGCTCAGCGCCGGCGGAGGCGCCGGCCTGCGCCATCATGCCCGCGGGAACGGTGGGCTCGGGGAGCTCACCTCCGAGACGCTCGGTGTAGATCTCGTTGAGGCGTCCGGTGAGGCGTTCGGCGAGGCGCCGCGAGTTCGAGAACACGATCGTCGAGCGGTGCTGCAGGATGCGGTCGACGATCGCCTCCTCGACGTGGGGCCACACCGATCCGGTGACCTCCGTCGCCTGCGGCGCGCGGTACCAGGCGCCGTCACCGTCGTCACCGTCGTCACCGTCGTCATCGTCGTCATCGTCATCGCGACCGCGTGGGGCGCCCGCCTCTTCGGCGCCCGGAGGAGCCGGCGGATGCAGCATGTCGGGGATGGGCACGACGACGTTGAGGTCGAACGCCTTGGTGGCCCGCGGAGCGACGATCTCGACGGGAGCCGCGCCGCCGAGGAAGCGTGCCACCTCGTCGATCGGGCGCACGGTGGCCGAGAGGCCGATGCGTTGAGCCGGCTTGTCGAGGAGCGCGTCGAGGCGTTCGAGGCTCACGGCCAGATGCGCGCCGCGCTTCGTCGCCGCCACCGCATGCACTTCGTCGACGATGACGGTGTGCACGCCGCGCAGTGTCTCGGAGGCCTGCGACGTGAGCATCAGATAGAGCGACTCGGGGGTCGTGATGAGGATGTCGGGCGGCCGGGCGACGAGCGCGCGCCGATCGGACGAGGAGGTGTCGCCGGAACGCACTCCGACGGTCACCTCCGGCACCGTCTGCCCGAGCCGACGCGCCGACTGGCCGATGCCGACGAGAGGGGAGCGCAGGTTGCGCTCGACGTCGACGCCGAGCGCCTTCAACGGCGAGATGTAGAGCACGCGGGTGTCGGCCGGCGCGGCATCCGGTCTGCGGCGTTTCGCCGGCTTGTCGTCGACGGGGCCGGCCGCCGCCTTGTCGCGGAAGATCCGGTCGATCGCCCAGAGGAACGCCGACAGGGTCTTGCCCGAGCCGGTCGGGGCGACCACGAGGGCGTGCTTGCCGGCGGAGATGGCATCCCACGCGCCGGCCTGTGCCGAGGTCGGTTTCGAGAACGCGCCACGGAACCAGTCCGCGGTGGGCGCGGAGAATCGGGCGAGCACATCGGCCATGCCTTCATCTTCGCGCGGACCTCCGACATCGGCGCGGTCTTGCGCCCGCGGCATCCGCCATGCCAGCCCGCCCCCGCCCCGCCCCGCCCCGCCCCGCGAGGTCCCACTTGGGCCGGGAACAGGACGGGCATTCCCGGCCCAACGGGGACCTCGTTGTTGTCGGCCCGGCCCAACGGGGACCTCGACCCCCACGGGCACCGGGGACCTCGGCTCACGACGAGGGCGAGACCTCGCTGAGCCGGCCGTCACGCAGCTCGAGCGTCAGGCCGGGTGCGAAGCGCGAGAGGAAGCCGTCGTCGTGGCTGACGACGAGCACCGCCCCGCGGTACGCGGACAGCGCCTGCACCAGCTGATCGACCGTGTCGAGGTCGAGGTTGTTCGTCGGCTCGTCGAGGACGAGCAGCTGCGGCGGGGGATCCGCCAGGAGCGCGCACGCCAGCGCCAGCCGGAACCGCTCACCGCCCGACAGCGCCGCAACGGGCCGCAGCACGGTGTCGCCGCGCAGCAGGAACCGCGCCAGGCGATTGCGCAGCTCGACGTCGGTGGCCGCGGGCGCAGCCTCCCGCACGCTGTCGAGCACCGTCGCCTCATCCCGCAGGCCGTCGATCCGCTGCGAGAGGTATCCGACGCGATCGGTGTGCGCGGCGGCCGTGCCGCAACTCCTCATTTCCGGGCCATCCGGCGGGCCGCCGCCGGGGTGAGGGGGCGCAGGAGCGTCGGATTCTGAGGAATTAGCGCTCGCCGACCGCACCAGCGCCTCGAGCAGGGTCGTCTTCCCCGCGCCGTTGGGGCCGACGAGCGCCACCCGTTCGGGCCCCTGCACGATCCACGAGCGCTCACCGTCGCCGATCGTCGCGAGGCGCCGGCCCGCCGCGACACCCGGGTCGGGCAGGTCGATCCGCACGGTGTCGTCGTCGCGGACCCGCCGGCCCGCCGCATCCAGGGCCGACCGGGCCGCCGCCTCGCGATCAGACGCCTCGCCGCGCGCGCGACCCGCCGACACCTGCGCGGCCGATGCGCGGTTGCCGGAGATGATCCCGGGCACGCGCTTCTCCCGCTGTGCCTTGGCTCCCATCCCAGCCCGCCGGGCGAGCTTCGTCTCGGTCTCGACCCGGTCCCGGCGCTCGCGTCGGAGAGTCGCGGCCGCGGTGGTCTCGGCCGCCCGCGCAGCCGCCTGCTCGGTGTCGCGCCACGTCCGCCACTGCGAGTACGGACCCCCGAACACGTCGAGCTCGGAGCCGTAGAGCTCGGCGGTGTCGTCCATCAGCTCGAGCAGGGTCGTGTCGTGGCTGACGACGACGAGCGCACCCCGCCACCCACGCACGAGCTCGCCGACCCGCTCGCGCGCGTCGCGATCGAGGTTGTTCGTGGGTTCGTCGAGCAGCGCGATCTCGGCGCCGCGCAGTCGCACTCCGACGAGCGCGGCGAGCACGGCCTCACCGCCCGAGAGCTCGCCGATGCGGCGGTCCAGAGCCCCGGGCGGCAGGCCGGCCGCCGTCAGCGCGGCGACAGCTCGAGCCTCGGCGTCCCAGTCATCGCCGATCGTGTCGAAATGGCGAGGGTCGACGTCTCCCGACTCGACGGCGCGGACGGCATCGACGACGGCGGCGACGCCGAGCAGGTCGGCGACCCGCCGCTCGACGTCGAGTGTCAGGCGCTGCGGCAGCAGCTCGACCCGCCCCGACGTGGTGACCGAGCCCGATGTCGGTATGAGCTCGCCTGCGATCAGCCGCAGCAGCGTGGTCTTGCCCGAGCCGTTGCGGCCGACGAGGCCGGTGCGTGCGGCGCCGAAGGTTCCCGATACGTCGAGCACGGCAGGGGTGCCGTCGGGGTGGATGAGGGTGATGCGGTCGAGGACGACCGCGGGTGCGGGATGGGGCATGACTGCCTCCTCGGATGTCGTCGGGCGCGGGCGCGACCGACACCGAAGACACCCCGACCGGGGCGGAACGGTCCGGCGGCCAGCGCGGAAATCGAAGAATGCGCTGGCCTGGTCGGACGCCCGAAGGGTCGACGGATCAGCGCGGGATCACAGCGCGGTCGCGTCGAAACCGATCAACGGTCGTTCCTCACACTCGGGACAGGGGCCCGGGAAGTCTACGCCGACGGGAGCTGCTTGTGCAGGAAGGTCGCGACATCTCGCAGCTCTTCGGCCGAGACGGCATGCCCGAGGTCGGGGTAGACGCGCCCGCTCAGGTCGACCCGGCCGGGCAGCCACTGCGCGGTGATGGCGACGAGCGCAGGCGGGATGACGTCGTCGAGGGCGCCGCGGCCCCAGAACACGGGTGGGCGCCGTTGGGCGAGCTCGGCGTCGGTGTCGAGGTCGCCGGGATTGGCGTAGCCCGACAGATTCACCGCGAAGGCGTAATCGTGCGGACGGAGCCGGAGCGCCTCGAGCGCCATGAGCCCGCCCTGCGAGAACCCGAGCAGTCCGACGGATGCCGCGTCGCCCCGCTCCGCGTCGATCCACTCGGTCAGTGCGCGGGCGGATGCCGTCGCCGCCTGCGGATCGCGACCGTTCAGGCCCTCGATCGGATACCACGACCACCCCGGCGTCGGGAAGGGTGGGGTGAGCGGAGCGCGCACCGCGGCCACGACGTACTCGGCGGGGAGATGCGGTGCGAGGGCGAACAGGTCGTTCTCGTCTGAGCCATAGCCGTGCATCATCACCAGCAGGGGCCGCCCGGCACGCTCGGCGGGAGCGGCCGACCAGCGCACGGCCGCGGAATCGAGAGCCGGAACGGACGACATGCGACCATCCTGCCAGCCTCCTCCGACACCGCCGGGGGTCATTGGTATACATGAGGCATGGCCGTGCGCACCCCCGATCCCGATCCCGACGAGCGCGGCGAGTCGTCGCTCCCGGCCGACCCGCTGCGCGGAGCCCCGGGCGGCGGAGCCACGAACCCGGCCTGGCTCAGCGATGTCGAGCTCACCGAGGCGCGCCGCCGTCTGCCGATGCTCTACGTCGAGGCGGTGCCGGTGCGCACCGACGGTCTCGGCGCCGTGACCCAGGTCGGCATCCTGCTGCGGGCCACCCCGGTCGGCGAGATGACGCGCACGATCGTCTCGGGTCGCGTGCGCTACGGCGAGACGATCCGCGACGCGCTATTCCGTCACGTCGAGAACGACCTCGGGCCCATGGCCTTCCCGCTCCTGCCGGCATCGCCCACGCCCTTCACCGTCGCCGAGTACTTCCCGATCCCCGGCGTCAGTCCGTTCCACGATGACCGCCAGCACGCCGTGTCGCTCGCCTTCGTCGTGCCGGTCACGGGTACCTGCGAGCCCCGTCAGGACGCGCTCGAGGTCACCTGGCTCGACCCCGCCGAAGCGGCATCCGATGCCCTCGCCGCCGAGATGGAAGGCGGTCGGGGCACCCTCATCCGACTCGCGCTCGCCTCGGTGGGCGCGCTCCGCTGAGGACCGAGCCTGCGTAGGCTCGGGGCATGACCGATCCGCAGCCCCTCGCCTTCCCCGCCGACCACGCCGGATGGCTCGCGTTCGCCGCCGAGCGCCCGGATGCCCGCATCGCCCGCGTCCGCGAGATCGACGCCCAGCTGATCGCGGGGCACGAGCTGTCGCCGCTGGCCCGTCTGCAGCTGTGGAACGAGGCGTCGATCGCCGTCGCCGAGGCGGCATCCGAGGCGTCGCTGCTGAGCGAGTCGCACCCCGACGCCGATGTTCGGGCCGCGGCCGAGGCGCGCGTGCAGGCGATCGACGCGCTCCTCTCGCAGCGGGCGCTCGACCCCGCGCTGTTCGCCGTGTTCGACGGGCTGGCCACCGACGGGCTCGACGCCACCGCCCGCCGTCTGCTGGCACACATCCAGCGCGACTTCCGCCGGGGCGGCGTCGACCGCGACGAGGCGACACGCGACCGGCTGCGGGCGCTCGCCGAGCGTGACACCGAGCTGTCGCTCCAGTTCTCGCGCAACATCCGCGACGGCCGGCGCGAGCTGAAGCTCCCCGCCGAGGCGCTGGAGGGGCTGCCCCAGGACTTCATCGACGCTCACCCGGTCGACGACGAGGGCCTCATCACCCTCACGACCGAGTACACCGACCTCATGCCCGTGCGCGAGTTCGCGGTGCGCCGCTCGACGCGCACGGCGCTGCTGTCGGTGTACAACGACCTGGCCTGGCCCGACAACGATCCCGTGCTCGGGGAGCTGCTCGCGGTTCGCGCCGAGCGCGCCGAGCTGCTGGGCTACGGCGACTGGGCCGACTACGAGACCGAGACGCGCATGATCGGCTCGAGCGCCGCCATCCGCTCGTTCCTCGATGACATCGATGCGGCGACCCGCGAGGCCGCCGCGGCCGAGTACGACCGCCTGCTCGCGCGGCTGCGCGTCGACGAGCCCGACGCCGATGCGGTCACCTCGGCCGACCTCTGGTACCTCCTCAGCGCGCTCAAGCGTGAGGAGTACGCCGTCGACGCCCAAGCCGTGCGCGCGTACTTCGCCTTCGACAACGTGCTGGCGGGTGTGCTCGACGTCACCGCGCGACTGCTCGACGTCACCTACGTCCCCGTCGATGCGGGAGCCTGGCACGCGGACGTCCGCAGCTACGACGTCGTCCGCGGCGATCGCCGGCTCGGCCGGATCCACCTCGACCTCCACCCGCGCGAAGGCAAGTACAACCACGCGGCGTGCTTCAACCTCGCGCCCGGCATCGCGGGACGTTCGCTCCCGGAGGGCGTGCTGCTGTGCAACTTCTCGCGCGGACTGCTCGAGCACGACCAGGTCGTGACGTTCTTCCACGAGTTCGGCCACCTCGTCCACGGCATCCTCGGCGGCGCCGATGCGGTCTGGGCCGACTTCAGCGGCATCGAGACGGAGTGGGACTTCGTCGAGGCGCCGAGCCAGCTGCTCGAGGAATGGGCCTGGGACGCCGGCGTGCTGGCGACGTTCGCGCGCAACGCCGACGGCGAGGCGATCCCGGCCGACCTGGTCGAGCGGATGCGGGTGGCCGACGCCTTCGGCCGCGCCCTCGAGGTGACCCGTCAGCTCGGCCACGCCAACGTCTCGTACGGGCTGCACGTCGAACGGCCGAGCGACCTGCAGGCCGCGGTCGAGGGTTGGTACCGCGCGTCGTCGCCCGTGCACCCACTGCCGAACGGACACACGTACGCCGGCTTCGGGCATCTCACCGGATACGGCGCCTGCTACTACACGTACCAGTGGAGCCTCGTCATCGCCCGCGACCTGCTCTCGGCGTTCGGCGACGACCTGATGGATCCCTCCGTCGCGACCCGCTATCGCGAGCGCATCCTCGAGCCGGGCGGCAGCCGTGACGCGGCCGACCTCGTCGCCGACTTCCTCGGTCGCCCGTACTCGTTCGACGCTTACCGGGCCTGGCTCGCCGGCGCCTGACCCCCGCGCCCCGGCGGTCAGGCGGGGGACGCGCGGGCGTAGCGGGCGGCGAGGAGGGCGAACGCGTCGGCGAGCTCGGGGGGACCGACGACCTCGAGCTCGGCGTCGAACCGCCCGAACGAGGCCGCGAGCGCGGTCCACGACCACGACCCGGCCTCAAGCCGACAGTGCCCGTCGTCGAGCGGCGTGACGGTGCCGTCACCGGCGAAGGGCATGACAGCGGATGCCGGCAGGTGCAGCATGACGGAGCCGCGACAGGGCCACGTGCCCGAGTCCGACCCGCGGAAGCGTGCCGACACGAACGCGTCGACGTCGCCGCCGGGTACGGTGCGTCGCGCGAAGCCGGCGCCGAGCGGTGTGCGCGGCCGGATGCGGTCCACCCGGTACAGGCGCCAGTCGTCTCGGTCGAGGTCCCACGCGACCAGGTACCAGCGGCCGCACGACGCCACGAGATGATGCGGCTCCGCGCGTCGGGCCGGCGTGGATCCGACGGCATCCGCATCGCGCGCCTCGCCGTAGTCGAACCGCAGGGTCAGTCCGTCGCGGATGGCGTTCGCGAGAGTCGACAGAACCTCGAGCGAGACGTCTGCGACGGCGGCATCCCCCGGGCGGGCCACGACGGTCGGGGTCAGGGCGTCGAGGCGGTGCCGGAGTCTCGAGGGCATGACCTGCCGGATCGTCGTGAGCGCCCGCGCGGCGGCCTCGCCGATCCCTGCGCCCAGCACGGGTGCCGTCCGCAGGGCGAGGGCTACGGCGATGGTCTGGTCCTCGTCGAACAGGAGTGGCGGCAGCTCGCTGCCGGACTCCAGCCGGTACCCGCCGTCGAGGCCCGTCGTCGCCTGGATGCGGTATCCCATCTCGCGCAGACGCTCGACGTCGCGGCGCACCGTGCGGTCGCTCACTCCCAGACGCGAGGCCAGCACCGCGCCCGGCCAGTCGCGGCGGGCCTGCAGGAGCGACAGCAGGGTCAGCAGTCGCGAGGTCGTCGTCATCGCCTCACCGTATCCGTCATTGCGGACAGAAACTGACCGGAAGGGCTGTCAGGGTGAGGTCGTCGAGCCGATCGGGCCGGCCCTTTCCCAGGAGCAGCAATGACCATTCAGACCACCCCCCACCTCAACTTCCGCGGCGACGCCCGCCAGGCGCTCGAGTTCTACGGCGCCGCGTTCGACGGCCACGTCGCCATCACCACCTATGCCGAGGTCGGTATGCCCGCAGGTCTGCCCGGCGCGGATGCCGTCGTCTTCGGGCTCGTCGCCGGCAGCAACGGCTTCCGCGTCATGGCGTACGACATCCCGGGCAGCGCTGAGGGGTCCATCGCCGGCGGCGGCTCGACGCACCGCCGCGACAACGCCACCCTCACCGATCAGGCGTTCTTCGTCTCGGTCGGTTCCGAAAGCCTCGACGAACTCCGCGGCCCGTGGGACGCGCTCGCCGCGGATGCCGTCATCGTCGAGCCGCTCGCGGCATCTGCGTGGAGCGCCGGCTTCGGCATGCTCACCGACCGGTTCGGCGTCACGTGGAGCTTCAGCGTCACCGCCGCGTGAACGCACGAGAGCCGCGGTCGGATCGATTCCGCCGCGGCTCTCTGTCGCGCGTCGCGCCGCGTGTCAGTCGGTGGTCACTCGGTCGTGAGGCGCGCCAGCTCGGCGACGAACGCGTCGACGTCGGATGCCGACGTGTCGAACGAGCACATCCAGCGCACCTCCCGGCGGGCCTCGTCCCAATCGTAGAAGCGGAACGACTCGCGCAGCCGGTCGGCGACGCCCTCGGGCAGCACCGCGAACACGCCGTTGGCCTGCGTCGGCTGCGTGAACTCCACACCCCGCACTGAACCATCGGCGAGCCCTGCCTCGACGGCAGAGCGCAGGCGCTGCGCCATCCCGTTCGCGTGCTCGGCGTTGCGACGCCAGAGGTCGTTCTCGAGCAGCGCGACGAGCTGTGCCGAGACGAAGCGCATCTTCGACGACAGCTGCATGTTGAGCTTGCGCAGGTAGGTCAGCCCCTCGGATGCCGCGGAGTCGAGCACGACGATCGCCTCACCGAGCATCGCGCCGTTCTTCGTGCCGCCGAAGCTGAGCACATCGACGCCGACATCGCGCGTGATGGCGCGCAGCGGCAGGCCCAAGGCTGCGGCGGCGTTGGCGATGCGCGCGCCATCCATATGCAGCCGCATCCCGCGTTCGTGCACGTGGTCGGCGATCGTCCGCAGCTCGTCGGGCGTGTACAGCGTGCCGAGCTCGGTCGACTGGGTGATCGAGACCACGAGCGGCTGCGCGCGGTGCTCGTCTCCCCAGCCCCACGCCTCGCGGTCGATGAGCTCGGGGGTGAGCTTTCCGTCGTCGGCGGGGACGTTCAGGATCTTGATCCCGCCGACGCGCTCGGGCGCCCCGCCCTCGTCGACGTTGATGTGCGCGGTCGACGCGGCGATCACAGCGCCCCAGCGCGGCAGCATCGACTGCAGGGCCGCGACGTTCGCGCCTGTGCCGTTGAAGACCGGAAAGGCCTCTGCACCGTCGCCGAAGTGCTCGCCGACGAGTTCCTGCAGGCGGGCGGTGTACACGTCCGACCCGTAGGCGGTCTGGTGGCCGTCGTTGGCGGCGGTGATGGCCGCGAGGACCTCCGGGTGGATGCCGGAGTAGTTGTCGGACGCGAAACCGCGCACCGACGTGTCGTGCAGGGAGGTCATGACCTCATCCTTTCTCACGAGTCCGCGGCCCGCGAATCCGCCGGTGTCCGGTGGATCCGCGAGCCGCGGAGCAGGTGCTGGTCAGCCGCGGATGCCGCGGGTGGAGGCGATCACGTCGCGCATCTTCTTCTCGAGCGCCTCGTAGAACATCGACAGCGGGAACTCGTCGTCCAGCACGGCATCGGTGTACCCCTTCGGCGGGCCCGCGAGGACGTCGTCGGGCAGGCCGCGCGCCCACACCGACGCGGGATGCGGTTCGAGGACCGAGCGCACGAGGTCGTACGCCGCCAGCCAGTGCGCGGTCTTCGGCCGGTCGATCGACTCCCAGTAGAGCCGGTCGATCGCATCGCCCAGGGCGACGACGGCATCCGGCACCTCACTCCATTCGAAGGCGAGTGCGGTGTCGGTCCAGTGCAGCACGCCGCGACGGTGCAGCCAGGCGAACAGCAGCTGACCGCCGAGCCCGTCGTAGTTGCGCACGCGCGATCCGGTGATCGCGAACCGGAAGATCCGGTCGAAGATCACGGCGTACTGCACGAGCCGCGACAGACGCAGCAGCTCGGCGTCGACCGGGTCGAGATCCGTCTCGGCGCTCAGCCGCCGGTCGAGCGCGACGCATTCGCGGAACGCCGTCAGATCGCATCTCAGCTCTTCGAGGGAGTACAGGAAGAACGGCATCCGCTGTTTGATCATGAACGGGTCGAAGGGCAGATCGCCGCGCATGTGGGTGCGGTCGTGGATGAGGTCCCACATCACGAACGCCCGTTCGGTGAGCGCCTGGTCGTCGAGCATCTCCGCCGCCTCGGCGGGCAGGTCGAGCTTCGTGATCTCGGACGCGGCACGCACGACGCGGCGATAGCGGGCCGCCTCGCGGTCCTGGAAGATCGCCCCCCACGTGAACGGCGGGATCTCGCGCATGGCGACGGTCTCGGGGAACAGCACGGCCGAGTCGGTGTCGTATCCGGGCGTGAAGTCGAGCAGTCGCAACGAGACGAAGAGCCGGTTGGGGTACATCGTCTCGAGTCGCGCGATCGCCTCGGGCCAGATCGTCTCGACCAGGAGCGCCTCGACATGACGGTTCCGCGATCCGTTCTGCGTGTACATCGGGAAGACGACGAGGTGGCGGATGCCGTCGACGCGGTGGAGCTGCGGCTGGAAGGCCACGAGCGAGTCGAGGAAATCGGGCACGCCGAATGCCCCCTCCGTCGAAGCCGCGCCGTCCGGATGATCGGACCCCGCCCATCTGTCGAAGTCCCGGATCGACGCCGCCAGGTAGTCGGCATCGTGAGGGAACCTCGGGGCGAGTCGGCCGATCGCGTCGGTGATCGCCGCGACGTGGCGGCGTGCCGTCTCGTGGTCGTCCGCGTCGGGCACGGAGCCGTCGGCGGCCTGCAGCTCGTGCAGCGCCGTCGCGGCGTCGCGCAGCGCGATCCACGCCGGGTCGTGCTCGACGCCGTCGGCGAGCGCGATGCTCAGGGCGTCGACCGCGCCGCCGTCCTCGACGACCTCGGGCTCGCCGATGATCGTCTTGGCGGCACCGGGGGTGGGGTGCGTCTGTGCGATGGACATGGGGGAACCTCCGATCTACGAGGTACGGCTCCCGCGCGGGAGCGGTGGACAGGTGGCGTCAGCCTAACCGGCCGCCGGGCTTTCGGCGACGGCGGAGTCGGGCAGCGGCCGCTTGACCTCAATCGAGCTTGAGGTTTTAGCGTTCGAGACATGATCCGAACCGACCCCGACCCCCACGTCGACTCCTTCACCGAGCGGCTGCCCGCCGCCGTGCTCGACCGCCTCGCACGAGTGACCGGCGACGAGAAGCACAGCGCCGCGGCGCACTCGACCCTCGACGCCCTCTGGGTGCTGCACGATCGGGTGCTGCGCCCCGAGGCCGGCGACCGCTTCCTGCTGTCGAAAGGCCACGGTCCCGCCTCGTACTACGCCGTGCTCGCTGCCCGGGGCCTGGTGCCCGACGCATGGCTCGATGACCTGGCGGGCGTCGACTCGCCCCTCGGCCACCATCCCGACCGCGTGCTCATTCCCGCCGTGGAGATCTCGTCCGGCTCGCTCGGGCACGGTCTGCCGATCGCGGTCGGCCTCGCCCGCGGCCTCGACATCGCGGGTGCGGGCGGACGCGTGTTCGTCCTGATCGGCGACGCCGAGCTCGACGAGGGCAGCAACCACGAGGCGATCGCCGTCGCCGGACGCCTCGCTCTCGCGCGGCTGCACTGCATCGTCATCGACAACGCCTCGGCATCCCTCGGATGGCCCGGCGGGGTCGCGCGGCGGTTCGCGGTGGAGGGGTGGGATGCCGCCGAGGTCGACTCACGCGATCACGCCGCGCTCGCCGCGGCCCTCGAGGCGGGCGGCGCGATGCCGCGCGTCACCGTCGTCCATACCGCTGCGAAGGGATCCTGATGCGCGCGCGCTTCTCCACCACGATGTCCGATCTGCTGGCGACCGACGAACGTGCGGCTCTCGTCCTCGCCGACATCGGGCCGATCGATCTCGCCGCGGGCACCGCCGCCGCCGACCGCGTCGTCAACGTCGGGATCCGCGAGCAGGCGATGATCGGCGTCGCGGCCGGGCTCTCGCTCGCCGGGCTCCGCCCGTTCGTGCACACCTACGCCCCGTTCCTCGTCGAGCGGCCCTTCGAGCAGATCAAGCTCGATCTGTCGCACCAGGATCTCGGGGCGGTGCTCGTATCGATCGGTGCGAGCTACGACGCCGCAGCCGAAGGGCGCACGCACCAGTGCCCCGGCGACATCGCCCTGCTCGGCACTCTGCCGGGGTGGCGGCTGCACACGCCGGGGCATCCCGACGAGGTCGAGGCGCTGATCCGGGCGGCGGCCACCTCCGACGACCGTCAGTACATCCGGCTCTCGACGCAGGAGAACCGGACGGCCTTCCCGACCGACGGGCGGATCCACCCCGTGCGCGGGGGATCGGGTGTCCTCGTGCTGGCCATCGGCCCACTGCTCGACGCCGCGCTCGAAGCGACGGCCGGCACGGGGCACGCGGTCGCCTACACCGCGACGCCGGTGCCGCTCGACCGTGACGGTCTGCGCGAGCTGAGCGCCGGGTTCGACCGGGTCGTGGTGCTCGAACCCTTCCTCGAGGGAACGACCGCCGCCGCGGTCGGCGCGGCCGTCGGCGGCAGCGGCATCCGCATCGAGCACATCGGTGTCGGGGTGGGAGAGCAGCGCCGATACGGCACTGCGTCCGACCACGCGCGGCTGCACGGCCTCGATGCGTCGGGGATCAGGCGGCGCCTCGACCGGCTCTCATGACGGAGCGGCCGCGTCGTCGTCGAGCACGTGCCGGAGCGCGGGCGCGACACGACGCGGTCCGCTGCCCTCCGCGCTCAGCGCGTCACCGGGGTTCAGCAGATCGCACGACCGCATCGAGAGACAGCCGCATCCGATGCATCCCACGAGCTCGCGTTCGAGCGACTCGATGGCCGCGCGCCGTTCCTCGAGGCGGATCTTCCACGCCCGCGACACCCGTTTCCAGTCATCACTGCTGGGCTCGGCCTCGGCGGGGAGAGAAGCGAAGGCGTCGGCGACCTCGGCGAGCGGGATGCCGAGGCGCTTCGCGACGAGGATGAGGGAGATGCGCCGCAGCATGTGGCGACTGAACCGGCGCTGATTGCCCGCCGAGCGAGTCGAGGTGATGAGCCCGTGCCGCTCGTAGAAGTGCAGCGCCGACACGGACACACCGGTTCGAGCACTCACCTCGCCGATGCTCAGGAGATCATTGGACCGCATCACGCCTGCGACTCTACGACGCGCCGATACATCGGTCGGACCGGTGGGGCTGGTGTCATCGCGGGCGGCCGTCCGCGCCACATCAGCACCGAGCGCCCGACGGTTGTATCGGCGTCTGCCGTCACCGCCGGGTCGGGCCGGCACTGTCAAGCTGTCGCGGGTGTGCGCCCGCGGCGTTAGCGTCGCACCATGCCCGCCGACCACCCCGCCGACCACCCCGTCGCCCCCGCCGCACCGTCACCCGCCGCGTCCGGCTCCACCGCCGACGCTTCCGACGGGCGCGGCCTGCTGCTGATCACGAACGCGCGAGCGGGAACGTCGGTGGTCCGCCCCGACCCCCTGCCCGAGATCCGGCGGCGACTGCCGCAGGCGCGGATCGAGAGCCTGGGCGACTCGTCGATGGACGACATCGTCGCATCGGCCGTGTCAGCCGCCGATGCGCCCACGGTGCTCGCCGTCCTCGGCGGCGACGGATCCGTCTCGCGCGCCGCTCACCTCGCGCGCCGTCATGACCTGACGCTGCTCGTGCTGCCCGGCGGCACCTTCAATCACTTCGCGCGCGCGGCGGGCCTCGACACGGTCGATGCCGCCCTCGACGCCTATGCGGCCGGGACGGTCCGCCGCGTCGTGGTCGCCGAGGCGGTCATCGACGACGGCGATCCCGTGACGGTCCTCAACGCGGTGTCGCTCGGCTCCTACCCCGAGCTCCTCGCCGAACGCGAGAAGCGCACGAGTCTCGGCAAATGGTGGGGCGGCGCGGTCGCGGCGTGGCGCGAGATCCACGGCGCCCACCGCATCACGATCGTGCGCGACGGCCGCCGGGCGGTCGTCTGGTCGGTCTTCGCGGGGCTCGGCCGCAACGACCCGCGTCGCATCGCGATGATGCGGCGCGCGAGCCTCGACGAGGCGGTGCTCGATGTCCGGCTCCACCATGCCCGGGGCACGCGGCTGCGGGCGGTGACCTCGCTGGCGTTCGGTCGTCGTACCCTCGCGGTGATGCGCGCACTGCGTCTCATGCCGCCGGCATCCGATCTCGAGCGAGCCGTCGTGGCGGAGATCGAGGTGACGGTCCGGCCCGGCGGCGCGACGCCGGTGTTCGCGCACGACGGCGAGCTCACCGAGACTCCCGCCGGCGACTACCGGCTCCGGCTGCGCGCGATCCCGGGCGGCCTGCGCGTGTACGCGCGCTGAGGCGGATGGCGTTGCCCGCGGATACATCGTCAGAGGGATGCCGCGCCCGCGGCGCTCGCGTACCGTCGTAGCGTGTTCCGTCCGCTCCGCCGCTATCAGCTCTCCGTCGACATCTCGGTGGCTGTCGCCTTCGCGGCGCTCATGCTGCTGTTCACGTGGGTGGGCGTCGTGGGTGTCGGCATCCCCAACGACCGGGTGTCAGCGGTCGTCGCGATGCTTCTGGTCGTCCCGTTCGGCGCTGCGGTCGCGCTGCGTCGCCTCTCGCCGCCGCTCGCGCTGACGCTGGCGTGGGTCGGTGCGATCCTGCAGATGCTGGCGCAGCTGCCTCCCCTGCCGGTCGACATCGCCATCTTCGCGGTGCTCTACACCTGCGCGGCGTACGGCACGAACCGGATCTTCTGGCTCGGATTCGCGTCCTCCATCGGGGGCGCGCTGGCCATCACCATCTACCTGCTCATCCCGACTGCGGCGTACTCGGTCACGACAGCGGGTGATGAGCTGGTGTACTTCCTCGTCACCGGCACGATGCTCTTCGTCGCGGCCGTCTTCGGCCTGCTCCTGGCGTGGACCGTGGGCGCACTCGTCCGCGTCGGGCTGCGTGCCCGCGGCAATGCCGAGGCCCAGCGGAAGGCCGAGGAACGCGCGACGGCGGAGTTCGAGCGCAACCGCATCGCGCGCGACATGCACGACGTCGTCGCCCATTCGCTCGCGGTCGTCATCGCCCAGGCCGACGGGGCTCGCTATGCCGCGGCGGCGGATCCGGATGCCGCTGCCACCTCGCTTCAGACGATCTCGTCGACGGCCCGTTCCGCCCTCTCGGACGTGCGGATGCTGCTGACCCAGCTGCGCCACAGTGAGGGCGAGGGTCCCCAGCCGACCGTCGCGGAGCTGGAGGTGCTCTACGCGCAGGTGCGCGCTGCCGGTCTCGACCTGCGCGTCGACGTCGACCCCGCACCGCCGGGCGAGCCGCCCGCGGCGGTGCAGATCGCGGTGTACCGGATTCTGCAGGAAGCCTTGACGAACGCGATGCGGCACGGCGCGGGCGGTACCGTGGAGGTGTCCCTGTCCTGGCTGTCCGACCGCGTGGAGGTCCGTGTGAGCAACCCGCTCTCGCCGGTGAGTGAGGTCACGGGCCCGGTGCGCACGGGCGGTCACGGCCTCATCGGCATGCGCGAACGCGCTCAGCTCATCGGCGGCACCATCGAAGTGGGCCCCCGCGACGGCGCATTCGTCGTGGCGGCGACCCTGCCCATCGGCGGCACCGCGTGAGTGCGATCCGGGTCGTCCTCGTCGACGACCAGGCGCTCTTCCGCGCCGGCATCCGCATGGTGGTCGCCTCACAGCCCGATCTCGAGGTCGTCGGCGAGGCGTCGGACGGCGCAGAGGCGATCGGCATCATCCGCGAGACACGTCCCGACGTCGTTCTCATGGATATCCGGATGCCGGTGATGGACGGCCTGACCGCGACCGCTCAGCTGCTCGACGATCCGGTCTTCGATGGCGCTCCGCCGCGCATCGTGATGCTGACCACCTTCGACCTCGACGAGGCGGCGGCGCGGGCGATCCGTCAGGGCGCGAGCGGGTTCTTGCTCAAGGACGCCGACCCCGAGTTCCTCCTCGCCGCGATCCGCACGGTGCATTCGGGGTCGTCGGTCATCGCGGCCGCGGCGACGCGGGAACTGTTCGCGACGTTCTCGGCCCCCGCGCAGAAGGCCGTGCCGGCCGCGTTCGCCGAGCTGACCGACCGTGAGCGGGAGATCTTCGCTCTAGCGGCCCGGGGGCTCTCCAACGCCGAGATCGCACAGCGCGAGTTCCTCTCCGAGGCCACCGTGAAGACCCACATCAGCCGGATCCTGGCGAAGCTCTCCCTGCGCGATCGCGTGCAGCTGGTCGTCTTCGCGTTCGAGCACGGGCTCGCCTGACCCTCGCGGGCGGATGAGGGATCATCCGCAAGATGTACGTGTCCGCGACGGTGGACCGATGTCGGCGGACGCGACGCTTCGTAGCGTCGGAGACATGCAGATCTCGACCACCGACCTCGGCCTCGCCGCCCGGGTCCAGAACCTCTCCAAGACCTACGGCGCCGGCGAATCGGGCGTCCGTGCGCTCGACGGCGTCTCGGTGGGCATCCGCCGTGGCGAGTTCACCGCCATCATGGGCCCATCCGGCTCGGGCAAATCGACCCTGATGCACATCATGGCCGGGCTCGACGCCCCGACAACGGGTCGCGCGTGGATCGGCGACACCGAGATCTCGGGCCTCTCCGACCTCGATCTGACGATCCTGCGGCGGCGCCGCGTCGGCTTCGTGTTCCAGTCGTTCAATCTCGTGCCCACCCTCGACGTCATCGGCAACATCACGCTGCCGTTCGAGCTCGACGGGCGGTCGCCGTCGGCCCTCGAACGTTCGCGCATCGACGGGCTGGTCGATTCCCTCGGGCTCGGCGCGCGGCTGCGGCACCGTCCGCATGAGCTGTCGGGTGGCCAGCAGCAGCGCGTCGCGATCGCCCGTGCCCTCGCGACGGCGCCCGACCTCGTCTTCGCCGACGAGCCGACCGGCAACCTCGACTCGCGGTCGGGTCGTGAGGTGCTCGCCCTGCTCGCGACGGCGAGCCGCGAGCACGGTCAGTCCATCGCGATGGTGACGCACGACCCCGTCGCCGCTTCGCACGCCGATCGGGTGATCTTCCTCGGCGACGGCCGCATCGTGGCCGACAAGCCCAGCCAGAGCGCCGAGCAGATCTCGGCCCACATGCTCGCCGCCGAGGTGTCGGCATGACCGCCGTGACCGCGGCGCGCGCGGCATCCTCGTCGGCGCGGATGCGGCCCGGGTCGGGTTCGGCGGCCCCGGCCTCCGGACGTTGGGCGTGGCTGCGCGAGCGGGGGATGGGCGCCTCGGTGCTCGTCGCCGCGATCTCGGGCGGATTCGGCGTGCTGCTGGTCGCCGTCACCGGGCTGATCGGCGCGTGGCTCATGGCCGACCCGTTCCTCTCGGGTGGAGAGACCATCGTCATCGTCGTGGCGATCCTCAGCGTGCTGCTGGTCGCGGTGGCGATGTACGTCGCCGCGATCGTCACGGCCAACACGTTCGCCACGATCGTGGCGGGTCGCACCCGTCAGATCGCCCTGATGCGCCTCATCGGCGCGTCGGCGCGGTCGCAGCGGTCGCGGATCGCGCGGCAGGGCCTCGTCGTCGGCGCGATCGGCGCCGTGCTCGGGCTGGTCGGCGGAACCGCCGGAGCGCTCGGTCTCCAGCAGATCGCCGCACGGGCGTGGGGGCTCGACGTCGACTACAACGTCGTGCAGCCCGTGCTGCTGGCGCCGGCATTCGTCGTAGCGCTGACGACCTGGATCGCCGCGTGGTCCGGGTCGCGTCGCGTGCTCGAGGTCACGCCCCTCGCTGCCCTCGCGGGGTCCGCGCCGCGCACGGCGGAAGAGGCCGCGGGCCGTACGCGCCGCCGCGTCGCCGCGGTGTCGTTGTTCGGCGTCGGCGCGGTGCTGCTCGCTCTCGGCATCCTCGCCGGCTTCACCACACCCCTCGGCGTGGTCGTCGCGTTCTTCGGAGGTCTCGCCTCGTTCACCGGACTGAGCCTGGGCGCCGCACTCGTCATGCCGCCGCTGCTCCGACTGACCGGTCGGCTCTTCGGCCGTTCGGCGTCGGCGCGGCTCGCAGCCGAGAACGCGCTGCGCTACCCGGAGCGATCGAGCCGCATGGCGATCGGCGTCGTCATGGGCGTCACGCTCGTGACGATGTTCGCCGTCGCCTCGGAGTCGGTCAAGGGCGTCATGGCCGCCTCGGGCGGTGGCGAGGTGTCGGGCGAGATGGCCCGTCTGCTCGACACGTTCAGCGCGGTCATGATGGCTCTCGTCGGGGTGTCGGCGGTGATCGCGGCCGTCGGTCTCGTCAACCTGCTCACGATCGGCGTGGTCCAGCGCACCCGCGAGCTCGGGCTGCTGCGCGCCCTCGGCCTGACCGGACGTCAGATCCGCTCGATGGTGCTGTTCGAGGCGGCGCACATCACGATCACCTCGGTCGTGTTCGGCCTGCTTCTCGGCATCGCCTACGGCTGGGCGGCGGCGCAGTCGCTGCTCGGGTCGGTGCGGGTGCCGCCGCTGTGGCTCGCCCCCACCTTCGTGCTTCCGGGCATCCCGTGGCTCACCGTCGCCGGGATCGTCGTGGCCACCGCCGTGCTCACCCTCGTGGCCGCCGTCGTGCCCACCCGTCTCGCGACCCGCGTCTCGCCCGTGGAGGCACTCGCCGAGTGACGCGGCTCACGCTCCGGCAGGTCCGGCTCGTCCCTCATCGGCGGACGAGCCGGACCTCGCTGATGGTCTCGCCCCAGCTGGTGTCGTCCTTCACGGCGCCGTCGGGGCGGAATCCGTTGCGGGCGTAGAACGCGCGGGCACGCGGGTTGTCGGCGAGCACCCAGAGCGACGCGGGCTCGTCGCCCAGAGCGGCATCCAGCAGCGCCTGCCCCGCGCCGGTGCCGTAGTGGGCGGCGAGGACGTAGATCGCATACAGCTCGAGCGGTGCAGCGGGAGGGTCGTCGCGGGACGAGCCGCTGACGGCGAAACCGACGATCGTGCCGGAGATCACGGCGACCCATGTGCGGCCGAGGTCGTGCGTGCGTTCCGTGCCGGCCGGCACCGCCGACTGTCGCTCGTCGAGCCGCTGCTCGTGGCCGAGCAGTTCACCCCGTACGCGCGTCAGACGATCGAGATCGAGGCGGTCGAGGATGCTCTGCGGCATCCGGCCGGTGTAGGCCTCGTGCCAGCCGACGACGTGCACGCGCGCGATCGCCGCAGCATCGGCGGGAACGGCCCGCCGCACGGCGACGGCGGTCACGACGCGGGATCGGGCTCGGGCTCGGGGTCGTAGGCCCAGGTCGGCGCGACCTGCCGCAGGCGCGTCGATCGCCACTGCCAGGTCGCCCAGAGCATCGGCCACAGCGCCGGCGCGGCGAGGCCCCCGATCACGAGGCGCTCGCGCCACAGCGTGCGGGTGGGGTCGCCGGGTGCCGGCGAGACCGCCATCTGGTGGTCCCAGACGTCGAGCACCGAGAGCGGGCCGGTGAGGGGGATGCCGCTGTCACGCAGGATCCGCACGGTCGAGGCATCCGTCTCTCCGGGCCGGTGCTCTTCGACCGCACGGTCCGACACGTGGATCAGCTGACGCCCGACCGGCATGCCCAGCGCCGACAGCTGGACCGGCACGTCCGCCCCCGGTTCGAGCGAGGTCGGCATCCCCTCGGCGGCGAGGGGCTCGAGCCCCATGAGCGGTGCGTACAGCTCGGCGAGCGCGCGCGGCGAGTGGAGGGCACGCCAGGCGGCGTCGGCGTCGCAGTCGAGCACGAGCTTCTGGAGGATGCGCATGAGCCCAGTCTGCCCCGTCGTAGGCTGATCGGATGCCGTTGCCCGCAGCATCCTCGCCGTTCGACCAGTCCCGCTACCAGGTGCGTCTCGACTGGGGCATCGCGGGCCTTCGCCGCGTGGCCCCCGCGGATGTCGTGGTCGTCGTCGATGTGCTGCGCTTCTCGTCGACCGTCTCGGCCCGCGTCGCCGCGGGGGAGCGCGTCGTGCTCGACGACGCCGCGCGCGCCGTCTCGCGCAACGGCGCGATGATCGCCGGGGCGGCATCCGATGCGCTCGTGCTGCTCGGCTGCCTGCGCAACGCCGGCGCGGTCGCGGCCGCCGTCCTCGCGGAGCAGCAGCGCCGCGGAGCCCGCACGAGTATCGCCGTGATCGCCGCGGGCGAGCTCGCCGGGCCGGGCGAGGAGCCCGAGCTGCGTTTCGCCGTCGAAGACCTGCTCGGTGCGGGAGCGGTCGTCGACGCCCTCTCGCGCCTCGGCATCGACCACACCTCGCCGGAAGCGGCCGCGGCGTGCGAGTCGTTCCGCGGCCTCGGCGGCGCGGTGCGGCACCTGCTCACGGCGAGCGGCTCGGGGCAGGAGCTCCTCGAGCGTGGGCTGCGCGCCGACGTGCTCGCGGCGGCGCAGATCGGGGCCGATGCGATGGCGCCGGTGCTCCGCGGCGGTGTCTTCACGGCCGCCTGACGCCGACTCCTCGAGAACGTCGCGAAACGAGCCCGAATCGAGGAGTTCGTGCAGCCGTCAGCGCGGGGTCGCGGCTGCGCGTCGGTCCGCCGGGGAGATCTCGCGGCGAACCCACCGGAACAGATGGCGCTCGTCGTATGACGATGCGCACATCCGGCATGACGCCGCCCGCGTGGGACGGCGGTGGCGGTAGGCCACATGGCCGGCGGGGCACTGGCCCACCCATGGCGCCAGCTCGACGGCCGTCTCACCGCGATGGGTCGTGCCGCCGACATAGCCGAGCTCGCGCGCCGTACGGAGCCAGTCGCGACCGTGGCCGGCGGCCGGGCCGGCGATCGCGTGGGCGACCTCGTGCAGCAGTGTCTGGTGGTTCTCGTCGTCGTCGAACCGGGCTGCGAGGTATCGCGAGACGCTGATGCGCCGGCGCGTGTAGTCGCACTGGCCCGCGCGACGCTTGGCGTTGTCGAACCGGAACGTCCAGGAGTCGTCGAGGTGCGCCGCGATCAGCGCCTCGGCCCAGACCCGGACCCGATCGAGATCACTCATGCGGTGGACGTTACGCGCGGGGTGAGACAGCGGACGGCGGCGCTCAGCTGGCGACGATCGAGCGCGAACGGCGCCGCTCAGCGGCGTCGACGGCGAGCAGGGTCGACTCGAGCTGCTCCTCGGGGGCGCCGCCCTCCTGGCGGAGGAACAGGGCACGCTTGAAGTCGGTGCGAGCGTCGGAGTACTCCTCCGCGTCGTACGACACCTTGCCGCGGTGCTGGTAGGCGAAGGCGGCGAGCAGGGGCCAGTTCTGGCCCTCCGCTTCCTCCGCGCACGTCGTCAGCTCCTGGATCGCCGCGGCGAACGCCCCGCGATTCTGCAGGATCGTCGCGTGCAGCACACGGGCGCGCAGCAGGTCTTTGCGGGTCCCCGCCATGCGCGCCACTCGCACCGCCTGCTCGGCGAGGACGAGAGCCTCGTCGAGCCGATCGAGCACCTTCAGCAGCCAGACGCGCTCGAGGAGCGCGGGCAGGCTGCGCTGCTCGCCGATCTCAGCCAGGCGCTGTGCGCACTGCTCCGGGTCGACGATCTCCCGCAGCGTGTCCGGGTCGTACCCGAGGATGTAGCCCACCGTCATCCACCTCCGCGACTCGAGAACGGTGGATCCCAGTCTCGTCGAAAGGCGCCGAAGCGCCCGCCCGCCGCGCCGGTCAGCGTTCGAACACGGATGCCGACGGCTTCGGCGACGGGGTCGCGTCGGCGTCCGTCGCCACCCGGGCTCCGCGGGCGAACTCGTCGATCTCCGCGCCCTGCGCGACCTTCGCGGGAAACGGCCCGGCCGCCATCAGGCGCGGCAACCACTCCGAGGGCAGCGGGGCAGCCGACGCCGCGATCACGATGTTGCCGAATCGTCGCCCCTTCAGCAGCTGCACCTCGGCGAGCAGCAGCACCTCGGGGAGGACCTCGCGCACCGTCGCCACCTGGCGCCGGGCGAACGCCAGTCCCGCGCCGTCGGCGACGTTGACCAGCAGCACACCGTCCGGTGCGAGCAGTCGTGCGAGCGAGCGGTAGTACTCCACCGTCGTCAGGTGGGCGGGGGTCTGCGCTCCCGCGAAGACGTCGGAGACGACGAGGTCGGCGGCGCCGGTCAGGCCCGGGGGGAGCTTCTCGGCGACGGTGCGGGCATCTCCGATGCGCACGCGCACCTGCGCGCCTCGGGGAAGGGGCAGAGCCTCGCGGACGAGGTCGACCAGCGGCTGTTCGAGCTCGATCACCTGCTGGCGCGATCCCGGCCGGGTGTGGGCGATGTATCGGGGAAGCGTCAGTGCACCGGCGCCCAGATGGACCGCGGTGAGCGGCTGTCCCGGCATCCGCAGACGGTCGATGACAGCCGCCATCCGGGCGATGTACTCGAAGTGCAGGTGTGTCGGATCGTCGAGGTCGACGTGCGACTGGGGCGTTCCATCGACGTCGAGCTCGAAGCCGGACGTGAACGAAGAGGGCACGATACGAGCGATCGTGCCGTCTGACAGGCGTGCCTGCGGACCGGGTTCCTCGACGCGCGCTCGTGCCATTCCTCAACGCTAGCGGCACGCGTCGCCACCGGTGCGAGCCGGTCTGCGCAGTCGAAACACGATCGAGACATCGATGTAATGACTTCGACCCTCCTGCCCGTATAGGTTCGGACCCAATTACCTCGGAGCGCGCCGCGGTGGGCCCGCTCCGGACCTCAGAAAGGGACACCCCCATGCTCTCGACTCCTCGCAAGCGCGCGCTCGCGGGACTGGCAGCGGTCGCCATCGGCGCCCTCGCCCTCTCGGCGTGCACCAGCCAGCGCGGAGGGGACGGTGAGACGGATGCCGCGACCGACGTCGACGGCACCTTCGTCTTCGCCGCCTCCGCAGACCCGGCCAGCCTCGACCCCGCCTTCGCGCAGGACGGTGAGACCTTCCGCGTCTCACGCCAGATCTTCGAGGGCCTCGTCGGCACCGAGCCCGGAACCGCCGACCCCGCGCCCCTGCTCGCCGAGAGCTGGGAGTCGTCCGACGACGGACTGACCCACACCTTCCAGCTGAAGGAGGGCGTGACCTTCCACGACGGCACGCCGTTCAACGCCGAAGCGGTGTGCGCGAACTTCGACCGCTGGTACAACTGGACCGGCCTGGCAGCCAGCGAGGCTCTGTCGTACTACTACGGCAAGCTCTTCCGCGGCTACGTCGAGACCCCCGACACCGCGGTGTTCGACTCCTGCACCGCCGGCTCCGACCTCGAGGCGACGGTGCAGCTGAAGCAGCCCTTCGCCGGCTTCATCCCCGCCCTCTCGCTCCCCGCCTTCGCGATGCAGAGCCCGACCGCGCTCGAGGAGTACGGTGCCGACGAGATCGGCGGCACCGAAGAGGCCCCCTCGCTGTCGGAGTACGGTGCCGGACACCCGACGGGCACCGGCCCCTACAAGTTCGACGAGTGGTCGCCGGGCGAGGAGCTCACGCTCTCGGCCTACGACGACTACTGGGGCGATTCGGGACAGGTGAACAAGATCATCTTCCGCGTCATCGACGACCCCACCGCGCGCCGTCAGGCCCTCGAAGCCGGATCGATCGACGGCTACGACCTCGTCGGCCCCGCCGACACCGCCGCGCTCGAAGAGGCCGGCTTCACGATGGTCTCGCGTCCCCCGTTCACGATCCTCTACCTCGCCTTCAACCAGGCGCAGCCCGAGCTGCAGGATGTGCGCGTCCGCGAGGCGCTCTCTCACGCGATCGACAAGGAGGCGCTCATCTCGCAGGTGCTCCCCGAGGGCACCGAGGTCGCGACGCAGTTCATGCCCGACACCGTCAACGGCTACAACCCCGACGTCACGACGTACGACTACGACCCCGAGAAGGCCAAGGCCCTGCTCGCGGAGGCCGGCTACACCGAGGCCAACCCGCTGACGCTGACCTTCAACTACCCGGTCAACGTCTCGCGCCCCTACATGCCCGACCCCGAGCAGATCGCCACCGTCATCTCGACGCAGCTGACCGACGTCGGTGTGCAGCTGACGCCGCAGACGGATGCCTGGAGCCCCGACTACCTCGACAAGATCACGGGCACCGCCGACCACGGCATCCACCTCCTGGGCTGGACGGGCGACTACAACGACACCGACAACTTCGTCGGCGTGTTCTTCGGTGCGCCCTCGGCCGAGTGGGGCTTCGACAACCCGGAGCTGTTCGCGGCCCTGAACGCCGCACGCGGCGTGCCGAACCTCGAGGAGCAGACCGCGCTCTACGAGCAGATCAACGAGCAGGTCGCCGAGTTCATCCCCGGCGTGCCCCTGGCTCACCCGGCCCCGACGCTCGCATTCGACCCGCGCGTCGAGAGCTACCCGGCCAGCCCGGTCAACGACGAGGTGTTCACGGACATCGTCCTGACCGAGTGACGACGAACCGCTGACCCCGCGGGGCGGGCGACCGCCTCGGGCGCGAGCCCGCCCCGCACTCCTCGACCGAAAGATTCCGCGTTGCTGCGAACCATCGGCCAACGGCTGCTTCTGCTGATCCCCACGCTCCTCGGGCTCAGCATCCTCCTCTTCCTCTGGGTGCGCGCCCTGCCCGGCGGCCCCGCCGTCGCCCTCCTCGGCGAGAAGGCGACCCCCGACGCGATCGCCCGCATCAACGAGCTGTACGGCTTCAACCGGCCGATCCTCGAGCAGTACGCCACCTATATGGGTCGGCTGCTCACCGGCGACTTCGGGTCGTCGATCGAGACCGGGCGCCCCGTCGTCGAGGAGTTCCTCCGGCGCTTCCCGGCGACCGTCGAGCTCTCGATCGCGGCGCTCATCTTCGCCGTCGGCATCGGCATCCCCCTCGGGTATCTCGCGGCCCGACACCACGGCAGGATCAGCGACCACCTCGCTGTCGTCCTGAGTCTCGTGGGCGTCACGATCCCGGTGTTCTTCCTGGCCTTCATCCTCAAGTACGTCTTCGCCGTTCAGCTCGGCTGGCTGCCGTCCGACGGCCGCCAGGACCCGCGCATCGATGCGACCCACTACACGAACTTCTATGTGCTCGACGGCCTCCTCACGGGAGAGTTCGACGCCGCATGGGACGCCGTCCTCCACCTCATCCTCCCGGCGCTGGCGCTGGGGACGATCCCGCTCGCGATCATCGTCCGCATCACCCGCGCCTCGGTGCTCGAGGTGCAGAACTCCGACTACGTGCGCACCGGCCGGGCCAAGGGCATCGCCCGCCGGACGCTCCGCGGCCGCTTCATCCTGCGCAACGCCATGCTGCCGGTCGCCACCACCGTCGGCCTGCAGGTCGGACTGCTGCTGGCCGGAGCGATCCTCACCGAGACGGTGTTCGCCTTCCCCGGGATCGGCTCGTTCCTCGCCCGGGCGATCAGCGCCCGCGACTTCCCGGTGCTGCAGGGGTTCATCCTGTTCATCGCCGTCATCTACGCGCTCATCAACCTCATCGTCGATGTCTCGTACAGCCTGATCGATCCGAGAGTGAGGGTCTCATGAGCACCAACGCGCTCCCGCCCGCCCCCGGCGACGGACCCGCCACGGCCGTCGCCGAGCACGAGGTGCTCGAGGCCCGCGCCGGCGGCGGGTTCTGGCGCGACGTCTTCGCCCGCCTCCGGCGAAACCCCGTGGCCTGGATCGGCGCCGCCATCGTGCTGGTCTTCCTCCTCGTGGCGATCCTCGCGCCGTGGCTCGCCCCCTACCCCGAGACGGCCCTCCCCGGCGCGCGGGAGGTCACCCCCACCCGCATCCCCGGTCCCGGCGAGATCGCGGGCTTCCCGCTCGGCCTCGACCGCTTCGGCGGCGACGTGCTGTCGAAGCTCATCTGGGGAGCGCGGGCCTCACTGCTCATCGGAGTGATCTCGACCGCGTTCGGTCTCGCCGGCGGCATGCTCCTGGGCTTGATCGCCGGCATGTTCGGGGGCTGGGTCGACACCGTCGTCATGCGCTTCGTCGACATCCTCCTGTCGGTTCCCAACCTGCTGCTGGCCGTCTCGATCGCGGCGATCCTCGGTCAGTCGCAGCTCGCGATCATGATCGCGATCGGAGCCTCGCAGGTGCCGATCTTCGCGCGCCTGCTGCGGGCCTCGATGCTGCAGCAGCGCAGCGCCGACTACATCCTCTCGGCGCAGACCCTCGGCCTCGGCCGGGGCAAGATCACGATGAGCCACGTGCTGCCCAACAGCCTCGGGCCCGTCATCGTCCAGGGGACGCTCACCCTCGCAACCGCCGTCATCGACGCCGCGGCGCTGTCGTTCCTCGGCCTCGGCGGCGGGGGAGCGGCCACCGCCGAGTGGGGCCGCATGCTCACTTACGCGCAGAACGAGCTCGCGATCGCGCCGTGGCTCGCATTCCTCCCGGGCCTGTGCATCATGATCACCGCGCTCGGCTTCACGCTGCTCGGCGAATCGCTGCGCGAGGCCATGGACCCGCGCACCCGCGCCCGCTGACCTGCTGGCCGGTGGCTCAGGAGGCGATGTCGAGCTCGTTGCCCGGGATCGACGACAGCAGCCGCCGCGTGTAGGGGTCGCGCGGATTGGTGAAGATCTCTTCGCTCGAGGCGGCCTCGACGAGGGCGCCGTCCTTCATGACGCAGACGTAGTCCGAGATCAGACGCACGACGGCGAGGTCGTGCGAGATGAAGAGGTAGCTCAACCCGTACTCGCCCTGCAGGTCGCGCAGCAGCGTGAGGATCTGATCCTGAACGAGGACGTCGAGGGCCGACACCGGCTCGTCGCACACGATCAGCTCGGGGTTCAGCGCGAGGGCGCGTGCGATCGCGACGCGCTGACGCTGCCCGCCCGAGAGCTCGGAGGGGTACCGGCGCAGCATCGTCTGCGGCAGGGCGACGTCGTCGAGCAGCTTCCGCACGCGCGCGGCGCGGTCTCTCGCGGTGCCGCGCTTGTAGAACTCCAGCGGCTCGGCGACGATCCGCTCGATCGTGAACATGGGGTTCAGCGACGAGTACGGGTCCTGGAAGATCGGCTGCACCTTCTGCCGGAACTCGCGCAGCTGCGCGCCCTTCAGGCCCGCGACATCCTGCCCCTCGAAACGGATCGTTCCCGATGTCGGTTCGATCACCTTCAGCAGCATCCGCGCCGTCGTCGTCTTGCCCGACCCGGATTCGCCGACGATGGCAACCGTCTCACCGCGCGGGATGGCGAGTGAGACGTCGCTGACCGCGGCGAAGTCATCCTTGCGACCGCGGATCTTGTAGAGCTTCGTGAGGTTCTCGATCTCGACGATGTGATCGCGGCGTGCTGCTGTGTCCGCCGGGGCCGATGCTCCGGATGCCGCGGGGTCGGTGACGGCAGCCGGTGGGGGCGTCGCGCGGTAGGCCTCCGGCCGCAGGCGCACCGCCGCGACCGAGGGCGCCGCCTTCACCAGGGCCTGCGTGTAGGGCTGCTGCGGATCCTCGAGGATCTGGCGGGCCGGACCCTGCTCGACGATCCGGCCGCGATGCATCACGACGACGCGCGCGGCGCGCTCCGCGGCGAGGCCGAGGTCGTGGGTGATGAGCAGGACGGAGGTGCCCAGCTCACCCGTCATCCGCCCGAGCTGATCGAGGATCGTCTTCTGCACCGTGACGTCGAGGGCGCTCGTGGGCTCGTCGGCGATGAGCAGCCGCGGGTTGCAGGCCAGCCCGATCGCGATGAGCGCGCGCTGCCGCATCCCGCCCGAGAACTCGTGCGGGTACTGCTTGGCGCGTTCGGCGGCATCCGGCAGCCCGGCCGCGGCGAGGGTCTCGATGACCTTGGCGTCGACGTCCTTCGACGTGGCGAGGCCGTGAGCGAGCAGCGTCTCGGCGACCTGGGTGCCGATCTTCGAGACCGGGTTGAGGTTGGACATCGGGTCCTGCGGCACGAGTCCGATCGACCCGCCGCGGATGCGGCGAAGCGTGCTCTCGGGCGCGCCCACGAGCTCCTCGCCGTCGAGGCGGATGCTGCCGCGCACGACGCGCCCGTTGCCCGGGAGGAGTCCGATCACGGCCATCGCCGTCGTCGACTTTCCCGAGCCGGACTCGCCCACGATCGCGACGGTCTCACCCGCCGAGATCTCGAGGTCGACGCCCTCGACCGCGTGCACCGGGCCCTCGAGCGTGCGGAAGTCGACGGCCATGTCGCTCACCCGCAGCAGGGGAGTGGAGGAGTCTGCCATTGGCCCATCCTGCCCGCCCGCGGCCCCGAGCGCACCGTGTCGGGCCCACCCGTTACATCGACGTAACGCTGGCCCGTCGTCTCGCGGACCGGGCGCGCTCGTGCCGCGGACCGCGCGCTCTCGTGCCGCGGACCGGGCGCTCGTGCCGCGGACAGGGCGCTCGTGCCGCGGACCGCGCGCTCGTGCCGCGGACAGGCTGGCTGCCGCGGGGACGCCGTTCGCGGGGGCGGTGCGGCTGTTCAGCCTGTTAACGGCACAGCCGTCGTGACGGGTGCAGGCCCGGCGGGCCTGCGGCGGGCGTGCCGCGATCAGGTTGGGTGTACCGGGGCGGGCCTCGAGCCGGGTTCGGGCGTCGGTCAGCCTGTGCACGGCACGGCGCGGCACGGGCACGGCACGGGCACGGGCACGGCACGGCACGGCGAGCCGCGGTGCCCGCCCGGGCCGCGGGCTAGCGTTGACCCATGGACCTCAACGCGGACCTGGGCGAGACGGTCGACGGCGTCCCGACGGCCGACGACACCGCGATGTTCGCCCTCGTGTCGAGCGCGTCGATCGCCTGCGGCGGTCACGCGGGCGACGCCTCGTCGATGCGCACCGCCGTGGCCGGGGCCGCCGCCGCCCGGGTCGCGGTCGGTGCCCACCCCTCCTATCTCGACCGGGCGGGTTTCGGGCGGGTCCGGGTCGCGGTCGAGCCCGATCTGCTGCGCGCGCAGGTGCTCGGTCAGTTGCACGCCCTCGCCGCCGCCGGTGCCGACGTGCGGTACGTCAAGCCGCACGGGGCGCTCTATCACGCGGCGAGCGAGGATGCGGCGACCGCGCGAGCCGTCGCCGCGGCGGTCGCGGATCTGTCGGTACAGCTCGGCCGCGCGGTTCCGCTGCTGGGGCTCGGGGGTGCGATCGTGTCGGCGGCGTCGGATGCGGGGCTGCCGTTCCATCTCGAGGCCTTCCTCGACCGCGGCTATCGCGCCGACGGCTCGCTCGTGCCGCGCGGAGCTCCCGGCGCGCTGCTCGACGATCCGGACGTCGTCGCCGAACGTGCGCTCCGCTTGGCGACGCAGGGGGAAGTCGTCGCGGTCTCGGGAGAGGTCGTGCGCAGCGAGGCGGCGTCACTGTGCGTGCACGGCGATTCCCCCGGTGCCGTTGCGATGGCTCGCGCGGTGAGGTCAGCGCTCGACGCCGCCGGGATCGTGGTGCGCTCGCCGTGGTGACGGTCGTGTCCGAGCCGCCATCCTGCCTGCTGGGGCGAGGTCCCCGACACGGCGCCGGATCGAGGATGCCGCGATGAGGATGCTGCCGATGGGCCACGACGCGGTGCTCGTCGAGGTGTCGGATCTTGCGGCGGCGATGGCGCTGCACGCGAGGCTGACGGCCGCGCCGCCGCCGGGGGTGGTCGACATCGTGCCCGCGGCCGCGACGGTTCTCGTCCGGGTCGATCCGGCCGTGCTGCGACCGGCGGCGGTCCGGGCCTGGGTCTCGTCGGCTGTGACGTCGGCGGCGCCGCCGGCATCCGCCTCCGCGTCCGTGACGTTGCCGATCCGCTACGACGGGGCCGACCTCGCCGATCTCGCCGCGCTGCTCGGATCCAGCACCGAGGCGCTCGCCGCCCGCCATGCCGGGACCGACTGGACGGTCGCATTCACGGGCTTCGCCCCCGGGTTCGGCTATCTGGTCGGCGCGGGCTGGGATCTCGACATCCCGCGTCGGCCGTCGCCGCGCACGCGCGTCGCCGCCGGCTCGGTCGGTCTGGCCGGTGTGTTCTCAGGAGCGTATCCGCGCGAGTCGCCGGGCGGATGGCAGCTCATCGGCACGACGGACGCGCCGCTGTTCAACGCGGATGCCGATCGCCCCGCACTCCTCGTCCCGGGCACGGCCGTGCGCTTCGACCCGATGCGCAGCCGCGTCGCGAGTTCGGATGCCGCGGGTTCGGATGCGGCGCAGTCCGATTCGCCGACTCCGGATGCCGCGACGCGGCCGACTCTCGACGTGGTGACGCGGCTGTTCCCGGCCCCCGCGGCCCCGCCGGCCCCCGCCCGGCCTCCGGCGACGGAGCCGGCGACCGAGCCGGCGAACGGACCGGCAACGGCGACGGCGCCAGAACCGCCGGGACGCACAGCACCCGCGGCTCCGCGCGGCGTCCGCGTCATCGCGCCGGGCCTGCAGAGCACGTTCCAGGATGGCGGCCGTCCGGGACGGGCTGCGGACGGCATCGGCGCGGCAGGCGCCGCCGACCCCGCCGCATGGGCGCTCGCGAACCGGCTGCTGGGCAACCGCGAGGGGGCCGCCGCCATCGAGGTCGCCGTCGGCGGGCTGCGAGCGGTGGCGGAGCGCGATCTGACCGTGGTCGTGACGGGAGCGTGGGCGCCGGTCGTGATCGACGGACGCGTGGGCGACCCGTTCGTCGTGCACCGATGGCCGACGGGAGCGGAGCTGAGGCTCGACGGTTTCCTCGCCGGTTCCCGCGCCTACCTCGCCGTTCGCGGAGGGTGGGACGTCGCGCCGGTCGCGGGCTCGCGATCGACCGACACGCTGGCCGGGCTCGGGCCGGCGCCGCTGCGAGAGGGGGATGTCGTTCCCGTCGGCGACGACGTCGCCGGGCCGGTTCCCGTTCTGCCGCTGCATCCGTGGGGGCCGCCGCCCGCCGGAACGGATGCGGTTCCGCTCGACATCCCCGTCATGCCCGGTCCGCGGTCGGACTGGCTCACGTCGGAGTCTCGGCGCCGCCTCGCAGGCGAGACCTGGATCGTGTCCGCGGCGGCGGACCGGGTGGGCATCCGCCTCGAGGGCCCGCGTCTCGACCGGCGGCGCGACGACGAGCTGCCCAGCGAGGGGATGGTGCCGGGGGCGATCCAGGTCCCGCCCGCGGGGCATCCGGTCGTGTTCGGTGTGGATGCCCCGGTGACCGGCGGATACCCCGTCGTGGGCGTCGTGACACCGGCCGGTCTGGCTCGTCTCGCACAGGCCCGTCCGGGAGACCGTGTGCGACTGCGCCCGACGATGCGGGGCGAGGGCCCCGCCGACGATCGCTGATCCGTCAAGGGGGAGAACTCCCCCTGTCAAGAGCCGGTGGACTCGGGCCGGTTCGCCTAGCGTCGAGACCATGATCCGCACCAAGACCACCACATCGGCCGCGCTGCTCGTCTCCGCGGCGCTCCTCCTCGCCGGTTGCGGCGGGCAGGCGGACGACACCGCCGCGTCGGGGGACGCCGGCGCGTCGCCCGCACCCTCGTCCTCGACTTCGTCGTCCGCTCCCGCCGCGAGCGCCCCGGATGTCGCGCCCGCGTCGGGCGAGACCATCACCGGAACGGGCTACAGCTTCTCCGTGCCGGAGGGCTGGGCAGTCCCCGAGCAGGCGGTGCCGGGTACCGAGAGGCTCGACGTCTTCGTCGCCGATCTGTCCGACCCCACGGCCGCCTTCGCCGACAACGTCAACGTCGTCCTCTCGCCGGAGGGTCAGACCGTGACGCCGGAGCAGATCGAGAAGGACGGCGTCGAGCAGCTGGAGACCCAGGCCGGCGCGACCGACGTCGCCGTCGCGCCCCGCACGGTGATCGCCGGCGGCGAGTCCGCGCACATCACCGCGTCGGTCACGCAGCAGGGCGCGACGTACAACGTCGACCAGTTCTACGCGTCCGACGGCGACCGCACCTACGTCGTGACCTTCTCGTTCAGCCCCGAGGTCTCGGAAGCCGACCGTGCGGCCGTCTACGACTCGGTCCTCGCTTCGTGGGCGTGGGCCTGATCCTCGCACCTCGGCAGCACGCCGCCCGCTTCTGCAGCGGGCGGCGTGCTCTCGTGTCAAGGGGAGTGCTCGCGCTGCCGATTCGCCTAGCGTGTGAGGCATGACGCGCTCCCGGATCGCCCCGATGGCCGTCGCCCTCGTGTCGGCGACGCTGCTGCTCGCGGCGTGCGATGCGCAGCCGGGGGCTGACCGACCCGACGGTTCGTCGCCGGTCAGCTCGGCGCCCGCGACACCGGCACCCACCGCGACCTCATCGGTCGAAGACGAGCCCGGCGAGACGGTGCGGGGGAGCGGGTACAGCTTCACCGTGCCCCGCGGGTGGGCCGTGCCCGACCAGGACCCGACGGGAGGGCAGGTCGACGTCTTCGTCTCGGAGTCCGCCGACGCCGAGGGCCGATACATCACGGTCGTCGTCTCACCTGGCGTCATCACCCCCGGTGACGTCGAAGCCGACGGCGCCGCGAGCCTCGAGGCGGTGGGTGCCACCGACGTGTCGTTGGAGGACCGCGTCGACATCGCCGGCAGCGAATCGGCGCATCTGGTCGCGACCCTCGAGCAGGGCGGCGCCCCGACCCTCATCGATCAGTACTACGCCACGCGCGACGAGCAGACGTTCGTCATCACCATCGCCTCGCCCGCCGACACCGCCGAGGAAGACCGCCGTCGACTGGCCGAGATCGTGCTGTCCAGCTGGGCCTGGGAGTGACCATCGTCCCGGGTGGCGCGCATTTATACCGCAGCATCCGGGGGTCGTCAAGGATTGTGCTGGACATGGCGCGTCGCGCCGCCTATAGTTGGTAGTTGCGCTCCCGTCCCCCTTGCCCTCATATGGTGGTCGGCTTGTGCTCTGCGCGATTCCGCCCGTCCGACGGCGTGAGACGCGCGAGCTCGGACCGGGAGCACTCCACCTGACGACAAGGAACCGGCCCCACCCGGGCCACGGAGGTAATCCCCTTGGCTGCTGCGAGCAACGCATCCACCACCACCCCCAAGAACGGTCGCGGCGCTTCCCGCCTCTCGTTCGCGAAGATCTCCGACAAGCTGACGGTCCCCGACCTGTTGGCGCTGCAGACGGAGTCTTTCGACTGGCTCGTCGGCAACGACGCCTGGAAGGCCCGCCTCGCCGAGGCGCAGGCCGCCGGTCGCACCGACGTCGCCCTCCAGAGCGGCCTCGAGGAGATCTTCGAGGAGATCTCGCCCATCGAGGACCTCGGCGAGACGATGCAGCTGTCGTTCACCAACCCCTACCTCGAGCCCGAGAAGTACTCCATCGAGGAGTGCAAGGAGCGCGGCAAGACCTACGCGGCGCCCCTCTACGTCGAGGCCGAGTTCATGAACCACCTCACCGGTGAGATCAAGACCCAGACGGTCTTCATGGGCGACTTCCCGCTCCAGACCGGCAAGGGCACCTTCATCATCAACGGCACCGAGCGCGTCGTCGTGTCGCAGCTCGTCCGTTCGCCCGGTGTCTACTTCGACAAGACGCCCGACAAGACCTCCGATAAGGACATCGTCTCGGCACGCGTCATCCCCTCGCGCGGCGCATGGCTCGAGTTCGAGATCGACAAGCGCGACCAGGTCGGCGTCCGCATCGACCGCAAGCGCAAGCAGTCGGTCACCGTCTTCCTCAAGGCCCTCGGCCTGACCAGCGAAGACATCATGGCCGAGTTCGCCGGGTACGACTCGATCGAGGAGACCCTCGCGAAGGACACGATCCTCACCAAGGAGGACGCGCTCCGCGACATCTACCGCAAGCTCCGTCCGGGCGAGCAGGTCGCCGCCGAGGCAGCGCGCGCGCTCCTCGACAACTTCTACTTCAACGCCAAGCGCTACGACCTCGCCAAGGTCGGTCGCTACAAGATCAACCAGAAGCTGGGTCTCGACACCCCGATCGAGGAGTCGGTGCTCACCGTCGCCGACATCGTCGCGACCATCAAGTACCTGGTCCGTCTCCACCGCGGCGACACCACGTTCGACGGCATCCGCGACGGCAAGCCCGCCGAGATCCGCCTCGACACCGACGACATCGACAACTTCGGCAACCGTCGTATCCGCGCCGTCGGCGAGCTCATCCAGAACCAGGTCCGCACCGGTCTGTCGCGCATGGAGCGCGTCGTTCGCGAGCGCATGACCACGCAGGACATCGAGGCGATCACGCCGCAGACCCTGATCAACGTGCGCCCCGTCGTCGCCGCGATCAAGGAGTTCTTCGGAACCTCGCAGCTGTCGCAGTTCATGGACCAGAACAACCCGCTCGCGGGTCTGACCCACAAGCGTCGCCTCTCGGCGCTGGGCCCCGGCGGTCTGTCGCGTGAGCGCGCCGGCGTCGAGGTTCGCGACGTCCACCCGTCGCACTACGGCCGCATGTGCCCGATCGAGACGCCCGAAGGCCCGAACATCGGTCTGATCGGTTCGCTCGCCTCGTTCGCGCGCATCAACGCGTTCGGCTTCATCGAGACCCCGTACCGTCGCGTCGTCGACGGCAAGGTCACCGACGAGATCGACTACCTCACCGCCAGCGAAGAGAACGACTACGTCGTGGCGCAGGCCGGTGTCGAGCTGAACAAGGACGGCTCGTTCGTGGCCGACCGCGTCCTCGCCCGCCGCGGCAAGGGCGGCGAGGTCGACCTCTTCCCGAACGAGGAGATCGGCTACATGGACGTCTCGCCGCGCCAGATGGTGTCGGTGGCGACCTCGCTCATCCCCTTCCTCGAGCACGACGACGCGAACCGCGCCCTCATGGGTGCGAACATGCAGCGTCAGGCCGTGCCGCTGCTGCGCAGCGACTCGCCGCTGGTCGGAACGGGTATGGAGGGCTACGCTGCGATCGACGCCGGTGACGTCATCACCGCGCAGAAGGCCGGTGTCGTCTCCGAGGTCTCGGCCGACGTCGTCACGGTGCAGCTCGACGAGGGCGGCACGCAGGACTACTTCCTCCGCAAGTTCGACCGTTCGAACCAGGGCACGTCGTACAACCAGCGCGTCGTGGTCTCGGCCGGTGAGCGCGTCGAGGTCGGCGAGGTCATCGCCGACGGTCCCGCCACCGAGAACGGCGAGCTCGCGCTCGGCAAGAACCTCCTCGTCGCCTTCATGACGTGGGAGGGCCACAACTTCGAGGACGCGATCATCCTCAGCCAGGAGCTCGTGAAGAACGACACGCTCTCCTCGATCCACATCGAGGAGTACGAGGTCGACGCGCGCGACACCAAGCTCGGCAAGGAGGAGATCACCCGTGACCTCCCGAACGTCGCGCCCGACCTGCTGAAGGACCTCGACGAGCGCGGCATCATCCGCATCGGCGCCGAGGTGCGTCCCGGCGACATCCTCGTCGGCAAGGTCACGCCCAAGGGTGAGACCGAGCTGTCGGCCGAGGAGCGTCTGCTCCGCGCGATCTTCAACGAGAAGAGCCGCGAGGTCCGCGACACGTCGCTGAAGGTGCCCCACGGTGAGCAGGGAACCATCATCGCGGTCAAGGAGTTCAACGCCGAGGACGGCGACGACGAGCTCGGCTCGGGCGTCAACCGCCGCGTCGTGGTCTACATCGCCCAGAAGCGCAAGATCACCGAGGGTGACAAGCTCGCCGGCCGCCACGGCAACAAGGGTGTCATCGCGAAGATCCTCCCCGTCGAGGACATGCCCTTCCTCGCCGACGGCACGCCCGTCGACGTCGTCCTGAACCCGCTCGGCATCCCGGGTCGAATGAACTTCGGCCAGGTCCTCGAGCTGCACCTCGGCTGGATCGCCGCGCAGGGCTGGAAGGTCGAGGGCAACCCCGAGTGGGCCGAGCGCCTGCCCGAGGTCGCACGCGAGGCCGCTCCCGGCACCAAGGTCGCGACGCCCGTGTTCGACGGTGCGTTCGAGTCCGAGATCGCGGGTCTGCTCGACTCGACGAACCTCACCCGCGACGGCGAGCGTCTCATCGACTCGTCGGGCAAGACGAAGCTGTTCGACGGTCGCTCCGGCGAGCCGTTCCCGGCTCCGATCTCGGTCGGCTACATGTACATCCTGAAGCTCCACCACCTCGTCGACGACAAGATCCACGCGCGCTCGACGGGCCCGTACTCGATGATCACCCAGCAGCCGCTCGGTGGTAAGGCGCAGTTCGGTGGCCAGCGCTTCGGCGAGATGGAGGTGTGGGCCCTCGAGGCCTACGGCGCCGCGTACGCCCTCCAGGAGCTCCTGACGATCAAGTCCGACGACATCGTCGGCCGCGTGAAGGTCTACGAGGCCATCGTCAAGGGCGAGAACATCCAGGAGCCCGGCATCCCCGAGTCGTTCAAGGTGCTCATGAAGGAGATGCAGTCGCTCTGCCTGAACGTCGAGGTCCTCTCGGCCGACGGCACCGAGGTCAACCTCCGCGACACCGATGACGAAGCCTTCCGCGCAGCGGAAGAGCTCGGCATCAACATCTCCAGCCGCTTCGAGTCCTCGTCGATCGACGAGATCTGATCCGGCCAGGCAACGAACAGAATTCCGACACAGGAGAATCAGTGCTCGAGTCACACACCTTCGATCAGCTTCGCATCGGCCTGGCCACTGCTGACGACATCCGTCGTTGGTCCTTCGGCGAGGTCAAGAAGCCCGAAACCATCAACTACCGCACGCTCAAGCCCGAGAAGGACGGCCTCTTCGGCGAGCAGATCTTCGGCCCCTCCCGCGACTGGGAGTGCGCCTGCGGAAAGTACAAGCGCGTCCGCTTCAAGGGAATCGTCTGCGAGCGCTGCGGCGTCGAGGTCACCAAGTCCTCGGTCCGCCGTGAGCGCATGGGCCACATCGAGCTCGCCGCTCCCGTGACCCACATCTGGTACTTCAAGGGCGTGCCCTCGCGCCTCGGGTACCTGCTCGACATGGCGCCGAAGGACCTCGAGAAGGTCATCTACTTCGCCGCGTACATGGTCATCTCGGTCGATGAGGATGCGCGTCACCGCGACCTCCCCACGCACGAGAACAACCTGCGCCTCGAGATCAAGAACCTCGGCGACCGCCGCGACGCCCGCGTGGCGACGCGTCTGGCGAAGCTGGAGGAGGAACTCGCGACCCTCGAGGCCGACGGTGCCAAGGCCGACCAGAAGAAGAAGGCCAAGGACTCCGCCGAGAAGGACATGGCGACCGTCCGCAAGAACTTCGACGAGCAGATCTCGCGCCTCGAGCGGGTGTGGGAGGAGTTCCGCTCCCTCGAGGTCGGCCAGCTCAAGCAGGAGGACGACGTCTTCCACGAGCTGCAGGACCGCTTCGGCCAGTACTTCGAGGCCTACATGGGTGCCGAGGGCATCCAGCGTCGCCTCGCGGCGTTCGACCTGGCCGCCGAGGCCGAGTCGCTGCACCTGCAGATCTCCGAGGGCAAGGGCCAGCGCAAGATCCGTGCGATCAAGCGCCTGAAGGTCGTCAACTCGTTCCTGCAGACCGGCATGTCGCCGGCCTCGATGGTGCTCGACGTCGTCCCGGTCATCCCGCCGGAGCTGCGTCCGATGGTCCAGCTCGACGGTGGCCGCTTCGCGACCTCCGACCTCAACGACCTGTACCGCCGTGTCATCAACCGCAACAACCGTCTGCGTCGTCTGATCGACCTCGGGGCTCCCGAGATCATCGTGAACAACGAGAAGCGGATGCTGCAGGAGGCCGTCGACGCCCTGTTCGACAACGGTCGACGCGGTCGCCCCGTCACCGGAACCGGCAACCGTGCGCTGAAGTCGCTGTCCGACATGCTCAAGGGCAAGCAGGGACGTTTCCGTCAGAACCTGCTCGGAAAGCGCGTCGACTACTCGGGCCGTTCGGTCATCATCGTCGGACCCCAGCTGAAGCTGCACCAGTGCGGTCTGCCCAAGCAGATGGCCCTCGAGCTCTTCAAGCCGTTCGTCATCAAGCGCCTGATCGACCTCGGTCACTCGCAGAACATCAAGGCGGCCAAGCGCGCCGTCGAGCGCACGCGTCCCGAGGTCTGGGACGTGCTCGAGGAGATCATCCGCGAGCGTCCCGTGCTGCTCAACCGTGCACCCACCCTGCACCGCCTGGGCATCCAGGCCTTCGAGCCCCAGCTCGTCGAGGGCAAGGCCATCCAGCTGCACCCGCTCGTCTGCGCCGCCTTCAACGCGGACTTCGACGGCGACCAGATGGCCGTCCACCTGCCGTTGTCGGTCGAGGCTCAGGCCGAGGCCCGCATCCTGATGCTCGCGTCGAACAACATCCTCAAGCCCTCGGACGGCCGTCCGGTCACCCTGCCCTCGCAGGACATGATCATCGGTCTGCACCACCTGACCACGGTCATCGAAGGTGCCAAGGGTGAGGGCCGCGTGTTCGGCTCGGTCGGCGAGGCGATCCTGGCCAAGGACGAGGGCACCCTCGACCTGCAGGCCAAGGTCCGCATCCGCATCCCCGGCCTCGCGTTCCTCGAGGGCGACGCCCCCGAGGGCTACGAGCGTCACGGTCTGGTCGACGCTTCGCTCGGACAGGCGATCTTCAACGACACCCTGCCCAAGGGCTACCCGTTCGTGCGCGAGCAGGCGGACAAGGGCAAGCTGTCGCAGATCGTCAACAAGCTGGCCGAGGAGTACCCCAAGACCGAGGTCGCGGCATCCCTCGACCGGATCAAGGACGCCGGCTTCCACTGGGCGACCCGTTCGGGCGTCACCGTGGCGCTCAGCGACGTCCTGACGCCGCCGAACAAGGCCGAGATCATCTCGAAGTACGAGAAGCTCGCCTCGAAGGTCCAGGGCCAGTTCGAGAAGGGTCTCGTGACCGACGCCGAGCGTCGCCAGGAGCAGATCAAGATCTGGACCGAGGCGACCGACGAGGTCCAGGCCGCCATGAAGGCGAACTTCCCCGCCGAGAACACCATCAACCGCATGGTCTCGTCGGGCGCCCGTGGTAACTGGCTGCAGATCCGTAACATCGCCGGTATCCGAGGCCTGGTCAACAACACCAAGGGTGAGATCATGCCGCGTCCGATCATCTCCTCGTACCGCGAGGGGCTGTCGGTGGCGGAGTACTTCACCGCGACGCACGGTGCCCGTAAGGGTCTGGCCGACACCGCTCTGCGTACCGCCGACTCGGGTTACCTGACCCGTCGTCTGGTCGACGTCTCGCAGGACGTCATCATCCGCGAGGAGGACTGCGGCACGTCGAAGGGTCTCGAGCTGCCGATCGCCGCAGCCGGTGCCGACGGCGCCCTCATCAAGGATGCCAACGTCGAGAACTCGGTGTTCGCCCGTACCCTGGCCGCCGACGCCGTCTCGCCCTCGGGCGAGGTGCTGGCCGCGGCCGGCGACGACGTGGGCGACGTGCTGATCAACAAGCTCGTCGAGGGCGGGGTGACCTCCATCAAGGTCCGCTCGGTCCTGACCTGCGACTCGGCCGTGGGTGTCTGCGCCAAGTGCTACGGCCGTTCGCTGGCCACCGGCAAGATCGTCGACATCGGCGAGGCGGTCGGCATCATCGCCGCCCAGTCGATCGGTGAGCCCGGTACTCAGCTGACGATGCGTACCTTCCACACCGGTGGTTCTGCATCGGCCGATGACATCACGCAGGGTCTTCCCCGCGTGCAGGAGCTCTTCGAGGCCCGTACCCCCAAGGGTGCGTCGCCGATCGCCGAGGCCAGCGGCCGCATCACGATCGACGAGACCGAGAAGGCCAAGAAGGTCATCATCACGCCCGACAACGGCGACGAGCCCTTCGTCTACCCGGTGCTGAAGCGTGCGACCCTCCTCGTCGAGGACGGCCAGCACGTCGAGGTCGGCGACCCGCTGCAGGTCGGCACGCTCGACCCGAAGGACATCATGCGCGTGCAGGGTGCCCGCGAGGTGCAGAAGTACCTCGTCGGCGGCGTGCAGGGCGTGTACCGCTCGCAGGGTGTGCCGATCCACGACAAGCACATCGAGGTCATCGTCCGTCAGATGCTGCGGAAGGTCACCGTGGTCGACCACGGCGACACCACGCTGCTGCCGGGTGAGCTGGTCGACTTCAAGAAGTACCAGCAGATCAACCGCGAGACGGTCGGCGAGGGCAAGCGCCCCGCGTCGGGTCGCCCCGAGCTGATGGGTATCACGAAGGCGTCGCTCGCGACGGAGTCGTGGCTGTCGGCCGCGTCGTTCCAGGAGACCACCCGCGTTCTGACGCAGGCGGCCATGGAGGGCAAGAGCGACCCGCTCGTCGGCCTCAAGGAGAACGTCATCATCGGAAAGCTCATCCCCGCCGGAACGGGCCTTGCGAAGTACCGCAACGTGGCCGTCGAGGCGACGGAGGAGGCGAAGAGCGAGCGGTACCCCAACCGCATCTTCGCGTCGGACGGCGCGTACAGCGACGCCGACCTGAGCTACGTCGACTTCGACAGCTTCTCCACCGACGGCGACTTCACCAGCTACAACTGATCGATCGCTGATCCTGCGAAGGGCCCCGGGCATGTCCCGGGGCCCTTCGTCGTGTCGGTCGGCGTGAGCGCACTCCTCCGGATTAGCGTGGAGAGGTGGCACGCATCGGGGGTCGGAACGTCGTCTTCGCCTGGATCGTCGGCGTCTTCTGCGCCGGCGTGATCGGGGTGCTCGCGTTCCTGACCGTCCCGCTCGTCACGACGGGCATGGGGATGCTCGGCGCAGGCGCCGACGAGGGTGCCGCCGCCGCGGCCGCCGATGGCCCGCAGCAGTGCCGCGAGCTGTACCCGGAGGCGCTGTGGGTGACGCTGCAGTACTCGCCCGGCGCCCAGCTCGAGCAGACGCAGGACGCCCCCGTCTCGACCGCGACAGCCCTCGTCGAGGCTCTTGCTCCCGAGGTCCGTTTCACGTGCGCGTGGACCTCGGATGCCGGGTCGATCTCGACGACGGTCGGATCGGTGGGAACGGATGCCGGTTCGATCGCGGCATCCGCGCTGCCCGCTCAGGGCTTCACGTGCGATGAGAGCGGCGTGCGCACGCTCTGCTCGCGCACTGACGGCGACCTCGTCGAGACGATCGAGGCGGGAGAGGGGCACTGGGTTTCGACGTCTCAGTCGGTGTGGCATCCCGAGCAGTACGCGAGCCGCGTCGGCAACGCGGTCTTCGCCCCGTCCCGCTGATCAGGGCGCGGGCGTCGCGGCGCCGGCGGGCCAGAGCGACGCGATGATGCCCGTCGTGTAGCCCTCGGGCGCGAGGTGCGAGAACTGGGTGTCGATCAGCACGCCGTCGCGGAAGAACAGCGTCCGTCCGTCTGTGACGGGGTAGCGCGCGTTCTGCCAGGTCTTCTCGCAGCGCACGCCTCCGGCCGGTTCGTAGCAGGTGAAGCCGATGCCGGTGAGCTCGTTGAAGAAGTCGATCACGGGATTGCGCTCGGCGTAGCCGATGGTCGTCTCGATCTTGGCGGTGTCGGCGGCGGGGTCAGCCCAGACGCAGCGCAGCGACCCGTCGGCCCGGAGTCCGCTCTCGCCGAAGGCCGGGTCGTTCAGCGGCACGGATGCGAGCGCGGTCCGGGCGGGTGCGCCGAGGATGCCGGCGCAGTCGCGGGGGAGCACGGTGGTCGACACCACCGAACCGGATGCCGCCGGCGGCGGCCCGCCCGCCTCGGCCGATACCGTCATCGCGGGCGTCGGGGTGACGGCGTCGACCGGCGTGGTCGCACCCGGGGTCGCGGCCGCGCCGGTGCCGGGTTCGGGCGCGCAGCCCGCGAGCAGCGCGACCGCGAGGACTACCGCGGCGGGCGCGAGGCGGGGGAGGGCGCGCGAGGTCATGGGACGACGATACGTCCGCACCTGCGGACGGGTGCGCAGACACGTCGGCACGCCTGCGCGGCGCGCCCCCGTCGCCGGGATATCCTCGCCTCTGCGGCGGCACCGGCCACCGCGTGAGGAGCACATCGCATGAGCGACCCCAAGTACGGCGAGCCGGTCGACGAGCCGCAGCCGGTGGACGACGTCGTGGGCAGTGCCCGGGCAGGGCTCGCCGACGCCGAGGCGTCGCGCGGTGCGGTCTCGGTCGACGACTGGGACGCCGCATACTCTGGCTCCGGCAACCTCCCGGAGCGGTCCGCGACCGCTGACGACACGGAGCGCCCCGCGTCCGACGGCACGACCGCTGCGGCGGATGCCGCCCGGATCGATGCCGCTTCGCACGACGAGCGCACCGACACCGTCGGCTCGTCCGCGACCTCCGACAGCTGGAACTCGCCCAGCGAGTGGGACTCCCCGCGCGACGCGGACACCGCGACCACCGGAGACCCGGATGCCGCGGCATCCACCACCGATGCTGCCTCCGGCACCGCTGCCGCCGCCGGCGCAGCCGCCACGAGCGATACCGCGACGCGCGCCTACCGTGCCGACGAGGCCGATCGGGCGAGCACGGTGAGCGCGAGCGAGCCCGTCGCCGAGACCCCGGCGACCGCCGCGCCGAGCCCGCAGCCCATCTTCGTGCAGGCGCCCGAGGCGCCCACCCCGCGTGGCAACCGCGGTGCGGCCGGCGCCATCGGTCTCCTGGCCGCCATCGCCTTCGCGCTGATCTACCTGGGTGCGGCGCTGGGGATCGATGCCGTGCGCGGTGAGGTCACGACCGCCAACATCGCCGACCAGGCTCTGGCAGCCGCCACCTCGTGGTGGTTCTGGGTACCCGTCGCGGTGTTCTTCCTGGCGTTCTGGATCCTGGGCGCGTTCATCAATCGCGGACGGTGGGGTCTCTGGGTCCTCCTCGGCCTGCTGGTGGGTCTCGCGTCCTACGCGGGTCACATCGCCGGACAGCTCTTCCAGGCCCCGTTCTGGACGATCGCGCCCAGCCAGGCGCTCACGATCGTCGGCGAGCAGGCATTCGCGCCCCTAGCGCTGGTGGCTCTGGTCGCCGGTCGCGAGCTGACGATCTGGTTCGGCGCCTGGGTCGCCGCCCGCGGTCGCCGCGTCACCGAGATCAACGCCGAGGCGCAGCGCGAGTACGAGCGCACCCTCGAGGCGGGGCCGCAGCTGCACCGCTACTGATGTCCACCCCCTCCGGCGGAATGCGCCCCGGGCTCGCCACCGCTTTCGCGGTCGTGGGCTTCGGGGCGCTCGCCATCTGCGGCCTCGGCATCCTGAGCCTCGCGACGGGGCAGGATGTCGTCGCCGTCCGTGGCCTCGGACCGGTCCCCGGCGCTGTCGGGTTCGCCGGTGCGGTCGTCGCGGTCGCAGCGGTCCTCGCCAGCACGCTGCGCGCGGCACGGCCGTCGTATGCGATCGCGGCCCTGACGGGGGTCGTGTCGCTGTTGGGATACCTCGTCGGGCTCGTCGGATCGGCCCTGTTCGTGGGGGTCGACGCGGCCCGCGCCCTCGCGGCGGCCGGCGGCTTCGCGGTGTCGTGGTTCGGCGTGCTCCTCGTCATCGCCGCGGCGACAGCGGGGTGGTCGGCGGTAGCCCTGGTTCGCACGCGGGCGACGCCGCCGCGGTGGGCCTGGGAACGCGATGAGGACGAATGACGCGAAATCCCCGCGTCATCGGCCCGGATCGGCGACAATAGGCCCGTGGAGCGGTCGATCGAGACCCAGGTCAGCCAGGCGGTGGATGCCTGGCTGCGTTGGCTGCCGCGCTGGCAGCCGGCAACGCACCGCGGTCGGGTCGCTCCCTGTCGGCGGTGCATCGGCTCGCCCGTCCTGTCGGCGGTCGGTCTCGGATCCGACGTTCCCCACGGGGTGCAGCACGGTCTGTCCACGCGCATGAAGTCCATCGTGGATGCCGCCGTCGCGGAGTACACCTCGCGCAACCTGCCGATGCTGCAGGCCGAGCTCGATCAGCAGGCCGCGCGCAACCGGGCACGCAGCTATCGTCCGGCAGAGGGCCTCGAGCCCGAGTTCGAAGGTCTGCCGCTCGACCCCGATCCGGTGGCTGGAGCGCCGTTCCTCTTCACGATCTCGGGGCTGGCTCAGGAATCCGACCAGGCGGTGCCCGATCTCCCGCCGCTCAGCAGCGAGGCCAAGGCGGCCCTGCGTCAAGAGGTGGGTCTCGCCGACGACTACGCGAACATGATCGGGCGCGAGGTGTGCGCGGTGCTCCTGCACCACCGGCTCCGCGTTCAGGCGGCCGTGGCGCAGCATGTGGAACCGCAGATCGAGGCGATGCTCGCCGAGCTCACCCGGTCACTCGACGCTCCCTTCGAACCGGGCCCCGATCGCGGCGGCGCGGTGTGACGACGGTGGTCGAGCGCCGCTGGCCCTATCGTGGGATGCGATGACCACCTCCGCCAACGAATCGCTCCTCATCCTCCTCGTCGTTCTCTCGACGGTGCTGGGTGCGGTCTTGTACGTCTGGACAGCGCTCGCGCTGGCCGGCCTGTTCCGCAAGACCGACGAGGAGCCGTGGCAGGGGTGGGTGCCCGTGCTGAACATCGCCGTGGTGCTGCGCATCGCCGGGTTCAGCCCGTGGCTCGTGCTCATCGGCCTCTTCCCCGTGGCCGGTCCCCTCGTGGTCTACGTGCTGCTGGTGATCTCCGCGAACCGCATCGGACGGGGCTTCGGCGTCGGGCCCGGCATGACGGTGCTCGCCGCTCTGCTCTTCGTCGTGTGGGCGAGCATCCTGGGACTCGGGCCCGCCCGTTGGCGCCAGGAGCGCACCGCCGAGGTCACGCCGCCGCCCTGGGTCTTCACCCCGCCGCTGTCCGAGTCGGAGCAGGACGACCCGCAGATGCGGTCGCCTCGCGCTCCGGAGCCCACGGCGCCGCCGACGCTCGCCACCCCGACGCTGTCCGCGCGGCACTTCAGCCCCGAGCCGCTGGCCGCCAGCGGCGAAGCTGTCGCCGAGCGCGAGGAGACGCCGACAGGCCTGCAACCTTCGCCGTGGGCGCCGCCGTCGCCCTTCGCCCCCGCCGCCGTTCCGGAGCCCGCCGCCGTTCCGGAGCCCGCCGCCGACCTCTCGACGCCTACGACCGCACCGGCTGCCGCGGTCGTACCGTTCGCGGGCGATGCTGCTGCTGTCGAGCCCGAGCCCGAGCCCGAGCGCGAGCGCGAGCCCCAGCTCGCGCCCGGGTCGGAGCCCGCGCCCGCAGTCGAGCCGCGGGCCGCGGCATCCGCTTCCGCCGAGCGCGATTCGCCGGTCGCGTCCACCGAGGGCGCCCCGGTCGACGAGCCGCAGCCCGACCGCAGGCCCGCGTTCTCCGAGCCGGCACCGCGGGAGGCGCGCGAGCCGATCCTCCGCGAGCCGGCGCCGGCGGCTGAGACTCGCCCGGAGCCCGCCGACGTCGCGTCGGAAAGCTCAGACGCTGACGACGACGGCTCGGACGACGCCCGCTGGCCGTCGGAGATCGACGACGTCTCGGCGATCTCGCCGTCGCCGTTCCCGTCGCGCGCGGCATCCGACCGCCCCGGGGTGGTGCCCTCGTTCGCCGATCCCGACGCCGCCTCCGGTCTCGGCGCGGGACGCCGGACGTGGGATGCCGTTCCCGCCACGCCGATCGCCCGCCGCGCATTCGCGCGGACCCCCGATGAGTTCCCCGAGCTGTCCGACGAGGTCTCCGCTGTCGCGAGCGCTCCCGCGGCCGGCGCACCGCGGACGGCGGAGGCGGCGGTGCCCGCACAGCTCCGCCGGGCAGAAGGGCCCGACGACGGCGACATCGACCACACCGTCGTCGTGGCGCGCCGCCGGGTCTACTGGCAGCTGGTGCTGCCCGACGGCGAGATCGCGCCGCTGACCGGCGACGTCGCCATCGTCGGACGTCAGCCCGCGCCCGACCCGGAATATCCCCGTGCCCAGCTCGTCGCCATCGAGGACAGCACGCGCACGGTGTCCAAGACGCACGCGCGACTGGAGCTGCGGTCGGGGCTGTGGCACATCACCGACCTCCATTCGACGAACGGCGTCGTCCTCACCAACTTCCTCGGAACCGAGATCGAGCTCGAGCCCGGATCCGACGCTCCGGCGGGCGAGCGTTTCCTCCTGGGCGACGCGGAACTGCGTATCGAGCGGCCCGGAGCCTGAGACCGATACCACCGGCATCCGTCGGCGTTTGCCCGCCTCGCCGCAGAGGCGTATCATTGATCGGGTGTGCGCTCGTGCGCGCCCTGCGTCGTGCCTCGGTCCGATGGTCAGGTCGAGGCGGAGCACGCGAATCGGGATCGTCCTGCGAACAGGACGCCCCCACGGCATATCCACCCTTCGAAAACGCAGCATTCGTGACGCGCCGGTGGATCTGTGGTGAAACCACGACGCTGTCACCGTGCAGCACTACAAGGAGAGAACGTGCCAACCATTCAGCAGTTGGTTCGCAAGGGTCGCTCGCCGAAGGTCACCAAGACCAAGGCGCCCGCTCTGAAGGCGAACCCCCAGCAGGCGGGTGTCTGCACCCGCGTGTACACGACCACGCCCAAGAAGCCGAACTCGGCCATGCGCAAGGTCGCACGTGTCAAGCTCCGCAACGGCACCGAGGTCACCGCCTACATCCCCGGCGAGGGCCACAACCTGCAGGAGCACTCGCTCGTGCTCGTCCGCGGTGGTCGTGTGAAGGACCTCCCCGGTGTCCGTTACAAGATCGTCCGCGGTGCGCTCGACACCCAGGCCGTCAAGAACCGTAAGCAGGCTCGCAGCCGCTACGGCGCGAAGAAGGGTTGAGTTAGATGCCTCGTAAGGGACCCGCGCCCCGCCGCGTCGTCGTCAACGACCCGGTCTACGGTGCTCCGATCGTCACGCAGCTCGTCAACAAGATCCTCGTCGACGGCAAGAAGTCCATCGCCGAGTCGATCGTCTACACCGCGCTCAAGGGTGTCGAGGCCAAGAACGGCCAGGACGCCGTCGCGACGCTGAAAAAGGCGCTCGACAACGTCCGTCCGACCCTCGAGGTCAAGAGCCGCCGCGTCGGTGGCTCGACCTACCAGGTGCCCGTCGAGGTCAAGCCGCACCGCGCGAACACGCTCGCGCTGCGCTGGCTCGTCTCGTACGCCAAGGGCCGTCGTGAGAAGACGATGACCGAGCGCCTGCAGAACGAGATCCTCGACGCCTCGAACGGCCTCGGTGCCGCGGTCAAGCGCCGCGAAGACACCCACAAGATGGCCGAGTCGAACCGCGCCTTCGCGCACTACCGCTGGTAAACAGCTTCTCGGTGCCGGCCGGGGGAACCTCCCCGGCCGGCGCTCCCGACCAAACGTAAGGAACAGCCCGTGGCACAAGAAGTGCTCACCGACCTCAACAAGGTCCGCAATATCGGCATCATGGCGCACATCGATGCCGGCAAGACGACGACGACCGAGCGCATCCTGTTCTACACGGGCGTCAACCACAAGCTCGGCGAGACGCACGACGGCGCCTCGACCACCGACTGGATGGAGCAGGAGAAGGAGCGCGGCATCACGATCACGTCTGCCGCCGTGACCTGCTTCTGGAACAAGAACCAGATCAACATCATCGACACCCCCGGCCACGTCGACTTCACGGTCGAGGTCGAGCGTTCGCTGCGCGTCCTCGACGGCGCGGTGGCGGTCTTCGACGGCAAGGAGGGCGTCGAGCCCCAGTCCGAGACCGTCTGGCGTCAGGCCGACAAGTACGACGTCCCCCGCATCTGCTTCGTCAACAAGATGGACAAGCTGGGCGCCGACTTCTACTTCACCGTCGACACCATCGTCAGCCGCCTGGGTGCCAAGCCGCTCGTGCTGCAGCTCCCGATCGGCGCCGAGAACGACTTCGTGGGCGTCATCGACCTCGTCGAGATGCGCGCGCTGGTCTGGCCCGGCGACGCCAAGGGTGACGTGACCATGGGCGCGAAGTACGAGATCCAGGAGATCCCGGCCGACCTCGCCGACAAGGCCGCCGAGTACCGCCAGCGGCTCCTCGAGACCGTCGCCGAGTCCGACGACGCGCTGCTCGAGAAGTTCTTCGGCGGTGAAGAGCTGACCGTCGCCGAGATCAAGGGCGCGATCCGCAAGCTCACCGTCGCGGGCGACCTGTACCCCGTGCTCTGCGGCTCGGCGTTCAAGAACCGCGGTGTGCAGCCCATGCTCGACGCGGTCGTCGACTTCCTCCCCTCGCCCCTCGACGTGCCCGCCATCGAGGCGCACGACCCGAAGGACGAAGAGAAGATCATCGAGCGTCACCCCGACGCCAACGACCCGTTCGCGGCGCTGGCGTTCAAGGTCGCCGTGCACCCGTTCTTCGGTCGCCTCACCTACGTCCGCGTGTACTCGGGTCACCTCGACTCGGGCGCGCAGGTCATCAACTCGACCAAGGGCAAGAAGGAGCGCATCGGGAAGATCTTCCAGATGCACGCCAACAAGGAGAACCCGGTCGACTCGCTCACCGCGGGCAACATCTACGCCGTCATCGGCCTGAAGGACACCACCACCGGTGACACCCTGGCCGACCCGGCGGAGCCCGTCGTCCTCGAGTCGATGACGTTCCCCGAGCCCGTCATCGAGGTCGCGATCGAGCCGAAGACCAAGGCCGACCAGGAGAAGCTGGGTGTCGCCATCCAGAAGCTCGCCGAAGAGGACCCGACGTTCCGCACCGAGCTCAACCCCGAGACGGGTCAGACCGTCATCAAGGGCATGGGCGAGCTGCACCTCGACATCCTCGTCGACCGCATGAAGCGCGAGTTCCGCGTCGAGGCGAACGTCGGCAAGCCGCAGGTCGCGTACCGCGAGACGATCAAGAAGGCCGTCGAGCGTCACGACTACACCCACAAGAAGCAGACCGGTGGTTCGGGTCAGTTCGCGAAGATCCAGTTCGCGATCGAGCCCCTCGAGGTCACGGCCGACAAGACGTACGAGTTCGAGAACAAGGTCACCGGTGGCCGTATCCCGCGCGAGTACATCGAGCCGACCAACCAGGGCTTCCAGGACGCGATGAACGTCGGCGTGCTCGCCGGCTACCCCATCGTGGGTGTCAAGGCGATCCTGCTCGACGGCGCGTCGCACGACGTCGACTCGTCCGAGATGGCGTTCAAGATCGCCGGTTCGATGGGCTTCAAGGAGGCGCTGCGGAAGGCCAACCCGGTCATCCTCGAGCCTCTGATGGCCGTCGAGGTGCGTACGCCCGAGGAGTACATGGGCGACGTCATCGGCGACCTGAACTCCCGTCGTGGCCAGATCCAGTCGATGGAGGACGGCTCGGGCATCAAGATCGTCCGCGCTCTCGTCCCCCTGTCGGAGATGTTCGGCTACATCGGTGACCTGCGCTCGAAGACCTCGGGCCGCGCGGTCTACTCGATGGAGTTCGACAGCTACTCCGAGGTCCCCCGCGCGGTGGCCGACGAGATCGTCCAGAAGAACAAGGGCGAGTAAGCCCTCGGGGTGCCGGGGGCCCACGCTCCCGGCATCCACTCAAACTGAATATCGACCTCTCTACTAGAGTGAAAACATCCCCGTAGAGAACCGGTCGCAATCCAGCGCCCGGAGATCTACAACGACAGTCCTGAGGAGGACCCAGTGGCTAAGGCCAAGTTCGAGCGGACCAAGCCGCACGTCAACATCGGAACCATCGGTCACGTCGACCACGGCAAGACGACGCTCACCGCAGCGATCTCGAAGGTGCTCGCTGACAAGTACCCGTCGGCCACCAACGTGCAGCGTGACTTCGCGTCCATCGACTCGGCGCCCGAAGAGCGTCAGCGTGGTATCACGATCAACATCTCGCACGTCGAGTACGAGACCCCCAAGCGTCACTACGCTCACGTCGACGCCCCGGGTCACGCTGACTACATCAAGAACATGATCACCGGTGCCGCTCAGATGGACGGCGCGATCCTCGTGGTCGCCGCCACCGACGGCCCGATGGCTCAGACCCGCGAGCACGTCCTGCTCGCCAAGCAGGTCGGCGTGCCCTACCTGCTGGTCGCGCTCAACAAGTCCGACATGGTCGACGACGAGGAGATCCTCGAGCTCGTCGAGCTCGAGGTTCGCGAGCTGCTGTCGTCGCAGGACTTCGACGGTGACAACGCTCCCGTCGTCCGCGTCTCGGGCCTGAAGGCTCTCGAGGGCGACGAGAAGTGGGTCAACGCCATCGTCGAGCTCATGGACGCCGTCGACGAGTCGATCCCCGACCCGGTGCGTGACAAGGACAAGCCGTTCCTCATGCCCGTCGAGGACGTCTTCACGATCACCGGTCGTGGAACCGTCGTCACCGGTCGCGCCGAGCGTGGCACCCTCGCCATCAACTCCGAGGTCGAGATCGTCGGCATCCGCCCGACGCAGAAGACCACGGTCACGGGTATCGAGATGTTCCACAAGCAGCTCGACGAGGCCTGGGCCGGCGAGAACTGTGGTCTGCTCCTCCGCGGCACCAAGCGTGACGACGTCGAGCGTGGCCAGGTCGTCGTGAAGCCGGGTTCGGTTACCCCGCACACCAACTTCGAGGGCACTGCCTACATCCTCTCGAAGGAGGAGGGTGGCCGTCACAACCCCTTCTACACGAACTACCGCCCGCAGTTCTACTTCCGCACCACGGACGTCACCGGCGTCATCTCGCTGCCCGAGGGCACCGAGATGGTCATGCCCGGTGACACCACCGACATGTCGGTCGAGCTCATCCAGCCGATCGCCATGGAAGAGGGCCTCGGCTTCGCGATCCGTGAGGGTGGCCGCACCGTCGGCGCCGGCACGGTGACCAAGATCATCAAGTAAGTCTCTCGACTTCCTTCGCGGAACCCCTCGGACCTTCGGGTCCGGGGGGTTCCGTCGTTTCGCAAGCTGTTGACGCCGGCCCTGCGGCGCGCTGTCATGGCTTCAACCGTTCGACGAAAGGACCGTGCCATGGGCGTGGACGACATCATCAACAAGGGCAAGCAGATGTTCGAGCAGAACCGCGACAAGATCGAGGAGGCCCTCAAGAGCGAGAAGGCCGAAGAGGTCAGCGACAAGTTCCTCCAGGGCGCGGCGGATGCCGTGAAGAAGGTCGTGCCGGAGCAGCAGCACGCGAAGATCGACGAGGTGCGCGAGAACGTCGACAAGAACATCGGCAACCAGTAGGCCGAGCGCCGAGAACGCACCGCCGCCGCGAGGGCGCACCGTAGCTGGTGCGTGGTCGCGTCGACGGTGCGTTTTCGCGTTCCCGCGGGGGTTCCTCCCCAGCGGTGCGGGGCGCGGGGCTATGCGCGGGGAGCGCGGGCGGGGAGGAGCGGGGCTGCGGGGGCGGGCACCGTGGGGGAGTGACCGAGCACGACGACCTGATCCTCCGGCGCGATGCGCGTCGTCATGGCGAGGCGTCCACTCTCGACCGTGCCGTCGCCGACGGGGAGCTCGTGCGCGTGCGGAGGGGGGTCTACGTCGCGGCATCCCGGTGGGCGGCTGCACGGCCGGAGGAGCGGATGCGGCTGCGTGCGCTCGCTCTCGCCGCGGTCGCCACACGCGATCCGGTCTTCTCGCACGCGACAGCCGCTGCGCTGCATGGGCTGCCGGTCCACCGCGGCGACGACGCTCGCGTGCACACTCTCGAGCTCGGCCCGGCGCCGGCTCCGAGTCGCAGCGACGTCGTGCGGCATCGGCACGAGGTCATCGCTTCCGACATCACGTCCGTCGATGCGCTGCAGGCGACGAACATCGCGCGCACGTTGTTCGATGTGCTCTGCGCCGAGAGGGCCGAGACCGCGACAGCGGCGATGGATGCGGCGCTGCGAGCGGTGGCGTGGCAGGGCCGGGGCGTCTACGACCGGGCTGCCGCCGCGGCGCTGGTCGCCGACGTGGCCGGTCGCATCGAGCGGGCTCCCGGTGCCCGCGGCATCCGTCGCGCGCGCTTCGTGGTCTCGATCGCCGACGGCCGCGCGCAGCTGCCGGGTGAGAGCATCAGTCGGCTGTGGATGCAGCAGCTCGGCGCCACGGAGCCGACGCTCCAGCATCCGGTGGCTCTCGGCGGCGGGCGGTGGGCGTTCCTCGATTTCGCGTGGCCCCGGCTGCGGAGGTTCGGCGAGTTCGACGGCGACGGCAAGTACGTCGATCCCGCGTTCACGGCGGGCCGCTCACCTCGTGACGTGCTGCGCGAGCAGCGCGATCGCGAGAGTCGCATCGTCGCGGCGACCGGCTGGACTCCGATCCGGTGGGGGTGGGAGCGACTCGCCTCACGCCCGACGTTCGCCGCATTCCTCCGCGCCCACGCTCTCCTGCGCTGACCCACCCACCCCCCAACCCACCCCCCAACCCACCCCCCAACCCACCCCCCCCAACCCACCCCCCAACCCACCCCCCCCAACCCACCCCCCAACCCATCCCGCCGAACGCGCACCATCGCCGCGAGGGTGCACCATAGAAGGTGCGCGGTCGCGGCGGCGGTACGTGTTCGGCGGCCCGCGGCGGCCGCGCCCGGCGTCACGCGGATATCGCGACACGCCCGGGTTTGCGACACGCCCGGGCGGCACGTAGACTATCCAGGTTCCACATTCCGACGGGTGCCCAGCATCCCGGATCACTGTCACGACAGTGCATAGGCGGCGCGAAGCGCAGAGTCCTAGGCCACGGGCAGATGAACATCGAACCCCACACCGACCTGGAGACAGGATGCGCGCCTGCGCGCACGGTGCGGAACCGCGGGGAGACTCGCGGGTTTGACATCAGAACAGTGGTGCAGCATCACCGCCCCGGCGGTGAGAAGTGCCCGGCGCAGACCGCGCCACCGGGCGTCCAATGCGCTCGCGACCAGCGAGACGTAAGACGCGATAAAGAGAGTGAGCAGACAAATGGCGGGACAGAAGATCCGCATTCGCCTGAAGTCGTACGACCACGAGGTCATCGACACCTCGGCACGCAAGATCGTCGACACCGTGACCCGTGCGGGCGCGACTGTCGTCGGCCCCGTGCCGCTGCCGACCGAGAAGAACGTCGTGTGCGTCATCCGGTCGCCCCACAAGTACAAGGACAGCCGCGAGCACTTCGAGATGCGCACCCACAAGCGTCTGATCGACATCGTCGACCCGACGCCGAAGGCTGTCGACTCGCTCATGCGACTCGACCTCCCGGCCGACGTCAACATCGAGATCAAGCTCTGAGGTTCGACATGGCTGACATCAACTCCAAGGTTTCCAAGGGCCTCCTCGGCACCAAGCTCGGCATGACCCAGGTCTGGAACGAGCAGGGCAAGCTCGTCCCCGTCACGGTCATCGAGATCGCGCCGAACGTGGTCACCCAGGTCCGTACGCCCGAGAAGGACGGCTACTCGGCCGTTCAGATCGCTGCCGGCCAGATCGACCCCCGCAAGGTCAACAAGCCCCTCACGGCCCACTTCGAGGCCGCCGGCGTGACCCCCCGTCGCCATCTCACCGAGGTGCGCACGGCGGATGCCGCTGACTACTCACTCGGTCAGGAGCTCACCGCCGGTGACACGTTCGAGGCCGGCCAGCTGGTCGACGTCGTCGGCACCAGCAAGGGCAAGGGCACCGCGGGTGTCATGAAGCGCCACAACTTCAAGGGCGTCTCGGCCTCGCACGGTGCGCACCGCAACCACCGCAAGCCCGGTTCCATCGGTGCCTCGTCGACGCCCAGCCGCGTCTTCAAGGGCATGCGCATGGCCGGCCGCATGGGTGGCGAGCGCGTGACCGTCCTCAACCTCACGGTGCACGCCGTCGACGCCGAGAAGGGTCTGCTGCTCGTCAAGGGCGCCGTCCCCGGTGCACGCGGCCGCATCGTCTACGTCCGCAACGCTGTGAAGGGTGCCTGATCATGGCTGACTCGACTCTCGCGCTCGACGTCCGGAGCGCTTCCGGCAAGAAGGCCGGCTCCGTGGAGCTGCCCGCCGCGCTCTTCGACGTCAAGACCAACGTTCCCCTCATCCACCAGGTCGTCGTCGCGCAGCTCGCGGCGGCTCGCCAGGGCACCCACTCGACCAAGCGTCGCGGTGAGGTCTCGGGCGCCGGCCGCAAGCCCTTCAAGCAGAAGGGCACGGGTAACGCCCGTCAGGGCTCGATCCGCGCGCCGCACATGACCGGTGGTGGCATCGTGCACGGCCCCAAGCCGCGCAACTACTCGCAGCGCACCCCCAAGAAGATGGTCGCCGCCGCACTCCTCGGAGCGCTCAGCGACCGTGCTCGCGGCCAGCGTCTGCACATCATCGACTCGTTCGGTGTCGAGGGCGCGCCCTCGACCAAGGCCGCAGCCGCCGTGCTGACCGGTCTCGGCGCCACGAAGAACGTCCTCGTGGTCATCGAGCGCGGTGACGAGATCACCGTCAAGAGCGTGCGCAACCTCGCGTACGTCCACGTGCTGACGTTCGACCAGCTCAACGCCTACGACGTGCTCGTCTCGGACGACCTCGTCTTCACCAAGGCCGCCTACGACGCGTTCGTCGCGTCCAAGGCCGGCGCCACCGAGGAGGTCTCGGCATGACCGCCGTCAACAAGGACCCGCGCGACATCATCCTGAAGCCGGTCGTCTCCGAGAAGAGCTACGGGCTCATCGACGAGGGCAAGTACACGTTCCTCGTGGACCCCCGCGCTTCGAAGACCGAGATCAAGCTCGCGATCGAGAAGATCTTCGGTGTCAAGGTCGCCGCGGTCAACACGCTCAACCGCGCGGGCAAGTCCCGTCGCACCCGCTTCGGCACCGGCAAGCGCAAGGACACCAAGCGCGCCATCGTCACCCTGAAGTCGGGCACCATCGACATCTTCACGGCAGTCGGCTGACGGTCGGGATAGAGGACAACGAACATGGCTATTCGCAAGTACAAGCCCACGACCCCGGGTCGCCGCGGTTCGTCGGTGGCCGACTTCGCCGAGATCACCCGATCGACGCCCGAGAAGTCGCTCCTCCGCCCGATCGCCAAGACCGGTGGCCGTAACAACCAGGGCCGCATCACGACCCGTCACATCGGTGGTGGCCACAAGCGCCAGTACCGCGTGATCGATTTCCGTCGCAACGACAAGGACGGCGTCAACGCCAAGGTCGCTCACATCGAGTACGACCCCAACCGCACCGCACGCATCGCGCTGCTGCACTACTTCGACGGCGAGAAGCGTTACATCATCGCCCCGAACAAGCTCCAGCAGGGCGACATCGTCGAGTCGGGTGCCGGCGCTGACATCAAGCCCGGCAACAACCTGCCGCTGCGCAACATCCCGACCGGTACGGTCATCCACGCCATCGAGCTCCGCCCCGGCGGCGGCGCGAAGATGGCTCGCTCGGCCGGCGCCAGCGTGCGTCTGGTCGCGAAGGACGGCCCCTACGCCCAGCTGCGTCTGCCCTCCGGCGAGATCCGCAACGTCGATGCGCGCTGCCGCGCGACCATCGGCGAGGTCGGCAACGCCGAGCAGTCGAACATCAACTGGGGCAAGGCCGGCCGCAAGCGCTGGAAGGGCGTTCGCCCGACGGTTCGTGGTGTCGCCATGAACCCGGTCGACCACCCGCACGGTGGTGGTGAGGGCAAGACGTCCGGTGGACGTCACCCCGTCACTCCCTGGGGCCAGGCTGAGGGTCGCACCCGCCACCCCAACAAGGAGAGCGACAAGTACATCGTCCGCCGTCGCAACGCCGGCAAGAAGCGCAAGTAGGAGTAGAGGAAGATGCCTCGCAGCCTGAAGAAGGGCCCCTTCGTCGACGAGCACCTGCTTCGCAAGGTGGTCGCGCAGAACGAAGCCGGCTCCAAGAACGTCATCAAGACCTGGTCGCGCCGTTCGATGATCATCCCGGCCATGCTCGGCCACACGATCGCCGTGCACGACGGACGCAAGCACATCCCTGTGTTCGTGTCCGAGACCATGGTCGGCCACAAGCTGGGCGAATTCGCGCCCACCCGCACCTTCCGCGGCCACGTGAAGGACGACAAGAAGGGCCGCCGCCGCTGACGCGGGGGCAGTTCCAGAGAGGACAGAGGAGGAGAGACATGGTGGAATCCACCGCGCGCGTGAAGCACATCCGCGTGACCCCTCAGAAGGCTCGTCGTGTCGTCGCGCTCATCAAGGGCAAGCAGGCTCAGGAGGCACTCGCCATCCTGAAGTTCGCCCCCCAGAGCGCCAGCGAGCCGATTTACAAGCTCGTCGCCTCGGCGGTCGCGAACGCTCGCGTCAAGGCCGACAAGGACAACGAGTTCCTGGACGATGCAGACCTGTACGTGAAGAACGCGTACGTCGACGAGGGCACGACGCTCAAGCGTTTCCAGCCCCGCGCCCAGGGTCGTGCCTTCCAGATCAAGAAGCGCACGAGCCACATCACGGTCGTGCTGTCGACGCCGGAGAACGCGGATGCCGCGGCCGCCGGTACGAGCAAGAAGGCGAGCAAGTAATGGGACAGAAAGTCAACCCGTACGGCTTCCGCCTCGGCATCACCACGGACCACGTGTCGCGTTGGTTCTCGGACTCGACCAAGCCGGGCCAGCGTTACGCCGACTACGTCGCCGAGGACATCAAGATCCGTCGTCTGCTGACCACGTCGCTCGACCGCGCCGGCGTCAGCAACATCGAGATCGAGCGCACCCGTGACCGCGTCCGCGTCGACATCCACACCGCCCGCCCGGGCATCGTGATCGGTCGCCGCGGCGCCGAGGCCGAGCGCATCCGCGCCGACCTCGAGAAGCTCACCGGCAAGCAGATCCAGCTCAACATCCTCGAGGTCAAGAACCCCGAGGCCGACGCCCAGCTCGTCGCGCAGGGCATCGCCGAGCAGCTCTCGGCTCGTGTGGCGTTCCGCCGCGCGATGCGCAAGGGTCTGCAGGGCGCTCAGCGCGCCGGCGCCAAGGGCATCCGGATCCAGGTCTCGGGCCGCCTCGGCGGCGCGGAGATGAGCCGCTCGGAGTTCTACCGCGAGGGCCGCGTGCCCCTGCACACGCTCCGCGCGAACATCGACTACGGCTTCTACGAGGCCAAGACCACCTTCGGCCGCATCGGCGTGAAGGTCTGGATCTACAAGGGCGACCTGACGGCCAAGGAGCTCGCTCGCGAGCAGGCCAACGCGCCGAAGACCTCGCGCGGTCGCGACGACCGCGGTGACCGCCGTCGTGGTCCCCGCAACGAGGCCCCCGTGGCAGAAGGAGCGTCGGCCTGATGCTTATCCCCCGTAAGGTCAAGTACCGCAAGCAGCACCACCCCAAGCGCGATGGCCAGGCCACCGGCGGCACGAAGGTCTCCTTCGGCGAGTTCGGCATCCAGGCACTCACGCCCGCTTATGTGACCAACCGTCAGATCGAGTCCGCTCGTATCGCCATGACGCGTCACATCAAGCGTGGCGGCAAGGTGTGGATCAACGTCTACCCCGACCGTCCGCTCACCAAGAAGCCCGCCGAGACCCGCATGGGTTCGGGTAAGGGCTCGCCGGAGTGGTGGGTCGCCAACGTCAAGCCGGGTCGCGTCCTCTTCGAGGTCGCCGGAGTCAACGAGGAGCTCGCTCGCGAGGCCCTGACCCGTGCCATTCACAAGCTGCCGCTTAAGGCACGCATCATCAAGCGCGAGGAGGGCGACGCGTAATGGCTGTCGGCACCAAGACGCTCGCCCCGAGCGAGCTCGACACGTTCGAAGACCAGCGCCTCGTCGAGGAGCTGCGCAAGGCCAAGGAAGAGCTGTTCAACCTGCGCTTCCAGTCGGCCACCGGCCAGCTCGAGAGCCACGGCCGCATCCGTGCGGTCAAGCGCGACATCGCGCGGCTCTACACGGTGATCCGCGAGCGCGAGCTCGGCATCCGTGCCACGCCCGTCGCGGAGGCGCCGAAGGCGAAGAAGACCAAGGCCAAGAAGGCGGATGACGCCACCGAGGCCGCGAAGGAAGAGACCGAGTGATGGCTGAGAAGAAGGATGCCGCAACGGCACCCGCGGCCGCCGGCCACGAGTCGGCCGCGCACGACGTCCGCGACGAGAACGCCCGCGGTTACCGCAAGGCTCGTCGTGGCTACGTCGTGAGCGACAAGATGGACAAGACGATCGTCGTCGAGGTCGAGGACCGCGTGAAGCACCCGCTCTACGGCAAGGTCATCCGCCGCACGTCGAAGGTCAAGGCCCACGACGAGGCCAACACCGCCGGCATCGGCGACCTCGTCCTCATCAACGAGACTCGCCCGCTGAGCGCCACCAAGCGCTGGCGTCTGGTCGAGGTCCTCGAGAAGGCGAAGTGATCTCATGATTCAGACCGAATCCCGCCTCAAGGTCGCCGACAACACCGGCGCCAAGGAGCTGCTCACCATCCGTGTGCTCGGCGGCTCCGCCCGCCGGTACGCCGGACTGGGCGACATCATCGTCGCCACCGTCAAGGACGCGATCCCCGGTGGCAACGTCAAGAAGGGTGATGTCGTCAAGGCCGTCATCGTCCGCACCGTCAAGCAGACGCGCCGTTCCGACGGCTCGTACATCAAGTTCGACGAGAACGCCGCCGTCATCCTGAAGAACGACGGGGAGCCCCGCGGCACCCGCATCTTCGGACCGGTCGGTCGTGAGCTTCGCGACAAGAAGTTCATGAAGATCGTCTCGCTCGCCCCGGAGGTCATCTGATCATGGCGAACATCAAGAAGGGTGACCTGGTTCAGGTCATCACGGGCGCCAAGCCCGAGCGCGGCGGCGACCGCGGCAAGCAGGGCAAGGTCCTCGAGGTCCTCGTCGAGCAGAACCGCGTCATCGTCGAGGGCGTGAACTACGTCACCAAGCACAGCCGCGTCGGTCAGACGCAGCGTGGCACCAAGACGGGCGGCATCGAGACCTTCGAGGCCCCCATCCACATCTCGAACGTCCAGATCGTCGACCCCGAGACGAAGAAGCCGACCCGCGTCGGCCACCGCGTCGAGGAGAAGACGAAGGACGGCGTGAAGCGCACCGTCCGCGTGCGTTACGCGAAGAAGAGCGGCAAGGACCTCTGAATATGAGCAGCACCACTGCCGCGGCGGCTGGCAAGATCCAGCCCCGCCTGAAGCAGAAGTACCAGAGCGAGATCAAGAAGGCTCTGCAGGACGAGTTCGGCTACGCCAACGTCATGCAGATCCCCGGTCTCGTGAAGGTCGTCGTGAACACCGGTGTCGGCGAGGCAGCTCGCGACAGCAAGGTGATCGACGGCGCTGTGGACGACCTGACGAAGATCACGGGTCAGAAGCCGATCGTCACGAAGGCCCGTAAGTCCATCGCGCAGTTCAAGCTGCGCGAGGGCCAGGCCATCGGCGCGCACGTCACCCTCCGTGGCGACCGTGCGTGGGAGTTCATCGACCGCCTCGTGAACCTCGCGCTGCCCCGCATCCGCGACTTCCGCGGTCTGTCGCCCAAGCAGTTCGACGGTCACGGCAACTACACCTTCGGTCTGCAGGAGCAGGCGGTCTTCCACGAGATCAACCAGGACCGCATCGACCGCGTCCGCGGTTTCGACATCACGATCGTCACGACGGCGAAGACGGATGACGAGGGACGCTCGCTGCTTCGCCAGCTGGGCTTCCCGTTCACCGCGGACAACGCCCAGGCCTAATCCGGTACAATCGATCGTTCGGCCTCGGGGCATGCTCCGGGGCCGAACGACTGCACAACTGAATATGGACATTCATCGAAGGTCGCCTGTCGTGTAACGGCAGTCGAAACCTCATGATCAAAGGAAAACACCTATGACGATGACAGACCCGGTCGCAGATATGCTGACCCGTCTGCGCAACGCGAACTCGGCGCACCACGACTCCGTGTCGCTGCCGAGCTCGAAGCTCAAGACCAACATCGCCGAGATCCTCAAGCAGGAGGGCTACATCTCCAGCTGGGAGGTCTCCGATGCTCGTGTCGGCCAGACCCTCACCATGACGCTGAAGTACGGCCCCAACCGCGAGCGGTCGATCGCCGGCATCAAGCGCGTCTCCAAGCCCGGTCTCCGCGTTTACGCGAAGTCGACCGAGCTGCCCACGGTCCTCGGTGGCCTGGGCGTCGCGATTCTGTCCACCTCCTCTGGCCTCCTCACGGACCGCCAGGCCGAGTCGAAGGGCGTCGGCGGGGAAGTCCTCGCCTACGTGTGGTGATCTGATGTCGCGTATTGGACGTCTTCCCATTGACATCCCTGCCGGTGTGACCGTCGAGGTCGCCGGACAGGACGTCCTCGTCAAGGGCCCCAAGGGCGAGCTGCGACTGACCGTCGCCAAGCCCATCGAGGCCAAGGTCGAGGAGAACCAGGTTCTCGTCACCCGCCCGGATGACGAGCGCGAGTCGCGTGCCCTGCACGGCCTGACCCGCACCCTGATCAACAACAACATCATCGGCGTGACCCAGGGCTACACCAAGGGTCTCGAGGTCGTCGGCACCGGTTACCGCGTCGCTCAGAAGGGCTCGTCCGTCGAGTTCGCTCTCGGCTTCTCGCACCCCGTCACCGTCGAGGCACCCGCCGGCATCACCCTGACCGTCGAGGGCAACAACAAGCTCACGGTCAGCGGCATCGACAAGCAGGCGGTCGGCGAGACCGCGGCCAACATCCGCAAGATCCGCAAGCCCGAGCCGTACAAGGGCAAGGGTGTGCGGTACGCGGGCGAGGTCGTCCGCCGCAAGGCCGGAAAGGCTGGTAAGTAAGCATGGCTGTGAAGAGCAAGTCCGACGCGCGCGCGCGTCGTCACGCCCGCCTTCGCAAGAAGATCGTGGGCACCGAGGTCCGGCCGCGCCTGGTCGTGACCCGCTCGGCCCGCCACGTCTTCGTGCAGCTCGTCGACGACGCGAAGGGCCACACCGTGGCATCCGCGTCGACCCTCGAGGCCGACCTGCGCACGTTCGACGGTGACAAGACCGCCAAGGCCCGCAAGGTCGGCGAGCTCGTCGCCGAGCGCGCCAAGGCCGCCGGCGTCGCAGACGTCGTGTTCGACCGCGGTGGCAACCGCTACGCGGGCCGTGTCGCAGCGATCGCCGACGGCGCTCGCGAGGGAGGTCTGAACCTGTGAGCGATGCAGTGACCAACAACAACGGAGAGAACCCTGTGACCGAACAGGCTACGACCGAGCAGGCCGCAGGCACCGCTCCCGTCGAGCGCGAGGCCCGCGAGCCCCGCCGCGGCAGCCGCGAGCGCAACAACAACCGTGACCGCGGTTCGCGCGACGCCGACAAGAGCCAGTTCCTGGAGCGCGTCGTCACGATCAACCGCGTGTCGAAGGTCGTCAAGGGTGGTCGTCGCTTCAGCTTCACCGCTCTCGTCGTCGTCGGCGACGGCAACGGTCTGGTGGGCGTCGGCTACGGCAAGGCGCGTGAGGTCCCCCTCGCCATCTCCAAGGGTGTCGAAGAGGCCAAGCGCAACTTCTTCCGCGTTCCCCGCACCGGCTCGACCATCCCGCACCCCGTGCAGGGTGAGGCAGCCGCCGGCGTGGTGCTCCTGCGTCCGGCCGCGGCCGGTACCGGTGTTATCGCCGGTGGTCCCGTCCGCGCCGTGCTCGAGTGCGCCGGTATCCACGACGTCCTGTCGAAGTCGCTCGGCTCGTCGAACACGATCAACATCGTGCACGCGACCGTCGAGGCACTGAAGCAGCTCGAGGAGCCCCGTGCGGTCGCCGCACGCCGTGGCCTGGACTTCGACCAGGTCGCGCCGGCTCGTCTCGTGCGCGCTGAGGCCGAGGCGAACGCCGCACAGAAGGTAGGTGCCTGATGGCCGCTCGACTGAAGGTCACCCAGGTCAAGTCCAAGGTGAGCGAGAAGCAGAACCAGCGCGACACGCTGCGTTCGCTGGGTCTCAAGCGGATCGGCGACTCGGTCGTCCGTCCCGACGACGCGCAGACGCGCGGCTACGTCAAGACCGTCGCGCACCTCGTGAAGGTTGAGGAGATCGACTGATGGCTGAGAAGAAGGACGACAAGAAGGCGAAGGCCGAGACCACGGCCGCTCGTCCCGGTGTGCTGAAGGTGCACCACCTGCGTCCGGTCCCCGGATCCAACACCGCGAAGACCCGTGTCGGTCGCGGTGAGGGCTCGAAGGGCAAGACGGCGGGCCGCGGTACCAAGGGTACGAAGGCTCGCTACCAGGTCAAGGTGGGCTTCGAGGGTGGCCAGATGCCGCTCCACATGCGCACCCCGAAGCTGCGCGGGTTCAAGAACCCGTTCCGCGTCGAGTACCAGGTCGTGAACCTGGACAAGCTCGCGGAGCTGTACCCGCAGGGCGGCGACGTCACCATCGGCGACCTGGTCGCCAAGGGTGCCGTCCGCAAGAACGAGAAGGTCAAGGTGCTCGGCACCGGCGACATCTCGGTGGCGCTGAACGTGTCGGTCGACAAGGTCTCGGGCTCTGCCGAGCAGAAGATCGTCGCGGCCGGCGGGTCCATCAAGTAATTCGCCAGCGAGGGCCGGGGTTCGCTCCGGCCCTCGCTTCGTCGTATCCGAGGCGCGCGAGTGAACGGCCTGGGATACCCTGGTTGACGGTGTCTTCCCGAGACGCCGCCCATCCCTTGGGAGGAATCCACTTGTTCAGCGCCATTGCGCGGGTCTTCCGCACCCCGGATCTCCGGCGGAAGATCGGCTTCACCCTGGCGATCATCGCCATCTACCGCCTGGGCGCCCACGTCCCGACGCCGTTCGTCAATTTCCCGAACGTGCAGAGCTGTCTCGACCAGAGCGGAACCGCGCAGGGCCTGCTCTCGCTCGTGAACCTGTTCTCGGGCGGCGCGCTGCTGCAGCTGTCGATCTTCGCCCTCGGCGTCATGCCGTACATCACCGCGACGATCATCGTGCAGCTGCTGCGTGTGGTCATCCCGCACTTCGAGACCCTCTACAAGGAGGGCCAGTCGGGTCAGGCGAAGCTCACGCAGTACACGCGCTACCTCACCATCGCGCTGGCGCTGCTGCAGTCGACCACTCTCGTGACGGTCGCACGCTCGGGTCAGCTGATCCCCGTGACCGGTGTTCCCGAGTGCGCGCAGCTGCTGACCTCGGAGGCCTGGTACGCACAGCTCCTGATGATCATCACGATGACCGCCGGCACGGGCCTGATCATGTGGTTCGCCGAGCTCGTCACCGAGCGCGGCGTCGGCAACGGCATGTCGATCCTCATCTTCACCTCGATCGCGGCGACCTTCCCGGCCGCCCTGTGGTCGATCGCCGTCGCGCGCGGCTTCGAGATCTTCCTCCTCGTGCTCGCTGTCGGTATCGCCGTCGTCGCCCTCGTCGTCTTCGTCGAGCAGTCGCAGCGGCGCATCCCCGTCCAATACGCCAAGCGGATGGTCGGCCGACGCACCTACGGCGGGACGAACACGTACATTCCGATCAAGGTCAACATGGCCGGCGTGGTGCCCGTCATCTTCGCCTCGTCGCTGCTCTACATCCCCGCGCTGATCGCGCAGTTCAATCAGAACCCGGATGCCGACGGCAACGTGCCCGGCTGGGTGGCGTGGATCCAGCAGTACTTCACGACCGGCGACAGCCCGCTGTACATGGCGGTGTACTTCCTGCTGATCATCGGCTTCACCTACTTCTACGTCGCGATCACGTTCAACCCGGTCGACGTCGCCGACAACATGAAGAAGTACGGCGGGTTCATCCCCGGCATCCGTGCCGGTCGCCCCACCGCGGAGTACCTCGACTACGTGCTCACCCGCATCACCGCTCCCGGCTCGATCTACCTGGGGCTCATCGCCCTGCTGCCGCTGATCGCGCTCGCGACGGTCGGTGCGAACCAGAACTTCCCGTTCGGCGGCGCATCGATCCTCATCATCGTGGGTGTCGGACTCGAGACGGTGAAGCAGATCGACGCGCAGCTTCAGCAGCGCCACTACGAAGGGTTGCTGCGATGACGGCTGCGCGTCTGCTGATCGTCGGGCCGCAGGGCTCGGGCAAGGGCACTCAGGGAGTGCGCATCGCCGAGGCCCTCGGCGTTCCCGCCGTGTCGACCGGCGATGTCTTCCGGGCGAATGTCAAGGAGGGCACTCCGCTCGGTCAGCAGGTCAAGGCGATCATCGACGGTGGCGACCTGGTTCCCGACGAGCTGACGAGCGCGATCGTGCGCGATCGTCTCGCACAGGACGACGCCGCCGGCGGGTTCCTGCTCGACGGGTACCCCCGCAACCTGGCCCAGGTCGCCGACCTCGACGCATTCCTCCGCAGTCGCGGTGAGGAGCTGACCGGCGTCATCGAGCTGGTCGTCCCCCGCGAGGAGTCGATCGCTCGGCTGTCGAAGCGCGCGGCCGAGCAGGGTCGCGACGACGACAACGCGGAGTCGATCGCGAAGCGTCTCTCGATCTACGAGAACGAGACGGCGCCGATCCTCGACGTCTTCCGCGAGCGCGGCATCGTCGACCAGATCGACGGGGTCGGCTCGCTCGACGAGATCACCGAGCGCATCACCGCGGCCCTGACCGCCCGCGGCATCACGGCGTGATCGGCCGCCGCTCCATCTACAAGTCGCCCGCACAGCTGCAGGCGATGGTCGAGCCCGGCCTCATCACGGCGGCGGCGCTGCAAGCGGTTCGCGAGCGTGTGGCCCCCGGCGTGACGACGCTCGAGCTCGACGCGATCGCGGCGGACGTGATCCGCTCGCGCGGTGCCGAGTCGAACTTCCAGCTCGTGCGCGGCTACCGCCACACGGTGTGCGCCTCGGTCAACGAGCAGGTCGTGCACGGCATCCCGAACTCGCGCCCGCTCGAGCCCGGCGACATCCTGTCGATCGACGCCGGCGCTCAGTTCCGCGGCTGGAACGGTGATTCTGCGATCACGATCGTCATCCCCGATCCCGACCGCCCGGAACTCGTCGCGGCGCGTGAGCGGCTGTCCGAGGTGACCGAGGAATCGCTGTGGGCTGGTATCGCCGCCATGGCGAACGCGAAGCGCATCGGTGAGATCGGCGACGCGATCCAGACGTCGATCGAGTCTTCGGGCGAGGGCTACGGCATCCTGCGCGACTACGTCGGGCATGGTATCGGCCGCAAGATGCACGAGGCGCCGTCGGTGTTCAACTACCGCGTTCCCGACCTCGGCCCCGAGGTCAAGCCCGGTCTCGTCCTCGCGATCGAGCCGATGGTCGTGGCGGGCTCGGAAGAGACCTTCACCGAGGATGACGACTGGACCGTCTCGACGATCGACGGCTCGGACGGCTCCCATTGGGAACATAGCGTCGCGGTGCATGATGGGGGAATCTGGGTTCTCACGGCACCGGACGGTGGCGCCGCGGGGCTCGCTCCGTATGGAATCGTGCCGACGGAAATCGGCTGAGGAGAGAAGTGATGGCTACTGCGGCGACGGGCAAGACCAACTGGTTCGCGATCTGGGTGTCGACGGCCGTGGTGGTCGTCGTGGCTCTCATCGTCGCGCTCGTGGTGTGGATGAACAACAGCGCGACCGATCCGGGCACCCCGCCCACGGGCTCGGGTATCAACCAGGAGACCGGCGCGGTCGTGGTCGGCGAGGGGTCGCAGACGCTCGACACCTACATCGACTTCATGTGCCCGATCTGCGGTCAGTTCGAGACGACGTACGGTCCCGAGATCCTCGACCTCGTGAACGACGGCACGATCACCCTCAACATCCACCCGATCTCGATCCTCGACCGCTACTCGCAGGGGGCCGAGTACTCGACCCGCTCGGCCAACGCGATGTACTGCGTGGCCGAGGCCGATCCCGACGCCGCTGTTCCCTTCATGCAGGCGATGTTCGAGCAGCAGCCCGCGGAGCAGTCGACGGGCCTCACCGACGAGCAGATCCTGCAGATCGCCTCCGACGCCGGCGTCACCGGCATCGACTCGTGCGTCACCGATCGCACCTACGAGTCGTTCGTGACCGCGAAGACGAAGGAGACGCCGATCCAGCCCGGTGCGAACGGCATCGGCACGCCCACGATCGCGGTCAACGGCGAGACGATCTCGAACAGCACCATCCCCGCCCGGGGCTCGTTCGCGACGCTCTTCAACTGACCGTCGCGGAGCGACGCGCCGGAGAAGATACGGCGAGTTGCCGGAGCGTGCGGTAGCGCGTATGCTTGCTCTTTGGTGCGTTGCGCCTCTCTCGGCGTGTCACCGAAAATCCCATCCAACGCAGACCGACCGGCCTGCACAACTGTAAGCGAGCGTATGGCGAAGAAAGACGGTGTCATCGAGATCGAGGGCGTGATCTCCGAGGCTCTGCCGAACGCGATGTTCCGCGTCGAGCTGAGCAACGGGCACAAGGTCCTCGCAACGATCTCGGGAAAGATGCGACAGAACTACATCCGCATCATCCCCGAAGACCGCGTGGTCGTGGAGCTCAGCCCCTACGATCTGACTCGCGGCCGCATCGTCTACCGCTACCGCTGAGCCCAGCGCACACCGGTCGAGAAGTAACGCCCCGGGGCTCCTGCTCCGTCGGCGAAGACAGCGAATCAGGAACATCATGAAGGTCAACCCCTCCGTCAAGCCCATCTGCGACCACTGCAAGGTCATCCGTCGCCACGGTCGCGTCATGGTCATCTGCAAGTCGAACCCGCGTCACAAGCAGCGCCAGGGCTGATCGGATGCCGCGTGCACGCGGCGCTCGGTCCGACGACAACTCAATACACCTCAGGCAGATCAGAGCCCGCCCGGCGACGCCGGCGGGGGACACCTCGGGACGAAGGCCCGAGCACAGATCCTGCTCCATACCTTCGACTACTCCTAGGAGAACCGCATGGCACGTCTTGCCGGCGTTGACATCCCGCGCGACAAGCGCGTGGTGATCGCCCTCACGTACATCTACGGCGTGGGCCGTACCCGCTCGAACGAGATCCTCGCAGCGACGGAGATCGACGAGAACATCCGCGTCAAGGACCTCAGCGACGACCAGCTCGTCGCGCTCCGCGACTACATCGAGGGCAACTACAAGGTGGAGGGTGACCTGCGCCGCGAGGTCGCCGCCGACATCCGCCGCAAGGTCGAGATCGGTTCCTACGAGGGTCTGCGCCACCGCCGTGGCCTGCCCGTGCGCGGTCAGCGCACCAAGACCAACGCGCGTACGCGCAAGGGTCCCAAGCGCACCGTCGCCGGCAAGAAGAAGGCGCGCTAAGGCGCGGCCCCCACAGGTTTAGGAGAACACGCACATGGCACAGGCCAAGTCCGCAGCGCGCAAGCCGCGCCGCAAGGAGAAGAAGAACATCGCGCTGGGTCACGCCCACATCAAGTCGACGTTCAACAACACGATCGTCTCGATCACCGACCCGTCGGGCGCCGTCATCAGCTGGGCCTCCTCGGGTGGCGTCGGCTTCAAGGGCTCGCGCAAGTCGACCCCCTACGCCGCCGGCATGGCCGCCGAGTCCGCTGCGCGTCAGGCGCAGGAGCACGGCGTCAAGAAGGTCGACGTCTTCGTGAAGGGCCCCGGTTCGGGCCGTGAGACCGCGATTCGCTCGCTGACGGCCGCCGGCCTCGAGGTGGGGTCCATCCAGGACGTCACCCCGCAGGCCCACAACGGCTGCCGTCCCCCCAAGCGCCGCCGCGTCTGAGCTGACACGGATCCGGATGCCGCATCGCGCGGCATCCGGACTTCCGTCGTTTCCTTGAAAACTCAACACCTCACTGAATTGCACGTGTCATATAGCGGTCACGTGATCGAAAGGAACACATAGTGCTCATCGCACAGCGTCCCACTCTGACCGAGGAGAAGATCGGCGAGTTCCGCAGCCGGTTCGTCGTCGAGCCGCTCGAGCCCGGCTTCGGCTACACCATCGGCAACGCGCTGCGCCGCAGCCTGCTGTCGTCCATCCCGGGTGCCGCCGTCACCAGCATCCGTTTCGACGGTGTGCTGCACGAGTTCAGCACGATTCCGGGCGTGAAGGAGGATGTCACCGAGATCATCCTCAACATCAAGCAGCTCGTCGTCTCGTCCGAGCGCGACGAGCCCATCACGGCTTACCTGCGCAAGACCGGTGCCGGTGAGGTCACGGCCGCCGACATCTCGGCTCCCGCCGGTGTCGAGGTGCACAACCCCGACCTGGTCATCGCGACGCTCAACGACAGCGCGAAGTTCGAGCTCGAGCTCGTCATCGAGCGCGGTCGCGGCTACGTCTCGGCGACCCAGAACCGCAACGAGTACGCCGAGGCCGGTCAGATCCCGATCGACTCGATCTACTCGCCCGTGCTCAAGGTCAGCTACCGCGTCGAGGCCACTCGTGCCGGTGAGCGCACCGACTTCGACAAGCTCGTCCTCGACGTCGAGTCGAAGGCGTCCATCTCGCCGCGCGACGCCGTTGCTTCGGCCGGACGCACGCTCGTCGAGCTGTTCGGTCTGGCCCGCGAGCTGAACGTCGAGGCCGAGGGCATCGAGATCGGCCCCGCGCCGGTCGCCGAGGTCCTCACCAACGAGCTGTCGATGCCGATCGAAGACCTCGACCTCTCGGTCCGCTCGTACAACTGCCTCAAGCGTGAGGGCATCAACACGGTGTCCGAGCTGGTCGCCCTCTCGGAGACCCAGCTCATGAACATCCGCAACTTCGGTCAGAAGTCGGTCGACGAGGTGCGCGACAAGCTCGTCTCCCTCGGCCTGTCGCTGAAGGACTCGGTTCCCGGGTTCGACGGTGCGCACTTCTACGGCGGATACGACGACGAGAACCTCTGAGCCCCCTCTTCTTCCTGGAGTAATCAAAAATGCCTAAGCCCACCAAGGGTCCCCGCCTCGGAGGCGGCCCCGCACACGAGCGCCTGCTTCTCGCGAACCTCGCCGCGGCGCTGTTCACGCACAAGTCGATCACCACGACCGAGACGAAGGCCAAGCGCCTGCGTCCGTACGCCGAGCGTCTCGTCACGTTCGCCAAGCGCGGCGACCTGCACGCCCGCCGCCGCGTCGCGACGGTCATCGGCGACAAGAGCGTCGTGCACGAGCTCTTCGCCGAGATCGCCCCGCTGGTCGCCGACCGTGAAGGCGGCTACACCCGCATCACGAAGATCGGCAACCGCAAGGGCGACAACGCCCCCATGGCCGTCATCGAGCTCGTGCTCGAGCCGGTGAACCCCAAGCCGAAGTCGGCGAAGAAGTCGGCTGCGGCCGCTCCTGCCGCCGAGGCCCCGGCCGAGGAGGCTCCCGTCGAGGAGGCCACCGAGGCTCCCGCCGATGACACGGCCGCCGACGCCGGCGCCGAGTCGCCGGAAGAGGGCGCAGCTGCTGAGGCTGCGGCCGAGGACGCCGCTGAGGCTCCCGCCGAGGACGACAAGAAGTAACCAGCGCCACGCGCTCACGACGGGCCCGTGCTCTCTCCGGAGGGTGCGGGCCCGTCGTCGTGCGCGTGGGAGGCCGGTGGCTCCCATGTGGGAGGGTGGAGGGGTGAGCGAGCCGAACGCACCGTCCTGTCCCGCCGTCGCGCGCTGGCGTACCGCTACCCCGGACGACATCGACATCATCCAGGGGGTCCTCGTCGCCGCCGACCGCGTCGATCACCCGACATGGACGACGCCGCGCGAGGATGTGGCCGAGACGTTCGAACTGTCGCACATCGATCACGCGCGCGACACGATGATCGCCTTCGACGCCGATGGGCACGCCCTCGCTGTCGGCAGCGTGATGCTGCACCCCTCGCGAGAGGAGCACCTGCATATCTACCTCACCGGCGCGGTGCGTCCCGAACAGCGCGGACGGGGAATCGGCACAGCTCTGTTCCGATGGCAGCACGAGCGTGCGGAGGAGCAGCTACGCGAGGCGACGCAAGCGGATGCCGCCGCGGCTGCCCTTCCCTCCGAGATCCAGGTGTACGCGTCGGAGAAGAACACCGCGCTCGAGCGCATCGCCGAATCGCTCGGATATCGCACCGAGCGGTGGTTCTCGACGATGCACCGTGACCTGGCGCAGCCGATCGACGATGTCGCCGCTCCCGACGGCGTGGAGCTGGTGCCGTTCTCGGCCGACCGGGCGGAGGACGCGCGGCTGGCGCGCAACGACGCGTTCCGCGATCACTGGGGAAGTCTGCCGACGCCGCCGGAGCGGTGGCAGCAGTTTATCGGCGGTCCGTTCCTCCGCCCCGACCTCTGCACGCTCGCGGTCGAGGAGGGGAACATCGTCGCGTTCTGTCTGGTCTCCGTGAATGAGGGCGATTTCGAGGTGCTCGGTCCGAACGCCTACATCGACCTCGTCGGCGTGGTGCGCTCGCACCGCCGCCGCGGCCTCGCTCCGGCCGTCATCGCGCGATCGCTCGCGGCGATTCGTGATGCGGGGCTCGGAATGGCCGTGCTCGATGTCGACACCGAGAGCCCGACGGGGGCGAATGCGCTCTACGGCGGGTTGGGCTTCACCGCCTACGAACGCGACCGGGTGCTGGTCCGCCGCTACTGATCCTCGTCGGCCCCGAGCATCTCGAGAAGCGTCGTGCGGGTCTGCTCCGCGGCCCACTGAGCCGTGGCGAGCTGGGTCGCGGCGCCATCGACCGCCCGCTTCACCATGCTCGCGTAGAGCTCGCCTCCTGCCGACTCGGGGTGGATCTGATCGCCGGCGAGCAGGTCGGTGCGGCCGGCGATCGCCCCGGCCCAGTCGGCCACGGCCACCCGGGGGTGCGTGGCGGCGAACGCGGTGAGGTCGCGATTGACTCCCGGGATCCAATCGCGCGGCGCGGACGCGTTGACGAGGATGACGTATCTCTCGGGGCCCGCGGCATCGACGATGCGCTGCAGCGCATCGGTCGAGACCGGACCGTTCGTGCCGAGCCCGACCACGACGTACTCGCGCAGCTCGCCCGACGCGGCGAGGTCCTCGACGATGTGGGCTCCCGCCCAGAGCGACCGTGAGACCTCCGCGTCGACCGCGATACCCGGCATCGCCTGCAGTAGTCCCGGTGCGGAGGCCAGCATGACGGAGTCGCCGACGGCGCTCACCCGGGTGCCGTCGACCGTTTGAGCGCCGGGCGCGGGCTCGGGGGTGGGATGGTGCTGCGCCTGCGCGAGCGCGTCGCGCCCGGCATCGACGGCGTTCTGGCTCGTCGTCTCACGCGGGGCGGCCGCGACCGCGGCCGTCGTCCCGCCGAGGGCGAGTGCGGCCGCGACCGCCGCTGCGAGGGTCGCCGCGCGCCGCGACGGGCGCGAGCGGAGCCCGTGGCGCGCGAGTGCGAACGCGCCGCGGAATCCGTGACGCCGCACGGGCTGCTCGATCCAGCGGTACGACAGCGCCGCCGCCACCACCGAGGCCGCGGCGACGCCGGCGCTCGCCATGACCGGGACGCCCGCCTCGGGGCCTGCGCCGCTGAGCTGGAACGACAGCAGGACGAGGAGGGGCCAGTGCCAGAGGTACACCGCGTACGACCGCTCGCCGAGCCAGCGCAGGGGCATGACATCGAGCACGCGGCCGAACCACGATCCCGGCCACGCCGCGATCACCAGCACGACGGCGGTGAGGAGCGACGCGGCGAGGCTGGAGGCCGGGAACGTGATCGCCTCACCGCCGCCCACGGCGGCCGCACCGACGATGCCCGCGGTCGCGAGCGCCCCGACGATGACACCCCACACGGGGCCGACGCCGGCGACCGACGGGCGGCGCACGACGAGGCCGTGCAGCGCGAACGCGACCGCGACACCGATGAGGAGTCCGAAAGCGTGCGTGTCGGTGCCGAAGTACACCCGGGTGAGGTCTGCGCCCGCGGCGACGCTCGTGAACGCCCACGCGGCAGACAGCGCCGCGAGTGCGAGGGCGACGCCGGCGCGCGAGCGGCGGCCCGGAAGCAGGAGGAAGAGGGGGAGCAGCAACGGCCAGAGCAGATAGAACTGCTCCTCGACGGCGAGCGACCACAGGTTGCGGAAGATCTCGGGGTCGGCGGCGGAGAAGTAGGTGCCGCCGTCGGCCATCGACACCCAGTTGTAGGAGAAGGTCGCGGCGCCCAGGACCTGCAGTCCCATGTCGACCAGCACGTCTCCGCCGACGAGCCACGCCAGGGAGGCGCTCACGGTGACGACGGTGGCGAGAGCCGGCAGGAGCCGCCGCGCGCGGCGCACCCAGAACCTCCGCAGACGGATGCGGCCCTCTCGGGATCGCTCGCGCAGCAGGAGCGTCGTGATGAGGAACCCGGAGATCACGAAGAACACGTCGACGCCCACGTATCCGCTGCGCAGGAAGCCGGCCGGGAACAGGTGGTAGACGACGACGAGGATGACGGCGACGGCACGCAGGCCGTCGAGACCCGCGATGCGGGCGCGCGGGAGAGGGGGAGGTGTCATACGGCGATGTCCGGGGTCGTCGGGGGGACGGGCGGCGGCAGCCTCCCAGTGTAGAGGGGGTGCCTGAGGTGATGTGGTAGACCGGAGGAGATGCGCGGATCCCGCGTGAATCGAGTTTCGAGAACAGGTGGAACATGGGCGCTCCCGAGGTGCTGGTGCTGGGTGAGGCGTTGGTCGACATCGTCGAGACCGCCGATGGTGTGACCGAGCACGTCGGCGGCAGCCCCGCGAACGTCGCCGTCGGCGTCGCCCGTCTCGGTGTGCCCGTGCGGCTGGTGACCAGGCTGGGGCGTGACGAGCGCGGGGAGCGGATCGCCCGGCACGTGCGCGACGCGGGAGCGAAGGTCGCCGAGGCATCGTGGACCGATGCCTCGACCGACACGGCGCGCGCCCGTATCCGTCCCGACGGGTCGGCGGAGTACGAGTTCGACGTGGCGGGCGTCGTCCCTCCCGTCGCGCTGGACGGTGCGGCGCTCGTCCACACCGGATCGATCGCCCTGTTCCTCGACCCGGGCGGAGAGACGTGCCTCGCGGCGCTGGAGGCGGCCCGCGGCGACGCGATCGTCACGGTCGACCCCAACATCCGTCCGGCGCTCGTGGGCGCTCGCGAGACCGCGCTCGCGCGGTTCGCTCGTGCCGCCGCGGCCGCCGACCTCGTCAAGCTCAGCGACGAGGACGCCGAATGGCTGTGGCCCGGAGACGACGCGCCCACGGTGCTCGAGACGATCGCTCGCCTGGGTGCCGCGGTGGTCGTCATGACCCGAGGCGGCGACGGCGCGATCGGCCGGGCGCCCGACGGCACGGTCGTGGAGGTTGCCGGTGTGGCCGTGGTGGTGGCCGACACGATCGGCGCGGGCGACTCGTTCATGGCCAGCCTGATCGCCACCCTCGTCGACCGGGGTGTGCCGACCGACGCCGAGGCACTCGTGCGCGCATTGCGGATCGCGGCGCGCGCCGCGGCGATCACAGTGTCGCGCCCCGGCGCGAACCCGCCCACGCGCGCCGAACTGGAAGACTGATCGGGTGCGCCTGAGACTCGACATCGCCTACGACGGATCGGGATTCTCGGGCTGGGCGCGCCAGCCCGGCCTGCGCACCGTGCAGGGCTCGATCGAGGCCGCCGTCAGCCGCGTCCTCGGCGGCGATGCGCAGCTCGTGGTCGCAGGACGCACCGACGCGGGCGTACACGCCTCGGGGCAGGTGGCCCACCTCGACCTGACCGAGGCGCAGGAGGCGAGGCTGCGGCGGGGACGCTCACCGGAGCCGACCGCCCTCGCCGCACGCCTGAACGGTGTGCTCGGCCGCTATACCGATGTGCACATCCGGGCGACATCCGAGGCCCCCGAGGGTTTCGACGCCCGATTCTCCGCGGTGTGGCGGCGATACGCCTACCGCGTCGCCGACCGCACGACGGGCTACGACCCGCTCGAGCGCTTCCGCACGACCTTCGTGCCCGCCGCGCTCGACGAGGCGCTGATGGATGCCGCGGCCCGCAGCCTCACCGGGCTCCACGACTTCGCCGCGTACTGCAAACCGCGGCCCGAGGCCACGACGATCCGCACGCTGCTCGAGTTCGACTGGCGACGGGACGACGCCGGCGTGCTCGTCGCCAACGTGAAGGCGGACGCGTTCTGCCACAGCATGGTGCGCGCCCTCGTCGGTGCCTGCGTCGCGGTCGGGGAGGGAAGGCTCGGTGTCGAGGATGTCGCCGCGCTCCGCGACGCCGGGCGACGTACGAGCGCTTTCGCGGTGCTGGCGGCGCGCGGGCTCATCCTCACCGAGGTGGGATACCCCGCCGACGACCTGCTCGCGGCACGGGCGGAGCAGACCCGCGCTCGCCGCGCAACAGACACCTGACCGAAAGGAAGCGGGCGTAGCCTGGCGGCACCATGAAGGTCATCTCGTACAACTTGCGCAAGCACCGCGCCGCATCCGAGCTCTCCGACCTCGTCCAGCAGCACGGAGCGGACGTGCTGTGCCTGCAGGAGGCCGACACGAGCGGCATCCCCGACGAGATCAGCGGGCTGCGGCTGGCCGACGCGACCGCACGCAACCGGCTAGGGCTCGCCGTGTACTACCGGGAGAACACCTACCGGGCGGTCGAGGTGCGTTCACTCGCGCTGAAGAAGTCGCTCCACGATCGTGTGCTCAAGCCGGCCGAGGAGCGCATGCTCGGTGTGCGGCTGCGTGACATCGACGACGGTCGCGACCTGATCGTCGCGAGCTTCCACGCCGCTCCGCTGACGGCGCTCAACTCACTGCGACGCAACCAGATCCAGGCGGCCCTGGGCGCCCTGACGGAGCTGGGGACGGGACTGCCGATCCTCATGGTCGGCGACTACAACTATCCGGTCTTCAAGGAGAACCTCGGACAGGTCGTCCGCAAGCAGGGGTACGAGCTGACGCTCAGCGACGCCCGGACCTACACGCGCTACAAGTTCTTCCGCGGGCACTACGACTTCGCCACGAGCGTCGGGTTCGACATCGCACGGGTGCAGACGCTGCCGCAGGGCGCGAGCGACCACCTGCCCATCCTCGTCACCGCCGAGCCGGTCTGACACCAGCCGGTCCGACAAACACGGATGCCCCGGAGCCGAAGCTCCGGGGCATCCGTTCGTGTTGCGCGCCTGATCAGGCAGCGGCCTCCGCGTTGCGGTGGCGGCGGACCGTGCTGGCCACGGCGATGCTGCCGCCGGCGAGGGCGAGAGCGCCACCGCCGATCCACAGGCCGAGGAGAGCGGCGTTGTCGCCACCGGTTGCGGGCAGGGTGCCCGAGCCACCGGCGCCGCCGGCCGCGGCCGGAACGGCGATGGTGACCGTGCTCGCACCCGAGACGGTACCCGTGGCGGTGAGGGTGTACTCGCCGGTCGCGTTGGCGGGCAGAGTCACCTGGAAGGCGACCTCACCGGCTGCGTTGGCGACCTTGGTGGTGCTGGTCGAGGTGACCGCGAACTTCACGAACGCGACACTGCCGGCGGCCGCGTTCTCGCCCGTCAGCGTGCCGGTGACGCTCTCGTTCGGCTCGAAGTTGTTGAACGCGATCGTGGCGGTGCCACCCGCGGTGACGGTGACGGACGAGCCGCCGACCGGTGCCGGGGTGTAAGCGTTTGCGATGGCGGGGGCTGCAAAGACAGCCGCTGCTGCGATGGCGGAGGCCGCCGCCGCCTTGATGAGACGGTTCTTCATGTGTCCTGCTTTCCTTGGGTCATCCGGAGGCTCACACCCAACGGAGAAGTAATACTAAGGATTACGTCAGGAGTGGTCACAGCAAGTATTCAGGCACAAAGGCCCTACATGCAAGCTGAAACATTTCGGTCGCGTTAACATTTCGCGATCCGGATGCCCGGCGGCGCGCCGTGGACGCGGAAACACGCGGATGCGGGTGTCGAACGGCTTCGGGAGCGGGTCAGATGCGCGCGTCGCGCGCGCGGCGTACCGCCGAGGCCAGCGCGATGGTGGCCCCCGCCGCCACGAGCGCGCCGCCGCCGACCCACAGGCCCAGCGAGGTGCGCGCATCGCCGCCGGTCGCGGGCAGACCGGCCGCGTCGACGACCGAGGCGCTCGCGGTGCCGCCGGCGGACGAAGGCGAGATCGCCTCGATGTTGTAGACGCCGACGGCGTCGGCGGGGAAGGTGATGGCGACGGGGGCGAGAGCGCCCTGATCGGACGATTCGCGCATCGTGCTGCCGGTGGTGACGGCGAACGCGGCCCGGGCGAATGCGACTCCTGCGCCGTTCTCGCCGCGGACCGTGATCGTGACCGCCTCGTTCGAGCCGAACGTGCCGTCGGCGCACGCGAACTCGACCGTCCCGCCCGCCACGAAGGCGCTCGGGGTCGTCGTGCACGACTTCGTCGGCGGGTAGATGGTGGCGCCGGTGGACGCGGATGCCGCTGCCGGGAGGGCGATGATCGCGGCCACGAGGGTCGCGACGGCGGCGAGAGAAGCGGTGCGGCGCATGATCGGTGAGTCTATGCGTCGCCGCAACGCGCAACAACAACGGTGGGCCGGTCTGCGTCGACGGTGGGTGTCACGGCGGCCGTCGCCGTGGTCGCTCCGCTCTCGGCGACGACGCTCACGGTGGCGGTGACCGACTCGCCGGGGGCGAGATCGGACGAGAACACCATCACCTGCCGCCCGGCATGCGAGCCGCCGCCGAACCCCGCACCATCGGACCGGGTCGCCGACGAAAGCGCGTAGCCCTCGGGCAGATAGAGGTAGGCGACCGTGCGTGCCACGCCCGCCGGCACACCGAACGCCCCGCCGCCGGTGACATAAGACGGGAGAGAGGTCGCGGCATCAGCCGGTGCGTTGTTGGCGATGGTGACCTCCAGCGTCACCGGAGAGGACGTCCGTCCATCGCCGCCGACCGCGCACGTCTCCCACGCCAGGCGGGTGTCTGCGGTGAGGTAGTAGTCCATCTTCGATCCGGTGCCGTCGTTGAGGAAGACGCCGAAGGCGGCCGTGTCGGCATCCGTGTCCGGCAGTGGCCCCGCGAGCGTCGTGTCGGCGAGCACCGCCTGATCTTCGGGGATCGCACTCCACAGCAGCAGACGTCGTTCGTCGCCGGCGCGGCCCAGGGCGGCGATGAGCTTCGCGGGATCGGCGGCGCCGGAGGCGAGGCGCTCGAACACGGCCGCCGACGCGGCCGCGAAGAACGCGTCCTGATCCCGCGGGCTCTCGTACCGCGAGTAGACGTCGTTGAGCAGGAGGGGCACGGCGTTGTCCGCGGAGACGACGTCGCCCGTCGGCAGCTCGACGGGGCCTGTGGCCTCGAGGATGTACGACAGGGCGACGGGATCGGTCGCGATCACGCCGTCGACGCTCTGCCCGGTCTGCCGCAGAAGCATCTCGCGGGCGAGCGGGCCGCCGACGGAGAAGTCGGGGATCTGGGTGACGTTCTGGATGTAGCGGCCGGGCCGCGTCTCGTAGATGCGCTCGATCTCGGGATCGAGGGGGAGCACCGGCTCGCCGAAGTTGGAGAAGTCGGACGACGAGGCCTGTCCGGCCAGCTCGATCCGCCCGTCGGCGGTCTTCACGATCGCCATCGCCCCGACGATGCCGCCCGTCGATCGCCATTCGGCGTTGTTCTGGAACGCCAGCAGGTACGTGCGCTCGCCGGACGACCCCAGCATCGCGGGCAGGAGGGTCGAGGCGCGGGCAAGGGCGTCGGTGGCCGAGGCTCCGGTGTCGAGGAGCTCGGACACCTCGTCGACGGCCGCCCGGACGGGCCGCATGAGCGGGGTGTCGTCGAGAGCGCGCACGGATTCCGCTGCGGCGGCGACCGTGTCTGCCCCCGCGCGAGCCGGCTCGGCGATCTCGCGGAAGACCGCCGTGTCGATGCGCCCGTCGACGGGCCGGAAGGCGTCCGGCGAGAACGCCGAAGCCACATCGGCGAGGGGGAGGAGCCCGTCTCGGGCGATGTCGTCGGCCGCCGCGGCGATCGTGCCGACGGCGCGCAGCTGCGGGCCGATCCACGGGGTGCCCTCGGCGAGCGACCAGACCGGGTCGGAGGTGAGCTCGCGCGCCGTGGCCGCGTGGTCGGCGACCTCGGTGATGTGCGGGGCGGCCGCAGCCGGATCGGCGAGCGAGTCGACGGCGCTGCGGGCCGAGGCCTCGGCCTCGCGCAGTTCGCCGTACGCGAGGGCCCCGCGGACGCCGACCCAGGCGGCGACCGCGATGAGGGCGATCAGGAAGATCCCGGCGATGGCCGCCAACGCGAGCTGCGTCCGGCGCAGGGGGCGGGGCTGGTCAGCGGTGCGCACCCGATCACTCTAAGGGGCGGGCCCGTGCGTACACTTGCGAGAGGAAGCGGAGGACTCGATGAAGCGACGCTGGGGGACGGCCGCCGCGACTGCGGTGATGGCTGTGGCTCTCGTGGGATGCGGTCCTGCGCCGTGGAACGCGCCGTCGGGTGACGGGGGCGACGCGAGCGACCCCGCGCCGTCGCCGAGCATCTCGCGCTCCGCCGTGCCGCCGCCGATCCCCAACGACCTCTCGAGCGGCTCGACCGAGCGTCAGGTGACCGCGGGCGCCGTGACGGGGGCGCTGAACTACTGGTCCGACCTGTCGATGGACCGATGGTCGGCGACGGCCCTCAAGCCCGTCAGCCTCTCGCTCGTGACGACCGTCAGCCCCGACGACGGGCAGAAGGTCTACCTGCAGAAGGCGACGATGATCGCCGTGCCCGGCAACGCGGAGGGCGATCTCAGCCCCCTCGCGCCGACGTCGGACCAGTCGGCGACGAACCCCGGCTATCTCGTGCTCTCGCCGTACAGCTACTCGCAGACCTTCTACGTCGGCGAGGTGCCTCCCGAGGCCACGTTCGTCACGATCCGCTTCACGTACGACTTCCTCGTGCAGACCACCCCCACCTCCGACGAGTTCGCCAAGCAGACGGCGACCGACAGCATCACCGTCGCGATCGCAGCCGCGCCCGAGGCCGGCTGAAACCTCAAGGTCGCCGCAAGGCAACCTGAAGAGATCGGAAAGCGGCCCGGATCGTGGCCGGCCGGATGCTTGTATGGCCACGCCCGCGACATCCGACGCCGGTCCCGCTCTCAGAAATCCGGTCTGCCATGCTCTCGCGCCGCTCACCCGCCCTCCGCACCGCCGTGTCGGCGGGCGCGCTCGCTCTCTCGCTCGTCGCGCTGACGGGATGCTCGGAGCTGACCGGCATGATCAACGCCGTCCAGGGTGATCCGGTCTCGGCCGTGCCCGCTCCGGCGCCCTCGCAGTCGCCGAGCATGGCATTCAACTCGCAGTTCACCTATGACGGTTCGGTGTCGCTGTCCTCGGACGTGGCGCAGGATCTCGAGCTGCGTCTCGACGTGTGGGCACAGGACCCCAAGCGCACCCAGGAATGGACCCCCGGTGCCGAGAAGACGTTCGGCTTCGCGGTCAACGTCCACGACAAGCGCGTCGACGAGAAGGCCGTGCTGTCGCAGAAGCGCCGCGTGTTCATCTCGTCGATCTCGATCACCTCGCAGACGGCGCAGACGTCGGGGCAGGTGCAGAACCCGTTCCAGTTCAGCGCCGACCCACGGACACTCGTTCCCAGCGACACGATCCGCTCCGATCGTGGGCTGCTGCTCAACAGCTTCCAAGGCGGCCTCTACGTGCCCGAGACGATCGTCCACGGGCTGCCGGCCGATACCTACGGGATGACGCTGGAGTTCGCGATGACGGTGTGGGTCGAGGGTAACGCGAACGACGACGCGAGCTTCACGCAGCAGACGGTGTACCAGTACCTGCCGGTCGCGATCTTCAGCGACGAACAGGCGGCGGACGCGGCGCCCGCACCCGCTCCCAGCACGACGCCGTGAACGGTTCGAGGCGCCTCGTTCCTTGCGCATAAATTGCGGTTGACTTCGTCCGGTCTGAACACGCCGCGTTCCAGAATGGACCTCGGCAGACAACAGCTGCCCGACACCTCGCACAGGATGTGACCGCATGACTCAGACGCCGTACACGCCGTACACGCCCAACCCGGCGTTCGGTCAGCCGCAGTACCCCGCCCCGCAGGCGCCGGTCGAGCTGGCGGATCACTTCGAGACGGCGTTCCCCGACGACTTCGAGTCTGTCCTCGAACAGACCACGGTCCACCGCTCCACGATCGGCTGCGTCATCCCGGCGTACAACGAGGAGGAGTCGATCGCCGACGTGATCGAGGGGCTGCTCGCCCAGACGCGCGTCCCCGACGTCATCCACGTCATCGCGAACAACACCTCCGACAACACCGTCAAGATCGCCGCGGGGTATGCAGGTCCCCACGAGGTGACGACAGAGCTCGGCACGCAGTTCACCGAGGTGTTCGTGCACGACATCGGCAAGAACCCCGACAAGAAGGTCGGCGCGCTCAACTACGGCTACTCGCTCGTCGAGGGCTACGACTACCTGCTCGGCGTCGACGGCGACACCATCGCCGACTCGCGCGCTGTGGAGTTCCTCGAGTCCGAGGCCGTCGGCGACTCGCGCATCGGCGGCATCTCGGCGATCTACTCGATCGACGACAAGCCCATCAAGGGAACGATCGCGAAGTTCCTCATCGCCGGCCAGCGCACCCAGTTCGCGGCCTTCAACATGCAGAACCTGCTCCGCGGGCGCAACATGGCCGTCCTCGGCGGACAGTTCTCGATCTTCTCAACGAACGCCCTGCGCGACGCGATGAAGGCGAACCACCAGTCCACCCCGTGGGTCAAGGACTCCGAGGTCGAGGACTCGCTGCTCTCCTTGCAGATCAAGAGCGCCGGATACCTCACCAAGATCAGCCCATACGCCCGGGCCAATGTCGGCGGCATGACGACCCTCAAGGGGTACGACGCGCAGCAGGTCAAGTGGACCTACGGCGCCATCGAGCTGATGTGGCCGGGCCAGCGCGGCGACACGAAGGGGCAGCCGTTCCACCCGAACCTGCGCCTGCGCTGGTTCGAGAACTTCGGGATGCTGACGAACCTGTTCGTGCGCGTCGCGTTCCTCATCCTGCTCGCGGGCTCGCTGTCGATCAGCGCCTTCGTCTTCTCGCCGTTGTGGCTCATCCCGCCGATGGTGGCCGTGCTGCTGAACCTGCGCATGGCCCGCAGCATCAAGGACCACAATCAGCGCGACATCCTCTTCGCCCTCCTGGTCTTCCCGGCCGAGGCGTTCATGTGGATCAGGCTCGGCCACTTCATGCGCTCGTGGTCGCGCTTCCTGTCGAAGAAGAAGGTCGACAACTGGGCGATGCAGGCCAAGGCCGAGAGCGGCGGCGGCAGCATCGGTCACTGGATGCCGCTGCTCATCCTCGCGGCCGTGCTGCTGGCGATGGCCGTCGTCTGGAACATCATCGGTCCCGTCGCGCAGTCGTCGATCCTGTGGATCGGGTGGCCGATCGTCGGCGTCGTGACCGTGCTGCAGACCCTGCTGATGTTCTCGAAGCTGGTCCGCCGCCAGAACGGATACAAGGTCTGAATCGGCGGAACTGCCGGAGAGTCTGAGGTTCAGACCGCGGCGGCGGTCTCCGATGTCATGCGGTACCCGACACCGCGGACGGTCTCGATGTACCGCGGGGTCGTGGGGCTGTCGCTCAGCTTGCGGCGGAGGTTGGTCATGTGCGCCTCGATCGCCCGCTTGTCGGCCTCGCCGACGAAGTAGCTCGTGACATACGACTCGCCGCGTAGGACGAGGGTCAGGTCGGCCTTCGACCGGACGCGGCGCTTCGAGGCCATCAGGGTCGAGAGCAGATCGAACTCGGTGCGGGTGAGGTCGAGCTCGCGGCCACCGATGTAGGCCAGGCGCGTGTCGGTGTCGACCTGCAGGTCGCGGTGCGTGAGCCAGTGCTCACCCGTGGCCGGGACGAGGTCGCCGCCGGACTGGTGCACGACGACGTCGGAGCCGGGCGCCGGTGCCGGCGTGGCCGTGTCGCTCGGGCGGTGCACGATGATGGGCTGCTGCGCGGGGCTCTGGGGCGGCGCAGACTGCGGCGGCGCTGACTGCTGGGGGATTGGCTGCTGCGGGGGCGCGGGCTGCTGTTGCTGCTGTGCGGCTCCGCCGAAGCGTGCGAGGTACTCCTCGTACGACAGCGGCGCAGCATCGGCGGCGGGGGCGGCGGGGGCCGCGGGGGCGTGGTGTGCCAGCGCGGGGCGCGCGCCGGGGAACGACGGACCGACCGAATCCTGCTGGGGGGCCTGCTGCGCCGCAGCGGCGCGCGGGCGTCGGAGCAAGGCGTCGACCCGCGCCCGGAACTCGCGCGGGCGGAACGGCTTGACGATGTACTCGTCGGCGCCGGAACCCAGGCCGAGCACGACGTCGGCCTCTTCGGAGAGCCCCGTGAGCATGATGATATACGTGTCGCTCTGAGCTCGGATGCGCCGGGCGGCCTCGAAGCCGTCGATGCCGGGCATGTTGACGTCGAGAGTCGTCAGCAGTGGTCGGTACGACAGCACCGCCTGGATGCCGTCGATGCCGTTGCCGACCGAGACGGTGGAGAACCCGGCGGCCTCGAGCACCTCGACCAGGAGATGACGGATGTCGGGATCGTCCTCGACGATGACCGCCGTCTTCATCTGCTCGGACATCATGCGCGTCACTCTTCTCCCTCAGGTTCGGGTAATTTTGCCATACGCAAAGGGTCCGGCAGTCCCTCCCCGGCGGTCTGAGTCAGGGCGCGACGTCGCGGGTGAGTTCGACGGCGCCGGCGGGCCACCACACGCCGGCTGCGGGCCCGCCGTTGCATGGCCCATCGCTCTCGCCCGGAGGCTTGATCCACAGGTTCGTGTCGACGACGTCGTCGCCGAATGTCCCGCTCGGGTCGCCCACGGTACGCCCCGGCGGGTTGCACCACTCGCCGTCGCCCGGAGCGCCCGAGCCGTTGCGCGACGTGTCGACGAGCGCATGCATGCCGCCGAGGCGGTCGGAGAGCGCGTGGGCGTAGGCGAACTCGTCGAAGGTGTCGTTGAAGTTCGACACGTTCGTCACGAATCCGCGGACGCCCGAGACCGTCACCTTCTCGATGAGCTCGGCCATCGCGTCGGCGCCCAGCCAGTTCGAGTGCCCACCGTCGACGTACACCCACGTGTCGGTGCCGGTGAGGCGCTCGAGGGCCCCGCGCAGCTGCGTGACGCGCTCGTCGAGGTTGCCGCACTGCGGGGCGAGCGCGAGACTGTCGGGCTCGACGATGACGACCTTCTTGACATCCGGGACCGAACGCAGCGCCGTTCCGATCTGCCTCGTCCAGGTCTCGTAGTCCGCCTCGTCGAGACCGCCCGCGGAGTGGTTGCCGCAGTCGCGCCCCGGCAGACCGTAGACGACGACGGCCATCGCCGTGTCGGACTCCCGCGCCTCGTGGGCGATGTTCAGGACGCGCTCGCCGACCTCGCCGATGGGGTCCTGTTCCGGGGTGAGCCAATAGGCGGTCGGCTGCGACGACAGATACTCGGCTGCGGCGACCTCGTCGGCGGTGCCGCCCTCCGTCAGTGCTCGCGCGGCCTTCGACTCGGCCGGTGCCACGAAGGCCGTGCCGACGCCGGGCGGCCGCGCGGTGAGCGCTTGCACGCTGTTCGTCACGAGCGTCACCACCAGGGCGACGGCAGCGATGACGGCGGCGACCGCGGTGACGATGATCGCGAGCCACGCCCAGCGCGGCAGCCGGCGTCGGCGCCGGGGCGGGCGCGGGGAAGCCGGCCGCTCGGGCGGCGGTGGCGGCTCGTAGTGCCCGCTGATGATGTAGCCGGCCGTATCGCCACCGGCATCATCGTGACCGGCGCCGCCACCCGCGCCGTGACGCGATGCGTCGGAGCCGGGTCGCTGTGCCACGGACTGACTCTAACGGTTGGCCTCGCACCGGGGGCCGTCGTGCGCCGTTATCGGGGCGGATACCCTGGGGCCATGGGCGACGTGATCCTGGGAGTGACCGACGCGGACGGCGCGGGTGCGCGTGAATGGGCGTTCCGCCGAGCCGAGGCGTTGAGTCTGACACTGCGCGAGCTGCTGATCGCTCCGACGCGCGACGATGCCGAGCGGGTCGCCGCCGCGACCGCGGATGCCGAGATCCTCGTGCTGCCGGAGGAACACGGCCACGCGTACCGCGCTCTCATCGCCCACGCGCATTGCCCGGTCGCGATCGTTCCCGAGCGCCTCGACGCGGACCACGATGGCGACGCGCGCCGCGGGGTCCTCGTGGGGGTCGACGCCTCGGACGTCTCGGCCCGGGCGCTCGACTTCGCCGCTCGTGAGGCCGTCCGCACGGGCGAGCCGCTCGTCGCCCTCGCGGCCTGGGAACCCGTATCGGTGGGCACCGAGCCCGGCCTCGACCTGTGGACGGGGCCGATGCCCGTCGACCTGACGGAAGCGACGGCCGGGATGCTCGACCGCATGCTCGAGCCCGTACGTGCGGCGTACCCGCAGCTCGACGTGCGCACGCGCATCGATGTCGGCGACGCCTCCAGCCTGATCGAGGACGCTTCGCGCCATGCCGTGCTGACCGTCGTCGGATCTCACGGCCGCACGGGACTGTCGCGGCTGCTGCTCGGATCGGTCAGCGAACGCGTCGCGGCCCACGTCGGTTCTCCCACCGTCATCGTTCGGTGACCCGCGTCGCGCGGGCCCTGCTGATCGGCTACGTGGTCGTCCTCGCGTTCGTCGCGTTCTGGCCCACGCCCGTCGACCGCGACGCCGGACCGATCCTGCGAGCGATCACCTCGGCCGTGCCGTGGCTGACCTACGACCGCATCGAGTTCGGCGCGAACATCGCCCTGTTCGTCCCGTTCGGCTGCTGCGCGGCGCTCGGCTGGCCCCGCTGGCGGGCATACGTCATTCCCGCCGGGCTCGTCATCTCCGTCGTCATCGAGGCGGCGCAGGGCGTGCTGCTCTCGCAACGGACCGCGAGCGTGTGGGACGTCGTGGCCAATACCCTCGGAGCGGCGGTGGGCTGGCTGATCGCGCGACGGTGGGCCCTCAGGAGCGATCAGACCGTCGAGAGGGATCAGCCCGCGTCGGGCGGCTGAAGACCCTGCGAACGGCGGCGGCGGATCTCCGCCTCGAGCTCCGCGATCTCGATCTCCCGTTCGAGGTCGGCGAGCTGCTGCGCGGTGGTGCGGTAATCACGCGGCTGCGGACGACTCGCAGGCGTGGCGGGGGTGGGTTCGTCGCGCGACCACCGGCGAGGATCACCGAAGCTCATCGACTCGCGCGGAGTCGTGTCCCACTCGCGTCCGAGCGCGAACCACAGCACGGAGCCGAGGAACGGCAGGAAGACGATGAACAGCACCCAGGCGAACTTCGGCAGGTGCTTCACCTGGTCGTCGCGACGGGTGATCGCATCGACGAGGGCTGCGACCATCAGGACGAGGACGATCAGGGGGAGCAGCAGATACACCCCGCCAGGCTGGCCCAGGTCGGCGCCTCGGCGCAAGAGAGGGCAGAGCAGAAGGCATGACGGTCAGAACGCGTAACGGATGCGGCACGACGGCAGTTCACGTTCGATGAGCGCGCACAGCGCCGCGACGGCCTCGCCCTTGAATGGCGAGCGGTACCGCACGTTCATCGCGCCGTTCTGCCAGCGCTTGGTCTCCTGCATGCGCGGAGTCCACAGCAGTTCCTCGCCGCGCGGGTGCCATCCGAGGTTCACCTCGTGGAGTCCTTCATTGTGGGTGAGGAGGATGATCTCGCACGCGAGTTGAGCCTTCGCCCGGTCGGAGAGCACGTCGCTCAGCTCGCGCAGCAGTGCCGTCCAGTCCGCGATCCACGTCGGAGTGAGGATGACGGGCGAGAAGTTCAGGTGCACCTCGTAGCCGGCGTCGACGAAGTCGTTGATCGCGGCGATCCGCTCCGAGACGGGCGACGTGCGGATGTCGGTCACCTTCGCCGTCTCGTGGGGCATCAGGGAGAAGCGGATGCGGGTGCGCCCGAGCGGGTCCCAGTCGAGCAGGTCGCGGTTGACGTACTTCGTCGCGAACGACGCCTTGGCCGTCGGCGACATCCGGAACAGCTCGCACAGGTCGCGGACGTTCTCGCTGATCATCGCGTCGACCGAGCAGTCGCTGTTCTCGCCGATGTCGTACACCCATGCGTCCGGATCGCACTGGTTCGGCTCGGTCTTGGGCCCTCGGCGGGCGATGTGACGGGCGAGGTGGCGTGAGATCTCGTCGATGTTGGCGAAAACGGTCACCGGGTTGCTGTATCCCTTGCGGCGCGGCACGTAACAGTACGAGCAGGCCATCGCGCATCCGTTGGCCGTGGACGGTGCGATGAAATCGGCCGACCGGCCGTTGATCCGGGTCGCGACGGACTTCTTCACGCCCAGCACGAGCGCCTCGGTCTTGATCCGCACCCAACGCCGCACATTGGCCTCGTCGCCGTGGACCTCGGGGACGAGCCAGTGCGAGTCGATCGGCACGATGTCGGCCTGCGGCCACCGCGCCACGATCTGCTGCCCCCGCGGCAGCGCGAGCGCCTCATCTTCGGCGTAGATGCGGCTGATCTGCAGCAGCGGCGCCGGATCCCGAGCTGTCACCTGTTCCCGGGCGGTCAGTCGGTCGACTCGAGCTCGACCTCGCCGCCGGCGAGAGCATCGGCGTACGTGCGGACGTCCGGACCGGGCTCCCAGTCGATGAACTTGTCCTTCATGTGGCTGACGAGAGCGGCGTACGCCTTGTCGGCGTCGTTGGCATCGTCGGTCGCGGCGACGGCGGCGACGGCATCCTGCAGGACACGGTCGGCGTCGTCGAGGACCTTCTGGCGGGCTTCGTCGTTCCAGTGGATCTCGCTGATTCTCATAGCGGCACGCTAGCCAGCCTGAACCGATCGGGCGACGGGCTTGCGCGATGCGATCCGGCGCCCGATGATCCCCTGCTTCGGGCTGAAGAGGTACACCGCGGCGAACACGATGCCCTGCACGAGCACGACCAGTCCGCCCGACGAGGCGTCGACCCAGTAGCTGACGTAGATGCCGACGATGGAGGACGCCGCCGACAGGGCCGGGGCGATGACGAGCATGCGGCCGAATCGGTCGGTGAGCAGGTGCGCCGTGGCGCCCGGGATGATGAGCATCGCCACGACCAGCACGACGCCCACCACCTGCAGGGCGACGACCGCGGTCAGGGCGAGGACCCCCAGCAGGAGCCCCGACAGCAGTCGGGGCGAGAGCCCGATGGCGAAGGTGTGGATCGGGTCGAACGCGAACAGGGTCAGATCGCGGCGCTTGACGAACAGCACCGCGAAGGCGACCGCGGCCAGGACCGCGATCTGCACGAGGTCGCCCGTCGATACCCCGAGGACGTTGCCGAACAGGATGTGGTTGAGGTCGGTCTGGCTCGGCGTGACCGAGATGAGCACGAGGCCGAGCGCGAAGAGCGTCGTGAAGACGATGCCGATGGCGGCGTCCTCCTTGACCCGGCTCGTGCCGCGGATGATGCCGATGAGGGCGACCGCGAGGAAGCCGAACACCAGGGCTCCGATCGCGAACGGCGCGCCCAGGACATAGGCGAGCACGACCCCGGGCAGGACGGCGTGGCTGACGGCGTCGCCCATGAGCGACCAGCCGATGAGGACGAGCCAGCACGACAGCACCGCGCAGACGATCGCGGCGATGGCGGTGGCCGACAGGGCGCGGAGCATGAACTCGTACCGGAGGGGCTCGAGCAGGATGTCGATGAGGCTCACGGGTGCTCCTCGGTGGTGAGCGGGCGCTCGTCGGTGAGTCCGAACGCCCGTGCGAGCAGCTCGGGGCGGAGCGCTTGGTCGACCGTGCCCTGGAACACGACGCGGCGCAGCAGGAGCACCGCTTCGTCGGCGAGAGCCGGGAGCGCGTGGAGGTCGTGGGTGGAGACGAGCACGGTGCGGCCGTCGGCGGCGAGCTCTCGGAGGAGGCGGACGATGGTCGCCTCGGACTTCTTGTCGACCCCCGCGAAGGGCTCGTCGAGCAGGAGGACACCGGCGTCCTGGGCGATGCCGCGGGCGACGAATGCCCGCTTGCGCTGCCCGCCCGACAACTGGCCGATCTGGCGGTCGGCGAGGTCGGCCAGCTCGACGCGCTCGAGCGCGTCGTCGACGGCGCGGTGATCGTCGGGGCGCGGCCGGCGGGTGGGGCCGAGGCGTCCGTACCGGCCCATCATCACGACATCGCGAACCGACACCGGAAACGTCCAGTCGACGTCCTCGCTCTGCGGCACGTACCCGATGAGGCCGTGACGCCGTGCGGCTGCGGGGGGCTCCCCGGCGACGCTCACCCGACCGCTCGCGGGGCGGACGAGGCCCGTGAGCGACTTGAAGAGCGTGGACTTGCCCGAGCCGTTCATGCCGATCAGCGCGGTCACCCGGCCCGGCGTGACGGTGAGGTGGACGTCGTCGAGCGCCACGATGTCGCGGTAGCGCACCGAGACGCCGGAGACCACGATGCCCGGGGTCGAGGTGATCCCGGCGCTCATGGCGCTCATGGTGCGCTCCGGGTCAGCGCCGCGGCGATGGTCTCGGCGTCGTGACGGAGCAGGTCGAGGTACGTCGGCACGGGGCCGTCGGCCTCGGAGAGCGAATCGACGTACAGTGTGCCGCCGAAGACGGCATCCGTCGCCTCGACCACCTGCTGCATGGGGCGGTCCGAGACGGTCGACTCGCAGAAGACGGCGGGCACGTCGTTGTCGTCGACGAACTCGATCGTCTGCCGGATCTGCTGGGGCGTCGCCTGCTGCTCGGCGTTGACGGGCCAGATGTAGGCCTCGGTGAGTCCGGCGTCGCGGGCGAGGTACGAGAACGCACCCTCGCAGGTGACGAGCGCGCGCTGCTCGTCGGGAACCGCTTGGAGGTCGGCGATGAGATCGTCGTGGATGCGCTGGAGCTCGTCGTTGTAGGCGGCGCCGTTCGCAGCGTAGGTCCCCGCGCCCGCCGGATCGAGCTCGCTGAACGCGGCGACGATGTTGTCGACGTACCGCTGCACGTTCAGGGGGCTCATCCAGGCGTGAGGGTTGGGTTTGCCCGCATAGGCGTCGCCGGTGATGTCGATCGTCTCGACGCCCTCGGACACGACGACGTGGGGTGCGTCGGCGGTCTCGACGAAGCGCGCGAACCACGACTCGAGGCCGAGCCCGTTGTCGAGGATCAGGTCGGCGTCGGCTGCCGCCGCGATGTCTCGCGGGGTCGGCTCGTAGCCGTGGATCTCGGCTCCGGTCTTCGTGATCGATCGCACGTCGAGCCGGTCTCCCGCGACGTTGCGGGCGATGTCGGCGAGGACCGTGAAGGTCGTCAGCACGACGGGGCGGTCACCGGCGGGTTCGCCGGCGACCTCCGCGTTCGAGCCCGTCGCGCAGCCCGAGAGCACGGCTGCCGCCGCCCCGAAGGCGACCAGCGCGGAGAGGCGGCGATGTCGATTTTTCGGCATACCGAAAAATTACCCGCTGGACTCCCGCGCGTGCAATTCCTCGTCGACGACATCGGCCCAGGGTTGACGCGTCGAGCGCACGGTGTCACCCGATTTGGCCGCCTGCTGCATGAGCAGCGCGAGGTAGTGGTCCTGGCTCGCCTCGGCCAGCGAATACACCGGTGCGCGCCCGTCGATGGCGCGCGGCATGGCGTCGAGCATGCGCGCGATCGCGATCTCGTCGTCGTTGAGGCGCGCCGGGAGGAAGGGATTGCGGAAGACCCATTCGTCGCCGAGCAGGATGCCGCGCAGGAACATGCCCTCGAGGTTGCCGCCCTCGCCCGTCATGACACGTCGAAGTGAGCCGAACACGGGTTCGTCGAACCGCCGCAGGTATCGCACCTCGCCGTTCTCGATCTCGCCGCGCTCGCCGCGGACAAGCAGGCGATTGCCGCGGATCCATGAGAAGTACTGCTCACCGGCGAAGTCGTACACGCCGAGGCGGCCGTCGAACATGAAACGTGCCGTGGTCTGCGTCGCCGTGACGATGCGCTCCTCGGTCGGATCGCCGGCGCGTCCAGGTCCCGCCACGAGCGGGGAGCGGAAGACGGATGCCGAGATGTCGACCTCGTCGGCGCCGACCCCCAGCGCCCGGCGCATGACGCTGACGCCGTGGTAGTCGTGGCACTGCGCCACGAGCGCCTGCGACGGTGTGCCGAGTCGCCCGGAGCGGGCGACCGCGAGCTGGGCCGACAGCAGGGGCGACAGGTGGTACTGCTCGGCGACCTGCACCGTCGGCGCGCCGGGACGGGCGGCCCGGTGCCAGAGCTCGACGAGGTCGTCGATCCCTGCGGCGGGCGGGGTCTCGGTCAGGACGGGGATCCCCCGGTCGACGAGGTCGAGGATGATCCCGGGCGCCACATCGCGGGGAACCGAGACGACGACGACGTCGGGGGTGCTGTCGGCGAGCAGCGCGGCGAGGTCGGTGTAGCCGCGCACACCCCAGCGCTTCTCGATCGCGGCGGCCGTCGTGGCGCTGCGGGTGACGAGCCCGGACACGCGGAAGCGTTCGGGCAGGGCTGCGGCGACGCGCAGGAAGAAGTCGCTGCGCCATCCGCTGCCGATGATCGCGAAGGTGAGGGTCATCGGCACAGTCTGCACGCCGCGGCGTGTGAGACGGTAGGGGAATGGTGGAGGGGCGCGCTCGCGGGGGTGGGAATGATATGGAGCCGGCCGACATCGACGTCGAGACCGTCGAGTTCGACGGGGTCCGTACACGAGTCACGCGGGTGAAGACGGCGTCGTCCGCCGATTCGGAGCGCGCCTTCGTCCTGATCGCGGGCATCGGCGTGGCCGCGACGTACTTCGACCTGCTCGCCCCGACGCTCGCGCAGAAGGCGCAGGTCTACGCTCTCGACCTCCCCGGTTTCGCGGGCCAGCGCGCGCCGCGCGACGAGCCCTCCGTGTCGTTCTTCGCCGACCAGGTCGAGGCCGTGCTCGACCGTTTCGACCTCGACGACCCCGTGCTGCTGGGGCACTCGTTCGGCACGCAGATCGTGACCGAGGTGCTCGCGCGGCGCCCCGGCATCCGTCGCGCCGTCCTCATCGGACCCGTCGTGAACGACCGAGAGCGTTCGGTGGTGCTGCAGGCGATCCGCTTCGCGCAGTCGTCGCTGTTCGAGCCGTTCCGTCTGGTGATGCTGGCAATCAGCGCCTACCTGCTGTGCGGGTTCGCGTACTTCATGCGGGTGCTGCCGCACATGATGCGCTATCCGCTTCGGGACCGGCTGGCGGATGTGTCGGCGCAGGTGCTGCTGATCCGCGGGGCGCGAGATTTCTCGTCTCCGCGCTCCTTCCACTCGTCGCTCGTCGCGGTGGCCCGCGATGCCTGGCGGTGGGAGATCCACGGCGCCGCGCACTCGGTCATCAACGGCAACGCGATCGGGGTGGCGAAGCTCATGGACGCGTTCGTCGCGGGCGACCTGCCCCGACGCGGCCAGATGTCGCAGGAGGAGGCGCGCGTGCCTCGGCCCGCCTACGGCGGCGTCGCCCTGATGTGGCGCGCGACGCGCTACCGCGTGCAGGAGTGGTTCAGCGCGCGAGAGGGCGACGAGGTCGGCGTCGAGCACGCGAAGGAGTCGCACGCCGCCGTCATGTGGCGAGCGTTCACCGGCGGGCGTCGCTGAACGAGGTCGCGCGGCGCGTTACTCTCACAGCGCGGTGCGTTACTCCCACACCGCGGTGTCGGGATCGATGCCGTGCGCGCGGGCGCTCTCGTCGATGCCGCGACGCAGCCACGAGGCGAGGCCCGGGTGGAGACGGTCGTAGTGGGCGGCGAACGCGGCATCCGCTTCGTACATCCGGCCGAGGCAGACCTGCATCGACCGGCTCACCGGGAAGTACTCGCTGACCAGCGCGCGGTGGCGTTCGACTAGTGCGTCCGCCTCCGGGCTGCCGGGCTCGATCCCGGCGGCGGCCGCGGCCGCGAGGTCGGCGTCGAGCGCGGTCATCGTCGCGGTGATCGCCCGCCACTGATCGGGGCTGCGGGTCGCGGCACGCTCCGCGTACTGCTTCCACTGCGGTGTGTCGCCGTAGCGGCGCCGGGCGAGGGCGGGCCAGTCGGGATTCCAGTCCGGGCCGAAGATCGACAGCTGCTCTTCGGCAGTGAGCAGCACGCCGCGCTCGTGCGCTTCGATCATGCGGTCGAGGCCGGAGCGGAGCACCTCGAGTCGCGCGAGCGAGCGCGACACCTCCTCGCGTTGCTCGCGCAGCGCCGCGGATGTGTCGCGTCCGGGCTCGTCGAGGATCTCGCGGATCCGGTCGAGACCCAGCCCGACCTCCCGGTACACCACGATCCGCTGTAGACGAGCGATGTCGTCGGCGGTGTACAGCCGGTAACCCGCATCGGTGCGCAGCGACGGCGACGCGAGGCCGGTCTCGTCCCAGTGATGCAGGGTGCGCACCGTGATCCCGAGATCGGATGCCGCACGCCCCACCGTCACACCGTTCTTGTTGTTTCTGATGTCGGTGTTGTTGTTCTCGGTCCTGGTGTCGATGTCGCCGGTGTCGTTCATGCCATGACTCATGGTTGCTCCTGCGCGGGCGTGATGCCGATGGCGGCGAGGGAGCGGGCGGCCGCGCTGCCGGCCTCGTACGGTTTTGCCGCGGTGACGACGATACGCGCGTTCTCCGGGGTGATGATCTCGACCTCACGGCTGTTCCACGCGGTGTCGTGCAGCTCGCCGACCGCGCCGGGCGCCAGGGTTCGGCAATCGTCGGCGATGCCCTCGAGCTCGCTGAGGACGCAGGCGTAGCTGTAGCTCAGCGCGGGCGGTTCGAACGCGGGTCGCGAGGCCGGATCGGCAGCGACGAGGAGGACGTCCTGGAAAGCCCAGCGCCGCAGGTGCACGAGTGTCCCGGGAATCGTGAAGAGCTCGAAGAATCCGAGGCCGGCGGTCCAGAACCGCGTCGAGGCCGCGAGGTCGGGCGTGGGGATCGTGACGAACGCCGGCATCCCGTAGATGCCGCGGTAGGGCTCGGGGGCGACGGCATCCGGTCCGGGCGCGGGAACGGGACTGATCTCGAAAGCGTCGTAGGACGGGGTGTCGTGATTGGTCATACGACGACTTTCCCGCCTCACGCCGCGTGAGGGTCAAGCGGGGTGCGGGTGGAGTTCGGGCGCGTTCGGGTCAGCGATAGGTTCCGCGGGGGAGCAGCATGGCGGCCGCGATCGCGAGGACGATCATCGCGACGCCTCCGACGACGACACCGAGCATGGGGTTGAGGGTGAGCAGCCCGACGACGAATCCGAGGGCGATGCCGACGAGAGCGCCGGTGGCGGTGTGGGCGAGTGCTTCGACGTCCATGCTCTCGACGGTACGGACCTCAGCGCGGGCGCGCGTCCCCCGTGCGGGTGATATCGCCTCGTCCTGCGGGACCACCCCGGCGGCGATGTTCACGGCTGTGTGCACTGCCGGGCTCGCGGCTGTCGCGCAGCTCCTGACGGCCGAGGAGTCCGGGAAGCCCGCGGCCGGTGCGGGTCGTGAGCGTCAGGACGGCCGCCGTCGCGACGAAGGCGAAGGAGAACAGGCCGCCGCCTCCCGGCAGCTGGTCGATCAGGGCGTACCCGCCGATCCCGCCGATGAGACGGGCCAGCCGTGTCACCGCGGCCGGGGCCGGGCCGCCGGCGTAGCGGAGGCGAACGGTCAGGTCGCCGATCGTGCGGCCCGACAGCAGGACGCATCCGCCCACCACCACGAGTGCGGCGAGGGCGCCGATGTCGCCGCCGACGTTGGTCTCGACCGCGACGTCACGGTTGCCCGTGAACACCAGGGCCGCTTGGATGCCGACGCTGACGACGATGCCGACGAGCGAGTAGGACAGCAGGTCGCACACCATCGCCAGGATCCGGCGGCCCCGGGTCACGGGCCGTGGGGCGTCGGGCTCATCCGAGAGCGGACGGCGCGGCACGAGGAGGGCGAGGACCGAGCCGACGACCGCGCCGACGGTGTTGGTGAGCAGGTCGTCGACGTCGAAGACGCGGTAGGCGCACGGGTAGACGCCCCAGACCCCGGTCAGCTGCGTGAGCTCGACGATGAGCGAGATGCCCAGGCCGGCGGCGACGGCGACGAGGATGCCGCGGCGGGCGAGCACCCGGACGAAGAAGCCGAGCGGCAGGAAGAGCAGCACATTGAGGGCGAGCTGCAGGAAGACGGAATCGGAGAGGAATGCGCGGGGGCTGCCCCCGGCGCGGCGGACGGCCCCGCGGATGTCGTCGACGAACTCGAACGGGTTGAGGTTGACGCCCGCGCAGCGCATGCTTGCGGGGTCGGGAAGCGGCAGGAGCGTGTACGTCCAGATCGCGAAGAAGTAGACCAGCGCCGCGCCCCACAGCAGGAGCTGTCCCGCGGTGAGGTGGCCCGTGCGCCGGTACTGGATCGCGACGAACGGCACGAAGAGCACGACGCCGACGAGCGCGCCGATACCGATCGCCACCGCGCCGAGGAACACGTTGTCGCCCATTCGGACAACTCTCGCAGATGAGGCGCGGTTTCCTGGACCTGACAGGTGTTACCGGTAACATGATCCCGAGAGTCGAAGGAGTCCGATGGAACACGAAGCGGTGGTGCGGGTTCGGGCCGAGGTGGCGTCGTTGCACGCGGAGCTGGTGCGTTACGGGCTGGTCGTGTGGACCGGCGGGAACGTGTCGGGCCGGGTGCGCCTGGGTGGAGATCCCGCCGATGACCTCATGGTGATCAAGCCGTCGGGGGTGTCGTATGACGAGTTGGCTCCGGAGAACATGATCGTGTGTGATCTGGATGGCCGTGTGGTGCCGGGTACGCCGGGTGCTGATCGGTCGCCGTCGAGCGATACGGCGGCGCATGCGTATGTGTATCGGAACATGCCCGAGGTGGGTGGTGTGGTGCACACGCATTCGACGTATGCGGTGGCGTGGGCGGCGCGGGGTGAGGAGATCCCGTGTGTGATCACGGCGATGGCTGATGAGTTCGGGGGGCCGATCCCGGTGGGGCCGTTCGCGATCATCGGTGATGACTCGATCGGTCGGGGGATCGTGGACACGCTTCGGGGGCATCGTTCTCGGGCGGTGTTGATGCAGAATCATGGCCCGTTCACGATCGGGTCGAGTGCGAAGGATGCGGTCAAGGCTGCGGTGATGGTGGAGGACGTGGCTCGCACGGTCCATATCGCCCGGCAGGCGGGTGAGGTGATCCCGATCCCGCAGGACGCGATCGATGCGTTGTACGACCGGTATCAGAACGTTTACGGACAGACCACCGACGACCGCCGGTAGCCCCGGCGCTCAATCGGATTCGCTGGATGCCTCCTCGGCGATGCCGGCGAGGCGCTCGCGGGTCTCGCGTTCGGCGATGATGCCGATGAAGTCGGTGACGCGGGCGTCGGCGTGGCTCTCGACCGATGCTGCGGCTTCGCGGCGGATGAGATCGTCGTCGACATCCGGCATCCGCTTCTTGACTCGTTCGGCGACCTCCTCCGTCACCTCGTGAGCGTCGAAGTCTTTCGCAGGCTTGTCCATGGTCATATCATCCGACGTCGCCGTTGCGCGGGGAACCCGTCGACGCGACGCCCCCGCGCGTGCGATGATGCGCGGGATTAGGCTGGATCAACGTGAGCGATCAGACGAGTTCCGAATGGCCCTGGTCGGAGGGCGGCATCAACTTCCACACGCGCAAGTGGGTGCGACCGGAAGACCTCAACGCCAACGGCACGCTCTTCGGCGGCAGTCTGCTGCGCTGGATCGACGAAGAGGCCGCGATCTACGCGATCATCCAACTCGGCAACTACCGCGTCGTGACGAAGCTGATCTCCGAGATCAATTTCGAGTCGTCGGCGCTGCAGGGCGACCTCATCGAGATGGGGCTGACCGCGACCCACTTCGGTCGCACCTCGCTGACGATGCGCGCGGTGGTGCGCAACATGATCACGCGCAAGCGCATCCTCTCGATCGAGCGTCTCGTCTTCGTGAGCGTCGATGAGAACGGCCAGCCGATCCCGCACGGCTACTCCGCCATCACGTACGACCGCGACCGGATGCCGCACGAGCACCCCAAGACGGACTCGGTGCGCCTGCCCTGACCCGCGCGCATCCGCGTGATTCCGGGCTGGCCAGATGGTCGAGCCGTGTCGGCTTGGTGTGCCGGGCCCGCGGGTGGTGCACTGAGCGACGTGAATGAAACGTACGGGACCGGATGCCACAAGGGCGACGTCGGTCGCTTCCTCGCCACCGCTCGGCGCGCCGCCGGGCTCACGCAGAAGGAGCTCGCCGCGAGCGTCTTCGTGACCGAGTCGGCGGTGTCGAAGTGGGAGCGCGGGCTGTCGTACCCCGACCTCGCGACTCTCGGTCCGCTCGCGCAAGCGCTGGGGGTGACCGAGGGTGAGCTCGTCAGCGCCAGTGCGGACGACCGTGGCCGGCTCGACGCGCACCAGGCTCGCGTGCACCGCCGGTGGCGGGCCGCCCTGCTGCGGACCACGATCGGCGCGTACGCGGTCGCGCTGGTCGCGACCTTCGTGACCAACCTCGCGGTCGAGCACACGCTGTCGTGGTTCTGGATCGTCGCCTCGGCGGTCGCTCTGGCGTTCTCGCTGACCACGCTGCCGCTGCTGGTGACGGGTCGGCGCGGCTGGACGACCTTCGCCGCGGCGCTGGTGTCGCTCGGCCTGCTGCTCGCGTCCGTCGAGGCGCTGACCTCGGCAGGGTTCCTCGGCGTCACCGGTGCCGCGATCCTGTTCGCGGCGGTCGTGGTCTGGGGGCCGCTCGCGTTGCGATCGTTCGGATCGGGATGGCTGCGCGCACACAGCGCCGCAGTCGCTGTCGTGATCGATGCGGTGGGGCTGACGCTGATGCTCGCCGTGATCCTCGGGGCGGTGGGCCAGGACCGCGCGTTCGTCGAGATCGCACTGCCCCTCGTCGCCGGAGGCTTCGGTCTGGCCCTGCTGATCGTTCTGGTGATCCGCTACCTTCCGCTGCGCGGGCTGCAGCGGGCCGCCATCGTGTGCCTGGTCGCGGGTGTCGTCGCGGTCGTCGCCGGGCCGCTCGTCGACGGGCTTCTGGGGCACGCCCCGGTCGTGCTGGGTCCGGTCGATCTGACGACGTGGTCGGACGCGACGATCAACGGCAACGTGACGGCGCTGATCGCGGGGGCGTGCGTGCTCACGGCCATGGTTCTGGGGGTGTTGTCATTCGTGCTGCGGCGCGGCGATCGTCCGGACGCCGCTGACGTCGTGGCGATCTGAGAGCCGCGCGTGGGTGGCCCGGACGAAGGCGGCGTACCCGCCGGGTGTGCGGCCGTCGAACCTGCCGGAGGTGACGACTTCGTTGTGATCCGTTGCCACCACGCGGGCGCCGACCGCACGTGCCCCGCGCACGAGTTTGACATCCTCGTGCTCGTCGAGGTCGGCGAACCCGCCCGCCGCGAGGTACACCTCGCCACTCAGGCCCAAGTTCGCGCCGTGCACGTTGCCGGCCGGGTTGCCGGGGTGGTGCGTCGCGATCCAGTGGTCGGCGTGCCGCGCCGTGAGGTCGGCGAAATCCGGGCGCACCGTGCCCAGGACCACCTCGGCGCCGGCCGCGTGGAGGTCGAGCTGGTGGCTGAGCCAGTTGGGCGGGACGACGGAGTCGCCGTCGGTCGTGGCGATCCAGGTGCGCGCCGGCGGGACGTCGCCGAGCTCGTCGAGCGCCTCGGCGACCCCCGCACGCCGAGCTGTGCCGACGCAGCGCGCGTCGATGCGCAGGGTGCGCACGGGCCAGGAACGGGCGATGACCTCGGAGGCGTCCGTGCAGGCGTCGAGAACGACGATGGGCGCGATCCGGACGCCCGGATGCGTCTGCCCGGTGTGTTCGAGCGCCGTGGTCAGCGCCGCGAGGCAGCGATCGAGGAGGTCGGCTTCGTCATGCACCGGCACGACGACCGCCACCGCATCCGGGGTCACGCGACGAGACCGGTCTCGTTCGCGACCGAGCGGGCGGCTGCTCCCGCGAACACCTCGAGGATGAAGTCCTCCTCGTCGTGGCGGACGAGGCGTGTCAGGGACCCCTCGGCGTGCAGCGCCGCGTGGACGTCGTCGCCCGAGAGGGGGTACTCCGCCACCGGGTGGCGCCAATGGCACGCGATCAGGTGCCCGTCCGGTGTCAGCGACGAGACGATGCGTCCGACGGCGGCGGTCAGATCGGTCGTGTCCCAGTAGTAGCCGACCTCGGAGAGCACGACGAGGTCGAACTCGCCGCCCGGCCACTCGCCCGGAAGTGCTGCTCGTGCGAGACGCACGTCGCTGCGCTCGCCGAGACGTCGTGCTGCGACGGCGAGCGGCGCGTCGGCGATGTCGACCGCGAGCAGGGCATCGCACCGTTCCGCGAGCAACGCCGTGAGCGCACCCGTCGAGCACCCGAGCTCGAGCGCTGACCGGTATCGGGCGCGTGGGAGGGTCGCCATCGTGATCTCTCGTTTGCGTTGTTCGTACCACCGCGAGTCGAAGCCCCAGGGGTCGTCGCCGTTGCGCCGGTAGAACGCGTCGAAGAAACCGCGGGTCAGGCTTCGCGCCTCGCGCGGGGCGCGGATGAACACCTCGAACGAGCGGTCGAAGTGTTGCTGCATCCCCTCATGGAGCATCACTTCGTCGCCGGGGGCCGCCGACAGGGGCTCTACTTGGCTGCGGTGCATGCGAGTGGCGGCACGTTTGCTGTCGAGTTCGGTGCCGCTGAGGTCGACGATCTCTATCTCGTCCCAGGGGACGTCGGCGGGCGAGCCCCAGTGCCACAGCCAGATGGGGTAGGCCCGGCAGGGGATGCCGACGTGTGAACACACCTCGTCGACCACCTCGCCGACGACCCGATGATCGCGGTGCCCGTCGCCCTGCCAGGGTGACACGACGAGCCGGCGGGTGCTGCCGGGGTCAGCCTGCAGTGCGTCACGCAGGGCGCGCGCGATCTCGTCGCGCGCGGCATCCGTCTCACCGTCGGGAACTCCGAGGAACCGCGGGCGGATGGTCGGCGAGAGCTCCGCGAGCGCCCGGGTCGCCTCTTCTCGGCGCAGGTGGGCGAGCTCATCCGGCCGGTGGGTCGGCGAGTCCGGGTGCGACCCCTCGCCGTCGGTCACGACGAGCACCGTCACGGCGCCGCCGCGCGCCGCTACGCGCGTCATCAGGCCGGCCGCTCCCAGGGTCTCGTCGTCGGGGTGGGCGGCGACGACGATGAGGTGGTCGACGTCGTCGGGCATCGTCGGGAGCGCACGCCCGGCGAAGGCCTCCGTCCAGGTCGCCTCGGGTGTGCCGGCGTCTCGGTGGCTGAAACTCACCATGCTCCGCGCCCCTCGCTCAGGCTGGTCCCGATCCGCGCGAGGTCACGCTCCCCGTGGTGCTGGCGGAGATAGATCTGCAGGTCGGCGACGCGGCGCGCATGTGGCTCGTCTGCGACGAGCGGGAGTGGCCCGAGTGCGCGGGCCGATTCGGCGAGTGTCGTCTCGACGGCAGCCGCCACGACAGCGCGCACGCGCCCGGCGAGCAGCGCCGGATCAGGGTCGGCGTCGATCGCCTCGGCCGCCGAGCGGAGAGCGAGCCGTGCGTTCCACAGGGCCGTGTCGACGCGGGCGAGGTGGACCCGCGACAGCTGATCGGCGCCGGGGCGTCGAGCCGCGTCGAGCAATGCACCACGAAGGGCGACCGCCCCTCCCCACCAGCACGCCGCCACGCCGATCCCGCCGCGTGCGAAGCCGGGGCGGCGCAGATACCAGCCGGCCTCGCCGACGGGCACCGCGGCCGCGGAGGTGAAGTCGACCGGAGCACTCACCACCGGAACGAGTCCACGGGCGTGCCAAGGACCCGCATGAGCGTCGACCTCGGGAGTGCGCAGTGCGACCGCGAACAGCCGGCGTTCGTCGCCGTCCCACGCGGTGACGAGAGCGTGGGTGAGCTGCTGCGCGAGGGAGCACCAGGGCTTCGTGCCGGAGAGCCGCCATCCGTCGCGATCGCGGTGGGCCTCGAGACGCAGGCCGGGCCCCTCCGCGGCGAACACGCCCCACGACGAGCCGGTGCCCGCGCCGATGGACTCGAGCGCGGCCTCGCACCCCTCGCGCCGGGCTTGGTCGAGGATGTCGAGCGCGTCGAGGTGGGGTTCGAGGATGCGGGCGGCCGCGACATCGCGACCCGCCACCGAGGCGAGCAGCGACCAGTCGTCGATCGCCGAGTGATCGAGCGGCCGGGTCGCGCCGACCATGACCGCCCAGTCGAGGGTGGCGGCCACATCCGTGCCGAAGCCGTCGATGTCGGCCGCGGCGTCGAGTGCGCGGGCCACGGCGCTGTCAGCTTGTCCCTCCTCGGTCAAGCGGGGCAGGGTCATCGAGTCGCGGGGGTCGCTCACCCGTTCATCATCGCGCGGACGACCGGTGCGCAGGGGGACCCGTGCCCGATTCGCCGGTGTGGTGTATGTCAGGGGCGCCCCATGCCGCGGTAGTCCCAACCGGCGGCGCGCCATGCGTCGGCGTCGAGGCAGTTGCGTCCGTCGATGATGATCCGCCCGGCGGTGAGGGAGGCCGCATGAGCCGGGTCGAGCTCGCGACGGTACTCGTCCCACTCGGTGACGACGATGACGGCGTCGGCGGCGCGGAGGGCCTCGTCGCGGTCGTCGACGTAGTTCAGCTGCGGGTGGATGCGACGGGCGTTCTCGATCGCCTCGGGATCGGTCACGGTGACCCACGCGCCGAGGCCGTGCAGGCGAACGGCGACGTCGAGCGCGGGGGAGTCTCGGGTGTCGTCGCTGTGCGGCTTGAAGGCGGCCCCGAGCACCGTGATGTTCTTCTTGAACACCGATCCGCCGAAGGCGCTGACGACGAGGTCGACGGCGCGGTCGCGGCGCCGCATGTTGATCGCGTCGACCTCGCGGAGGAAGGCGACCGACTCGCCGCGGCCGAGCTCTTCGGCACGGGCGGAGAAGGCGCGGATGTCCTTGGGCAGGCAACCGCCGCCGAAGCCGATGCCGGCCCCGAGGAAGCGGCGGCCGATGCGTGCGTCGTGACCGATCGCGTCGGCGAGGGTCGTGACGTCTGCTCCGGTGACCTCGGCGATCTCGGCCATGGCGTTGATGAAGCTGATCTTCGTCGCGAGGAAGGCGTTCGCGGCGACCTTCACGAGTTCGGCGGTGGCGAGGTTGGTAACGATGAACGGGGTGCTCTTGGCGATCGAGGGGTGGTACACCTCGCGCAGGATGTCGGCGGCTCGCTCGCCCTCGGCGCCGGCGGGAACACCCGCGACGAGGCGGTCGGGGTCGACGGTGTCCTGCACGGCCCACCCCTCGCGCAGGAACTCCGGGTTCCAGACGAGGGTGGCGCCGGTGGGGGTCACGCGTTCGGCGAGCGTCGCGGCGGTGCCGACGGGGACCGTCGACTTGCCCGCGACGATGTCGCCCTCGGCGAGGTGCGGGATGAGCGCATCGACAGCGGCGTTGACGTAGGTGAGGTCGGCGGCGTAGCCGTCCTTCTGCTGCGGGGTGCCCACGCCGATGAAGTGGACGGCGGCGCCGGCGGCATCCGCCATGTCGGTCGAGAAGCGGAGTCGGCCCGAGGCGAGGCCGTCGCTCAGGATCTCCTGCAGCCCGGGTTCGAAGAACGGCGCCTCGCCGTTCGAGAGCGAGGCGATCTTGCGCGCGTCGACGTCGATTCCGACGACCTCGTGCCCGATGGATGCCATCGCGGCGGCGTGGACCGCACCGAGGTAACCGCAACCGATGACCGACAGACGCATCATGCTCTCTCTCCGCGGCCCCGACGGGACCGACACTCTTTCATATCAACTTCCCGTGACGCGGGTGTAAACGAGCCACCCGCGTCACGGGAATGATCAGCCCGCCGGAAGCGGTCCGTACAGCGCAGGCGTCGTCCGCGCGCCGGTCGCCTGCTCGAACGAGAACGCCAGACCCAGCAGGGTTCCCTCGGCGAAATCGCGTCCCAGGAACTCGAGGTTCACGCCAGCACCGGGGATCTGCTCGGTCGCGCTCGCCTGGCCCATCGGCACCGTCACGGCCGGAAGGCCCGTGTTCGGGCTCAGCCGCATGTTGCTGCCGACCGTGCCGTAGGGCGTGCCGCTGGGATAGATGATCGCGTCGATGTCGTTCGCGTCGAGGAACTCCGTGACGATCTGCTTTCCGCGGGCGAGCTGCAGCGTGTGCGATCCCGCCGGTCCCGCCCAGTCCTCGTACTGCTGCGGGGTGACGGTCGAGCGCGGCCCGTACGTCGATGAGCCGCGGTTCGGTGCGACGTTCGGCGACTGCGCGATGGCTGCGAGGCTCCGAGCGCTGACTGCCGGGATCAGGTAGTCGTCGATGTAGGCCTGCAGGTCGTACCCGAACTCGACGGCGCTGCCGCTTCCCTCGCTCAGGATGCCGCTGAATCCGTCGGGCGCCGCGAGCTCGACGACCTCGGCGCCCTGCGCCTCGAGCGTCTCACGCGCAGCGGTGAACAGGCGCTGCGTCGTGGCGTTGGTGCCGACCATGTTCTGCGCGGTCGGCAGACCCGTGATCACGGCGATGCGGGCGCCGCGGAGGGCATCGGCGTCGAGCGAAGCGGTGTAGCTGGCGGGCACGAGCCCCTCCTGGCGGGCTGTCACCGGATCCGCCGAATCGGCGCCCACGACGGCGTCGAGAGCGACCGCCGCGTCGGTGACCGAGCGCGCCATCGGACCGCCGGTGTCCTGCGAGAGCGCGAGCGGCACGATGCCGTCGCGGCTCGCGAGCCCCACCGTCGGACGCACGCCGACGAGCTGGTTGTAGGTCGACGGGATGCGGATCGAGCCGCCCGTGTCGGTGCCGAACCCGATCGCGGCGAGGTTGCTCGCGATGGCGGCGCCCGTCCCTCCCGACGATCCGCCGGAGCTGCGGTTCGTCGCGTACGGGCTCGAGACGGTGAGGGCGGTGCCGGCCGGCTGGTAGGCCGACCACTGCGACGACAGGTTGATAGCGAACTCGTCCATGCTCGCCTTGGCGAGGATGACCGCGCCGTCGGCGCGAAGGCCTTCGACCATGTGCGCGTCCGAGGCGGTGCGGTTGTCGTTCCAGCAGCCGCAGCCGGCCGTGGTGGGCATGTCGAGGGTGTTGTAGTTGTCCTTCACCGCGATCGGCACACCGAGCAGCATGCTCGTCATGCCCTTCTCGGCGCGAACGGTGTCGGCTGCTGCTGCCGCAGCGAGGGCGGCGGCGTCGCCGGTCGTGATGATCGAGTTCAGCGGCCGTCCACCGGGCTCGATCACCGCGCGGTCGTAGGTGGCGATGCGGTCGAGATACTGCTGGGTGAGCTCGACCGACGTGACGACCCCGGCGTTCATCGCCGCCTGCATCGACACGACGTCGGCCTCGACGATCTCGAAGGGACCGTCGTCGTAGATGGCTCGCTCGGAGACGAGGGCGATGTCTGATGCCGTGATCGCACCGTCCCCGTCGAGGTCGTACGCTCCCGCCTCCGCCCAGTCGGCGTCGGTGTTGGTGCTTCCGATGAACGCCGCGACAACGGCGAGGTCGTCCGTCGTGATCCTGTCGTCGCCCGTGAGGTCGAGCTCGGTGTAGTAGGGCGCGAGGAACGGAGCCCCGGCGGTAGGTGCGGCCGCTGCGGCCACGGCGGGCGCCGCGGCTGCGGGTGCGGCGAAACCGCAGGTCAGCAGCGCGCCGATGGCGGCGGCGGGGACGATCAGCCGGCGGTTCATGCGGTCACCGCCCGGCGGCGCAGGACGATAGCGGTGCCCGCGGCGAGAAGAACGGCGCCGAGCGCCGCGCCCAGCACGATCGGCGTCGCGTCGCCGCCGGTGGCCGAGAGCGATCCGCTGGCGGCTCCGCCGGGGGCGGAACCTCCGGATCCGGCAGCCGGGGAGCCCGCGACGGGCGCGCTCGCCGACGGTTCGGGTTCGGGTTCGGGTTCGGGCTCGGGTTCGGGCTCAGCGACGGGGAGAGCGGCGATCGTGATGTCGGCGGTCGCGGCATCCGTTGCCGTCGCCGTCTCGCCGGTGCCGCCGACGAGACGGACGCTCGGGAGTGAGACCTCGGCCGTCCCGGCGCCCTCGGCGGTGAACGAAAGCGTCGCGAGCGTGAGGGGAGCGGCAGGGTCGGAGGCGAGGCCGGGCGAGGTGCCGAGGCGGGAGTGGGTGACGGTGATCGTGCCGCTCGCGGTCTCGCGTGCGGCGGTGAAGCCGCCGTCGGGACCTGTGGCCGTGCCGTCGACGTAGTCGAGCAGAGCGTCGGGCACGGAGACTTCGAGGTCGTAGGCGTAGAGGTCGACGACGTCGGTCGCCGTGAGGACGACGTCGATCCGGTCGCCTTCCGTGGCGGTGGCGGCGATGCCGATCGCGAAGGTCGCGCTGGGTGGTGCGGCCACCGCGGCCGGTGCCGCGGCGAGGGCCGCGGCCAGTGCGACGACGCCGGCGACGGCGGGCGCGAGGGTGATCGATGGTCGAGCAGGCATGCGGAAGCAGCCCCTTTCCTGGGTCGGGTGCACTCAGGACGGCAGGCTCTCGTGGGGCTCCGAGCCCACGGTCCTCGGGGGATGTGCCGAGCTTGGCAGGACAGCGTTTCCTGTCGGTGTCGGCGCGTTACGCGCCGGTTTCACTGCCGCTGTCCCGGGCCTGCCCGGATCATCCGGAGGACCGCCACGCCGGCCCCGGTGCGGCGCAGCCCGCGTAGCCTCGGTTCATGCCTCCCGTCACGCTCTCGCTGTCGCACGACTTTGCCGACGCGTTGCCCGCGCTCGCGCGGCCGTGGTCGGCAGATCCGGCGCCCGAGCCGCGGCTGCTCGTGCTCAACGAGGCGCTCGCCGACGAGCTGGGGCTGGATGCCGCGTTCCTGCACAGCCCCGCAGGGGTCGACTTTCTCGTGGGTGCTGCGCTGCCCGATGGCGCGCAGCCGGTCGCACAGGCGTACGCCGGTCACCAGTTCGGCGGCTTCTCGCCGCGGCTCGGCGATGGGCGGGCGCTGCTGCTCGGCGAGATCATCGCACCCGACGGCTCGCTCCGTGACCTGCACCTGAAGGGATCCGGGCCGACGCCGTTCGCGCGTGCGGGCGACGGGCTCGCGGCGGTCGGCCCGATGCTGCGGGAGTACGTCATGAGCGAGGCGATGCACGCTCTCGGCATCCCGACGACCCGTTCGCTCGCCGTCGTCGCGACCGGGCGTGAGGTGCTGCGCGAGACGGCGCTGCCCGGTGCCGTGCTGGTGCGGACCGCCTCGAGCCACCTGCGTGTGGGCAGCGTCGAGTTCGCGCGGGGTACGGGCGACATCGCGGTGCTGCGGGCGGTGGTCGACTATGCGATCAGGCGGCACCACCCCGAGGCTGCGGACGAGGAGATTCCCGCGCTGGGCCTGTTCCGCGCCGTTGTGGCGGCGCAGGCCGATCTCGTGGCCCGGTGGATGCTGGTCGGCTTCATCCACGGGGTCATGAACACCGACAACATGACGCTTTCGGGCGAGACGATCGACTACGGCCCATGCGCTTTCCTCGACGCGTACGACCCGGCGACGGTGTACAGCTCGATCGACACCGGCGGGCGTTACGCGTATGGCGCCCAGGCGTACATCGCAGAGTGGAACCTCGCCCGCCTCGCCGAGGCGATGCTGCCGTTGATCGACGACCAGCTCGACCGTGCCGTCGAGCGGGCGCAGGGCGTGCTGGCCGAGTTCCGGCCTCGGTTCGCCGAGGCGCGGACGGCGGGCATGCGACGAAAGCTGGGGCTCGTCGGTGCGCGAGTGGTCTCCGATGAGCAGGTCGAGGCTCTGGCGGGCGACTTCCACGAGATGCTCGAGCGGGTGCGCGCCGACTACACCTCGACGTTCCGGTCGCTGTCGGATGCCGCGCGCGGCGATGCCGCCGGTCTTGAGGCGGCTCTCGGCGGCGACGCGGCGCTGGCCGGCTGGCTGGGCCGGTGGCGTGCGCTGGATCCGGACGTCGGTGCGATGGATGCGGCGAACCCGATCTACGTGCCGCGGAACCACCTCGTGGAGGAGGCGCTCGCCGCGGCGACGGACGGGAACCTCGAGCCTCTCGGCTGGCTGACGACCGTGCTGTCGACGCCGTTCACGGCGCGCGCGGGCGCCGAGCGGTACGCCGAGCCGGCGGGTGCGGACTTCGCCGCGGGCTACCAGACGTTCTGCGGCACCTGACCGGAGCGGAACGCGACGCCGCCGGTCCGCATTGCGACGCACCGGCCGGGCATCCGTGGTGCGGTGACGGCTCTCCCGCGATGATGACGGCGGGGCCGCGCGGGGGCGCGGCGATGGGGGAGAAGAACATGGCCGGATCCAGCCTGCGTGCCGACGGCAAGCCGTCGTTTCTGGCGCGTCCGATGTCGCGCAAGGCCGCGCTGATCACGTCGGCGTCGGCGCTCGTCGCGGGGCTGCTGCTCGGTGGCGGGGCCGGCGGAGCGGGCGCTCAATCCGAGGTGACGTCGCTGAAGGATCAGGTGACCTCGCTCGAGACGGATGTCGCCGACGCGGAGACGGTTGCTGTCGAGAACGACACCGCGCTCACCGACGCCCGCGCCGATCTCGATGAAGCGCTCGAGGACCTCGCCACGGCGACCGCGTCGCTCGAGACCGCCACCGCGCAGGTCACTGAGATGCAGACAGCGGCGACCGCGTCGCAGACCGAACTCGACGCCCGGGCCGCGCGGATCGCGGACCTAGAGGGGCAGCTGTCATCTCGGTCTGCGCAAGCGCCGGTGGCTCAGGTGCCGGCCGCGCAGGCACCCGCCGCGCAGGCGCCTGCGGCTCCGGCATCCACGTATTACGACAACTGCACGGCAGCTCGGAACGCCGGTGCCGCCCCCGTGCGGGCGGGCGACCCCGGTTATGGGCGCCACCTCGACCGCGACGGCGACGGCATCGGCTGCGAGTAGCTCCGGGCTCGGGGCTCCGGACTCAGGGGACCTTGTGGCCGGCGGCCTGGATGAGTGCGTACCACTCGCCGCGGGTGAGGGGGATGTCGCTGCCGGCGGCGGCATCCGCGACGCGCTGGGGATTCGTGGTGCCGAGCACGACCTGCATGCCGGCGGGGTGGCGGGTGATCCACGCGGTCGCGATGGCGGTCGGGGTGACGCCGTACTTCGCGGCGAGCTCGTCGAGCTTCGCGTTGAGCTCCGGGTACTCCTCGGCACCGAAGATGACCCCGTCGAAGAAGCCCTTCTGGAACGGTGACCACGCCTGCAGGGTGATGCCGTTGATGCGCGCGTAGTCGACGAGCCCGCCGCCGTCTCGCGTGATCGAGTCGTCTTCGCCGGCCATGTTCGACGCGAGTCCCTGGGCGATGATCGTCGAGTGCGTGATCGACAGCTGCACCTGGTTGGCCACGAGCGGCTGGGTCACGGCCGTCTTCAGCAGGTCGATCTGGCGGGGCGTGTGGTTCGAGACGCCGAAGGCGCGGACTTTGCCCGACGACTCGAGGTGGTCGAAGGCGCGGGCGACCTCGTCGGGCTCGACGAGAGCGTCGGGACGGTGCAGCAGCAGCACGTCGATGCGGTCGGTGCCGAGCGCTTCGAGCGACTCTTCGGCCGAGGTGACGATGTGCTCGTACGAGTGGTCGAAGTGCCAGTCATCGGCGACGATGCCGGTCTTGGTCTGCAGTGTGATCTCGTCGCGTTCGGATGTCGTCAGGTTGAGCGCCTCGGCGAAGCGCCGCTCGCACGCGTGGCGCGACGAGCCGTACAGGTCGGCGTGGTCGAAGAAGTCGACACCGACCTCGCGGCAGCGGTCGTAGAGGGCGCGGATGTCGGCGTCGGAAAGGTCCTCGATCCGCATCATGCCGGCGACGACGTTGGGGACCTGGATGTTGCTCCGACCGAGGGGGACGCTGCGCATGATTCTCCGTTGATTCAGGGGCTGGGTGGGCGGGGTCGCCCTTCTCAGTATGCGTCGCCGGAGCGTGCCACGATGGGCGGATGCCGGTCGTCGAGTCGCGTTGCGTCGTTCCCGTGTCCGTCGACGTTGCATTCGCGGTGTCGCAGACGCAGGGCGAGGTGCGCAAGCGATGGGATCCGTTCATCCGGCGACAGCACCTGATCGGTGCCGAACGTCCCGCGAAGGGAGTTCGTACCTACACGGTCCAGCGGTTCGGGCTCGCGATGGAGAGCGAGTACGTCTCGTACAACCCGCCGTCGAACGTCGGGATGCGGATGACGAAGGGCTCGTGGTTCTTCGCGAGGATGGGCGGCGGGTGGCGGTTCCGTCCGGTCGACGGTGACCCATCGCGCACGCTGGCGGTGTGGCGCTACAACTTCACCTGCCGCCCGGCATGGCTCGCGCCGCTCGCGGAGCGCGTCGGCGCGGCTATTCTGCAGCGGGACATCGATCGGCGGATCGCCGGGTTCGCCCGCGGATGCGAGGATCCCGTCGTGCTCGCTGAGGCGGAGCGTATTCGCAGCGCGTGATCTCCCGGCGCCCGGCGCCCTCCGCCCTCCGCATCCCGTCGGTCTCGCGGGAACTGCGCGTCGGGTCAGAAGGGTGGCGCCCCATCGGGCGGTGCACCGGTCCTTGCCGCGAGCGCCGGTGGTGGCGGCGGGCTGCCGATATCGGGAACAAAGCACACCGATGGAACGGGAACGTCTTCGCGGTAGACCCGACCGAGGGGTGAGGTCCACTCCAGGACGCCGCCTCCGACCTGCCGAACCTCCCATCTCGTGAACTGCTTCATCGAATGGTGGCGCTGGCAGAGGTGGGCCAGATTGAAGATGTGGGTGTGGCCGCCCCGGGCGTAGTCGATCGTGTGGTCGAGCTCGCAGCGGATCGCAGCCCGCCGGCATCCGGGGAACCGGCAGTGCTGATCTCGCGCTTTGAGCAGTCGGCTCATCGCGGCGGGCGGCCGATAGGTGTCGACTTCGACCGGCGTTCGCGTGATCGGATCGACGAAGAGGCGGTTCCAGATCTTCGCGCGACCGGCAAGCTCGCGTGCCGTGTCGGCGTCGATCAGTGCAGCGCCGAGCAGCTCGGCCGGAGCGTCATCGGCACCACTCATCGTCTCGGACGTCAGCGTCACCTGCACCTGTGCTCGGATCGCGCCGAGCGGACCCGCGGCGTCGCTGCCGTAGGTCGGGTCGACGATCGGAGCGCCGCCGAGCAACAGGTCGCCGAGGATATCGGCGCGCAGCTGATCCATCGTGCGGACATCGGGCTGTGCGACATCCCCGGCCGTGACATCCGCCTCTTGGACACCTGTCGAACTCGCCGCGGCATCGTCGGTCGAGGGGGCACCTGCGGCTGACCGGTCATCTTTGACGGAATGCGCCATGGCGGTGAGGCGATCGTGGATGCCGGTGGCGATGACCGTGGGCAGGTTCGCGCCGAGTTCGGACATGCCGTCGGCGCCGTGCGTCACCCAGACGCTTCGCTTCGCCGCCGCAGTGCGGTGCCGCTCGGTGAACGATTCGGCCCCCAGCCGCGCGGCGAGATTGCGGAGCGATTCGCGCACCCGTGATGCGATGTCGCGCTCGCAGATCGAGATGGCCTGGCGCTCGTACTCGGGTCTGATGTCGTCGTCGAGACCGCAGCCCATCCGGACGACCATGTCGACGTGGTCGCGGGTGATGCGCCGATGCTGCCATGCCTCGAAGGCGGCGGGGTAGTCGTCGACGATGGTCAGCGCGTGGTCGATCTCGCTCTGGGCGCGGCGATCGTGCGACCGTCGCACTCCGGCGACTTCTGCTGCGATCGAGCGCATCTCCATGTCGGATCCCATGCCTCGGGGACGCGCGGCGGAGCGCGCCGCCTGGCGCAGAGCGCTGCGTCCCGCCTCGGCGAGAGCGCGCGTCATCGCGATGTGCGCATCCTGGAGCAGATCGTCGGCCTCAGACACCCGATCGATGAGGCTCGCGAGCGACGAGCCGGAGGAGCCGGCATCCGGTTCGTCGTTCGATGACTCGTTCGCTTGCATGTACCCATCTTGGCAGTGGGGTACGACATTCATATCGAAGATATGTTCCATCGAGGAAAGGTCGCTGTGCCGCGGCGTTGGGGAGGAATGGGCGGCGGGCGCGGAGGCTTTACCGAGGCGTGATCACGACGTCGACGGCGTCACCGATGTCTTTGCCGAGCTGCTTCCGCACCTTCGCGCTGAGCGACACCATGTGTCCGCCCGAGCCGGTGACCATCGCCCCGACGTTCTCCAGCCTCACATCGTCGATCGTGGCGTCGACGCGCACCGTCTTCTTCGTGCCGAAGAACTCCGCAGACCCCGGGATGTCGACGCAGCTCCACGTCTCGCCCTTCACCTCGACGCCGATGGTGGCCGGAAACCGCAGCTCGCGCTCGCTCATGCAGCCAGGGTAGATCAACGCCAACGCGGTGGAGAGACCGCCGATGACAGCGCGCCCCGGTGAGCGCGCACCGATGCACCCCCGGGGAGCCGCAGCCGGATAGAAGACGTGCGGGGCACCGCCCCCCATGGCCGGTGCCCCGCACGTCCTGTCACGACGACGACGTCAGTCGGCGACCCGTCGTCGTGCGATCCCCACGGCGCCCGCCGCGAGGAATGCGATGCCCCAGATCGCCAGCTGCCAAGGCGCGTCTCCGCCGGTGGCCGCCAGCATGCGCCGCTCGGCCGCAGCAGAAGCCACCCCAGAAGCCGCCCCAGAACCCGCCGCCGGGTTCGCCGCGCCTGCAGCGCCGTTGCCCGAGACCGCGCCCCCCGTGCCGGCCTCGGCCCCGGAGCCAGCCCCAGGCGCCGACCCCGACCCCGACCCCGACCCAGACCCCGACCCCGACCCCGACCCCGACCCCGACCCAGAACCCGACCCCGGCTGCGATCCGCCCGGCCCCGGCGGCGTCGTCACATCGGCGGGGCGCACCTCGACGGGGCTCCATCCGAGCGTGGTGCCGTCGTCCGCGGCGAGGGCGAGGCGGTGGGAACCGGCCGGGATGTCCGCGGGGAGCGCGAACGTCGCCGCGCCCTCAGCCGTCACGGTGGCGCCGCCGAGGTAGCGGGGCTCGGAGAACAGCCACCCGTGGATCGTCGCGCCCGCGAGGTCGCGGCCGACGTTCGCCGTCACCGTCGAGCCGGGCGCCGGTGTTCCGTCCACCACGACGTCCCCGCGGTTGCCTGCGTTCAGACCGTCGGGGTCGGGCACTGCCGGGCCCGAAGCTGCACCCGTCGTGGCCTGCACCGAGACGGGAGCGCTCTGGCCCGCCGCGTTGTGGGCGGTCACCGTCACCGTGTACGTGGTCGACGGCTCGAGGTCGGTGAACCCGAAGCGTCCGAGCCCCTGCACGTCGTCGACCTCGCGCGTTTCGGTGCGGCCGCCGCCCGTGAGAGTCGCGGTGTAGGTGGTGGGCAGATAGAACGGCCACACCCCCTCCGGGAACGGGGTCTGCAGCGGGGCCGCCCAGATCTCGCCGAGCAGCGCCGTGGGGCTGCTGTCACGGATCGTCACCGTCGGCTCGCCGGGAACCTCCGGCACCGCGAACCAGATGTTGCGGGTGCCGGTCGCGCCGTAACTGTTGTGCAGGCTCGCCTCGATCTCGTACGTGCCCGGCTTGAGTCCGGTCAGGATGAAGACCGTCCGGGTCGTCGAGGTCCGCGTGATCGGTTCGCCGCCGTCCATCGGACGGACGATGAGCTCGTATCGCTCGATCGGTCCGCGCTCGCCAATCGGGCCGACGCCGATCTCTGCGCCATCGACCCGGATGCTGATCGTGACCCCCGTCTGCGGCGGCAGGTTCGCGGCGGTGTCATCGTCGCCCGCACCGGACCCGTCGTCATTCACGTAGCCGGCCGCGGCACTGACTGCCGCGAGGTCAGCAGACTCCGGTGCAGGTGCAGGTGCAGGTGCAGGTGCAGGTGCAGGTGCCGATGCGGATGCGGATGCTTCGGCGGCCACCGGCATAGCGACGACCGGCTCCCCAACCGGCGCCGCGACAACAGGCGTCTCGGCGACCGGCTCGACGGCCGGCTCCGAACTCGGCGTCGCCGGCCCCGGCGCTACTGCCGCCGCTCCCGCCGCCGCAACCGGCGGGCCCGCCTCGACAGCCTCGTTGGCGGTGGCCGACCCCGCCGGACCGGCGCCCCCGGCCGGCTCGTCGGCATGCGCCGGGAGCGCCATGCCGGCGACGACGAGTGTCGCCGCGATCAGCGCGGCGGAGGCCGCGGCGAGGGAGGGATGTCTCTTCTTCATGGATCCTCATCGGGAACGGATTGCGACCCGCGCCCCAGTCGGCGAGCCGTCGATCTCACGCTGGCATCGGTCGCCCGATCACAACGGCCGTTCAGGCCCGCCACGGCCGTGTGCGAACAACTCCGAACACGCCGGCGGCCGGCATCGATAGAGTGAGCGCCGCGGGGCGAGGGGTCGCGCCGCGCGTATGCGGTTTGCGACATGCGATCGCACCAAGGGTGGGGGAGTGTCTGTGCAGGAGGACGAGAAGCGATTCGGCGAGCCCGATTCGCTCGACGCGATCGCGCGCGATCTGCTCGCGTTGAAGGATGCCGCAGGCCCCGTGTCGTACGCCGAACTCGTGCGTCGCATCGCGCAGCTGCGGGTGGAGCGTGGCGTGAACCCCGCGGCCGCGCAGCCCCCGCGCACCACCGTGTACGACGCGTTCCGACCGGGCCGGGCCCGGATCGATGTCGGCCTGCTGCGCGACATCGTGCTCGCGCTGGGCGCCGACACCGCTGAGGCCGATCGCTGGATCCGTCGGTATCAGGCCACCCGCCGGCCCGACGACGTCGCTCCGCGGGTCGCCGCCCCGCCCCGCCCGCGCCCGTCCCCGGGCTCCGCCCTCCCACCGTCGCCGCGTCCGACGCCGCAGCTGCCGGCGACCCCGCTGGCGGCGCCGCATCCGCTCGTGTCGCGCCGCGTGCAGGCGCTGATCATGCTCGGATGCCTCATCGTCAACTTCATCGGGATGTCGACGGTGCAGCTGCTGCACCTGCCGATCTACCTCGACATGGCCGGAACCGGCGTGGCGGCGATGATCTTCGGGCCGTGGGCCGGGGTCATCGTCGGGTTGAGCACGAACGTGTTTGGTTTCGTCGTCGGAGCCCCCGGAGCCGCGCCCTTCGCGATCGTCAACGTCGCCGGAGCGCTCGTGTGGGGGTACGGCATCCGCCGCTTCGGCATGGGGGCGGACCTGTTCCGCTACGTCAATCTCACGCTGCTCGTCGCGGTGGCGTGCTCCTTGGTGGGGGCTCCGCTGGGCGTTCTCATGTTCGGCGGGTACTCCGGCCACGGTTCCGACAACGTCACGTCGTCGATCGCCGGTCTCGGGCTGCCGGTCGTCGCGGCGGCGTTCTCGGCCAACATCCTCACGTCGATCATCGACAAGATGCTCTCGGGGTTCATCGCCCTCGTCGGCATAGCGATGCTGCGCACCCGAGTGAGCATTCCCACCGCGCAGATCCCGCTCGTCGAACGGCTGATCGTGCAGAGCGGACAGGTCTCGGGTAACCGGATCGGCTGGTCGCCCGGCGCGATCGCGCGCTGACCTCGCTGTCGCTCGACCCTGGTTGCCCTCACGCGGCCACGGCGGAGTCCGGGTTCTCCAAGGTGAGCTTCCTAGGCTTGTCGTTTCGGCATGGCGAATAGGGGTGCAGATGAATCGGGTCTCGGCTGGGGGAGCAGGGATCGAGTCGGCCACCGGTGTGCCCGACCGGCCTCGACTGACACGTGTGCTCGAGTCACCCATGGTCCGGTTGTGCGTCGTCCAAGGACCGAGCGGGGCCGGCAAGACGACGCTGCTGCGCACCTGGACGCTGCGGACGGAGCGCCCCGAATCGGTCGTGTGGGTTTCGGTGCCCGAGAAAGTGGACGGCAGCCGGATGCTGTGGCATCGGGTCATCACCGCTGCCGCGAAGACCGGGCACGTGTCGGCCGACGTGGTCGCACGCGCCGGCCGGCTGGTCGAGGCGGGCGCCGACCCGGTCGAGGCGGCCCGCCGTGTCGTCGCGCTGGATCGCCCGGCCGTGCTCGTGCTCGACGCCTACGAGCGGCTCGGCGAGCTGACCGAGCGGATCGACGCCGATCTCGCGCGTCTCCTCGCGATGTACCCGATGCTGCGCGTCATCGTCGCGACTCGGGGGGAGACGGCCCTGTCGGTCGCCGCTCTGGATGACGGGATCACCCGCGTGCTCTCGCGCAGCGAGCTGGCCTTCACGCCCGCAGAGGTCGTCACGCTCATGCGCGAGCAGGCGCGCATGGCCGACGAGAGGGCGGCGCATCAGGTGGTCGTGGCCACCGGCGGATTCGCGCTCACGGTGTGTGCGGTGGTGAGCGCGATCGCGCAGGTCGGCCACATTCCTCGACTGGACTCGAGCGAGTGGCACGGCGTCGTGGCCGATCGGATCGCGTCGTCGCTGCACGACCCCGCGACCGTCGAGTTCATGACCGACACCGCCGTCGCGCGGTCCGTCGACGCCGACCTCGCCCGACGGCTGAGCGGCAATCCGGATGCCGAGGCGCTGCTCACGGCGCTCGAGAGAGACGGGTTCGGGCGATGGATCCCCTACGCGTCGGGTGGGCGCGTGTTCCAGTACGCCGAGACCGTGAGGGACGCGTTCCGTGCTCGCGCTCGTCGGGACGGCGACCGATACCGGCGGTTGTGCGTGACAGCGGCGCAGTCGATTCTCGAGGGTGGCATGGGCCTCGTCTGCGCCCTCGAGCTGGCCGTCGAGGGCGCGGATTGGGCGCTCGCTGATCGCGCGCTGGCTCACCTCTTCGCAGCGAGTATCGACAGCTACGCGGATGACAGCCTGTTGCCGGTGCTCGAGCGCGTGCCCGAGAACGTTCTGCCGTGGCATCCGATGCTCACGTTCGGCCTGGGGTTGTCTCTCTCGGCCAATCCGCTGCGGTGGCCCGAGGCTGCTCGCCTCTTCGACATGGTGATCGATGCGCCGTCGTACCCCACGTACTTCGCCCCCGCGCTCGATGAGGTGACCCGGCTGAGCGTGGGCGCGACCGCCGCGCGCCTGCGCGGAGACTGGTGCACTCCGATCACGTGGAGCAGGCGTGCCGTCGAACTGATCGACCAGATCGATCCCGATGTCCGTTCGCGCTTCAGAGAGCACCTGGGTGCCATGCTGCGGCAGCTGAGCCTGTCGCTCTGGCAGGGAGGTCGTCTGCACGAAGCGATGACGGCGGCGACGCGGTCGGCGGCGGTGTGCTCGACACCGGCGTCACGCAACTCGTCGACGGTCGTCGCCGCGGCGATGATCGCTTCGGCGGGTGACACCGAACGGACTCGTGCCCTGCTGGCGAGCATCGATCGCACCGCCTGGTCGCTCGAGAACGGCCTGGTGTCGTCCAAGGGTCTGGCGGTCCTCGCCCAGGCATGGATCAGCTTGGACGCGCTCGACTTCCGTGGCGCCGCGAAGCAGTTGAAGCTCATGCCGAACGCGCCGCACTCCGAACGCTGGCCGTTGCTCACGGCGACAAGCCTCGCCGTCTGGCACGGCAAGGGGCTCGCGGCGGCGGAAGCTGAGCGTGTCGCGACGGAGCTCGGCCACGGCGACCTGCCCGGGGTGGGGGCCAACGTCGCCAGCCAGCAGCTGCACGCCGCCCTCGGGCTGGCGTGGCTCGCCGCCGGCGACCACCGCCGTGCCGCCGAGGTGCTGGATCCGCAACCGTCCGACAGTCCGTACCTGTCTCACGCGCGCGTGATGTGGCTGCTGTCCGAGCACCGCGACGCCGCCGCCCTCGAGCGGGCTGAGGCCGAGCTCGAGCTGCCCGGGCACACCATCCGCTCGCGCGCCGAGGTGCAGACGTCGGGCGCGATCGCGGCGCTGAGAGTGGGCGACGACGAACGCGCCTGGACCTGGCTCGGGGCCGCGGCCCTGGCCGCCGACAGTTACGGCGCACGGATGCACGTCGCGTTGCTGCCGCCTCGTGATCGCCTCGCGCTGGGAGACTTCGCGGCGCAGCGGAACTCGCTCGTGCTGCAGCGCTACCTCAAGACCCCGGGTCGGGTTCGCGGTGCCGCCCGGCCGCCGGCCGTTCAGCTCACCGATCGCGAGAAGGTCGTGCTCGCGGCGGTCGACAAGCATGGGAACACCCGCGACGTCGCCGCAGCGCTCTTCGTCTCGCCGTCGACCGTGAAGGCGCAGCTGCAGTCGATCTACCGCAAGCTCGGTGTGACGTCGCGCCGAGCCGCCTGCGATGTGGCCCGCGAGCTCGGCATCCTCGACTCGAACTCCTCGCCGCACGTGCCGTGAGTGGCACGACCGGGACTAGTCCGGGAGTGAAATCGCGGCCGAAAGGACTAAGTCCTTCCTCCTGACCGTCCTGGCGCGTCTTGGGGCTGAGACCGTTGTTCGGTCGCCACGAGCGCGACCGAACAACCGTCGCCGATCTGGGGCGGCGCGAGACACGATGCGCTCGGGGTGACACCCCTGTGCGCTGGGGGAGGAACCATGCAACGTACGGAGGCAGGTGCGCGTCCACGCCGCGGGCGTATGGCGAGCGCGGTGCTCGCGATCGTCGTGATGGCCATCGGGCTCTGGGGCGGCGCCACGCCGGCGGTCGCCGCCGGGTCGTCGGCGGTGCTCGACAGCGTCGAGTTCGCGAACGACACCTTCCAGGACCAGTCGGTTCAGACGCTCAAGGTGGCGTGGCACGCGAGCGAGTCGCCGGCCACGCCGCCGCTTCACGTCGCGTTCGATCTGCCGGCCGAGCTCATCGGGCAGGGCACGTCGTTCAGCATCGGCAACGGCACGTGCACCGTCACCGCAAACCGGGTCGAGTGTGTCGTCGACGACGACTACGTGCTCGAGAACCCGCTGGACATCCGGGGCGAGTTCGAGATCCGGGCGCAGGTCGACCTCAAGAACACCGAGGCGCTTCCGGGCGCGACGTTCACGGTGGGCGGCGTTTCGACCCCGCCCGTGCACGTCGACTCGCGTTTCTGCGCCGAGAACTGCGAGTACGGCGGCGTCTGGGGGCCGTGGAAGAGCGGCTGGTACGACAACCCGAACGACACCGTCCACTGGTGGGTCGGCGTGCCGACGCGCGGCGACGGCATCCAATCGGCGGACGGCGGGCTGTCGCTCGCGCCGGGGCAGACGATCACCGTCACCGACAGGTTCGACGAGAACAACCCGTTCACTCTCGTCGAGGGGTCGCCGCGGGTGCAGCGCGCGACCTGCGTCGCGGTGAGCGAGTGGAACGATCCGTCGCTCGTGTGGGTCGACCTCGACCGTTCGCAGTACACCGTGAGCGACGGTGGTCGGCGCGTGCAGTTCGTGACGACCGCGGGCGAGGGGTGCGTCGGCCAGGATGCCGGTGAGAACGCGGTCGCGCTGACCGGATCGGTGTACCAGGTGAACTGGGACACCATCGCCGAAGACGGCGGCAAGGGCGTGTCCGGGCCGGGCTCGTACGACAACAACGCGACGATCGAGATCGACGGTGCCGTCAAGGAGACCACCGCGACCGCGACCCGTTACAGCAGTAGCGGGTCGGCCATCGGCCGGAGCTACGCCCGCTTCCAGCTGCAGAAGACGTGGGACATCGACGCCACGGTCATCGCCCCCGACGGCATCCGAGTCGATTACACGATCGAGTACCCGGGCGGCGTCCCCGCCCCCACCTCGGGCACCATCACTCTCGACGCCGGGAATGACTGGTCGTACACGAGCCCCGACATCTACGCCGGTTCGACGGTGACGCTGGCGGAGGTCGACCCGTGGCCCAGCAACGTCGACGGCTCGGCCGTGCTGACGCTCGACGGTGCTCCCGTCGCGCCGCTGCGAGACGGCTCGTTCACTTTCACGACGACCCACTCGACGACCCCGCTCGCGGTCACCCTGACGAACGCGGCGACGCTGCAGACGCAGGCCGTGCAGGCGCGGAAGCAGCTCGACAACCCCGACGGGATGCGGATGCCGGATGGCACGGCGTTCGAGCTGACGGCGTCGTGGCCCGCGAGCCCCGACCTCGCGATCGCGGCGGGCTCTGCATCGGTCGCGCTGCCCGCCGACGGATCGGTCGTGGAGTTCCCCGCGCTACCGGTCGGTGCCGAGGTCAGCTTCGCCGAGACTACGCCTGCCGATGTTGCCGGTGGCACGTGGACCGGCTCGACCGTCTCGCCGCAGACGCTGGTGATCGGACCGGACTCGGTCGGGACGACCGTGACCGCGACGAACGTAATCGCTCGCGACGTCGGGTACTTCGCCATCGAGAAGAAGCTCACCGGCGATGCCGCCGACCTGGTCATCGACCGCACGTTCGAGGTCGACTACGCCTGGCCCGCGAACAGCGAGCTCGGCATCGAGGCAGGGTCGGGGACGGTCTCGGTCATGGCAGACGAGGATGCCGTGACGGTCACCGCGCCCGCCGGCGCCGAGGTCACCCTCAGCGAGAAGCCGGTCGCGATCACCGGAGGGACGTGGGCTGCGCCGACCTTCGAGCCGGGCAACACGATCACGGTCGTGCAGGACGAGACCGCGCGGATCACGCTGACCAACCTCATCGAGCTGAACACGGGCGCCTTCTCGCTGCATAAGGTGATCGACGGCAATGCCGCAGGTCGCGTTCCCGCCGACGCCGAGTTCACCGTGCACTACGCCTACCCCGCCGGTGTCGGATTCGGCGCTGCCGAAGGTGAGCTGACGGTCGCAGCCGGTGAGACCGTGACCAGCCCGCAGCTGCCTTACGGCGCGCAGGTCACTCTCACCGAGCTCGCACCCGCCGATGTCGAGGGCGCGACGTGGGAGGCGCCGGCGTTCAGCCCCGCCACCGTCGCGATCGGTGACGGCACGGTCGTCGAGGTGACGCTGACGAACACTCTCACCGCGCCAGAAGTGGTCGCCGCCACGGTCCCGGGTGACCCGGGTGATCTCGCGGCCACCGGTGTGCTGGGCGGTGACGCGGTCGTGTGGTGGGCGACGGGGTCTGCGCTTCTCATGCTCGCGATCGGGGCCGCGGTGCTGATGGCATCTCGCTCGCGGCACGCCCACTCCGTCGGGGCGGTCGAGTAGCGGAGAAGCGCCTCAGATGGGGGGAGTGGCCGGAGCGAGTCGATCGCTTCGGCCACTCGTCCTTTCGGTCAGCGCCTGCGTCGGCCGCGTCGCCGGCCGTAGGCGGCGGCTGTCGCGATGGCGGCTACGGCGAGCAATGCGGCGATGAAACGGATGCGTCGGTCTCGGGCCTTCGGTGCGGGGTCGGTGTGTGCGCTTGAAGTGTACGCGAGGTGTGTATGCCATATGGCATCCCGCCTGCCACAACCTCAGGGTGAGCACACCCGGACTGTGAGCCGGTACCGGTCTTAACCCTGCGTTCCCTCAGGCCTGAGGTGCGCGCAACGTGAGAGGCGTATCGTCGCGTTCTGTCGGGAGCGGGGTGCCGACGCGCATCGATCAAGGGTGGTCTGCGGACGGGGAGGAACATGCGCAACTACCGAGTGACCCACATCTACGACGCAGCCGACGGCTGGCGACAGGTGCGGCCCTTCGTGCTGACCGCTGACATCCGCGATGAACTCATACGGGACGGATGCACGATGGTGCGAGTCCGTTCGGGGCTCGGGCATCGCAAGCTCTCGCTCATCCGGGTGCGAGACCTGCACTGAGGTGCCCAGATCACTGCGGAATAGGGGTCCAGCCGAGCACGATCGCCGTAAGTGTCACTGCTCCTCGTGCTTCCCGTTGCTCTGGAGGTCACGAGTGAATCGCTCCTCTCGCGGGTGATCGGTTCGTCGACGACCGGGTCGAGAAGAAGCGTCCGACCGTGAGCGTCGAGCTGGACGCCCGCCATCTTCAGACGACGTGCGAGTGCGCTGCGGAGGCCCCGTCGAGTGCCACGCGGCCGGGAAGCACGGGATTAGCCATGCTCCTCGAGCTGACCGAGGCGCAGGTAGCGACCCACCCGTGTCAGAAGGGCGGTGGCTCGTGCCTGCTCGCCTCGGGTGGTGGCGCGGCGCCAGTGTCGGGAACGAAACAGACCGACGGAACCGGAACATCTTCGCGGTAGACCCGGCCCAGGGGCGAGGTCCATTCCATGACCCCGCCGCCGATCTGTCTGACTTCCCACCGGGTGAATTGCTTCATCGAATGGTGTCGCTGACACAGGTGGGCAAGGTTGAAGATGTGCGTGTGCCCACCGAGGGCGTAGTCGATGGTGTGGTCGAGTTCGCACCGGATCGCGGCCCGGCGGCATCCGGGGAATCGGCAGTGTTGATCTCTTGCCTTGAGCAGTCTGCTCATCGCCGCGGGCGGCCGGTAGGTGTCGACCTCGACCGGGGTGCGGGTGATGGGGTCGATGAAGAGCCGGTTCCACATCCTGGCGCGGCCGGCGAGTCTGCGGGCGGTGTCGGCGTCGATGAGCGAGGCGCCCACCAGTTCGGCGGGGGCCTCGTCGGTGCCGGTCACCGTCTCGGACCTCAGCGTCACCTGGACCTGCGCCCGGATCGCACCCAGTGGCCCCGCGGCGTCGCTGCCGTACGTGGGATCGACGACCGGGGCGCCGCCCAGCAGCAGGTCGCCGAGGATGTCGGCGCGGAGCTGATCCATCGTGCGGACGTCGGGTGCAGAATCCTCCACCGGCGCCCCACCGGCGGCGGCGCGTGCGTCTTTGACGGACTGCGCCATGGAGGTGAGGCGGTCGTGGATGCCTGCGGCGATGACCGTCGGCAGGGTGGCGCTGAGTTCGGACATGCCGTCGGTGCCGTGGGTCACCCAGACGCCTCGCTTCGCCGCGGCGCTGCGGTGCCGCTCGGCGAAGGACTCGGACCCCATCCGGGCGGCGAGGTTGCGGAGCGGTTCGCGCACCCGGGAGGCGATGTCGCGCTCGCAGACGAGGATCGCCTGCCGTGCGTAGTCGTCGCGGATGTCGTCGGCGAGGCCGCATCCCATCCGGATGACGACGTCGACGTGCTCGCGCGTGATGCGCTGCCGCTCCCATGCCTCGAAGACGACGGGGTAGTCGTCGACGATGGTCAGCGCGTGGTCGATCTCGTTCTGCGCGCGGCGGTCGTGCGACCGCCTCACTCCGGCGATCTCGGCGGCGATCGAGCGCATCTCCATGTCGGACCCCATGCCACGCGGCCGCTCGCCCGAGCGCGCAGCGACGCGCAGAGCGCTGCGCCCCGCCTCGGCGAGCGCACGAGTCATCGCGATGTTCGCTGCGTGGAGCAGGTCGTCTGCCTCGGACACCCGATCGATGACGCCCGCGTACGGCACGCTCGACGAGCCGGCATCCGGTTCGTATGAGCTTTCGCCGTTCGATGTCATGTTCCCATTATTGCGAGGGAGTCAGACATTCTCCTCGAATATCCGTACGGCTGTGGAGAACTGTTTTGCGGCTCGGTTGTGGAGGAATGGACGGCCGCGGCGGAGCCCGCTCCTCTACACCGAGTCGGGATTCGGCAGGTTGGCAGTGACGACTCACGTGATAGTTGCGGTGGAAATCGCGAGCGCCACGGCGGGGACGATCAGCAGAAGGCTTGCAACGGCCCACGAGATCACCTCCGCAGCTCGCGCCCACCCTTCGCCGCGCTCTTTCGGCGGTGAGGCCGTGGCGATCTGTTCGCCCGCTGCGGCGGCGAGTATCAGCCCGAGGGGGAACACGACGCTGACGAACGGGCTGATGACAGCGAGCCGGTTCAACGGCAGCGTCGCAGGGCGCTTGCTTTCGTCCCGCAGGACACCGTCGTCGAGCCGGTTCGCTTTGCCCTCTGCGAGCTTGATTGCGATCGCCCGGAGAAGCCGGCTCTCGGCGGGGCCATCGTCGGAGCGCGGCCGCCGCCGGCCGGTGAGGTAGAACGCCATCCCGGCGTTGCTGCAGGTGACGACGGTGAATCGAAGAAGAGCGTCGGCCGCAGCGCCGATCGGGTTCGTCCCGTCGGCCGATTCGATACTCGCGATGACGATCGTCCCCGAGACGCCGACCATGGCGAGGATGACCACGTCAGTGTCGGTAGGGGCGACCGCGTTGAGCATGAGGAGCTGAGCGACCATGAGACCGATGACGCGCGCAATGTCACTGATCACCCCTCGCATAGATGGCGGCCCCGCGCGGCGCTTGAGCGCGGTGAGAGCTGCGCGCTGCTCTTCCGCGGCGATCTTTCGGCGCGTGCGTCGCACAGCCGGGTCGGTCGGGGGGAGGGGGACTGCCGCCGCGGCGTCTGCCGCGAATAGCGCCAGGAGAATTCCGAGAGCTATCGGGCCGAAGCCGCGCACCAGGTCGATGCCGGTCGGTGCGGGTTCGATCATGTATGGGATGGCGATGTAGATGCCCAAGCCGAGTGACGTGGGCACGAGCAGCGCGGCGATCAGTGGGAGGAGTTGCTGCCGTCCCCCCCCCCCGATGCAGTGGGCTGTTGAAGCGCCCCAGGGTCTCGGACGGCGAGTTGCAGAGTGGTGACGAACAGGCCGACTACACCGAACGCGGCGAGTGCGTCGCCGCCGTCGAACCGCGGCAGGACGAGCCGCGGCGCGTCTGGGTTGAGCTGGGTGAGGGCGAAGAGTGAGACGAGCGTGAGGACGGCGACTCCGCGCCCCAGCGTTGCGCCCAGAGTCCGCGCGTACTGCGAGAAGTCCTCGTCATGGGCTCGCAGCAAGTCGGCGAGATCGTCCGCGACCGATTCCTCTTCGGCAACCGGATCGGTGTCGGCGGGTGCGCTCAGCGAGGCATCACGAGGCGGCCGTCGGCTACGCAAGAGCATTGTCGCGAGGACTCTCATAAGGCGATTCTGCCGGTGGGCGCCTCGCCGCCGTGACGGTGCCGGGCATGTGACTTCGCCCGTCAGGTCGCGCCGATGTCACTCGCGTGGACGCGCGAAAGGCACGCAGGTAACCGTGATCGCTAGAGTGACGCCGCGGGGACACTCGGTCGCTTCGGCAGACGCGGCGGTGCCCGCTCGAGCCGGGCGGTGACCAATTGAACGTGATGCGACGGAGCGTGGCGCGAAGGCCGCGCCGCCTGTTCGTCGCGACCGTCGGGTGCGTCGTCCTCGTGCTCGCGATGGCCGCGTGTTCGCAGGGACGAGTCGACCCGCAGGAGTACGACCCGTACACGGTGGCGCAGCGTGCGGATGCCGCGGCGGCGGCCGAAGCAGCGCTTTCGCGAGCGGCCGGCGGGGTCGTGCTGACCACGGAGACCACGGATGTCTGCTCCCCGGGGCGAAGGAACTGGTGGGTCCAGGATCTCAGCGCGTGGACCTGCTCGCGTTCCTCTCGGTGGCTCGTTGCGGCTGCGAGCGGCGACCCGGGGGAGGTGATCGCCGGATATCGGGCTCATCTGACCGACGCCGGATGCACGGTCGACGAATCGTCATACGGGATGGTCGAACGCTACTGGGCTGACTGGGGAGTCGCGGGGATGTATCAGAACGGTGAGCCCTACACCGTCGACGACCTTCCCTCGGCGTTTGCGATGTGCGACAACCAGTCGGTGGGCATCGCCTTTCGGACGCCCGCTGCGGTGCGGGCCCCTGCCCCCGCGCTCTCATCCACACTCGTGATCGAATACGACGCTTTCGAGCTCGAAGCGGTGACCGGCGCCGGAATACCCTTCGTCGTCGTGCTCCGCACAAGCCGGGGCTACCACTCCGTCGACTGGACGGGCGAGATCAGCGGGAAGGACGAGGATGACGCGGAGTCGGACTTCCCGCCCGGCTGGAGCGACTGTTACAGCGGAAGCGACTGCGACTGCCCGGGCGGATAGAGCCGTCACCGGGTGACAGCCACGTGCGCGTTCGGTCAGCGACTGCGGCGACTGCGGCGTCGGCCGTAGACGGCGGCCGTCGCGATCGCGGCGACGGCGAGCAATGCGGCGATGAAGAAGACGGTGGTGTCCACGGTGGCTCCCCACGGTGGGCGGGTGCATGCCACGCTACGCGGACGACGGATGCCGCGGGCGGCCCGGTTGTGGCGGAACCTCAGTGCCGGCGCAACCCGACCGGTAGTCGATACGGGTGGTAGCCCTGGGTTTGCTCAGGCCTCCTGTGCCCGCGGCGTAAGCGGCGTATCGTCGCGTTCTGTCGGGAGCGGGGTGCCGACGTGCATCGATCAGGGGCGGTCTGCGGAAGGGGAGTAACCATGCGCAAGTATCGAGTGACTCACATCTACGACGCAGCCGATGGCTGGCGCCAGGTGCAGCCCTTCATCCTGACCGCTGATATCCGCGATGAACTCGTGCAGGGCGGATGCAGCATGGTGCGAGTCCGCTCAGGGCTCACGCATCGCAAGCTTTCGCTCCTCCGGGTGCGCGACCTGCACTGAGGGTGCGCGGTCTCTAGGGCAGCGCCAGGGTGGCCATCTAATTGAGCCATTGAGCTTCACGGGCTCGCCCATGACGCTTTCGACGCCGAGTTCCCGGGGTCAGCGCGCGGTCCCGGTGCCGGCGAGCTCCGGGACCGCGGCTTCAATGAGCTGTCGCACCACCGGGTCGAGGTGCGCATCTGCGTCTAACGCGGCATTGATCCACTCGGGGCCCTTACCTACGTCGCGATGAAAATCCTCGAGCTCCCCCACCGGCACCAGGATCACACCTTTTGACGCCAGTGCACCGATGAAGGCTCGGACGGAGCGCGAGGCATTTCCGGCGGGTGCGCCCGCCAGCCCACCATTCTTCAGCCGCGTCCAGAAGTCCGAGACCCCCTTCGCGTGTTTCTGGATGTCGGTCCAGTTGGACTCCAATTCATCGTCCCACTCCTGGCCGAAAGCTCGAACGATGGACTTCAAGACGTGAACCCGCTCCAGTGTGTCGAAGTCAACGATTGCCGAGACGCTGACGTCGAGGTCCCCAAGTAGCGCGCCGAGCTTGGCGATGCCACCGTCGCCACTGCTCGGGACGAAGAGAGTGTTGTCTGCGACGCTTTGAATGTCTCGACTTGTGGCCAACTCGTCAGCTGCGGCTGAGTAGAATCGGCAATCGGCGTCGCCCTCGCATATGACGACGCGCTGGTGGAAAAGTCCTTGAAGAACAGTGGAGTAACGCAGGGACGGTTGCAAGCGATAGCGTTCTAGCTCCGATGTCGACAATTTCTTCACGGAGGCGCCATCCGGCCCTCTTCGTAAACGAATGATCTCCACCCCGGCTTCGCCACCCTCCAGTAGGCCTACGAGGAGGTCGCGGTCGTGCGTTGCCACTATCACCTGCATCGCGCGACCCTGCGCCTCTCTTGACAGCCAGCGTCCGACGGCTCTTGCCTGAGCAGGGTGAAAAAAGGTCTCGGGTTCGTCTAGGAGTAGGACTTGCGGCGACAACGCAAGCACGATGAGGGCGAGTCCCGCGAAACTGCGCATGCCGTCGCCTTGTTCGTCGAGATTTCGAGTTGCGGTGACGGCATCCGCGTATTCCTTGCTGATGTTGTTGGCGGGCGGAATCTCGACTTCGATGCGGCCAGCCTTGAGTCTCGGTGGAAACGTCACTCGGTCAACGAAGCACGGAATGTCGAACAAGTCATTCATGATCTGGGTAAACTCGCGTTCGAGTGCTCCGTCTTCCATTAGACGACGGATCAACCAGTTTCGAAGCGATTCCGGCGCCATGTCAGTGCGGAGGGTGCCCTCGGCATATGATGTCAGCCCTCCCGCGGGAATACGCCTGACAACTGCCTCTGTCAAGTATTGCAGACCTGATCCGTGCTCAGCGCTCCGCAAAATGGGTGCGATTCCGTCTCGTCCCACCTGCAGTGCGCCGGGCGGTAGCGAGATGTTCGTCGGGTGGCCACCGTCCACTCCTACCGCGTTTCGATGTAGCCACGCGGCAATCGCGTCGTCGTCGAGGTCGCTGAGTCTAAATCTGGATTTCGCGACGAGTGGTCGCGCCTTCGCCTCCACTCCGAAGTGCCCGACGTCTCCCTCGCCCTGACGAACGGACTCGACGAGGTCCTTCAGCAGCTGCGACTTTCCGGAGTTGTTCGCGCCGACCACACACGTGACGCCCTTTTCGGAGAGCGTCACGACCTGGCCGCTCGCAAGTTCGAAGCACTCGAAAGAGGCGCTGAATGTCATTTCGAACCACCCTTGAAGATGCTGGTGTAGTAGGACTGTCATCGGTCGAAGCCCTGCGTTGCCTGTCGGCTAGGTTCATCATGCACCCTCCTCGAGTCGACGGGAGTGGATCCGGAGAATTGGGCGGTTACCTCTCGGGGCCCGGCGTGGGCGGTGTGGTCTCGCTCTTCGGCAGCCTGCACTGCTTCTCGGTTTGGCGGGGCAGTCGCCGATTGAGGAACCTGAGCTCTTCGTCACCGCCTGAACCGTCGACCGGTGCAGGGCGAGGTGATATTGGGCTCCTCTGACCGACGCCGGGTGCATCGACTTCCGGACGACCGCTGCAGCGCAGTCGGCTGCCCTCGCACCGTCATGCTCGCTCATCATTTGTAACGATGCGCTCGAGCTCGAAGCGGTGACCAGCATGGGAACGCCCTAGGTCATCGTGCTCGGCACCAGCCGAGCTACCAGTCCGTTTCATGGACGGGCCTGCCCGGCTGGTGCGCCTGCCACAGCGGCGGTGACTGCGACTGCCCTGGTGGATGAACAGCGCAGATCGCGTACTCGGGGTACTGCGCCCGCGGATGACGGCATTAGCGCACCTGTGCGGCTCCCGTCGGACTCGTTTCAGGTAACTGCTCGATGTAGAGCGGTCTGGCCGGGCTGCCCCTCTCGTTTCGTGGTTCTTGTGAGATCAACCAGCCCAGTGGAGAGAGGACATAGAAACCTCCGGCCACGAGAGCAGCCGCGACTCGACCGATCGTCCCCCACATGGTGTCGACCCACGCTGGTCGGCTGCCGTCCAATCGCCGCCTAGCCACCATCACCACCCCGGTGACGGTGACCGCTACCGCGATCGTCGCTGCTATCCCCAGCAGCACCTCAGCCTGTCGGCCCGCCTCGAGTAGGAGAGAAACAGCCAGCAACGCCGTTGAGCCCGAACGGTTCTCCACACCGTTCGCGCTGGCGAAGGCTATCGCGACGATAAGTAGGAGAGCTGCGGCGAGTGCCACGAGGTCGGCGCGCTCGTTGATCCATGGCCGGCTGAAACCAACCAGCCTGCCGGGACCCCGAGCCATTCCATGAATGCGCGAAGCTGCTCGGTGGGAAGCAGTTCGTTCAAAGCGCCAACGACTGCTCCGAGGAACGTGACTCCGCAGGCGAATCGGTACACGTTGTCGAGTGTGAGTTTGAAGAAGCGGGGTGCATCAAAGCCCATCGTCGCCGCCTCGCAATGCCCTCTCCAGGGCAGAGAATCGATGTTGATCACGCATGTGGGCACCGTAGCGGCACCCCACGACAGCTCCCCATGCGCTCAAGTCACGCCTGGTAGTCGCCGACCCACCAGTCTGAGATCTCGGCCATCACTTCCGCGGTCGACCTATGCTGCGGATCAGCATGGAACGCCTCGAACGCGGCCTGATCGCCGAAGACGCCATCCTCGACGATGACGCGACCCTTCCGCTGGTCCAGCGACAGCTCGACCGTCCACGATTCGATACCTGGCAGAACGGCGAGTGACCGAAGCGCGTTGATCGCTTCGGTCACTTGTTGGTCTGAGACCTCATCGTGGATGCGGAACAGCACGATGTGGCGGAACGTGCTCACTCGCGGATGCGCTCGACGTTGTCGTGGTACCAGGCCACGGTGCGCTCCAGGCCCTCTTGCAGCGAGATCTGAGCGGTTTACCCGGCGTCGGCGAGCTTCGATACGTCGAGCAGCTTCTGCGGCGTTCCATCGGGCTTCGAGGTGTTCCACTCGGTCTCGCCCTGGAAGCCGGTGACGTCGGCGATCGTCTCGGCGATTTCGCGAATGGTGACGTCTGACCCGGTGTCGATAGCGACCTGCTCGGGGCCGTCGTAAGCAAGTGGAGCACGGCATCCGCCAAGTCGTCGGAGTGCAGGAACTCGCGGCGCGGGGTTCCGGTGCCCCAGTTCGTCACCGAGCTCGCACCCGAACGCGCCGCCTCGTCGTAACGACGGATGAGCGCGGGCAGCACGTGCGACCCTGGGCGAGAAGTTGTCATTCGGCCCGTAGAGGTTCGTAGGCGTGGCCGAGATCCAGGGCAGCCCGTACTGTCGCCGAACCGCCTGCGTGTGCAGAATGCCGTCGATCTTCGCGATCGCGTAGGCATCGTTCGTCGGTTCGAGGTGGCCCGTCAGCAGCGAGTCCTCGCGGATGGGCTGCTCGGCGAACTTCGGGTAGATGCACGACTAACCGAGAAAAGCGACACGCTCGACGTCATTCGCGGGTGCGGCATCGAGCACGTTCGTCTGGATGCGCATGTTGTCGCTGAGGAACTCGACGGGGTGCGTGCTGTTCGCCATGATGCCGCCGACCTCGGCTGCCGTCAACACGACGTATTTCGGCATGATCTCGCCGAGGTACGCGAAGACATCATCGCGGTTCTTGAGGTCGAGTTCTTTCGAAGTATCGCCGACGACGTTGGTGAACCCGGCCTTCTCGAGTCGCCGCACGATGGCGGAACCGACGAGCCCGCGATGCCCCGCAACGTAGAACGTCGCGTCACGGTCGAGCTCGCCTGGCGTTTAGCTCAGGCCGTCGCTCGCGGTCACTTGTGACCCCACGAGGCGAGCTTCACGGTGTCGATCCAGTCTAGGCCCCTGTTCGAGTGCTTCCACGGTCGAGCTGGCGAGCGGGGCGTCGCTTTCGCGAGCTGCAGTGCGCGATCGGCGGCATCTCGCAGCGGATGCTAACCCTCACCGTGCGCCGGCTCGAGCGCGACGGCCTGGTCATCCGGACCGTTCCGGCCCAGGTCGACTACCACCTCACCGAGACCGGCGCGAGCCTGACTCACCCAGTGAAGGCGCTCGCCGACTGGTCGCTCGAGAACTGCGGCGGCATCGCGGACGCGCGACAGGCGTATGACGCGCAGCATCCCGACAACGACATCCGCTAGCGCGGAGCGATGACGACGTCGACGACATCACCGACGTCTTTGCCGAGCGCTGTGCGCACCTTCGCGTTGAGCGACACCATGTGCCCGCCGGTGCCGGTCACCATGGCGCCGACGTTCTCGAGCAGGATGCCGTCGATCGTCGCGTCGACGCGGACCGTCTTGCCCGTGCCGAAGAACTCGGCCGAGCCGGGGATCTCGACGCAGCTCCACGTCTCGCCTTTGATGGCGACCCCGATGGTCGTCTGGAACCGTAGCTCGCTCGCGCTCATGCCGTCAGGTTAGGGGAGGGCGACGCGGATGCCGTACGTAAGGGCGGGGGTCGTGATGAATAGTGCGAGACAGCTCGGGTGCCGCGTGCGCCCCACCTTTCATCGCGGTCCAAGCTCGGTGGAGCGGGCCATCAGGTGAGGGGAGAGCCCGCAGCCCATCCCCTTCAGGGCCCATCCGGGCGGCCGAACCCTACGCGACGCCGGCGGCCGCGAGCATCTCACGCAACGCAGGAGCTAAATGCTCCGCGTAGGGCATCGTCATATGAGCTACATCCCGCTTGATCGGTAGGGAGGATGTTGCCGGCGGGCAGCGACCTCCCACGCAAAAGAGCGGAGACGCATCGACGTACGAGGCTCCGAGACGGCTGGCAACTTCACGTTCGACTTGGCTCACGTTCTGCCATTCTGCAGTGACGGAGCCAGTGCAGTCAGCTGGATCCGACAGCGGAGAGTAGCACTGAACAATATCGACGTCGGCCGGCGGCGCGGACAGCAAAACCACCTGCGCAGCCGACGTGCGCACCTGCTCCAACAACCGATCGAGTCCTCCGCCCCACGCGGACGACGACATCTCTCCGCCGCTCTCTGCGTCGAGGGGTAGCTCGTAGGTGTTCGAGACGAGCACAAGCTCGGGTGTGAGAGACTCGATGGTTGCCATCGCTTCACGTTTTCGCTCCTGGCAGGCCTCCATCTTCTGCGCATCGTCCGCCTTCACGACGTCGACAAATGGGCACCCGTACATGGCTCGGATGACCAGCTTCCACTCTCCCTCTGCTAGCAGAGGAAGGAGAGCGGGAACCCAAGAGAGTGCGACGGAATCGCCCACGAGCACGGCGGTCTTTGTCGCTGACTCAGCCCCAAATGTGCATTCGGACTCGGGAAGGAGTTCGATGTCCCCGCAAGGCCCAACGCCCGCGGGAATCTGATCACGTTCGATAACGAAATCCAAAGTCGGCTCTGTGGCAGGCCATTCTGCGAGCCGCACCGCCTCGCTCAGCTCGGCGGCGATCGCGGAGGCCTCGGGACCGAGAGGCGCGGGCGGAGTCGCAGACGCCGAGGGCGTCGGTTCGCTGTTCCAGTCTGGCGCCGCAACATACTCCGCAACACCGGTCGTGGTCCCTGTGGTGGACGCCAAGGAAAGCGGGACGAGGACTGTCACGGCGAGCACGAGAGCCGAGAGGCCGCCCCACCTGTACGAAGGGCCGAACTCACGCCGCCAGTTCGCCCATTTCTCGGCGCGCCTCTCCCGACGTCGGCGCGGTGACGATGCGGATATTCGCTCCAGCCAGGGGGATCTTTGAATCGGCCGCTCCACCAGGTGGAATGAGAGGGCCGCCAGCGTGATCATCGACAGTAGCGCGAGCGCATAGAACGCGAATCCCTCGAACAGCACCCCAAGGAAGATGATCACGGGGAAGTGCCAGAGGTACAACGAGTACGAGATGTCGCCAACATAGAAGCTAATGGGATTGGTCAGAGGAAAGAGCGAGCGCTGCGGGCCGCCCGTGCCGGCGGCAACGACCATCAAGGTTGCCGCCACGGGGAGCAACGCCCACGGCGCGGGGAAGGGCATCTCGTCGTGGATGAGGAAAAGAGAAGCGACGATGATCGCGAGACCGATCCATCCCATGAACGGCCGGACCGCGTCAGGAATTCGCCCGCACCACGGCGCGCAGATCGCCAGCACCGCCCCAAGGCCCAGCTCCCACGCCCTCGTGAAGGTCGAGAAGTAGGCCACGGTCGGGTTGTTCACCGACTCCCACATGCCCCACAAGAATGATGCGAGAACGATTAGGGCCATGAGGAGTCCGGTCAGGGGCCGCCGACGCAGTCGCACGGCGCGGGTAGCTGCAATCGCCAAGACAGCCCACATCAGCCAAGGCCACACGAAGTAGAACTGCTCCTCGACGGCCAGCGACCAATAGTGTTGCAACGGCGAGACCGGGCCGGCGGCTTGGAAGTAATCTGTGCCGATGGAGGCGAAACGGACGTTCGCGGCGAAAAAGAACGACCAGATTGCGTCCCCGAAAGTTTGACCAGCTCGGGCCTGGTTGAAGATGAAGGCGGAAGCGGCGACGGTAGCTGCGAGCACAAGGGTCGCGGCGGGCACGATCCGCTTCACTCGGCGCCGGTAGAAATTCACAAAGGAGATCGACCCGGTGCTCTCATGCTCGCGCAGCAGGATACCCGTGATGAGGAACCCCGAGAGGACGAAGAAGATGTCCACGCCGACGAAACCACCACTGGGCCACTGCACCAGGTGGTCCGCGATGACAGCCGTCACCGCGAGTGCTCGGAGGCCCTGAATGTCCGGCCGGAGGTTGCCCCTCGATGTTGCACTGGGAAGATGCCGGTTCAGCCACCCGCGACTGAATACATGCCCTGATGGCACCTTGATCCCCTAACCCCTAATTGCGTTCTCCGGGAAGTATAGAAGCTCGCGGACCGCCCAACTGCGATCGGCGAGCGACGCGAACGCCAAGGATGAGTCCGTCAGGATCGAGCCCCTCGGCCGGGTGCAGATCTTCGCGGGCGCTGAGGGCCTCGTCAGGCCCCGGGTCGGGTTGCGGCCAGATCTCGGCTCGAGCTACACCGTCGCGAGCATCCTGCTAGGCGTCGCACTCGTCGCGCTATGCGGTGTGGTGTCGCCTTGCCGATCACGAGGTCTAGGAACGATAGGAACGAGGTGGCGGCGGAGATCCGAATCGCGGTCAGTGTTCAGGGCGCCCTAGACTCGCGCTCATGGCGGGGAGCAATCGGACACTGTGCATCTCGGTCATCGCTTCCCTCTACGCGCTGACGCTTCTTCCGTCCAGCGCGACGGCTGCTCTTCCGCTGGGTAGCTTTTACGCCGTGATCTTCGCCATCGTCTCGCTGACGATCGGGATCGTGAGTCAGCGGCGTAGTATGCGTCGGCCGCCACTGAGCGGAGCTCTGCTCGGGTTCTACGTACTTGCGACCCTCGCGACCACGTTCTCGGGTACGGCGAACCCATTCTCCCTGCTCATCCCGGTCGTTGCGCTCGGTGCCTACTGGGTCGTCTTCTCGTCAACATCGCGCGACCGGGCAGTCATAGCGGCCAGCATCGTCTTTCTCGCTCTGATCGAGACGGCACTCGGAGCAGCCGAGGTCTTCCTGGGCACCGGGGTACTCGTGGGGCAACCGTTCGTCCTTACGCCCGACAACCCGTTTTTCCCCGGACGCCCCCGCGCACAGGGCACCCTCGCGCACCCCCTCGTGCTCAGCTTCGTGCAGATTGTCGGCATCGGCCTGATTTGCGCAAGACGCACTCGAACTCTTCTCAGACTGCTCATCGCGGCAGCGCTCGTCGTCGGAACCGCGCTCACCGGTAGCTCGTCCGGGCTCGTCGTCGCGATCATCGTGGCTGCGCTTTGGTACCTCAACCGCACGTCTCCGGTTGCCGCCACCTTCGCCTACCTGTCCGCTGCCATCGTGATCCTGCTCGTCACGGCTCAAGGCCTCACGTCCGCAGTCCTCGAACAGGAACTCGACGAGCGCAACGCGGGTCATCGCATCAACTCGATCGCAGCGATCCCCAACCTCCTCTTCGAAAGAGACCTGGGCGCTGCCATCTTCGGAAGCGGCTACAGCAGCGTGACAGAGCTCTATCGAAACGGCATCTTCTTCAACGACGGCTTCTACGCCGTCGATAATCAGTTCGTCTCTTTGCTCGTGCAGGGAGGCATCGTCGGAGCGGCGCTGGTTCTATGTGCGATCATCGGCCTGACAGTCGCGATCGCGCGGCGCAATCGTGCGCACTTGCCTGGATGGGTTGGGCTCGTCGGGATGGGTTTGTCGTTCGATTTCATGGCCTGGTACGTCACAGCCGCGCTCTTCCTTGCCTACGGAGCGATAGCCGTAGGCGATCGCTCCGGCGAGAGGGAAGAAATCAGCCTGACTGGCGCAATGAGCGAAGTGTCAGCCGGTAGTAGCGGCACGGCTGCCGCGAGGCGCGCGGTCTAGAGCTCGGTCCGCAGCAGTCTCGGCACGAGCGCGACCGGGGCCCGGCGGCGTGACAGTACGAGAGCAGCGAGCACCCCTGCCGCGACAAGTGACGCGCCTATCAACGGCCCGATGTCCGGCAGGAGTACCGCCGCGACCGCGCCGATGAGCGATGGCGGGGCGACGATGAACACCGCCGGAAGCACGCTCGCGCGCAGCCATCCAAGAATCGAGAATCCGATGACCCGACGTGCGCGCAAGACGTAGAGAGGCTCGACGATGAGCAGCGGCAGGACGAACGCCGCGGCGACGCCGACGATGCCCCACAGTGATCCGAGCCACAGGCCAAGCATGACGTACACCACGAGCCAGAGCACTTGTAGGTCGAGGAACGCTGCCGGCCGGCCGAGCGCGTCGGCGGCGGGGACGAACTGCAGGTGTATGGCGTTGAGCACGATACCGCTAAGGAGGATCGTGATGGTGAGCGCGATCGTTCCGGTGGGCGCGTCGGAACCGAGCCAGATCCGAGTGAAGTCGTCCGCGAGGAGAGTGATGGTCACGCACCCCGTCCCGGCAACCAGCAGGGAGATGAACCCGAGGATCATGACGATTTGGCGGCCCTGCCGGTGGTCGCCAACGAACACTCGGGCGAGCATCGACTTGAAAGGATCAGTGGTCCATGAAAAGACCTGCCGCACCCCGGTGTAGACCCGGAATGCGGCAGTGAAGTAGGTCACGGCGCTGGGCGTCGCGACGATCGCGACGAGCACGGTGCCGACCTGCAAAATGAGCATGCTCACCGACGCGGTCGCGAACGAGCGGAGGCTGAACCTCCACATGAATCGCAGCGTCGCGATCGTCGCGCGAGACCAGTGCGGCCGGACGACGCGGCGCAGCACGATAACCATGGAGATCAGCGACGGCAGGACGATGCCCACGACTTCGGCGATCGCGACAATCAGGAGGGACTCGAACACGAGGCAGCCGAGCACAGTGATAATGATCCGGGCGCTGAGCCCGACGAAGACGTTCCGGCGTTCGACCGGCAATTCGCCGGCACCGGTCAAGACAGCGTCGAACGGCTTCAGCAGGATGCTGCTGAGGGCGACCGCCCCGAGCAGCGCGAGTGCCGTGCCCGTGGACGGGTCGAGGACAGCGGCGACGTCGGGCGTTGAGACGTAGAGGCCCGCGGCGACCACGAACCCGGTGACGCCGAGGATGCCCACGGCCGTGTTCCACATCAGCGCGGCGCCGAGCATGCCGCCAGGCGTGGCGTCGAACTTGTCGCCGCCGCGGCTTCGTGATCCGAAGTGCACGAGCGCCGACCCGATACCAAGGTCGGTGAGCTGCAGGTACGCCGCGACGGCGACCAGGACGAGCCACACGCCGTACGGGCCGCTGCCTACTGTCGAGATGATCAGCGGCAGGAGCAGGATGCCCGTCGCGATCGAGAGGAGACCCGCTGCCGAGCTGCTCAGGATGGCGGAGATGCCGCGGTGTCGTTTCGGCTCGGGCACAGTGGGAGACTACCGCGCGGAGAGTCCCCGACTGTGCGTGCAGTCGGCGTAACGGAGGAGCATGCCCTGCGACTGCTCCAGCTGAACGCTGAGTACCAGGCCATCGAGCGAGACGAGGGAGTGGCCATTGAGATCGTTCGTCCTGACGGGGCACCCCGTACGCAGGGAGATCTCGCCGCCGATTATGGCGACATCCTCGTGCAGGGGGGGGGCGAACCGTGCGGCGAAGATCGTGAGCGTGGTCGGCGTCTCGAGAGGATCTCGCGTGCTCGTCAGGCGCGTCGCACCCGCTGAACTCCGAAGGTCGCGGCTTTCAGATCTGGATGCTACTTAAAACGTCAGACGCCTCACGACCGTCTGCGACCAGCGTCATCAGTCCCAGGTCGTGAAGGTAATCGCCGTAGATCGCGCTGACCTTGCCGTTGGCGTTGTCCATTGCAACGACGCGTCTCCCCAGGAGAATGGCCATGACGCTCGCGTGGAGACGATCGGTGACGACGACGGATCCTTGTAGAATTAATCTCTGAGCCGAGTCGACGTTCAGCCGCGACATCTGGGTGTAAAGCCGATGCTGAAGCGGATAGAGCGGACGTCGCATCAGGGGCAAGCGGCGCGAAAGCGCGCCAGGCGCATGCATCGCCCACCACTTCACCTTGTCGGCTCTGCCGAGGCCCCAGTCGGACGACAGCGCGGTTAGCGCGCGCGGCAACGAGACCGCGGACCCAGTGGACTCCGAGTCACCTCGCTTCAGGTAGACCACGTCGAATCGGGGCTCGCCGGTCTTCGCTGAACGCGAGTCGAGGGGCGCGCCCAGCGCGAGGTCTGGGCAGAACCGAACTGTGTTCTGCGGGAAGAGTTCAGCCGTCAGCTGCGCACCTGCCCGATCCCTGATCAGGAGTGTCAGGTTCGGATGCGCGCGGTAGACATCCTGCGCTTGCCGGAGCCCCGTCTGCGTGGTGAAGTCGACGCTCTGAGGTAGCTGGATGATGCGCCGGTCATGGTTCTCAGAGATCACGCGTTCGCGGAACTTCTGGATTTCGGTCCAGCGGTCGCCGAAGTTCCCACCGCCCTGGATCAGAATCGGGCCATCCGGAACGAAATGATCCAGATCATCCTTGTCGTATCGCGTTATGTCTCCGACGTAGTCAATTTTGAGGCCGAGTCGGGCAAAGTAGGCGTCTTGCCCGAGCGAGATCAGATGATCTCCGGCGTTCTCGTGGTTCGGAAAATCGACCAGAGCGGCGCGGGTACCGGGTCGGAGCAGCTCCGCCAGTAGCGCGTAAGACTGATCGCGGATGCGGGCGAGTGCAGCGGTGTTGAGAGAAGGCATAAGGGTTCTTTCGGTCGGATGGTAGAGCTATGAGAGACCACGTATACGGCCGGCGGTCCTGCCAATAGATAGGTCCTTCGGAGCCCCATCTCGCTGCACGAGCTGCGCTTCTGTGATTGTCGAAGTTGTAGTGGCAGAGGTGTGGTGGCCATCAAGTTGGCGCCTGCGTGCGCGCGTGTGTTTCACTCGGTCGATCTAACGGAGTTGGCGATCTGCGACCAATCGGAACCGCGCGCGATCAGTCCTGGCTCGGCGTGGGTGGACTGCGGCGGCTGGCTCCCCACTATCGTCGCGGGCTTGCGAGCGCTCGCGACGATCAACGACATGGCACGAAACGTCGCGTGCCAGGCCGCCCACGGCAACCGTCGGATCCCCCACGGGGAGCGTCGGGTCAGTGGCCACGCAACGTACTTCAGGCCGCTTCCATACACACGACGGGCGCCGCCACCGAGAGCTCGGCAGATCAGCTCGTCCCACGAGCCACCGCCGTAGGAGAAGACACGGTGCAACCACCGGTCCCTCATGAACGCCCGCGCGGTCACTCCAAAGCTGGACACGCCGCTTTCGATCGGCACCCATTGTGGAGTCGTGGTATCTGCCGTGCGCCGCGAGCCGAAGGCTCGGTCGTCGTCGGTCCAGTACAGGTAGCGGTAGTCGGCCTCTGTCGATAGCAACTCCGTCAGTGCTCCCGGCCGGTGAAGGTGATCGTCCTCCACAATGTAGATCACATCAGCCGCAGCACGAAGTGCGGAGCGTCGAGCCGCGTGCTCGACATGCGGAAGTAAGGCCCGCCATGAACGCATCGATGATCCGCCGTCGATTTCCAGCACGTCATCGAACCGGGAAGTCAATGATGCGAGGCCCGGTGGAAGCGCAAGGCCAGAACTCGTATCAACGGCCAGAGTGCATCTCACGACTCGGCCATTGGCACGCGCTTGCTCTGCAGAGTCGAGCACCGACGCGATGCAGATCTCCTTCGAATACCAGTCGGGCCGCGGTTTCCCGTTACTTTTGGGCGTCGCTCGCACGAAAACTGTCAGCACCTCGCGCTCCCCTCAACGCCTGAGCGCGGACCCGAGTCCGATGTGGGGTGAGTGCCCGTGTGGACACGCACACTGGGGCCGATCAACACGCGCGATTCGAGATGATGCGCGCCTTGCACCATGACCCGTAACTCAATACTCAGTCCGCGCCGCTCACCGACTGGGACAGCGAAGAAAACTGCGATCGCGAGTATGCGTCTTCTGACGGAGCTTGCGACGTGAGCGGCCAATTGATCCAGCAAGGCTCAACTCCTCAAAACCTGTCGAGCGAATTTCGCTAGTTCGGCGGCCATCGACGTGCTTCGGTGGTCGCGAAGCACCTTCTCGCGGCCCATCTTCCCCGCCTCGGCTGCTGCGGCGGGGGCGTCGAGGTATCTCGAGATCGCGCGGGCTAAGCCTTGCGGTTCGTGGGACCGAACCAGGGTTCCCGTCGCTCCGTCTTCGATGTAATCCTCGAGTCCGGGTGTCGCCGTGATGACGACCGGTCGCCCCGTGGCCATCGCTTCGAGCGAAACCGTCATACCCGACGCGTGCAAATTCGGCAGGGTCGCGACCACGACAACTGTCGCGCGCCGATACAACTCTCTGAGCTCGATGTGGGACAGATGAGGGACCGCCGTGGTGTTGGGCGGTGGAGGCAAGGGAGAAGACGTTTGCACAATCGCTCTGACCGCTGGGTGAGTATCTGCTACGGAACCCAAAGCCTTGTAGAGCGAGGCGGTGTCGCGGTCGCGGTCGCCGCCGACACTGACAATTAGAGGATCGCTTGGGTAGTCCGCGAGCTGGAAGAAGTCCTCGTCAATACCAAACCGTATATATCTCGACGTGGGCGCCCCGGGCCCTAGCCATTGTTGGAGGTGAGGCAGCTGAGCCTCGCTCAGTACCCATAGTCCTCGGGCGCGCCGAAGAATACGCTGCATCAGCAAGCGCTGCGCCGTTCTGCGACGCGATGTGGGTCGATCAGTCGCCCAGATGACTCCCGAGAGCACGGGCGTGTCTAGATTCGCCGAGATGACTCGCGTCGCTGACCATTCATCCCAGGTGAGGGCGGCCTTCGCGACGGCGAGCGCGGGGGGCCTGCTTGCGAACTGGGCGCGCGCCAGTGCTACGTACGACGAGGGCGGTGTCGATCCAACGCTCACCCGCATATCCTCCGCCATCTCGGTCACGAGGCTGTGCAGACCGTAGGGCCAGCGACTGGGCCTGGACCCTTCGCGGTGCGCCTGTTCCCACGCAACCGCATCGACGCTGCCGGGGAACTGTACCTCAAGGTGGTTGATCATATTTTCTCCCGCAGAAGAAGTACGAAAGTGGCTGGTCCAACGCTACGGCGGGCGACCCGAAGCGAACTCTCGACCCAATCGAATCGGGCCGTCTTCCAGAGCGCGACCGGGCCCGCAGAGTCTCTGTAGTCGAGAAGTAGGCCGATTCGGAGCCCCGCGCGCAACCCGGGGGACGCGAAACCTACCGAGATGCTGCTGAGAATCCCGCTGAGCCCCGTGTGCGACCCCGCTGTCATTCGCCACGTCTTTTCGAGGACACGATGGCGCGCGCGTACGAGGCGAAGCGCTGGTGCGCAGCTCGATCTCCCCGAGCCGAGAAGGTCACGCGCAGCACCAGTGCGCGTGCGGCATAGCCTCCAGCTACGACGAATCGCCAGATCCATGAACGTATGAAGCCGGCCCGGTAGCGCATCTGGTACAGGTCGAAGAGGTTCTCGAGCCATTGTGTACGCACAGCACTCGTGCCGGAGCTGCTGCCACCGACGGCGTGTTCAGCCTCGGCCCAAGGTGCCAGAACGACACGATGCCCCTGATCCCGGATCCGCAAGCAGAACTCCACGTCTTCGGCGTACATGAACCAGCGCTCAGTGAGACCGCCGAGCTCCGTCCAGGCGGATCGACGCACGAAGAGACAGCCGCCGGATACCCAGTCGAGGTCGGTAAGCCCTTCGCGCTTCTGCTGGCCTTGCAGAAGGTAGTGGCCACGTAGGAGGGGTATCTTCTTGGCTAGTCGCGATAGGCCGCTGGAGTGCGTGAACATGCGCCAAATAGTCGGTTCGAAACCACCGGCCATCGTGGTGAGGTGACCCCCTGCTTCGACGACTATCGGCGCGGCGACCGCGACGTCGGGATGCTTGTCGAAGACGGCCAAAACGTCATTGATGGCGCGTTCCGCGATCATTGCGTCTGGGTTGAGGAGGAGGAACAACTCGCCCCGGGCGCGCTTCGCGGCGATGTTCACCGCCGGCGCGAATCCGAGGTTCGCTCCCGTTTGCACCCACTCCGTATCGGGGCGGTTGTCGAGCACCACGGACCGTGTGTGGTCCGCGGAAGCGTTGTCGACGACGATGACCTCAACGTCTGCCGGGAGTGCGTTGAGGGACGCCGCTACTACTTCCGCGCTGTTGTACGTGACCATCAGGACGGAAAGGCGGGGCCGGCGGTGGGCGCCGTCAGGCATTGTGTTCTCTCCCGGCTTCGAAGGACAGCATCGCCGCACGCATAGACCCGGCCGCTCGCTCCCACTGCAATTCTGCGTCGCGGGTCGTGGTCGCTGGAGCGCTGGTCGTGCGAGGCGCGATACGTTCCAGCGCCGCAGCCAGCTTCTCGGCCGAGTCCGGCGGCACCAACGCCCCTCGACGCCCCACGGTCTCGCGCATCACAGCAATGTCCGATGCGATCACCGGTGCTCCGAAGTGCAGCGCCTCTGCAGGGGGCAGGCCGTAACCCTCGTCCAACGACATGTATATGAGGCAATCTGCGCGTTCGTACAGCCAGCGAAGTTCGCCGTCTGACACCCGCCCCAAGAAGATGAGGCGCCCGTCCGAGACGAATTCCGCGACGGCGGGCGGCAGGTCTGCTTGGGCACCCGAATACTCCGCGCTGCCGACGATCACGAGAGGTCGGTTGGCTGTGATGCTCGCGCTTCGCATGGCGCCTGCGATGACCGTCGCCAAGTTCTTGCGTGCATTCAGGCGCCCGACCGAAAGCACAAAGTTGGCGACTTCCGGTAAACCCGCCGGTCGGCGCGCGGTCGCATGGGTGAGTCCAGATGAAACGCCGAGCCCGGTCGTCAGCACAGGCGCGAGTTCGCGGTGGAGGCGTTGCATGCGGGCTGCCTCAGTCTCTGAAGACGTCGCCACGATCGAAGCCCGCCGCGCCAATACCGCCATCGGAGAGAAGTAGACCCGTTCCTTCAGCGAGAACCATTGGGGGTTGTCTTCGAAGAGAAGGTCGTGGATGAACACCAACGATCTGCCGGTGATCGGCGCATAGTTGTGGCTCACGACGAAGTCCGCACGATGGAGCCGAGCAAGCAGAGGAAGCTCGATGGCGTTCGAGACTGCTTGGGGGCCAAGTCTCGTCGTCACCGGTCGGACGCCTTCGGGTTCCTCGAACATCGCAACGTGCTTGCGGCGGATCGCCACCAGCAGTTCGTCACCGGGAAATGCCCTCGACCAAGCGTGGACGAACTCCCGCATCACAGTTTGATTCGCGAGCGGACCGCGCACCCACCAGAACCCGTCAAAGAGCAGGCGCATCCAGCAACTCCCTCAACGCCCGCTCGTAGCTTGAGCAGACCGCTTGCCAGGTGTAGAACTCTTCGCTTCGGCTCAGCGCGGACGCCGTTGCCTCTTCCTGTCGCTCGGGCGACTCCATCATTGCGATAACCCCGGCCGCGATGGCCTCGGGGGCCGGCGGCACGAACGTACCCGAGGGGCCTACGACTTCGCGGTTGTAGACGGTGTCACGCGCCACGATCGGCGCTCCGCACGCCATCGCCTGGACGAGAGCCGGGTTAGTGCCGCCAACACTGTGCCCATGGAAGTAGGCGCCAGCGTGTTGGAGCAGTGCAAAGAGAAGGGCATCGTCGCTGAGATGGCCGAGCCACCGAACGTTCGGCGAGGAAGCCGCCAACTGCTCTGCTTCCTCGTCAAGCTGCCCCCCGTAGCCACTGGAGCCCACGATGACCACCGGGTGTTTGAGGGCGATCTGGCGTGCGGCGCGGAGGAACTCGGGAACGCTATTCTCCGGAACGAATCGGGCGACTATCAGCGCATAGCCCCGTGACGGCAACCCGAGCGGGACTTCGAGCGGCCCGGGATCCGTCCCGCCGTATGGGATGAACACGCCATCCCGACCGAACTGCTGCTTCCAGCGGTGCTCGATCGCGCGGGCGTCGAAGACGAGGTTGGTCCCGAACCGAGCCGTGAGTCGTGCCCCCGTAAGGAACATGGTCTTCGCGACGCGGCCCCACTTATCGCGATCCCACTCGATGCCGTCCACGTTGACGAGGGTGGGGATGCCGCGCGCTTTCATCATCGGCAGGAAGAAGCCGTTGGCAACGTTCATCACGAGAGCCACGTCGGGCTTCCGGCGCACGACCGCGTCCATCGTGGCCGTCAGGCCGTACGAGAGAGTGCTGAGGGACTTGGATTCCACGCCGCGGGTCGTCACGCTCCGAACGCGCGGGTCTCGATCGGCGCTATCGTCACGAACCGCGCCTGGCCGACCGTAAACCGTGACATCCCATCCGTGATCGACGAGGAAAGGTGACAGGCGCCTGACCGCGGTTTCGAATCCTCCATAGAAACTCGGGTAACCCCTAGTACCGATGATCGCGACAGAAGGCATGCGTCCCTTGGAGAAGTGTCGGGTGGTCAGTGAGCGGTTTCGCCGGGCGAAAGAGCGGCTCGGGCGGTCTTTGCAACGATCACGAGGTCGCTCACAAGCGACCAGTTCTCAACGTACGACAGGTCGAGGCGCACCGAGTCCTCCCACGACAGGCTGGACCGGCCGCTCACTTGCCACAGGCCGGTGATGCCGGGCTTCACGAGGAACCGGCGGTGCACGTGGTCCGCGTAGCGCTCGACCTCGGAGGGCAGCGGGGGCCGGGGCCCGACGAGCGACATCGATCCGCCGATGACGTTGAAGAGCTGGGGCAGTTCGTCGAGGCTGAACTTGCGCATGACGCGGCCGACGGGGGTGACGCGCGGGTCGTTCTTCATCTTGAAGAGCACCTCGTTACCGGCATCCCGTTGCTGTTTGGCAAGAGCCTCGAGCAGGTCTTCGGCGTTCACGACCATCGTGCGGAACTTCAGCATCGTGAACTCTCGCCCGCGCAGGCCAACCCGCGTCTGCCGGAAGAAGACCGGACCCTGGCTCGACAGCCGAACGCTGAGGGCGAGGAACAGCAGCACGGGGCTGAGCACCACGACGCCGATCGCGCTCGCGACGATGTCGACCGTGCGCTTCAAGAAGAGCTGACCCCGGCTGAAGCGCGGGGTCTCGACGTGCATGAGCGGCACGCCCGCGACGGGCCGCGTCTGCACGCGGGGGCCGGCGATGTCGACGATGCTCGGCGCGAGCACGAGATGCTGGCGGCCGGCCTCGAGGCCCCACGAGATCTGCTTCACCTTGTCGGGCGGAAGCTCGTCTGTGCTGGTGACCGCGACGGTGTCGGCTCCCGTGGAGGCCATGGCCTGGGTGACGGCATCCACGCTTCCCATGATGGGGATGTCGGTGCCCTCCACGGTGCCGGCGACACGGCCCGAGGGAACGCACGCCCCGACGACCCGGTACCCCGAGCCGGGGGTGCGCTGAAGTTCGCGTGCAAGGTAGGTGACGGATGCCTCAGACCCCACGAGCAGCACGCGCGCGGAGTACTCGCCGACGGATCGTTTCGCGACGAGCCACTGGCGCCAGAGCCACCGCGAGAACAGCAGCATCCCGATGCCGACGGGCAGGCTGATGAGCAGGAATCCGCGGGCGACGTCGACTCGCGCGAGGAAGGCGAGGATCGCGATGACGCCGAAGAGCGACAGGCTCGACCGTGCGATGCGCGCGTACTCCTCCGCCCCGGCGCCGATGATGCGGTGGTCGCGGGTGTCGGCGAGGCTGAGCGTCCACATCCACGCGGCGACCAGGCCTCCGGAGAAGAGCCAGTAAGAGATGTCGGTGATGCGCGAGTCTTCGCGAATCGACACCTCCGCGTTGCCGAAGCCGAACCACGCGATCTGCGTTCCGTAGACGACCCAGACCAGCACGAGCAGATCCGTCAGCCGCAGCAGTGACGCGTACCGGCGTCGCCAATCACGAGGACCGCGGTACGCGGCCGGAGCCGCGGCGGGGTGCTCGTCGCGATCCGCGGACGCGCCGGATGCGGACGGCGCACCGAACGTGTCGGAAGCGGGCGAGGCAGCCGGTGAAGGCGCAGTGGGGGAGTCGTACGGCATGACATCCTCCCGTGCGGTTCGCGATGAGTTGCTGGGAGAGGGATCGTACGCCGCGCGTGTGTCGCGCATGTGAAATCGGGATCACCGAGCTAACGGGCGCCCCTCCCGTGCCGATGGTATCGGTTTCATAGGCGCGGCTTAAGTAGGCCATCCGGTGGACACCCGCTGAAATGCACTGATCAGCGTGGAAAAAATTTGCTCGAACCTGAGCGGGCGACTCGTATTTCGTACCAGGGCTCTGCGCGTCGTGGCCTCACCCTCCCGTCGAGCGGTCGCGGTAGGCCGGCGGGGTGTCGACATAGCTGTCGCCCTGCTGGTGGTTGAGCAGCCTGACCACCCGCTCTCGCGAGAGGTCGTGTTCGGCCGAGAAATCGGGGTCGCAGCGACCGAGCCATGACGCGTGCGCGCCGCAGTCCCAATCGGCGTCGACGGGGAAGTAGCGCAGGAACATCGCATCGGCCATCGGGCAGGCGCCGTTCGCATCCGTGCGGAAGCAGACGCGGTAGTCCGTCGCACCGGAGACCTGGCCGGTGATGCTCGTGATGTTCGACTGCGGGTACTCCGCGGCGATGGTCGTCGTGTCGATGCACGGATCGCTCGTTGTGAGCGGACACCACCGACCCGCGAGTTCCGGCGGCGTGCCGGGGGGATGCTGCGCCTCCGGCTCTCCCGACGGCGCGAGCTGAATCAGGCCTGCACCGTCCGGAATGTAGCGCCGGTCGTACTCGGCCGACCGCGCGGTGATCTCGAATACGTCTCCGCGCGGCACCGCCGCCTTCTCGGCGTAGAGCTCGCCCGACGCGCCGGCGTACAGATGCGACTGCTCGCCGTCGGCGGTCTCGATGTCGAGGCGCAGCATCCAGGTGTAGGAGTACCCGCCCGGCGCGATCACTCCCATGTGCAGCACCGTGCTGACGTCGTTCCGCACCGTGATCGCCTGCGACCGGAAGGAGGGCTGGCCGTCGGCGGCGGTGAAGTCGCCCGAGGCGAGATCGAGATCCAGGCTGTGGACCTCTGGCACGTCGTCGCCACCGCCCTCGCCGCCGGTCCCGAAGTCGACGAATACGTCGTCGTGCGCGGGCGACGCGGTGACATCGACCGCCCTGATGCTCAGGAGCGTGACCGGCTCGCTGCCCGTCGCGCGGAGGGTCCACGAGTCGAGCCGTCGACCGATGGGGATCGCTGCGGCGGGACGAACCCCCGACACGATCTCGCCGACGACGGCGGCGGACTGAATATCGGCCTCGGCCACCGCGTACAGACGTTCCGCCGACATGCCACTCGCTGCGACCCGGATCTGCACGGGCTGCCCCGGAGCGGGCGGCTTCGCGAACCAGTCGTCGGTGGCGGCTCGGATGTTCTCGCCGAACACCCCGATCAGGGCGCCGACGACCGCGACGATCAGGGCGCCGATGATGCCGCCCACCGCCACGACCACGCGCTTGCGCGGCTCGTCGGGCAGCCAGCGAGAGGGTCCCTTCGCTTCACTCATCGCAGGCTCCCGTGGTCTCTGCGGTGAAGATCGCGTCGAGGAGAGTCGCCTCATCGTCGGCGGCGAGGGGCGCTGCGTCCAGACGCACGGACACCAGGCACGAGCCGCGGACCGCGGTGATCGTTCCGTCTGCGCGACGGACGGTCGCCGCGGCATCCGGTGTGGCGTCAGGTGCGGCGCCCGCCGTGTCGTCGGTCGTGTCGTCGGTCGTGTCGTCGGGCGATCTCGTCAGCTCGAACGCCGTACGCGCCGACGCGGCGGTCGCGAGGGCGGCGGCGTGAACCGTGGCGAAGCGTGCACCGGCGGCATCGTCGACGAGGGCGAAGTCGAGATCGCCTGGGTCGCCGACCGCTGTCGCCGTCAGGCGTCCGGCGGAACCGGCGTGGACCGCGAAGCTGCCGGGCCACGAGCGGATGTCGTCGGGCGGCGGGCCGCCTGTCTGCCAGCGCCACAGCGTCAATACCGTCGCGCCGCCGACCTGGCGTGAGAGCAGGTAGTCGTCACCCGTCAGCGGGGTGAGCTCACCGGCGCGGCCGACGACCGTCGCGAACGCCGTGTCGGGCCCGTCGCCGGCGCGGACCACGCTCAGCACGGCGAGATCAGACGCGTTTTTCACGCGCAGGTAGCCCGCAGTCGGATGCAGTTCACCCGAGCCGGACACCGCGACGACGTCGTTCTCGAAGGTGCGGTGCACCACGTCCGTGCCGGGCGGGATCGAGCCGGAGAGCGTCTGGACGAGCGTGCCGTCGTCGCCGACGATCCACAGGTTCGCCCCGTCGTCGCTCGCCGCCGCGAGGCCGTCGATGAAGTCGAACCGGGTCGCGGTCGCGGTCGGCGAACGCCAAACCTCTCGCAGGGAATCATCCAAACGGACGAGGTGAGACGGCTCTTCGTCGCACACCTCGAGAACCGCCAACCATGGCTCTTTGCCGGGTGAGAGCTCGGCGTCTCCCACGGAGCACGACTTCTGCGGCATCCACGGCTCGGCTGTGCGGACGTTCGCCACATCGGTGATCGACACGGCGTCGTCACGCATCGTGGCGACCCGGCCATCGGAGAACGCGCCGATCACAGAGCCGCCGTTCGCGGTGCGATTCCACATCGGGTTGCCGGTCGATGCGCTCACCGCCGAGACGTGCACGCCCGATTCGAGCCGCTGCTGCACCGTCACGACATCGCCGCGCACCGTGACGGCAGAAGGCATCGGGGCGAACGGCAGGCTCCACCTCGTGCCGCCGTTGCGCGTGTTCAGCGCCGCGAGCGTCTGCCCCTGTTCCGAGGCGACGATGACGACTCCGTCGCCGGATGCCACCACCCGGGTCGTCACGTCGAACGTCGTCTCCCAGCGTGGTGAGAACGCCTCTTCGGGCTGTGCGCCGGTGCAGCCCGAGACGAGCAGAGCCGTGACCGCGACGAGAGCGACGCCGACGGCCCGGCGAGCGGTGCGATCCGTGCGCTCCGAGGGTCCGCCCACGCTGTCTCTCCCTTCGTCGGTGCGACCTGCCCGCACCCTACCGAGGGAACGCCCGGCTCGTGAGGGGGCGGCAAGACGGTGGCATGCCATATGGCATGTGGCCTGCGGTGCTCTCGACGCGACCGGCCGCGTCATGGACGAAGGAGAGTCGGGATCGCGCGTTGGTAGCCGAACACTCGGCCCGATTGCGCATCGCCTACGACGGGGGAAAGGGTCCCGCACCTGGCAGAATGAACGCCGACAGAAGGGCGGCGGATGCCACGACCCCCTCTTCTCGACGAGGCCCGCACCGCGTGGCGACGTCGGGAGACCGAGACCGCCGTCCGCGCCGCGCTCGCCGCGCACGACGCCGGCGATCCCGACGGCCTCGCGCTGGCCTGCTCGATCGGGATGCGGGGCTACCGCGCCGACATGCTCGCCGCCCACCGGGACGATGTGGCCGCTCTGCCCGACGGGGTGCTGCGCGAGGGCGTGCTGGCCATGCTGCAGATCGGCACCGGCGACCTCGACGGCGCCGCGCTCCGCATCCTCACCCTGGCCGAGAGCGATGAGGCTGCCGAGAGCGGCACGATCGACCCGCTGGAGAGCGAGGGGATGCTGCTGCCGATGCTGCTGTCGTACCTCGCGACCGGCAGCGTCGCTTCGGCATCCTGGGTGAACGCGCGGCGGTGCATCGATGCGGCCCGCGCGGCCATGGCCGCGGCATCCGCTGTCGAGGGCCGGGTGCCGGCTCCCGCCCATGTGCCGTTCGACCTGCTCGGACTCGACGCGATGGTCGAGCAGCATACGAAAGCGGGGGATGCCGCCCGCCGCGTGCTCACCGAGACCCTCGCCCCGCTGCGGATGCGTAACAGCCTGTCGGACCTCCACGCGCTCGCCCTCGTGTGCCTCGGCAGCGTCGATCACCTGTCGGGGCGTCTCGGCGAAGCCGCGCTCAACCTCGCCCGCGGAGCCCGGCTCGCGCCCGCCTGGCGGCACGGGGTGCGTCTCCATGCCGAGGTCGAGCTCGCGTTCGTGCGTGTGCGCCAGGGATGGTGGCGCGATGCCGCCGAGGTCGTGCGCGCGACGGCGCCCCCGTCGGGGCTGATCGAGCACGACTGGCTCGAGCCCCAGGCGCTCGCCGTGCACGGGCTGCTGCTCGCGCTCCGAGGCGACATGGCGGCGAGCCGGCCCGTCCTCGACCGGGCCGCGCTGCTGTGCCGCGACACCCCGTCGTTCCTCGCGCAGATGGTCATCACCCACGCGCGCATCATGATGGCGATCTCGCTGAGCGACTGGGCCGGACTGCGTCGTGCCCTCGAGGACGCCGCGGAGCCCGGGTACCGGCATCCGTACCGCGACGACGAATGGCGGATGCTGAACTCGCTCGCCTCGTGGCATCTCGGCCGTGTCGATGAGGTCAGGCGCGGCGTCACCGCATGGATGGCGCAACCGGGGTCGGATGCGAGCCCGTACGCCTGGGCCTTCGTCTCGATCCTCGCCGAGCACGACGAGCGCTACGCCGAGGCGACGACCGCCGTCGACCGCGCCCTCGGGCTGCTGACGCTCGACCACGACCCCTTGGGGCGGGCATGGGTGCGCGTCGTCGCCGGCATCCACTACAGCCTCTTCGGTGCTCGGGGACGGCCGGATCCGCGGCGCGCGCTCGCCGTCTACGAAGACGCCAGCGCCGAACTGCTGGAGCTCGGCGCGGTCGGTCTCGCGCGTCGCTACGACGAGGCCGTCGCCGCGACGACGACCGAGATGCAGCGCGGGTCACGGGGCGCCGACCCGACCGCGCGACTGACCGAACAGCAGCGCAAGGTGGCCGACGCGGTGGGACAGGGCTACACGAGCGGTGAGATCGCCGGGCTGCTGCACCTGTCGAAACGGACGGTCGACTACCACGTGGCCAACATCATGCGCCGCCTGGGGGTGTCGAGCCGCCGCGAGATCGCGCGCGTTCTCGGCGGCAGGCGCTGACGGGTGGGCGGGTGCCCGGGTTGCCGGGTGCCCGGGTGCAAGGGATCGTGGGCGACGCGCCGGGGGAGCGGCATCCGGGCCGGGGTGTCGGATCGGATGCATTGCATCGCGGGCCGCGGCGGCCATCCTCCACATCGCGGGGCCGGGTACGCGCAACGAGGCGGTGGATCGCGAGCGCGGTTATCGCGACGCGATGGGCGAAGCGGGACTCGAACCCGACGTGCTCGATGTGTCGACGGACAGCGACCGAATCATCTAATCGTTGAGCCGCAGCTGGTCGTGCGGGCATCCACCGCCGCCGTCTGAGGTGCCCGCCGGGCAGATCTGTCGTGCTGCCCGCGTGCGCGGATGCTAGGAATCGTGGGCGACACGCCGCGGCCGCGGCATCCGGACCGGGGTGTCGGATCGGATGCCTTGCATCGCGGCACGCGGCACGCGGCACGCGCCGCGGCCGAGGGGTGTCAGGCGGCTTCGGCGGCTACGCGCATGCGGGAGAGGAAGTCGACGAGAACGGCGGCGGACCCGGCGGGCATGTCGGCGATGACGTCCTCGACGCGGTGCTGCACGTCGGATCCGGATCGGCGGAGGCTCTCGACGGGGCGGTCGCCGAGCGTCACGAACACCTTGCGGCGGTCGGACGGATGCGGCTGCCGTCGCAGATACCCGGAACGCTCGAGGCGATCGAGCATGGCGGTCGTGCTCGCGGATGAGATCCCGAGCTCCTGCGTGATGTTCGAGGGGGTGAGGGTGATGTCGCAGTCCTGCGCCTCGATCAGCTTCTCGAGTGCGATGAGGTCGTTCTCGCAGACCAGCATCGAGTCGCGCAGCCGCAGCCGGATGGCTCCCTCCGCGGCCTCGTAGGCCCACAGCGCATCGAGGACTGCCGACGCCGACGATGTCTCACCCTGCAGTGTCATGACGACTCCCGTACTGATCGGCCTAGCGGCTCAGTCTGTCCGAGCGATCCGGCGAAGGGGAGCCCTTCCCGTGGGAGCGCTCACCTGGTACGGGCAGAGGAAGGTATGCCTCAGTGGACCGAGAACCCGCCGTCGACGGCGATCGCCTGACCGGTGACGTACGCCGAGCTCGGTCCGGCGAGGAAGATCGCTGCGGCAGCGAAATCGTCGGCCCGCCCGTTGCGTCCGACGAAGGTGCGGGCCGCGAGAGCGGTGACCACGTCGGGATCGCTCGCGAGCCGTTCGTTGAGCCGGGTGAGGACGAAGCCCGGGACCAGCACGTTCGACGTCACCCCGGATGCCGACCACGCCTCCGCCTGCGACCGGGCGAGGCCTTCGAGGGCGGCCTTCGACGCGCCGTAGGCACCGCTCGACGCGAACGCGCGGCTCGCCTGCTGCGAGCTGATCGAGATGATCCGGCCGTAACCGCGCTCGATCATCCCGGGCGCGAGCCGCTGGCCGAGGATGAAGGGGGCGTCGAGGTTGACCGCCATCGTGGCATCCCAGGACTGCTCGTCGAGTTCTGCCAGGGGAGGGCGGATGTTGATGCCCGCCGAGTTGACGAGGATGCCGATGTCGCCGGCCCGATCGGCGAGCTCGTGGCAGCCGGCGCGGGACGAGAGGTCGGCGACGATCCCCGCCGCGAGTCCGCCCTCCATGCGGATCTCTTCGACGGTCTCGTCGACGCGGTCCGATCCGCGTGCCGCGACGATGACCTCGGCGCCGGCCGCGGCCAACGCCCGGGCGATCCCGCGGCCGATGCCCGAGCTCCCGCCCGTCACGAGGGCGCGTCGGCCGGAGAGCCCGAAGAGACTGTGCAGATCCATCCCGCCAGCGTATTGACCGAAAGTCCGTTCGGATGAAGCGTCTAGCAACGATCGAAGATGTGTTCTATCCTCGTGTGTCATGACCGATACGACGAGCGCACACGACGTCACCCTCTGGCTCGTCGACGACATCCCCGCGCGGATGTTTTACGCGGGTCGGCGCTGGACCGTCAGCGACATCCCGACCCGGCTGCGCGATTCGGTATGGTCGCTCGCCGCGGACGATGACCGGCGGCGCGGCCTCTACGGCTGGCGCTTTCAGGCCACCGACTCGGACGGTGAGGCGTTCGTCTTCGATGTGTACTGCGGTGAGGGCGGGTGGCATGTGCACCGCGCTTACGCCTGAGTCGCCGGGGCGGGCGGCGCCATCCTCGCCATCCTCGGGTCAGATGTCGCTGAGCTGCTCGAGGAATTCGTCGGCCATCGCGACCTGGCGGGTCAGTTTCTCGCGACGCTCGGCGGCGCCCGCGCGGATCGAGTCCAGGCGGTCGCGCAGCTCGACGTCGTCGGGTGCGGCCGCGAGGGCTTCGACGACGTCGAGGAGTTCGCGCATCTCGTCGAGGCTGTAGCCGAGGGGCTTCATGCGCCGGATCAACAGGATTCGGGCGATGTCGTCCTCGGTGTAGAGGCGGAAGCCACCCTCGGTGCGTGCCGACGGGGTGACGAGGCCGATCTCGTCGTAGTGCCGGAGCGTGCGGAACGACAGTTCGGTCCGCTCGGTCACCTCTCCGATGCGCATGGTGACCTCATCGCGATTCGCCATCAAACCTCACGTTACGTTAGATTCTCGTCGGCGCATCGTGCGCCGCCCCCATTCTTCCCGCGCCCGGCAGTCGCCGCTGCGCGCGCCCATGCGATCGCCTGCCACCTCGGGTGAGGCACCGACCGAAAGGCACCGAGTGACCGCCGTCACCCCCGCCCGCGACAGCGCCGCGCGCTACCGCATCGAACCCACCGTCCTGCAGGCTCTGCGCAGCCCCCGGCTCCTGACCCGCGAGGTGTTGGCGGGACTCGTCGTCGCCCTCGCGCTCATTCCCGAGGCGATCGCGTTCTCGATCATCGCCGGAGTGGACCCCCGGGTCGGGCTCTTCTCGTCGTTCATCATGGCGGTCGCGATCGCCTTCCTCGGCGGCCGTCCGGCGATGATCACGGCCGCGACCGGTGCGATCGCCCTCGTCATCGCGCCGGTGGCGCGTGACCACGGCGTCGACTACCTCATCGCCACCGTCCTGCTCGGCGGCGCGATCCAGATCGTGCTGGCGGTGCTCGGCGTCGCGAAGCTCATGCGATTCATTCCGCGCTCGGTGATGGTGGGCTTCGTCAACGCGCTCGCGATCCTCATCTTCCTCGCGCAGCTTCCTCAGCTCTTCGGCGACGGCATCCCGTGGCTCGTCTGGCCGCTCGTCGCCGCGGGGCTCGTCATCCTCGTCGTGTTGCCGCGGCTGACGAAGGTGATCCCGGCGCCGCTCGTCACGATCGTGCTGCTCACCGCGGCGGTCGTGGCGTTCGGCTGGCAGGTGCCGACGGTCGGCGACCAGGGGGAGCTGCCGTCGAGCCTGCCCGCGCTCTTCGTGCCCGACGTTCCGCTGACGCTCGACACGCTGCGCATCATCGCTCCTTATGCGCTCGCGATGGCGGTCGTGGGGCTGCTCGAATCGCTCATGACGGCCAAGCTCGTCGACGACATCACCGACACCCGCTCGCGCAAGACCCGCGAGGCGCTCGGACAGGGGGCCGCGAACATCCTCTCCGGCGCGTTCGGCGGCATGGGCGGGTGCGCCATGATCGGCCAGACGATGATCAACGTGAAGGCGTCGGGGGCGCGCACGCGCATCTCGACCTTCCTCGCCGGTGTCTTCCTCCTGATCCTCGTGCTCGTCCTGGGCGACGTCGTCGCGATCATGCCGATGGCTGCGCTCGTGGCGGTCATGATCATGGTCACGGTGGCGACCTTCGACTGGCACAGCATCCGGCCCGCGACCCTCCGGCGGATGCCGAAGAGCGAGACAGCCGTCATGGTCATCACGGTCGTCGCCACGGTGTGGACCCACAACCTCGCCGTCGGCGTCATCCTCGGCGTCATCGCTGCGATGGTGATGTTCGCCCGACGCGTCGCGCATTTCGTGACGGTCACCCGAACTCTCGCCTCGGCCGGTGACGAGCCGGTGGCGCGTTACGAGGTCGACGGTGAACTCTTCTTCGCGTCGAGCAACGACCTGACCACGCAGTTCGCCTACGCCGACGACCCCGCGCGCATCATCATCGACATGAGCCGGTCGCACGTCTGGGACGCCTCGACGGTGGCCGCGCTCGACGCTGTCGTGAACAAGTACGAGCGGCACGGCAAGACCGTGACGATCGAGGGTCTCAACGCCACGGCATCCGCTCTGCACGGACGCCTCACCGGCAACGTCGGCGCGTCCTGATCGAGCGGGCCGGGGTGCGGAATCCGGTCGCGGCCGCCGATCAGAACGTGGTGAACGACACGAACGACGGCGGACCGAAGCGGCCCGTGGCGGGATCGATGTATCGCACCGCGAGCGTCACCGGGCCGGGTGCCGGCACCATGTATCGCGACACGAAGGTCCCGTCGGCGTCGAGGCGCATCAGGTCGTCGCGCCAAGGTGCGGCGTCGTCGACACGGGCGCGCTGGACCACCAGGTTCGGCTGACCCGTCACGCCGATGTCGAACCCGGATGCCGGCACCGACGAGCTCGCGAGGGGAGCGGTGAACGTCGGTGGCGGCGACACCGTCACAGCGGCGGGCGGGCAGAGCGACGAGAGCTGCCCGTCGACGCGCTGCCGTGCCGACAGCGCATGCCGGCCCGGGGGCAGGTAGGCCGCGGCATCCGTCTGGTCGCGTCCGCCCGAGAGGTCGGATGCCGTCCACGCGCCGTCGGCGTCTGCCTCGGTGCGGGCCCAGACCGTGCCGTTCTCGTCGATGACCTCGACGACCGCGCCGGGGGTCGCCGTGCCCGAGATCAGCGGGTAGACGCTCGGCCCGGCGCTGCTGTCGACCGTCATCGTCGGCGCGGCGGGCGCGGTGACGACGGGCGGCTGCGAGGTGCCGGGAGTCGGGGTGGGGTTCGGCGTCGGGGTGGGGGTCGGGGTGTGCTCCGAGGTGCCGGTATCGACGGGAGAGTTCGGTGAAGCCGTAGCGTCTGCCTGCGGTCGAGGCGAGCTCGGGACCGAGGGAGCGTTCGGCGCGGGGATGAGGCGAGGGCTGGGCGCAGAGCGCTCGTGCGCGTCAGGGGTCGCGTCGTGCGGCGGCTGCGCAGGCGGTTCGGCGACCGGGGGCGCCTCGGAGGTCGGGCTCTCAGACACAGCGCCGGCCGCGCGCGCGTCGGACGATGTGCGGTGCGGGTGCGGCTCTGACCCGGTCGCCCGCGGGGGAGCAGTCGTCGGTTCGGTGAGCGGCAGGGTGACGGCGATCGCCGTTCCCGCCGCGGCGACGGCAGCGACGACGACGAACAGGGGACGACGCCATCCCGACCGCGTGGCGGATCGTGCGGCTCGTCGTGAGGTCGGTGCGCCCGTGGTGGTGCCGCGCGGGGTGCTGGTGGTGATGCCGGCGCCGGTGCCGCCGGTCGCGCCCGTCGCACCTGCGGGGCCGAGGGCGAAGGTCGCGACCTGCGCAGCACCCGACTGCGTCCACGCCGTGTACGACGCGGCAGCCGGGATGCCGACCACGAGGGGAACGAGCACGAGCGCCAGCCGCGATGAGACGTCGCGTGCCTCGACCCAGGCGAGCGCGCATCCCTCGCACGTCGAGAGGTGCTGCTCGACGCGCCGCGTGTCGCGCCGCGACAGGCCCGATCGCGAATGCGCCCCGAGCAGTTCGAGGGTCTCGCGGCACTCCTCGTTGTCGGCGCGGCGGAGCTGCGCCGACACCCACGCATCGCGGAAACCGCGCCGTGCGCGCACGACAAGAGCGGATGCCGCGTTCGGGGCGAGACCGAGCAGCGGTGCGAACTGGCGCGGCTTCAGACCGTCGACCTCGCTGTACCAGAGGGCTTCCTGCCAGCGGGTGGGGAGGGTCGCGAACGCCGACGCGACAGCGCTCGAGTCGAAGCCCGCGATCGTCGACCATTCGGCGTCGGGAGCCGTCTCGTCGGCGGCATCCTCCAGGTCGGTGGCGTACACCTGCTGCTGCTGCGCGCCCCACTTGTGGGCGACGTTGCGGACCGACGTCAACAGGTACGGTCGGAACCCCATCGAAGGCCCGCCACCGCGCCGGATGGCGGACAGGATGCGGGCGAACGCCTCAGCGACGACATCATCGGGATCGAGCGACGAGTATGCGCGAGCGACGGCGTGAGCGGCGGCCGAGTGGCGCAGCCAGAGCTCGCCGTAGGCGCGTTCATCATGATTCCGGGCGCGCTCGACGAGCTCGTCATCGGACGCTGCGGCGGTCGGTGTGCGCGGCTCGTTGTCGTCGGAAGACGCCAACCTCAAGCGGTGCGGCGCCGTCGTCATCGCGACATGTGGGGGTAGGCGGACGGTCCGGCACCCAGCCGGGCGAGCGGGTCGGATCGTTCGGCATCGCCGATCGCCTCGACGTTGCGCAGATGACGGGTGAGAGTCGCGTAGACCTCGGGTGAGAAGCCGTCGCAGGCGAGAGTGGCGATCACCGCGTCGCCGCGCGACTTGTCGGTGATGAGAATGAGGCGGGCAGTGGCGCTGTCGTCGTCCGCAACGCGCGACGAGCACACGAACCCGACATCGCGGCGATGCCACGAGTGTTCGCGGGTGCTCGACCAACCCCAAGTGACCCGCACGGTCGCGCCGCTGATCTCGACCGTGGCCGGGCGGATCGCTCCGGCAGGAGTGCTGCTTCGGCGGGTTCGTATGCGACCGATCGGACACGCGGCTGACCGGAAGGTGATCGTGCTCAGACATGCCGCGGACGGGGTCCGGGGATAGTGGTGCGTAGGGGTGTGGGGCTGGTCGGGGGAGTGGTTCAGCTGGTGCCGGCGGTTGCGGGCGCCGGTGCGGGCGCGGTCGCCGGCGCGTCGGAAGGAGGGCCGGGTCCGGGTCCGGCTTCTCGTCGCCGGAGGCGCCGGGAGCGTGTTCGTCGCAGCGTGCATGCTGATGAGACACCGGCGATGGCGAATCGTGACGCGAAAAGGCGGAATTCCTTGCCGGGCGAGATCGGGTGCGGGGTGGGTTTCGCGGGGTGGGGGTCGCGGGGTGGGGGTCGCGGGATGGTGGTCGCGGGATGGTGAGGGTGGGATGGCGCCCTGGTGGGACCATTGGTTCCTCCCCACGTGGCGCCGTTCGCTGACTTTTGTGATCGAACAGAGATTCGATCGCGATGTCGTACCTCGCTGCCACAATGGGAACATGGCAGCGAACTACGGGAGCGGCGAGGTGCGATGCGGTGACTCCGCGCCCCCACAGGTGCTCGCGTTCGCGAGGTACGCGGAAGCGCTCGATCTCTCGCATGCCGCGGATGTTGCGCGGATGCGTGCGTTGGCTGACCTGGGCAGGTCGGCGTTGCGGGAGGCCCGGCGCGATGGGGTGCGGGGCATGGCGTCCGACATGGAACTGCGGTCGGTCGCGGCTGAAGCTGCCGGGATGGCGCGGTTGACCGACCGCCGGTTGCAGGGCGAGATCGACCACGCGATGACCGTCATCGATGACTACCCGGCTGTGTTCGCGGCGTGGGTGGAGCGGCGGATCGAACGCGGACACGTCGATGTGGTCGTGAAGGCCGGGGCGGGGCTGCCGGACGAGGTGCGCGGTGAGTTCGCGGAGGCTGCGATCGGCGTGTGCGAGCGGGATGTGCCCTCACGCGTACGGGGCGCGCTGGACGCGTTGGCGGCGCGGGTGCACCCGCGATCGTTCACGGAGCGGCACACGGCTGCGGCGGCGGAGCGGTGCGTGCGGGTGTTCCACGGGACCGACGGGATGTCGAACCTCGTCGCCAACCTGCCCACCGTCATCGCTGCGGGGATGCTTGACCGGCTGACGCAGATGGGACAGTCGGTGAAGGACGCCCGGGCGGAGGGTGCGGATGCTGCGGGGGCTGGCGGTTCGGGCGCGGATGCCGCGGGCGGTGCGGGTTCGGAGGTTGTGCCGGATGCGAGGACGATGGATCAGCTGCGGGCTGACATCCTCGGCGACCTCGTCCTCAGCGGAGCACCCGTGGTCGATCCGACCTACGGGACAGACCGGGCCGGTGGGCTCGGGGCGATCCGCGCACGCGTCCAGGTCGCCGTCACCGCGCAGACCCTGACCGGCGACGACGAGCACCCGGCCGAGGCCGTGGGCGCCGGGTTGATCGATGCCGACACCGCCCGCCAGCTCGCCGCGCAGGTCTCCGAATGGGATCGATTGTTCATCGACCCGATCACCCGCACCCCGGTTGAGATCGACACGTACCGGCCCACCGTCGCGATGAAGAAGCTCCTCACCGCCCGAGACCAGCACTGCCGGTTCCCCGGATGCCGCAGAGCCGCGATCCGGTGCGAACTCGACCACACCATCGACTACGCCCTCGGCGGGCACACCCACCTCCACAACCTCGCCCACCTGTGCCAGCGGCACCATTCGATGAAGCAATTCACGAGATGGGACGTGCGGCAGATCGGCGGCGGGGTCCTCGAATGGACCTCGCCCCTGGGGCGGGTCTACCGCGAAGACGTACCGACGCCGGCCGTGTGCTTCACCACCGGCACGGTGGACCCGCCACCGGATGGCCGGACCGGCGGAGCGCCGTCGCACGAACCACCACCCTTCTGACCGTGGGGTTCGGCGTTGTCCCGTGGGGTTCGGCACTGCCCCTCGGGGTTCGGCGTGGCCCCTGGGCCGGCGTTGTCCCTGGGGAGTATCGGCCGGCGGTGCTCTCCGTTCGCACGTGAGCATTCGCGGGCCGCGAAGCGATCTCGTGAAGTCGCGTCACGATGCGGGCCTCGCGGCGTCCCTCATATGACGATGCGACGACCGCATCGCGTGATCCAGACACTCCGGAGACCCATCGTGACGATCGAGCGCCGCGCCATCCCGCATCCCAGCCGCACCCACGAGCTGCGGGCCACCGCGCATCGCGTCGTCGCGGGCAGTCTGCCCGGCGCCCGGCCCGGGCGACCCACCCAGGTCGACCTGGCGCGGCTGCGCACGCTCGACGTCGGCGCGACGCCGCAACTGTGGACCGAGTCGAACGTGCACCTGCTCGAAGGGATGCTCATCGCCCGCGTGCGACTCGACGACCTCGACGGCGCGCTCGCCCTCGTCGACGGCCACTTCACCGAGGGGCGTCTGCGGGCCCGCGCCGTGCTGGGGCTCGATGCGCTGGGATCGCTGTTCGCGGCGGTGGCCGAGGTGTACGCGGCGGCAGGACGCCCGCGCGATGCCGGCCTCTACGCATCGCGAGCGCTCACCTTCGCCGACAGCCACGCCGTGCGTTACCGCGCCGCGGCCGTGCAGACCCTGGTCTTCGCGGTGAACGGCGAGTTCGACGCCGCGGCGAGATCCCGCAATATGTGCGCCGAGCTGGGGCGCGCGAACCGCTGGAACGTCGCCGACACCGACTACGCCCTCGCCCTCGCCGACATCCTTCTCGCGGTCGGCGCGTTCGACGCGGCCCGCGTCTCGCGCGCTGCCGCAGCGCTACGGTCGCGCGCTCCCCGCGACCCCTACGCGCAGCACGCGGCCGCGACGGCGGACGCCCTCGCCCACGTCATCGTCGGCGACCTCACCGCTGGTGTCGCCGGCCTGCGAACGGCGCTCGGCGGCGCCTGGTCGCATCTCAGCCACCGGCTGATCCGTGAGCTCGCGCTCTCCGCCCTCGCGGACGCCACCCTGGCCCAAGGTGCTGCCCGCCGAGCGCTGTCCCTGCTCGACGGCCCCACGTCAACACCGAGCCACACCGTGTGCTTCGAGGCGCAGCGCGCGGCCGCCCACCTCGCGCTCGGCGACGAACGCGCCGCACTCGATGCCACCGACGTTTGCCTCGCGCTCGGCGCGGAGCACTGCCCGCGCACCCTCGCCATCGTCCTGGTGCGCCGCGCCGTGGCGCGAGACCGCCTCGAGCAGCCCGACGCCGCCGACGCCCTGTTCGACGAGGCCTGCGGCCTCGCCCTGCACACCGGCGACCTCATCGCGCCGTTCGTCACGATCCCGCACGCGCAGCTCGCCCCGTTGGAGAACCGACTCCGCGACCGGCGCCCCGATCTCGCCGCACGCATCAGCGCGGCCATCGAGCCCCTGCGGCTTCGCGACTCCCGCCCGCCGAGGCAGGCTCTTCCCGCGCTCACCCCCCGCGAACGATCCGTGGCCATGGCGCTGCGCGACGACAAGACGTACGCCGGACTCGCGCACCAGTTCACCGTCTCGATCAACACGATCAAGTCGCAGCTGCGCTCGCTCTACGCCAAGTTGGGCGTCTCGAGCCGCAGCGAGGCGGTCAGCATGCTCGAACGGCACGGGTTCTTCTTCTGAGCCCGGCCCACGCCGGATGATAGCCGCCGCCCCCGCGCGCCCCACCGCCACCTAAGCTTTGCCCGTGGGCAGATTCTTCTACGACAACGCGGCCAACTTCGTCGAGATCGACGATCGGGCGCTCGCGCACCTCCGGCTGGTCCTGATGACCAAGCTGCGGCGCGGCGAACCGCTGATGTTCGAGACGACCTCGCCCCACGGCACGAGCCGCCGCGACTTCTGGCTGCACCCCACGATCTCGGTGCAGTTCCAGTTCGCCGGCAGCCGGCAGCCGCAGATCAACCCGAAGTGGATCGACGCCCTCATGGAATCGGCCAACAGTGCCGACGGCCTGCGGATGGTGCCCGAACCCCAGGGCTGATGTCCGCTGGCTTAAGCGGCGCTTACGTTACAGTGCCAATCTCAGACTCCATCGAGTCCTTGCTCCGGGTTACCGCCCGTTCCGGGGACCATCGGGTCAGAGAGCAGTGGGGCGGGAGATGCAGGACGCTGGGCAGGGTCGGAACCTCGACCCCGAATGGTGGGCGACGGGGGTCGCCGGGGGGAACGTACCCGGCGGACGCCTGCGCGGCGACAGTCGCACGGTGCAAGCCGGCGACGTCTTCGTCGCGCTCGGCCGCGACGAGCGGGTGCGCGAGCACATCACGCAGGCTCTCGAACGCGGCGCGGCCCTCGTCCTGACCGACGCGAGCGTCACCCACGTCGACGACCGCGTGCGCGGCATCCCGCACCTGACGACTGTCATCGGGCGCCTGGCCGACCAGTACACCGGACACCCGTCTGCGAACATGACCCTCGTGGGGGTGACCGGCACGAACGGCAAGACGTCGACGGTGCAGCTGCTCGCGCAGAGCTGGCAGATCCTCGGTCATCGCGCGGCCACGATCGGCACGCTCGGCGCCGGCCTGTTCGGCGCCCTCGCCAAGACCTCGCTCACCACTCCGTCGGTGGTCGACATGCACGAACTCCTCGCCGACATCCGTCACGCGGGCGCCGACGCGGTCGCGATCGAGCTGAGCTCGCACGCGCTCACGCAGGGGAGGGTCGACGGATGCCATTTCGACATCGCCGCGTTCACCAACCTCACCCGCGACCACCTCGACTACCACGAGTCGATGGAGGCCTACGGGCAGGCCAAGCAGCGCGTCTTCCGCCTGCGCGGGGTCCGGGCCGCAGTCCGCAACCTCGACGACCCCTACGTCGCGGGCATCGCATTGCCGGCCGGGCTGGCCGATGTCGGGGTATCGACGGTCGGTGCGCCGACCGCGACGGTTCGCGCCGGGAACATCCGGGTGCGCCCCGACGGCGCCGACTTCATCCTGACGATCGACGGTGAGAGCTACGACGTCGCCTCACCGCTCATCGGCCGGTTCAACGTCGACAACCTCGCGATGACGGCTGGCGTCCTCCACGCGCAAGGCACCGCGCCCGACGCGATCGCGGCAGCGGTGCGCGCCATCCGCCGGGTTCCCGGCCGCATGCAGGTCGTCTCGCCCGGGGTCGGTCCGCACGTCGTGGTCGACTATGCCCACACGCCCGACGCGCTGCGCCAGGCGCTCATCGCCCTCTCGAGCGGTCCCGGACGACTGAGCGTGGTGTTCGGCTGCACGGGCGACCGCGATCGCGGCAAACGACCCGAGATGGCGGTCATCGCCGAAGAGATCGCCCAGACGATCATCGTCACCGACGACGACATCCATCACGAGGACGGCGACGCGATCGTCGCCGATATCCTCGCCGGGTTCCGCTCGCTCGAGAGGGTCCGCGTCATCCGTGACCGCGCCTCGGCGATCGCGGAAGCGGTGGCCGCAGCCGCACCCGACGACACGATCCTCATCGCCGGCAAGGGGCACGAATCGGTGCAGATCGTCGGCGACGACGCCGTCGCGTCCGACGACGTCTCGATCGCCGCCGGCGCGCTGCGGTCCTGGCGTGAGCGGCACGCGCTGCTGCCCGACGCGCGGTAGTTCGATCCAGCACCGCGTCCAGCCGGAAACGGCGGGCGTTTTCATTCGGGTTATGGCAAGATTCGACGTGATGAGCGACGATATCCACCGCGTCCCCGTGCGGACGAAGACTCTCCTCGAGGAGTGGGTCGCCGAGTTCCTCGAGCAGGGGAAGGCGCCCGGCGTCTCGGTCAAGGTGGCCATTCAAGACGGGTCGGACGGGCTCGACACCGGGCTCGTCATCGTGCACCTCGAGAATGCGCCTGCCGACGTCTACATGCAGCCGCGGGCCATCGACGACCCCGAATGGGAAGCGACGCTCACCGCCCGCTCCGACGACCTCACCCTCACGCCGTACCAGATGGCTGGTCTCGCCGCAGAGGTCGCCTTCGCGGGAAACCTCTGCACCTTCCTGCAGTTCAAGTCGATCGAATGGGACCGCATGTCGGGCATGCGCTGAGCGCGCCCGGACCGTTCCCCTGCACCGTCCCCTAGACCATTCCTCGCGGCCTGGCAACGGCTGCGCTCTCGCTCGCGCACGTGCCGACAATGGTCGCGATCGCGAGCTTCCACCGTGGATGCCTCGGTGGAAGGAGATCGTCATGGTCGCATCGAGCGGGCGCGGAGTCGCCGTCGTCACCGGAGGAAGCGCGGGCCTGGGGCGGGCGATCGTCCGCGAGCTCGCGCGCCGTGGCTGGGACGTCGCAGTCCTGGCGCGCGGCCGTGACGGCCTCGACGGCGCCGTCGCCGACATCGAGGCCTCCGGACGCCGCGCGCTCGCGGTGTCGGTCGACGTCGCCGACGCGGATGCCGTCGACCGCGCGGCAGCCGATGTCGAGGAGAGCCTCGGACCGATCGACCTGTGGGTCAACAACGTCATGTCGGGGGCGATCGCCACCTTCCTCGACACGACGCCGGGTGACTTCGACCGCGCCACGGCGGTGACCTACCTCGGCGCCGTCAACGGCACGCGGTCGGCGCTCCGGCGGATGCGCGACCGCGACCACGGTCACATCATCCAGATCGGGTCGGCGCTCGCCCACCGCGGCATCCCCCTGCAAGCCGCCTACTGCGGTGCGAAGCACGCGATCCACGGATTCACGGATGCCGTCGTGTCCGAGCTCACCCACGAGAAGAGCCGCGTCGCCGTCTCGATCGTCGACATGCCCGCCCTCAACACGACCCAGTTCGGCTGGGTGAAGTCGAACTTCGCGCAGCATCCGCAGCCGGTGCCGCCCATCTTCCAGCCCGAGGTCGGAGCGCGGGCCGTCGCTGACGTCGCCGACCGGCCGCGCCGGCGGACATGGGTGGGGGAATCGACCGTCGGTCTCATCCTCGGCACGCGCGTCGCGGGCCGCTTCCTCGACTGGTACCTCGCCAAGAACGCGTGGGAAGGCCAGTTCGCCCCCGGGTCGGACGCCTCCGCGACACCGCCGAACCTGTATGAGCCGGTGCCGGGCGACCATGGTGCGCACGGCGCATTCGACGACCGGGCGCGGGGCGAGAGCCTGCAGACCTGGGCCATCCGTCATCGCGCGCCGCTGTACGCCGCAGCGTCGGCGGCGGCGTCCGCGGCGGTCGTGGGGGTCATCGCCGGAGCGAGGTCGCTACTGCAGCGTCGTTGACGCTCCGCCGAACCCGGGGCCGCGCCCGTTGACTAATTCGGTTAAGTCGGGTTCTCTGGCACGCGTCGGCACCGTGCCGACGACAGCGAACTCAATGAGGAGCATCATGTCGAGGACCCCCCGCCCCGCCCGCCGTTCCGCCGCGCTCGCCGCGCTCGCGGCGGCCGCGCTGGCCACAGCCGCATTCGCGCCCGGTACCGCCGTGTCGGCCGCGTCGGCCGCGTCGACCGACCCGCTGACCGTTGCGTACGTCGAGGTCAACAGCAACGAGCTCCGGACCGTCGGCGACTACGAGCTGGCCGACGGCTCGAACGCGTTCGACGTCGCGATCATCTTCGCCGCGAACATCAACCACGACGGTACCGGGGCCGTGCTGCACCTGAACGATCAGGTGACAGCCACCCTCGAGGATGCCGACACGCAGATCCGGCCCCTGCAGGACAAGGGCATCAAGGTCACCCTGTCGCTGCTCGGCAACCATCAGGCTGCCGGCTTCGCCAACTTCCCGTCGCAGGCCGCCGCCGCGGCCTTCGCCGACCAGGTCGCCGCCGTGGTCGAGCAGTACGGTCTCGACGGCGTCGACATCGACGACGAGTGGGTCACGTACGGCTCGAACGGCGTGCCGGCGGCGAACGCCGACTCCGCTCGGTGGCTCGTCGACGCGCTCGATGCGAAGCTGCCGGCCGGCAGCATCATCTCGCTCTACGACATCGGCGCCGCGGCCGCGAGCCTGAAGTCCGCTCCGGCATCGGTGCTCGACAAGCTCGACTACATCTGGAACCCCTATTACGGGCAGTACAACATCCCCGCCTACCCGGGGGTCGGCAAGGACCGCCTCGGTCCCGCCGCGATCGACCTGACGCAGACGTCGGCGACGACGGCGGCGAACCTCGCCCGCCGTACCGTGGACGAGGGGTACGGCGTCTACGTCACCTACAACCTGACCGCGGGCGACCGCAGCTCGTACGTGTCGTCGTTCACGCGCCAGCTCTCGGGTCAGGAAGCGGTCTACGTCGGCTGATGGTCGACATTCCTACGCGGGGTCAGCGCGTCCGCCGCGCCGTCCCCGCCTTCGCACCCGCCGACACCGCCGAATCCGACCGGCGTCGCTGCTTCCGGATCGACGTCGGTGCCGGCCCGTCCGTGACCGACCTGCCCGCTGCGAACGAGCAGCCCGACCTGCGCGGGCGCCGTGTCGCGGCGGGGGAACAGCTCACCGTCGACGTGTTCCCCGTCGCGGCGGAGTCCCGTGAGGGGATGCCTGACGATCGCTACGCGGCGACCGCCGTGGCCGTCGACCTCGTGTTCGATGACGGCACCACCCTCTCGGGGGCCGGCGCGCGAGACCAGTACGGCGACGCCGTCGACCCCGGCGCGCAGGCACGCTCGAAGCGCCTCTGGGTCGATCAGTGGAACCGCCGCACCGTCGACCTCTCGCCCGTCGTCGGGCGTCGGATCGCGGGCGTGCGCGTCGTTGTCGGCCCGGGTCGGGGCGGGCGCATCGTGTTCGTCGCCCCACCCGTCATCGAGCCCGTGCCGCACCGCCCGGAGCACCTGATGGGATGGGCCGACACCCGCCGCGGAACCCGGGGATCGGATCGCTTCTCGCGCGGGAACACCGCGCCCATCGTGACCCTGCCCCACGGCGGCGTGTTCGCGCTGCCGATGACCGATGCCTCGGCGGGCAACTGGCCCTATCGCTACCAGGTCGACCGCCCGGCGATCCAGGCGTTCGCGACGAGTCATATCCCGAGTCCGTGGATCGGCGACCGTGGTGTGTTCGAGCTCATGCCGAGCCCGAACGAGAGGCCCCAGCGCGACCGTCGGAAGCGGGCGCGCCGATTCGCCAGGGCCGGCGAACACGCATCCCCGCACGAGTACCGGGTCGAGCTCGACGGAGTCTCGGTGCTGCTGACCGCGGCCCGCCATGCCGTGGGCATGCGGTTCCGCTCGCACTCGGACAAGCTGTCGGTCGTCGTCGATCACCTGGGCGAAGCGGTCTCGGCCGCGTGGGCGGAACACGACGGGGCACTGCACCTCGATGTCCACCTCCGCGACGGCGGCGGTCGCCCCGACCACCATGTGCACGCCGTGCTGCCGGGGGTTCGCCGCCACGACCTCGCGCTCTCACGCGGCTCGCTGCGCGGCGCGATCGTCTTCGAGCGACCCGCCGTCGACATCGTCGTGGGGATGTCGACGATCGACGCCGCTCAAGCGGCCGAGAACGCCCGTGCCGCCGGCGGTGTCGACGACATGCGCGCCGCGGCCGAGGCGGCGTGGCGCGGGGTGTTCGAACGGTTCGAGATCTCAGCGCCGGGCGCCGTCTCGGACGACACCCTCCGCTCGATAGCCGGATCCCTCGCCCGCGTCTTCAGCTACCCCAATGCCCACGACGAGCCGTCGCCCGGCGGCCCCCGCTACCGCAGCCCGGTCGACGGTGTCGTGCGGTCCGGCACCTACTCCTCGAACAACGGATTCTGGGACACCTACCGCACCGCCTGGCCGTTCCTCGGGCTCCTCGCCCCGCGCACCGCCGCGGCCCTCGCCGACGGCTTCGTGCAGCACTTCCGTGACGCCGGATGGGTCGCCCGGTGGAGCGCGCCGGGGCCGGTCGATTCGATGACCGGCACGACCAGCGACACGGTCTTCGCGGGGCTCGAGGCGCTCGGGGTCGCGATCGACACGCGGCAGGCCTACCGATCGGCCCTGCGCCACGCGACCGTGCCCGCCGCGGATCCGCGGGTCGGTCGCAAGGGGCTCCGTCCCGCGATCTTCCGCGGCTTCACCGACACCGACACGCACGAGGGCATGTCGTGGACGCTCGACAACGCGATCAACGACGCCGCCGCCGCCCGGCTCGCCCGTGCGCTGATCCGGGACGAGACGGATGCCGCCGAGCGCGACCGTCTCGCCGCCGAGGCCGACTACCTCGCGCGCCGCGCGCTCGCCTACCGTTCGGTGTTCCGTCCCGGCCTCCATCGACGCGGCGACCACGATCTCGGCTTCTTCCTGGGGCGACGCCCCGACGGCGAGTGGCGCGTGAGCGCGGACGAGTTCGACCCCGCCGAGTGGGGGCACGACTACACCGAGACCAACGCGTGGGGCACGATGTTCACCGCGCCCCACGACGGGGCAGGGCTCGCCACCCTCCACGGCGGCGAGGAGGGGCTCGGCGCCGCTCTCGACGTCTTCTTCGCTACGCCCGAGACCGCCGCCCCCGACCTCGTCGGCTCGTACGGGTTCGTCATCCACGAGATGAGCGAGGCGCGCGACGTTCGCATGGGCATGCTGGGGCTGTCGAACCAGCCCGCGCACCACATCCCGTTCATGTACTGCTTCGCGGGGCGACACGACGACGCCCACCGGATCGTCGTCGAGGCCCGCGACCGCCTGTTCGCCGGTTCGGACATCGGGCAGGGCTATCCCGGAGACGAGGACAACGGCGAGATGTCGGCGTGGTACCTCTTCGCGGTGCTCGGCCTCTACCCGCTGGTTCCCGGCGCGGGCGAGTTCGTGCTGACGCCGCCGCTGCTGCCCCGCGTCGTGCTGCATCCGGAGGGGCGTGAGCGCCCCCTCGAGATCATCACGACCGGCGCCGGGCGGCCGTACATCCGAGAGGTGCGCATCGACGGGCGGGTGTGGGAGCGCATCGCGGTGCCCGCGGATGTCGTCCGTCGAGCCGAACTCATCGAGGTGGAGCTCTCGGACGAACCAGCGGGGTGGGCGAAGACGACACGGCCCACATCCTTCAGCGTCGAGTTCGACGCACCGCCGCTCGTCGACCTGCTCGAGGTCGTGCCGCGATCGGTCACCGACGACATCGGCGAGAGCGTCCTGTGCCTCGAACCCGGCGACGCCGTCGACCTCCCGCTGCGCGCTTCGTCGAGCATCGGGCTCTACACGGTCACGCTCGCGGGGCGGCCCGCGCCGCTGCCGGTGAGGTGTCCCGACCCGGGCTCGCCCGCAGCGGTCACGACGGTGTCCTGGCGGCTGCGCGGGCGCACCCCGTCGGGGGAGTGGTTCGACCTCGACGAACGCGTCGACGAACCTTCTGGTGAAGAACTCCACATCGCGTCGCAGACCCGGCCGTTCGCTACGCGGGGTGGGGTCCCTGACATCGCATGGGTGCGTTTCGAAGCGGTGACCCGGATCGATCTCGCTCAGCTGGAGGTCTTCGCCGGGCCGGTGCTCTCGCGCGCGGACAACGCGGGCGGGGCCGCGGCGACGGATGCCACCGGGCCGTCCGACCCGATGACATCCATCAAGGTCCGCGCGGCGAGCTCCCCGAGCGCATAGGTGTCGCGCGTGAGCGCCGTGATCGAGGGGCGCACGAGTCTCATCGCGATCGAGTCGTCGAAGCTCGCGACCGAGACGTCGCCGGGGATCGAGACACCGAGCTCCTGGGCGACCCGCAGACCCGCGAGCGCCAAGACGTCGTTGTCGTAGACGATCGCGGTCGGTCGGTCACCGCCGGCGAGCAACGAGTGGGTGGCCTCAGCCGACTGCTCGGCGGAGTAGTCCGTCGCCACGGAGAGCGGCGCCGGGGCGTCGTAGCGCCGAGCGCACTCGCTCAGGGCAGACCGGCGCAGCTCGGTGTGCTCGAAGTCGAGCGGCCCCGTCACGTGCGCGACGCGACGGTGCCCGAGGTCGAAGAGCGTCTCGAAGAGTGCCGTGGCCACGGCGTGGTCGTCGATCCAGACGCTCGGGATCGCCGCATCGATGCTCGGGTGGCTGCCGATCTGCACCGCCGGCAGGTCGAGTTCGGCCAGGAGCGCGATGCGCGCGTCGTCGCGGCGCGGGTCGACGACGATCACCCCGTCGACGCGCTGCGTCGCCTGCCACGTGCTGTAGGCGGCGAGCTCCTCCTCGAGTGACGAGACGACGAGGGTCTGCAGGCCGGTGTGGGTCTCCGACAGTCCCGCCTGGATGCCGGCCATGAGTTCGGGGAAGAACGCTTCGGTGCCGAGGGTCCGCGCGGGGCGGTTGATGACGAGCCCGATGACGTCGACGCGCGAGCGCCCGAGCGCGAGCGCCGCGGAGTTGGGTCGGTACCGAAGCTCGGCGGCGACGGCGAGCACGCGTTCGCGCAGCTCGACGCTCACCCCGGGACGGTCGTTGAGCGCGAACGACACGGCCGCTTTCGAGACACCGAGCCGCCGGGCGATGTCGGCGATGGTCGCCCGTTTGCGCGGTGTGGTCATCGGTTTCTCCTCGCGAGCTGAACCGGATAAGTGATCCTTGACTTACTCGGTTTAGTTGCTCAGGCTATACCCCGTCGCACCGTTTGCATACGAAGGAGTTGCACACCATGAGGAACTCGCGAACCCCCGCTTTGGCAGGGCTCGGACTGCTCGCCGCCACCGCGCTTCTGGCCGGGTGCTCGAGCGGGCCCGGAGCCGGCTCCGACCCCGACGGCGAGGTCGCGGGATCGATCCGGTTCCAGACCTGGTCGCTCACGCCCACCTATGCCGAGTACCTCGACGGCGTCATCGACGCCTTCGAGGAGAAGTACCCCGATGTCACCGTCGAACTTCTCGACCAGCCCGGCGACGGGTACTCCGAGAAGGTGCTGTCGCAGGCGTCGACGAACACGCTTCCCGACGTCGTGAACCTCCCGCCCGACTTCGCCCTTCCTCTCGCCCGGCAGAACCTGCTCTACGACGTCAGCAAGGCCACCGACCTCGAGTCGACCTACTTCGCGGGCTCGGTCGACGCCTACCGCTTCGACGGCGTCGAAGGCGTGTACGGCTATCCCTGGTACCTCGGCACCGACGTCAACTACTGGAACTCCACCCAGCTCGACGCGTGCGGCCTCGACTCGGCGAACCCGCCGAAGACGACCGACGAGCTCTTCGCGCAGGCAGCGACGATGGCGGATGCCTGCCCCGACGATTTCCTGATCAGCCGGGTGCCCGGCATCGGCGACTTCACGCTCGAGGGCATCGACATCCTCAACGACGACGGCACCGAGTTCGTGTTCAACACCCCCGAGGCGGCCGCGCTCGTCGATCGCTACGCGGAGGCCTACGCGAACGGCGAGATGCCGCCGACCGTGCTGAACGCCGACTACCTCGGGAACGCGCAGCTGTTCACGCAGGGCAAGGTCGCGTGGACGACCGGCGGCGCGACCGCCATCGATTCGTTCGAGGAGAACAACCCGAGTCTGAAGGGCAACGTCGCCATCACCCCCGCCCTGAACATCTCGCCGCTGTACGTGCAGGGCGTGAGCGTGGCTGCGAGCAGCGAGAACCTGGCCGCAGCGCTCGCCTTCGCCGAATTCGTCACCAACGCCGAGAACCAGAACGCCTTCGCCCACATCGCGAACGTCTTCCCCTCGACCCAGGGGTCCGACGCCGACCCCTACTTCACCGACGACGACGGCACCCCGTCGGCGAAGGCGCGCATCACCGGCTTCGAGTCGCTGAAGACCGCCGAGGTGCTCACCCCCTACTCGGTCAACGGGGCGATGAACGACTACCTGAACCAGCAGATCGCCCTGGCCATCCGCGGTGACATCTCGGGCCAGGAAGCGCTCGACAAGTCGGTCGAGAAGCTCAACGACCTGCTGGCACGGCAGTAAGGCCGGCCATGACCCTCACCAACCTCCCCGCGGCCGGGCTCGCCCCGGTCGCGGGGGCGCCCGCCGCCACCGCGGCACGACGGCGCCGTCCCGTCGGGCACGGCCCCGCGAACGCGACCCGTTCGTGGACGCCGTGGCTCTTCCTCGCCCCGGCCCTGCTGTGGCTGGCGGTGTTCTCGATCTGGCCTTCGCTCAACACCATCCGTATGGCGTTCACGAACGCCAAGCCGCTCGGGGGCAACGAGCAATACGTCGGCTTCCGGAACTTCGAGCTGATCCTCCGCGACGACCAGGTCATGGGCGCGCTGCTGAACAGCGTCGTGTTCATGCTCGTGTGCCTGCCGCTGCTGACGATCCTCCCGCTGCTCATCGCACTCCTGGTCGAGAAGAAGCTCCCCGGCATCGCCTTCTTCCGCACGGCGTTCTACACGCCCGTCATCGCCTCCGCCGTCGTCGTGGCCCTCATCTGGACCTTCATGCTCGACGACCGGGGGCTGGTGAACGGCCTCGCGCAGGCGATGTCGATCATCCAGCAGCCGCTGCCCTTCCTCACCGACCGCTGGCTCATCATCCTCAGCGCCGTGAGCCTGACGGTGTGGAAGGGTCTCGGCTTCTACATGATCATCTACCTCGCCGCCCTCGGAAACGTCAGCCGCGACCTGCACGAGGCCGCCGCGATGGACGGCGCCGGCGCGGTGCGACGCTTCTTCTCCGTCACCCTGCCCGCCGTCCGCGGAGCGATGTTCCTCATCGCCGTGCTGGTGTGCATCGCCGCTCTCCGCGTCTTCAGCGAGGTGTTCATCATGACCGGGGGCACGGGCGGCGCCGGCGGTGAGGCGATGACGATGGTCATGCTCATCCAGCAGTACTCCCGCGGGTTCTCGGGCGACCTCGGCTACGCCAGCGCGCTCAGCATCCTCATGTTCTTCGTCACGCTCGTACCGATGCTCGTCCTCGCCAAGATCAACAGCCGGAGCAGCGAATGAGCGCCACCGCCACCCGCGAGCGGGTCGAACCCCGCCGACGTCGCCGCGGCGGGTTCGGCTCGATGCGGCCGGGCGAGATCGTCGCCCGGTACGGGCTGCTCGTCCTCGTGCTCTTCATCAGCATCGGCCCGTTCTTGTGGCAACTCTCGACATCGCTGAAGAGCACGAGCGAAGACATCTACACCCGCATCCCGCAGCTGTGGCCGAGCCAGCCCACGCTCGACAACTACACCCGCGTCATGGATGCGATCCCGGTGTGGCAGTTCATCGGGAACTCGTTGTTCGTCGCGGTCTTCGCCGTGGGCGGCAACGTCGTGTTCTCGACCCTCGCCGGCTTCGCTCTGTCGCGCCTGCGGTTCCGGGGACGCAAGATCGTCATCGGCCTGTTCCTCGCGACGCTGATCCTGCCGGGCGAGGCGACGATCATCGCCAACTTCGTCACGATCCGCAACCTCGGCCTCGCCGACACCCTGCTCGGTGTCGCGCTGCCCGGCATGGTCGCCACCCTCAACGTGCTGCTGATGTACAACGCGTTCCGGGTGCTGCCCGAAGAGATCGACCAGGCGGCGATCATCGACGGCGCCAACGCCCTGCAGCGGTTCTGGAGCGTGTCGCTCCCGTCGGTGAAGGGAACGGTCGCCGTCATCGCGATCTTCAGCTTCATCGGCGCCTGGGACGACTTCCTGTGGCCGCTCATCGTGCTGACGAGCCCCGACCAGTTCACCCTCACGATCGGCCTGCAATACCTGTCGGGCACGTTCTCCAACGATCAGCGCATGATCGCCGCGGGCTCGATGATCGCCTTCGTCCCGATCGCGATCGTCTTCGCGGTGCTGCAGCGTCACTTCTTCAAGGGTGTCGAGGAGGGCGGGGTCAAGGGCTGAGCCCCACCCCCGCTTCCTCGCGTCGCCCCCTTCTCCGCCCCGTCGTCCCCGACCCCGGAAGGCCCCATGACCTCCCCGATCGACCCCGTGATGAGATTCGGCGTGAACTACACGCCCCGCGCCGGCTGGTTCCATGCGTGGCTCGACCTCGACCTCGACGAGGTGCGCCGCGACTTCGAGGCGGTCGCCGGGCTCGAGGCCGACCATGTGCGCCTCTTCCCGCTGTGGCACCTCGTGCAGCCGAACCGCGGACTGCTCCGGCCCGCGGCCCTCGCCGACATCGGCGCGGTGGTGGATGCTGCGGCCGAGTTCGACCTCGATGTCAACGTCGACGCGCTGCAGGGGCACCTGTCGAGCTTCGACTTCCTGCCCGCGTGGGTCACGACGTGGCACGAGCGCAACATCTTCACCGACCCCGTGGCCCTCGCGGGCGAGGAGGCGTACCTGCGCGCCCTCGGAGAGGTGCTGCGGCCGCGCCCCAACGTCTTGGGGCTGACCCTCGGCAACGAGGTCAACCAGTTCGCCGCGAGGCCGCACCCGCACCCGCATCCGATCGACGAAGCGCAGGCCGAGGAGTGGCTCGTGCGTCTCCTCGGCGTCGCACGCGAGAGCGCACCCGGCCTCATCACGCACGCCGCCTACGACGCGACCTGGTACGACGAGCGTCAACCCTTCCTGCCGTCTCACGCCGCCGAGCACGGCGACCAGACCGTCGTGCACTCCTGGGTCTTCAACGGCGCGGCCCAGCGTCACGGCGGCCTCGGCGCCGGATCGGTGCGGCACGCCGAGTACCTCGTGCAGCTCGCGGCCGCGTGGCACGCTCTCGCCGATCGCCCGGTCTGGCTCCAGGAGGTCGGCGTGCCCGTCACCGTCGTCGATCGCGGCGACGCGGCCGACTTCCTCGAACAGACGGTGCGTCGCGCCGCCGACGTCCCCGTGCTCTCCGCCGTCACGTGGTGGTGCTCCCACGACGTCGCCCGCTCCCTGCTCGACTTCCCGCCGGTCGAGTACGACCTCGGACTGATCGACGAGGACGGCGCCGTCAAACCGACCGGTCGCCGGTTCGCCGAGCTGGCGCGCGAACTGCGCGGCGCACCCCGCCCGGCGGCATCCCCCGTCGGCCTGGTACTCGACGACTCCCGCCCCTACCGCGCCGACTGTGCACCGGGCGGCGCATTCTTCGAAGCCTGGGTGCGCGCCGCCGAACGCGATGGCCGCGGCCCGCAGGTCGTCCTCGCCTCGCGGCAGACGGATGCCGCGCTGCTCGCCGCACGAGGGATCTCGAGGATGGAGCGAGTGGATGCCGCCGACCGAGGCGCACCCACCCCCGTCCTCGGCGGTGGCGCCGCCGCCACCCTGCCCTGACCCGACCCGGCCCGACCCGACCCGACCCGACCGAACGGATCCACCCACCCATGCACGACGACATCCCTCTCACCACCGGCCGCGCCGCACGCGTGCTCACCGAGCGCATCCGCCCCGCCATCCATTCCGCGCGCATCCCGCTCGAGATCTCGGCGAACCGGTTGCCGGGCGAGCCCATCGCGCCTGCCGCCGGTCTGGCGCTGGAGTTCGAGCCGTTCGAGGCGGGATCTCCGTGGGGACCGGCATGGTCGACGACCTGGTTCCGCGTGCGCGGGCGGGTGCCGGCGGCGTGGGCGGGTCGCCGGGTCGAGGCCGTCGTCGACCTCGGCTTCGACCCGAACATGCCCGGCTTCCAGTGCGAAGGGCTCGTCTACCTCCCCAGCGGCGAGCCGGTGAAGTCGCTCAACCCCCGCAACCAGTGGGTGCGCATCGCCGAGGAAGCCGCCGGCGATGAAGAGGTCGAGTTCTACATCGAGGCCGCCGCCAACCCCGTGCTGCTGGACTACCACCCCTTCCTCCCGACGCAGGAGGGCGACATCCAGACCTCCTCGCCCCGGCCCCTCTACACGGTCCGGCACATGGACCTCGCCGTATTCGAGCCCGAGGTGCACGAGCTCGCGCTCGACCTCGAGGTGCTCGTCGAACTGCAGGCGGAGCTGCCCGAGACCGCGCCCCGGCGCATGCGCATCCTGCAGGCACTCGACGACGCGCTGGACCGTGTCGACCTGCAGCACATCGCCGAGACCGCCGCGGACGCGCGGGCCGCGCTCGCCGAGGTGCTGGCGTCGCCCGCCGAGGCCAGCGCGCACCGCATCTCGGCCATCGGCCACGCCCACATCGACTCGGCGTGGCTGTGGCCGGTGCGTGAGACCATCCGCAAGGTCGCGCGCACGAGCACCACGATGACCGAGCTGCTGGCGGAGAGCGCCGACTTCCGGTACGGCATGTCGAGTGCGCAGCAGTACGCCTGGCTCAAGGAGCATCGTCCCGAGGTGTGGGCGAAGGTCAAGGATGCCGTCGCCGCGGGGCGCTTCCTGCCCCTGGGTGGCATGTGGGTCGAGTCCGACACCGTCATGCCCACCGGCGAGGCGATCGCCCGCCAGTTCCTCTACGGTCAGCGCTTCTTCGAGGAGGAGTTCGGCATCCGCTCGCGCGGCGTATGGCTGCCCGACTCGTTCGGATACTCGCCCGCGCTGCCCCAGCTCATGCGCCGCGCCGGCTTCGAGTGGTTCTTCACGCAGAAGATCTCGTGGAACCAGGTGAACAAGTTCCCGCACCACACCTTCGCCTGGGAGGGGATCGACGGGTCGCGGATGTTCACCCACTTCCCGCCGATGGACACCTACAACTCGCAGCTGTCGGGCATGGAGGTGGCGAAGGCGTCGCGGCAGTTCCGCGAATCGCGTGTGGCATCCGGATCCATCGCGCCCGTCGGGTGGGGCGACGGCGGCGGCGGCACGACCCGCGAGATGACCGGCAAGGCCGAGCGCCTCGCCGACCTCGAAGGCAGCGCACGCGTGCAGTGGGAGCACCCCGACGCGTTCTTCGAACGCGCGATGGCCGAGCTGCCGAAGCCGCCGGTATGGGTGGGGGAGCTGTACCTCGAACTGCACCGCGCGACCCTCACGAGCCAGCACAAGACGAAACAGGGCAACCGGCGCACCGAGCACCTGCTGATCGAGGCCGAGGCCTGGTGGGCCACCGCCGCCGTGCGCACCGGTGCCGACTACCCCTACGACGAGCTCGACGCGCTGTGGCAGCAGGTCCTGCTGCAGCAGTTCCACGACATCCTGCCCGGCACCTCGATCGCGTGGGTGCACCGCGAGGCCGTCGAGCAGTACGAGCGCGTCGCGGCGGCCGCCGAGGCGCTCATCGATCGTGCCCAGGAGCTGCTGGCCGGCCCCGGCGACGAGCGCGTCGTCTTCAACGCGTCGCCGCTGGCCCGCGACGGCGTCCCCGGGCTCGGCGCCGCCCCCGCCGCACCCCCGGCGGGAGCGGTCGACGTGCTCGAGCGCGACGGCGGATTCGTGCTGGGCAACGACCTCGTCCGGGTGACGATCTCGGCCGACGGCCTCATCACCTCGGCGATCGATCTCGCCACCAGGCGCGAGACCATACCGGCGGGCGAACCGGCGAACCTCCTCCAGCTGCACCAGGACTTCCCCAACATGTGGGACGCCTGGGACGTCGATCGCTTCTACCGGAACCGCGTCACCGACCTCACGGACATCGACGCGCTCGTCGCCGACACGCGTGACGGGGCGGCCCACGTCACGATCACCCGGTCGTTCTCGGAGTCGACGCTCACGCAGGAGCTCGTCCTGCGGCCCGGCTCGCGCACCATCGAGATCTCGCAGCGAACCGACTGGCACGAGGTCGAGAAGTTCCTCAAGGTCGCATTCCCGCTCGCGATCCAGGCAGAGCACACCGCCGCTGAGACGCAGTTCGGCTACGCCCGGCGCGTGACCCACACCAACACCAGCTGGGAAGCCGCGAAGTTCGAGACCTCGATGCACCGCTTCGTCCACGTCGCCGAAGAGGGTTTCGGGGCGGCCCTCGTGACCGACTCGACCTACGGGTACGACGTCACGCGCGACGCCGACCCCGACCGCGGCGTCACCACGACGGTCCGGCTCTCGCTGCTGCGCGCGCCGCGATTCCCCGATCCCGAGACCGATCAGGGTGAGCAGACCCACCGCTACGGTTTGGTGATCGGCGCCGACATCGAGACCGCGACGGCCGCGGGTATCGCACTGAACACCGCGATGCGCGAGCGCGTCGGAGCGCCCGTGGCGCCGCTGGTCACGGCGACACCCGGCATCCTGGTCTCGGGCGTCAAGCTCGCCGCCGATCGCTCGGGCGACCTCGTCGTGCGCGTGTACGAGCCGGCCGGGCGGCGCGTGGCCGGCGACGTGCGCATCGACGGGGCGGTGATCGTCCGCGAGGCCTCGCTCATCGAGGACGACCTCGGCGAGGTCGAGCATGACGCCGGCCGTGTGACGGTCGAGCTGCGGCCCTTCGAGGTGCGCACCTATCGGGTGAGCGTGCCCGTCGGTGCGAGGATCGAGGGATGAGCGAACACAGCGGATCCTCTCGCGCCCTGCCCCTCGACGAGGCCGCAGCGGCCGAGATGTGGGAGCAGTATCGGGCCGCGCACCCGGAGGCGGTGCGCGCGGCGCCCGAGTACACCGTCGAGCACTTCGGCGACAACGCACGCCTGGCCGACGAGCTGCTCGAGATCGTTCTCGCGGGCGGCAAGCGTGCCACCGCCGAGCTCGTCGCCGACTTCGTCGCGCGGGGAGATCTCATCCCTCGCCTCGGCTCGCACTGGATCGCGTGCGACAGCACGGGAACCCCGCGCATCGTCATCCGCACCACGGAGTTGCGCCTGGGGCCTTTCGCGAGCGCGGATGCCGCCTTCGCCGCCGACGAGGGCGAGGACGACCTCTCGCTCGAGAGCTGGCAGCGCGAGCACCGACGCTACTGGACCCGCGTCGCGGCGGCCCGCGGAGCCGAGTGGTCGGAGGACGAGGACATCGTCTTCGAGCGCTTCTCGGTCGTGTGGCCGCCCGAGCACGCCGACTGATGAAACCGCCGCGAAAACCGGGCCGCGTGCGCAGGCGAGCACGCGGCCCGGTTTACGCTGTGGGCGGGGCGGTGAGCCCGTCGCGCCACTGCGGCGCGGCGCCGTCCTCGGGAGGTCGATGTGAACTGGCTGCTCAACACGAACATCCTCTCCGGCCCAGCCGTCGTCGGGACGTGCATCGCGGCTGCCCTCGCGTTCGTGCTGCTCGTCGTGCTGCGGCCGAGCAACCGCTGGCTCCGCCGGCGCTGGACGATGACGGCAGCGACGGCGGCGGTCGTCGCGGGGCTCCTGGGCATCGGCCTGACCTGGCTGCTGGCGGATCACTACAACCTGTTCGGCGTGGTCCTCACGGCCGACTCGCGGATGTGGATCGCGCTCGGGTTCGCCGCCATCGGGGTCGCCCTGGTGTCGCTCTGGCGTCCCACCTGGCGCCGGGCCGTCGCCGCGCCGCTGGCGATCGTGCTCTTCGCGCTCACCGCAGCGATGGGCGTGAACATCGCGTTCGGACAGTACCCGACCGTGCGCCTCGCCCTCGGGATGCCCGCGTTCGGTTCCGCTGACCTGCCGTCCCTCGACGGCAACGCCGACCGTCCGACGATCGCCGACTGGACCGCCCCCGACGGGATGCCCTCGACCGGCGAGGTCGGCACGGTCACGATCCCCGCGACGGCGTCGGGCTTCACCGCCCGTCCGGCCGTCATCTACCGCCCGCCCGCAGCCCTCACCGACAACCCGCCGCTGCTGCCCGTGCTGATCGTGCTGTCCGGACAGCCCGGCCAGCCCCAGGATCCGCTGATCGCGGCCCACCTGCAGCAGTCGCTCGACGCTTATGCGTCGGCTCACGACGGCCTCGCCCCGATCGTCGTCTCGCCCGATCAGCTCGGCTCGCCCGACACCAACCCGATGTGCATCGATTCGCCGCTGGGAAACTCGGCGACCTACCTGACGGTCGACGTGCCGACCTGGATCAAAGCCAACCTGCCGGTTCTGGACGCCCCCGACTTCTGGGGCATCGGCGGCCTGTCGCAGGGCGGCACCTGCTCGATCCAGCTCGGTTCAGCCCACCCCGAGCTCTTCAGTGCGATCCTCGACGCCTCGGGCGAGGAGTTCCCTTCGCTGGGTGACGAGGCGACGACGATCGCGCAGGGCTTCGGCGGCGACCGGGCAGCCTACGAGGCGGCTAAGCCCGCCGCGATCATGGCGGCCCACGCGCCGTACCGCGACATGACCGCCGTCTTCGGCGTCGGGAGCAACGACGCCGGGTTCCTCCCGGGCGTGCAGCGGATCTATCAGGCCGCGCAGGCCGCGGGGATGGATGCCACCTACGTCGAGGCGCAGGGGAGCGCGCACGATGCGGCCTCGTGGACCTACATCTTCCAGCAGGGTCTCGAGATCATCGCCGATCACTGGGGGCTCGGCCGCTGACGGCGGGCTCGCGCAGCGACCCCGCCATCCGTACCGCCTGCCCGAGGGTGAGGGTGGGCAGGTAGCACCGCGTCAGAGCGACGCCCAGCGCGGGCAGCATCGCCGGGTCGGGATACACGGCCCACAGCGGCACGAACTCGGGCTGGAACTTGCGCTTGAAGTTCAGCAGCGACCGGAACCCGTACGCCGGCTCGAGCAGCCCGCCCAGCAGGTCGAGCAGTCGCGCGACATTGGTGCGCTCGGCGTCATCGCCGAGCTGCGTCGAGGCCAGCGGCGAACCCGACAGGCTCAGCAGGCCGAGCCCGTCGCTTTTCATCCGGTCGGCGGCGGCGCCGATGACGAACTCCATGATCCCGTTCATCGCGTTGCCACGTCGCCGCATGAAATCGAGGGTGTAACCCGTCACGGCTCCGTGATCGAACATCGGCAGCCAGCTCGTGACCGCCTCGATCCGGCCGCTCTCGTGCACCGCCATCATCAGCCGCACCGCCGGGTCGTCGAGCTCGTCGACGCCGCCGAGGGTGAACTCCATCTCGGGCAGCGTGCGATCGGCGACCCAGCCCTCGGAGATCTCGCGGATCTGAGCGTGCTGGCTCGAGGTGAGCTCCCGCCACGAGGTCCAGACGGCCGTGATCCCCTCGCGCGACGCCCGGTTGGTCGCGGTGCGGATGTCCTGCCGCTTCTTTCCCGCCGTGTTCCACTCGGGCAGGCGCAGGACGGCCTCCTCGGCCACCGGCATCCGCTGCCAGCCGAGGTGGTCGAAGACACTGCCCTCACGCGCGTCGACGCTGTAGAAGGTCGCGGTCCAGCCGTGCGCCCCGCAGAACTCCACGAAGCCCGACACCACGTCGGGCCGGTCGTGGTCGGGGCCGAACGGACCGCCGAGGGTCACCGCGATCGTGCCGCGCACGCGGTAGGCGATCGCCGCGTCGGCATCGGGCGCGAACCAGTAGGAGTTGCCGCGCCACGTCGACATGAACGACAGCGTGTCGCCGCCACCGCGTTCGAGCACGCCCCGGGCGCGCAGCCGGTCGGGTGCATCGAGCACGGTGCGCGAGTCGACGAGCACGCGGGCGACGGCGACGACCAGGATCAGCCAGAACACCAGCGACGGGAGGTACCACATCGCCTGGGCGGCACCGGACTCGGGCACGAACTCGATGATGTCCGAGGGGATGAGGGTCGGCGGCACGAGGCGCAGGGGCAACGCGCGCAACACCATGAGCGCATCCACGCCGGGCTGGAAGCCGTCGGCGATCACGAGCGTCCCGACGAACGAGACGACGAGCGTCGCCGCCGTCCCGATCACGATCGTCAGGATGAACGTGCGCTTGGCAGCCGCGGTGGTCGTCACCCGGGCGGCTCCCCGGAACACGATCAGCACGATCGCGACGGCCAGGGGCACGATGGCGCCGACGATCACCCCGGTGAGGGTCTGCCACACGAAATCCGCGGTCTCGGCGTTGACGGCCTCGCCGATGGCGGCGACGGTGTCGGGCTCGATCACGAAGAACGTATAGAGCATGCCGGCGAATATCGCGAGGTTGATCGCGACGGCGACCTCGAGCGCGATGCGCCGGCCGTTGCGGATGCCCCGCGCCGCGAGCAGGAGGACGACCAGCGGGAGCAGTGCCACGACGCTCGACCACCCCTGCAGATCGGAGATGGAGGAGAAGTCATCGGGGCACGGGGCGCCCGCCGAGCCGAACGCGCAAACCTGGCCGTCGACGATGCTCAGCGGGTCGATCGAGAGATAGCCGTAGATCGAGAGCAGGCCCGCGCCCGACCCCGAGGCGGTCGCGACGACCGGGCCGATCGCCGTGATCGCGACGATCGCTGCGAGCAGCACCCGTTTCTCGTAGTACGAGCTGCGCACGAGGCGGAAACCGCTGCTGCGCCCACCGAGTGCGAAGCCGAGCGCGAAGCCTACCGGCACGGCGAGGAGCGAGAACAGGTCGTTCGCGCCGCCCGAGTAGAGATAGAGCGTGACGGCGGAGAGCACCCCCAGCAGTCGAGTGCGACGCCGCCAGATCGTGCCGAAGAACGAGCTGGCAGCCATGGCCGTGGCGAGCAGCGGGGCGGTGGGCGAGAACACGTCGACGGCGGGCGCGTTCAACGGGATGCCGGCGAGGTAGGTCTGCTCGAACAGGTCGATCGCGAAACCCAGGAAGGATGCCGCGACGCCGCCCACGAGGTACGCGATCACGGTGCGCATGCTCCCCATCGCCCGTTCGGCGGCGCCCACCACCACGAGCACGAGGACGACGAACACGATGAGGGCCGGCACCGTCTCGACGACGAACAGCGAGGTCACGGAGCTCCACCAGTGACGAGTCGCGGCGCCGGCGCCACCGGCGTCCTGGGCGGGGATGAAACCCCAGTCGATCGGCTCGAAGATCAGCCCCGCGACACTCAGCCCGATCGTGAGGATCGCGATCAGGAGCGTCACCGGACGGTGGCGCAGCCAGGAGCCGGCGCCCGCGGCGAACGAACGCAGGTCGCTGAGGGATGTCGTCACCTGACGCACGATAGTGGCTCCGCCTGTGCGCGCAGAGCAGGCGCACAGCGGGCACTTATCCGGCGGGAAGCCTCATCCGGCTCGCACCGAACCGAACCACAGCGCGAAGTAGTAACTGAAGTTGCGGTTGCCGTACGACGAGCACGGGCCGCCCGAGCCCCATCCCGCCGACATGGCCGCGGGGTCGGGCTGGTAGGGCGTGTAGTTGTACAGCGCCGCCGTCGCGTCGTTCTCGATCGCGACATCCGTCCCGCCGCACGCGGGGTCGGGGTGGAAGGCGATGAAGTGGGTTCCGGGCTGTCGCATGAAGTTCGACGCGCGGTACGAGGCCAGGTCGGTCGCTCCGGCCACGATCTGTGCGCCGACGCCCTCGTACTCCGGGTCGCACGGGGCGGTGTCGGGGCAGCTGGCGCCCATCGCCGCGCGCAGCCGGCCTTCCGACGGCGCGCGGGCCGCGCGGCCCTCGATCAGCGACTGCTCCTTCTGGAGGGTCACGAGGATGACGCGCGCCGAGATCCCGCAGGCCTCCTGCACGCGATGGATGATCTCCGCGACGGGCAGCTCGCCGCCCTCGATCGCGCGGCAGATCACGTCACCGGTGCGTTCCGACACCCGCGCCTCGCGCGATGAGATGCCGGCTGTCGCGACGTTCAGACACGCTCCATTGACGCATTCGCCGATCCGGTCGTCGAGGAAGTCCTGGATCTCCGCGGTCGAGAGCGCGTCGCGATCGAAGAAGAGGTCGTCGTCGATGAGGTTGCCGGGGTCGATGTCACCGGCGTTCGGCGGGAGTGCGCGCGGCTGATCGCCCGGAGGCGCGGCGCCGCCCGGGATCGCCGCGAGGTTCGTCGCGGTCACCCCGATCGCGACGATCAAGGTCACCAGCAGCACGGGCACCGTCACGAGGACGGCGACGATCCCGATCCGGCGACGGCGCCGCCGCATCCGGGATCGAGAGGCCATGGGAACGATCGTGCCGCACCCGGTCACGAGAACGCTGGGAGCGGCGCTCAGCCGTCCGTGACCGACGACTGCCGCACGATGAGCCGGGTCGGCAGCGGCGTCGCTTCGGTCACCACATCGGGCTGCTCCACCACGAGCAGCACCTTCTGCATGATGAGGGCGCCGAGCGCCGGGAAGTCCTGTTCGACGGTGGTGAGCGCGGGGTGCAGGAAGGCGGCCTCGGGCACGTTGTCGAACCCGACGATCCCGACGTCTTCGGGCACGCGCAGTCCGCGCTCGCGGAGCGCCGAGAGCACGCCGATGGCCATGTGGTCGTTCCCGACGAAGATGCCGTCGCCCGGCGCGATGTCGCTCTCGATCGCGATGCCGAATCCGCTCGCGGCCGACCAGTCGCCGTAGGCGAGCGGCGGGATATCGAGCCGCCTCGCGACGAGCTCGTCGCGCCAGCCGCGCACGCGCTCGGCGGCGTCGGGATTGCGTGCGGGCCCCGCGATGTGGTGGATACGCCGATGCCCGCTCTCGGCGAGGTGGCGCACGGCACTGCGTGCACCCCGGTACTGGTCGATCGCCACGAGCTGCGGGTGCGGCCGGCTCGTGGCGGCGACGGCGACGAGGGGGATGTCGAGCTCGAGACCCTGGACGGCGGCGAGCACGTCGAGATCGACGACGATGAGGACGATGGCGTCCACGCGCTGCCGGAGCAGCCCGTCGATCGCCGACCGCACGGCGGCGACATCGCTCTCGGGCGAGCTGATCGCGTCGACGTTGTAGCGCTCCGACCGCGCGGCGAAGTTGAAGTGGGTCGCGACCGAGGTCGGCCCGAACTGCACCGTGCCGGGGGTGATGAGGCCGATCGTCCGGGTGCGCCGGGTCACCAGCGCGCGCGCCGCGGGAGAGGGGCTGTAACGCAGCTGCGCGATCGCCTTCTCCACCCGCTCGCGGGTGGCCGGACGCACGTTCGGCATGTCGTTGAGCACGCGCGACACCGTCTGGTGCGAGACGCCGGCCAGTCTCGCGACGTCGAAGATGTTCGCCGCCCGGGGCGTGCGCGCGTCAGTCATCGGCCTTGCCGGCGGGGTCATCGGCGCGGGCGACGAGGGCGATGAGCAGGTCCGAGGTCAGATCCGCGGCGGGCACGACGTGGGCGATGCGCCCATCGCGGACGACGGCGACGGTGTGCGAGACGCGCAGCACCTCGTCGAGCTCCGCCGAGATGTAGACGACCGACACGCCGTTGTCGGCGAGCTCTCCGACGAGCCGTTGCACCTCGGCCTTCGCGCCGACGTCGATGCCGCGGGTGGGCTCATCGAGCACGACCACCCGCGGAGACAGCGCGAGCAGTCGGGCCAGCAGCACCTTCTGCTGGTTGCCGCCCGAGAGCTCCCGCACCGGCCGGTCGATGTCGGCGGGACGGATGTTGAGGGCCTCGATCCAGCTCCGGGCGAGCTCGCGCGCCCGAGTGGCGCCCACGGGGCGCAGGATGCCGCGTTGCGCCTGCAGCGCGAGCGTGATGTTCTCGAGCACGCTGAGGTCTCCCAGCACGCCCTCGGTGCGACGGTTCTCCGACGAGTACACGACCCCGCGCCCGATCGCCGACCGCGGACCGTGACCCCCGAGCGGGGTCTCGTCGAGCAGCACCGCGCCCTCGTCGAGCCGGTCGACCCCCGTGAGCGCACGCGCGAACTCGGTGCGACCCGAACCGAGCAGACCGGCGAAGCCGATCACTTCGCCCTCGACGAGCTCGAGGTCGAACGGGTGCCGGGTCCGGCCCGTGCGTGCGCCGCGGGCCGACAGCACCAGGGGCCCCTCGCTCGGCGGCGCCGGCTCGTCGTCGATCGCGGCGAGCCGCGCCGCCGAGTCGCCGAGCATCTTCTCGACGAGCTCGACACGCAGCAGCTCGGTGGTCGAGTACTCCCCGACGAACCGGCCCCCGCGGAGCACCGTGACGCGGTCGCACAGCTCGTAGACCTGGTCGAGGAAGTGCGACACGAACAGCACCGCGATGCCGCGGGCCGTCAGCTCGCGGACGACGCGGAACAGCTCGGCGACCTCGTCGGCGTCGAGGCTCGACGTCGGCTCGTCGAGCACGAGCACGCGGAGGCCGTCGCCCGACACGGCCCGGGCGATGGCCACGAGCTGCTGGATCGCGAGGGAGTGCGATGACAGGAGCGAGCCCGGGTCGATCGAGACGCCGAGGGATTCGAGCGCAGCCGCGGCCCGCCTGCGCATCTCGGCGTGATCGATGATGCCGAAGCGGCGCGGTTCGCGTCCGAGCGAGACGTTCTCGGCGACGGTGAGGTTCGGCAGCAGGTCGATCTCCTGGTACACCGTGGAGATGCCCGCCGCGATCGCGTCCGCGGGGCGGGCGAGGTGCACCGGGGCGCCGTCGAGGAGGATCTCACCGGCATCCAGGCGGAGCGCGCCGGTGATGGCCTTGATGAGCGTCGACTTCCCCGCGCCGTTCTCTCCCATGAGCGAATGCACTTCGCCCGCGAACAGGCGCAGATCGACGTTCGCGAGCGCCTGCTCGGGGCCGAAGCGCACGTCGGCTCCGCGCACCTCGAGCGTCGGCGGCGCCTCGGGATCCATGCGCACCATCATGCCGCCCCGAAGCGCCGCCGCGCTGCCGCGGCGCGGCGGGCCGTCACCGCCGCGTGGCGGATCGGCTGACGATCACCCGCTGCACCACGACGAACACCAGCAGCAGTGCGCCCACCGTGATGCGGGTCCATGACTGCTCGGCGCCCAGGAACGAGATGATCGTCCGGATGAGGCCGTAGACGAACACCCCGATGAGCGATCCGACGACGAAGCCGCTGCCTCCTGTGAGGAGAGTGCCGCCGATCACCACCGCGGCGATCGTGTCGAGCTCGGTGCCGACGCCGTTCAGGGGGTAGCCCGCGCCGGAGTACGCGGTCAGCACGATGCCCGCGATCCCCGCGCAGATGCCGCTGATGACGTAGACCAGCAGTCGGGTGCGCACGACCGGCAAGCCCATGAGGCGTGCCGACTGCTCGCTGCCGCCGATCGCGTAGACGGTGCGGCCGAAGCGCGTGTAGCGCAGGACGAGGGCGGCCAGCACGACGGTGAGCAGCGCCAGGATGCCGGTGGGCGTGATGTACCAGCCGCCGAACGACAGCCGGGTCGACTGCAGCCACAGCAGACCCTCGTCAGCGACCTTGATCGACTCGAGGCTCACCACGAAAGCGAGGCCGCGCGCGAGGAACATCCCGATGAGCGAGGCGATGAAGGGCTGGACGTCGAAGAACTGCACCAGCACGCCGATCAGCAGGCCGATCGCACCGCCGATCGCGATCATCGCCGGAATCGCGACCGCGACGGGCACGCCCTCCGACAGCAGTCGCGCGCACAGGATGCCGGTGAAAGCCATGACCGCGCCCACCGAGAGGTCGATGCCCCCGGTGAGGATCACGAAGGTCATCCCGACCGCGAGCACCAGGAGGTAGGCGTTGTCGAGGAGGATCGACGACAGGATCCGCGGCAGCTGGAAGTTCGGGAAGTTGATCATCGCGCCCGCGATCATCACGAGGAGGATCGCGGCGGCCGCGAACACCGGGACGAGGGCGATGTGGCGGCTCAGGAAGCGGCGCCAGGGGCTCAGGGCGCGCTCGTGCGCGCGGGGGGCAGCGGTGAGCGATGTCATGACAGCACCTTCGCGTCGGAGCGGGTGGAGACCGGGCGAGCCGCGGGGCGGCGGCCGGAGGTGAACCAGCCGCGCACCCGGCGCGACTGCAGCAGCACGACCACGAGCACCGCGCCGGCCATGAACACCGGGCTCACCGCGGGCGGGACCCCGAGGAAGGTGATCGTGGTCTTGAGGGTCTGGATCGTGAAGACGCCGACCACGGTGCCGGCGATGCTGAACTTGCCGCCCGCGAGCGATGTGCCGCCCAGCACGACGGCGAGGATGGCGTCGAGCTCGATGTACATGCCCGCCGCATTGGCGTCGGCGGCCATGATGTTCGAGCTGTACAGGATGCCGGCGATCCCGGCGAGGGTCCCGCTGGCGATGTACGTGCCCCAGATGATCCCGCGCGAGCGCACGCCCGCCAGCCGGCTGGCCTCGGGGTTGATGCCGACCGCCTCGGTCAGCATCCCCAACGCGGTGCGCCGCTGGACGACGGCGACGACGACGATCGCCGCGACCGAGACGCACAGCGCGAAGGGCAGCCCGAAAACGTAGCCCTGCGCCATGAACTGGTAGGGCTCGCTGTTGATCGTGGTGATGAACCCGCGCGTGATGAGCAGGGCGACGCCGCGCCCGGCGAGCATGAGCACGAGGGTGGCGATGATCGGCTGGATCCCGAGCACCGCGACGAGGAAGCCGTTCCAGGCCCCCAGGACGAGCGAGGTGCCCACGCCCGCCGCGATGGCGATCGCGACGACCCCGAGGTTGCCCGGCTCGGGCGAGGCTTCGATGATCGTCAGGGCGACCGCGCCCGACACCGCCATGATCGCGCCCACCGAGAGGTCGATGCCGCGTGTGGCGATCACGAGCGTCATGCCGAGGGCGACGAGCATGAGCGGGGCGCTGTTGCGGAGGATGTCGATGAGCGAGCCGTACAGCTGCCCGTTCTGCACCGTCACGCTCAGGAACGACGGCCGCGACACGGTGTTGACCGCGATCAGGGCCACGAGGGCGAGCACCGGCCAGACGAGCCGGTGCGTGAACAGCTTCTTCACGCGATCTTCTCCTTACCCGAGGGGTCCTCGGAGTCGCCCTCGGCGATGAAGGCGACCAGTGTGTCGACGTCCACATCCTGCGTCATGAGCTCGCCGATCTTGCGACGATCGCGCAGGACGGCGACGCGTTGCGCGATGCGCAGCACCTCCTCGAGCTCCGAGGAGATGAAGACGACGGCCAGTCCCTGGGCCGCGAGCTCGGCGACCTTGCGCTGGATGTCGGCCTTGGCGCCGACGTCGATGCCGCGGGTGGGCTCGTCGAGGATGAGCAGTTCGGGGGCGGTGGCGAGCCATCGTGCCAGCAGCACCTTCTGCTGGTTTCCCCCCGAGAGGTTGCGCACGAGGGCGTTGGGGTCGGCGGGGCGGACGCCGAGCGCGTCGAGGTATTCGGCGACGAGCGCGTCGCGCTCGCTCTGCGGCACCCGCCGCAGCGCGCCGCGCCGTGCCTGCACGCCGAGCACGATGTTCTCGGCGACGGTGAGGTCGGCGACGATGCCTTCGGACCGGCGGTCCTCGGACGAGAACGCGATGCCGCGATCGAGCGCGTTCCGCGGGCTGCTCAGACGGGTGGGTGCACCATCGATCTCGACGGTGCCGCCGTCCGAGCGGTCGGCACCGGCGAGCAGCCGCGCGAGCTCGGTGCGGCCCGAGCCGAGCAGCCCGGCGAGCCCGACGACCTCGCCGCGGTGGACGTCGAGATCGGCCGCTTCGATGACGCCGCGCCGTCCGACCCCGCGAGCGCGGAGAACGGGCACGGCGTCGCGGTCGATCTCGCGCTCCGCCGTCGACGACAGAGCGTCGAGGGCGCTCAGCTCGCGCCCGATCATGCGCGCCACGAGCGCCTCGCGCCCGAGCTCGGCGACGGGGTACTCGCCGACGAGGCCGCCGTTGCGCAGCACCGTCAGGCGGTCGGAGATCTCGTAGATCTGGTCGAGGAAGTGCGAGACGAACAGGATCGCGACCCCGCGGTCACGGAGCCGTCGCATCACCGCGAACAGCTGCTCGACCTCGCCGCGGTCGAGGCTCGACGTCGGCTCGTCCAGGATCAGGACCCGGGTGTCGATGACCATCGACCGGCTGATGGCGACGAGCTGCTGCACCGCGATCGAGTGGCTGGCGAGCACGGAATGGGTGTCGATGTCGAGTCCGAGCTCGGCGAGATGGCCCGCGGCCGCCTCGTGCGTCGCGCGCCAGTCGATGCGTCCCGCGCGGCGCACCTCGTTGCCCAGCATCACGTTCTCGGCGACCGAGAGGTTGGCGCACAGGTTCACCTCTTGGTAGACCGTCGAGATGCCCGCGGCCTGCGCGTCGGCCGTGCTGCGGAACGAGCGCTCGCGGCCGCCCACGACGATGCTGCCGCTGTCGATCGCGTAGACGCCGGTGAGCGCCTTGATGAGCGTCGATTTGCCGGCGCCGTTCTCTCCCATGAGCGAGTGGATCTCGCCGCCGTAGAGCGTGAGATCCACGGCGTCGAGCGCCTTCACGCCGGGGAACTGGATGGTGATCCCGCGCATCGCGACTGCGACCGGGCGTTCCGTGGTCATCATCGACCCGCTTTCTGAAGGGGGAGTGGCGGCCGGTGGTGCCGGCCGCCACCAGGGTGTCGGATCAGTAGGGGCGGCTGTCCAGGACTTCCTTCGCCTGCTCCTGCGTGAAGCTCTGGTCCTCGACGATGTAGGTCTTGTCGACCGACTCGCCCGCGACGACGGACTTCACGACCTCGGCCGTCTTCTCACCGAGGAGCGGGTTGCACTCGACGATGAAGTTGAACTCGCCGTTCGCGAGCGCGGTCATGCCGTCCTTCACCGCGTCGATCGTGACGATCTGGATGTCGGTGCCCGGCGTCATACCGGCCGCCTTGATCGCGTCGAGGGCGCCGAGGCCCATGTCGTCGTTGTGGGCGAAGAGCACGTTGATCTCGGAGCCGAACTTCTGGAGGAAGCCCTCCATGACCGTCTTGCCCTCGGCCCGGGTGAAGTTGCCCGTCTGGGAGTCGAGCACGGTGATGTCGGTGCCCGCGACCGCGGCGTCGAAACCGGTCTGCCGGTCGGTGGCCGCCGACGAGCCGGTGGTCCCCTCGAGGATCACGAGGTTCGTGGGCTTCGAGCCGAAGTTCTCGGCGACCCATTCGCCCGCCGTCTTGCCCTCCTGCTCGAAGTCGAGCCCGATCCAGCTGGCGTAGAGGTCGTCGGGTGCCGAGACCGTGCGGTCTTCGAGGATGACGGGGATGCCGGCATCCTTCGCCTCTTTGAGGACGTCGTCCCACCCGTCGCTGACGATGGGCGCGAGCACGATCGCGTCGACGCCCTGGTTGATGAAGCTGCGCACCGCGGCGATCTGGGCCTCGGGCTTGTTGTCGGCGGCGTTGAAGATCAGGTCGAAGCCGTTCTCAGCCGAGAACGCCTCCTTGATCGACTCGGTGTTGGCGCTTCGCCATCCGCTCTCGGAACCGGTCTGGGCGAACCCGACCGTGATGACGTCGTCGCCGCCGGAGCCGCCCGGCGAGCCGGAGCTCGCGCATGCGGTGGCGCTGAGTGCGACGACGCCGAGCATGGCGATCGCGGTGACGACGGACTTCACCTGGGACATCGGAAACCTCCTCGTTTCGTCCGGCGACGTCGCCGGATCTCTGATGCATGTCACCACAGGGGGACGCTCGAATGTTAGCGCTCACAATACGGGTCGTGTCAAGAGCGGTCTCCGTAACGAATCAGCAACCGCGAGGGCCGGGCAGCCACGGTCGCCATCGGCGCGGATCGCCCCGAGGTGAGCGCTCACACCTGTCGGCGGTGTGCGCGTTCCGCCGGGCCGCACGTGCGCGACGGCGTGTCAAGGGCCCTGCCGTGCGGCGTCCACGCTCGGGTAGGGGTGGGACGAGGGTCGACGGGCGGCCCGACGTCACAGGAGGCGCACCATGTGCACAGGTGTCAGCTACACCACGCGGAACCACTACTTCGGCCGGAACCTCGACCTCGAGTTCTCGTATCATGAGACCGTCGTGGTGACTCCGCGCAACTTCCCCTTCCGTTTCCGGGCGACCGATCCGCTCGAGACCCACCATGCGATCATCGGCATCGCGACGATCGCCGACGGCTACCCGCTGTACTACGACGCCGTCAACGAGCGGGGGCTGGGCATGGCCGGGCTGAACTTCCCCGGCAACGCGGACTACAAGCCCGAGAAGGCCGGCACGACGAACATCGCGTCGTTCGAGTTCATCCCGTGGGTCCTCGGCCGCTTCGCGACCGTCGACGAGGTCGCGGCGGCGCTCACCGACGTCACGATCACCGACGCCTCGTTCAGCGACGCCTTCCCGGCCTCACCGCTGCACTGGATCATCGCCGACCGCGAACGGTCGATCACCGTCGAGAGCGTGCGGGAGGGGCTTCGCGTGTACGACAACCCCGTCGGCGTGCTCACGAACAATCCGACGTTCGACATCCAGCTGTTCGGCCTCAACAACCTCATGCACCTGTCGACCTACCCGCCGGAGAACACCTTCGCCCCCGAGCTCGCGTTGGACCGGTACAGCCGCGGTATGGGAGCGATCGGGCTCCCCGGTGACCTCTCGTCGTCCTCCCGTTTCGCCAAGGCGGCGTTCACCCGGATGAACTCCGTCGCCGGCGAATCGGAGTCGGAGTCGATCAGCCAGTTCTTCCAGATCCTCGGGTCGGTGGCGCAGCAACGCGGGTGCGTGCACGTCGGGGAGGAAGGCAAATTCGAGATCACCATCTACTCGTCGTGCTGCAACACCGACACCGGTGTGTACTACTACACGACATACGAGAACAGCCAGATCTCGGGAGTCGACATGCATCGCGAGAACCTCGACGCCGACACGCTCGTGCATTACCCGCTGGTGACGGGGCAGCAGATCAACATGCAGAACTGACGACCCGCCATACCGGATCGGTGGCTATACCGCATTGCCGTCCGGAACGCGAGTGGTCGCGCGGTGGGAATCGATCGACCTACCGTATCCGGACCGGGATGAACCGTCCCGGCATCCGGGATCAGACCCGGACGCAGATCGACGGAAGGGGCCGAATATGGGACTCGACGACAAGATCAAGAACGCAGCTCAGGACGTCACCGGCAAGGCGAAGGAAGCCGCCGGCAAGGCGACCGACAACGAGCGTCTCGAAGCCGAAGGCCACAAGGACCAGACCGCCGCCAACGTCAAGAAGGCCGGCGAGAACGTCAAGGACGCCTTCAAGTAAGACGCTCCCTCACGCGAGCGCCCCGGGTCCATGGACCCGGGGCGCTCTGCTGTCCGCCTGCGGGGCGCTCGGGGTGGATGTATTCATCTGACTGCATCCGCCTATCACGAGCGGTGTCGAGACTCAAGCGCTTCCGGGCTGTGCGGTCGCGCAGCACGATTCCCTCATGACAGATCTGCTCGCGCCGGACACGGCCGCGGACGAGCCCTCACGTCCCGGCTCCGAGGCCGAGCTCCACGCGCTCCTCACCGCTGTCGCCGCCGGCGACCAGGGTGCGTTCGCCGAGCTGTACGACGCCACCGCCGCCGCTGCCTTCGGGCTCGCGCTGCGGCTGACTGCGAGCAGGGATGCAGCCGAGGAAGCCGTGCGCCAGGCCTTCCTCGACGTCTGGCGCGAGGCGCGCTGGTTCGACGCGGGCGCGGGCACCGTGCGCGCCTGGATCCTCGCCCGCCTCCGGCGTCGCGCTGTCGGGCGCGGCCGGCTGACCGAGATGCGCGAAGCGCTGACGCGTCTCCACGAGACGAGCGGCCCAGCCTGACACCGGCCCCGTACCGCAACAGGCTCGATCGGGCAACAGGAGGTGCTCGGCCCGGCCCGGCCGAAAGACTGGGGCATGGCCTTCATCGGATATCACGCTTCGCACGAACAGCTCGCGCCCAGCGCGCTCCTGGAAGCCGTCATCGCAGCCGAACGCGTCGGCTTCGACGGTGCATTCAGCGCTGACCACCTCGCGCCGTGGACTCCCCGCCAGGGGCACTCGGGCAACACGATCGCGTGGCTCGGCGCCGCCCTCGCCTCGACCCGGTTTCCCATCGGATCGGTCTCCACACCCGGTCAGCTGTACCACCCCGTCGTGAGTGCACAGGCGATCGCGACTCTCGCCGAGATGTTCCCGGGGCGCTACTTCGCCGCCCTCGGCAGCGGCGAGCTGCTGAACGAGCACGTCACCGGCGCGCCCTGGCCCCCGAAAGACGAACGCACCGCGCGCCTGGGAGAGTGCGTCGAAGTGATGCGGGGACTGCTCGCCGGCGAGCGCATCGATCACGACGGCCGCATCCGCGTGCACGAGGCCCGTCTGTGGAGCCTGCCCGCGGGGCCGGCGACGCTCATGGCGACCGCCGCCTCGCCCGAGACCGCACGGTGGGCAGCCGGGTGGGCCGACGGACTCGTCACGGTCGGCACGCGCCGTGACCAGGTCGCCGAGATCGTCGACGCGTACCTGGATGCCGGCGGCCTCGGCCCCACCTGTCTGCAGGTGCACATCGCGCTCGCGGGATCGAGCGAAGAGGCCACCACGCTCGTGCGCGACCAGTGGCTGCACGGCGTGGTCACCCCGCCGGAGGCTTGGGACATCGCCCAGCCGGAAGACTTCGCCGCCCGAGCCGGCGACCCCACCGATGCCGAGCTGGCCGAGCACGTGCTCGTCGCGGACGATTCCCCCGGCGGCATCGCCGATCTCGCCGACCGCCTCGCGGGGCTCGTCGACACCGGCTTCGACCGCCTCTACATCCACGAGATCTCACAGGACCAGCGCGCGTTCCTCGGTGAACGGGCCGCGGCCCTCCTCACGGCACTGCGTGAGCGGCTGGGCGCCGAGCCGAATGACTCCGGGAGCGCACGATGAAGATCTCCGACACGAGCGACCTGTGGTGGAAGAACGCCGTGCTCTACTGCGTCGACGTCGAGAAGTACCTCGACGACGACGGCGACGGCGACGGCGACCTGCAGGGCCTCGCCCGGCGGCTGCCCTACCTCGCAGACCTCGGCGTGACCTGCCTCTGGCTCATGCCCTTCTATCCCACGCCCGGGCGTGACAACGGGTACGACGTGTCGGACTACTACGGGGTCGATCCGCGCGTGGGGACACACGGCGACTTCGTCGAGCTCATCCGCACCGCCGAGGACCGCGGCATCCGGGTCATCGTCGACCTCGTCATGAACCACACCTCCGACCAGCATCCCTGGTTCCTCTCGGCACGAGAGAGCCGGGAGTCGCCCTATCGCGACTTCTACGTGTGGCGCGACGAGATCCCCGACGACCCCCGCGAGACGCAGTTCCCCGGTGAGGAAGACGGCGTCTGGGAGTGGGACGAGAGAACCGGGCAGTACTACCTGCACAGCTTCTACGCCCACCAGCCCGACCTGAACGCCGAGAACCCGGCCGTGCAGCGCGAGCTGGCGAAAGTCATGGGCTTCTGGCTACAGCTGGGCGTGTCGGGCTTCCGGGTCGACGCGGTGCCGTCGTTCGTCTCTTCGCCCGAACGTCGCGAGCCGCAGCGCGACCACGACGTCCTGCGCGCGCTGCGCCGCTTCGCGCAACGGCGCTCGAGCGAGGCGATGCTCGTCGGCGAGGTCAACGTGCCGCACGACGAGCAGGCCGCCTACTTCGGCGCGGACGGCGACGGCGAGCTGCACATGCAGTTTGATTTCGCGAGCAACCAGGCGCTCTATCTCGCGCTCGCGCGGGAAGACCCGCAGCCGCTGCGCGCCTCGCTCGAGAGCCGTCCCGAGATCGCGACGATCTCGCAGTGGGCGAATTTCGTCCGAAACCACGACGAGCTCACCCTCGACCAGCTCTCCGACGCCGAGCGGGAGGAGGTGTTCGCCGCCTTCGCGCCCGAGGAGTCGATGCAGGTGTTCGGTCGCGGCATCCGGCGCCGGCTGCCTCCGATGCTGGGCGGCGACCCGCGCCGAATCCGCCTCGTGTACAGCCTGCTCTTCTCGCTGCCCGGAACGCCGGTGCTGTTGTACGGCGAGGAGATCGGAATGGGCGAGAACCTCGACATCGAGGAGCGCGACGCGGTCCGCGTGCCGATGCAGTGGCGCCCCGACGGCGGGTTCTCGACCGCGCCCGCGAGCGCGCACCCTCTGCCGGCACCGGAGGGCCCGTACGCCCCTCAGCACGTGAACGTCGAGAACCAGCTTCTGGTCCCGGACTCGTTGTTCGCATTCATCCGCGGGCTCGCGCGCAGCTACCGGCAGTCTCCCGAGATCGGGTGGGGCGAGCTCGAATTGCTGCCCGTCACCGCGGCATCCGTCCTGGCCCACGGCGCTCGCACGAGCGAGAGCCGATTCGTGGCGGTGCACAACTTCGCCGGCGAGCCGGTGGCGTTCGACGTCGATCTCGGCGACGAGCCCGCAGGCACCGAGCTCGTCTGCCTCGCCTCGGGCGAGAGCTGGGCGCTGGACGGCGGCACCGTCTCGATGGGCCTCGACGGCTATGGCGCGCGGCGTCTCCGCGTCACGCGTCCCGGCGACGGACGCTTGCGCTGACGGGTGAAACAGCGGGTGATTTCCGCGGCCTCAGCGGATCGAGGGCGGGGTCCGTGTCGAGGATGGGGGAGGGGCAACGGGGGCGAGGTACGGACGGCCGGGGGGATCGTCCGCACCTCGCCCCCATCTCCGCGACTCGTCGTCAGGGCGTGATCGACACGACCGTCTCGCCCGACCACACGACGGTCTCATCGTCGAAGGCGGCAACCGCCGCGGGCGCCGCCGGATCGGTTCCGGCAACGCATTCCGTCGCAGACACGACGCCGGCCGCATCTACCCATGACAGCGACAGGGCACCATCGCACGCACCGGCATCGACACGCGCGACCGCGGTCTCGCGGCCCAACACGTCGAGTGCGACGGCGTTCGCGAGCGGTAGGGGAGCGAACGCTCCCGTACCGACACGCGTATACGGGACGCCCTCGCAGATGACCGCGGTCTGCTGCGCGCCCACCCGCACGCTCGCGGGTGCGGCACACGGCAGCGGAATCTCACCGGAGGGCGAATCGAGCACGGTCGGAGCCGAACCCGCCGGGTACATCGCACGCGCCAGCAGATCGGGGTAGGGGTCCCAGAACCTCCCCTGAGTGAACGTGCGCAACAGCTGCGGCGTGCAATCCGCCAGATCGACGACGAGCTCGGCGTCGGCGCCGGAGAGACCCGACAGGGCGCGAACCTGGGCGATCCCGCGGGAGCGCGGCGTCACATCGACCCACGTCGCCCCGTCGTCGTCGGAGCGCTCCACGACCGGTTCCTCGCCGTTGCAGGCACCGGCCGTCGCCCGCCATAGCGTTCCCTCGGACGAACGGGCGAGGAAGCGCTCCGCGGCCCCGATCGCCGTCGGCGATGCGGTCGGAGCCGGCGAGTCGGTCGCGTCCGGTCGCGCCTCGCCGCGGAACGAGAAGCTCGGCACCGGCCCCGCGGTGAGGGCGACGGCCGTCTGCGAGCTGCGGTCGTGCTGGAGCGCGAGGGCCGTCAGAGCGACGACGACCAGGGCGAGCGCGCCGACACCCGCCACCGACAACGCACGAGCGATGGGCGATCCGGTCAGGTCACGTCGCGCCATGCGCCGTCAGCTCTCAGACGGATCGGAGCGCCGCGAGTCGTCGGAGGAGCGCGTGCGGAACCCCAGCTCGTCGAGGGTCGGCGGGGCGGCCGTCTCGCTCGTACCGGTGCTGCGGCCACGGCGGCCGCGCGGCTGCTTGGCGCGCGCGGCGGGCTGTGCGCGCCGCGCCTCGCGCGCCGCGGTCTCCTGCTGGGTGTAGCCGTAGCCGTAGCCATACCCGCCGTAGTACGCGTCGGGTCCGCGCGTGGGCACCATCGTGAGGACCACACCCGCGACCTTGGCATCGACGGTCTGCAGGGCGTCGATCGCGCCGGTGAGCTGGTGGCGGGTCGTCCGGCCCGCGGCCACACCGACGATCGCGCCGCTGGTGGCGCGGGCGAGGATCGCGGCGTCGGTCACCGGCAGAAGCGGCGGGGCGTCGCAGAGCACGACGTCGAAGTCGCGTTCCAGCACCTCGAGCAGCTGGCGCATCTGCGGTGAGGCGAGCAGCTCGCTCGGGTTCGGCGGGATCTTGCCCGACGGCAGCACGTAGAGGCTCCGGCCTCCCCACGGCAGCATGACATCTCCCAGACGCGCGCGTCCGATGAGGACGTCGGTGAGCCCCGCCCCGCCTTCGAGACCGAGGTACTCGTCGACCTTGGGCTTTCGCAGATCGGTGTCGAGCAGGGCGACCTTCTTGCCGGCGTCGGCGAGGGCGATGGCGAGGTTGATCGTCGTGGTCGACTTGCCCTCGCTGGGCACCGAGCTCGTCACCACGAAGCTCGAGCGACCACCCATGTCGAGGAACTGGAGGTTCGTCCGCAGCGCTCGGAACGACTCCGCACGCGGGCTCAACGGGTCGGCGTGCACGATGAGGGGCCGGTCCTTCGCCTTCGGGTCGAAAGCGATCGCCCCGATCAGGGGAGAGTCGGTGACCTGCTCGACATCGCGCGAGCTGCGGATGCGGGTGTCGAGGACGGTGCGCAGCACCGCGATGCCGATTCCGAGCGCGAGGCCGACGAGAAGTCCGAGCGCGAGGTTGAGCGGGACGTTCGGGCTCGACGGGCTCAGCGCCGGCTGGGCGTCGCGGACGCGTGAGAGCTGGATCGGGCTCGCGCCCGAATCGCTCGCGGGCTCGATCGCCGGGACCGCCGCCGACAGGCTCGCCGCGAGGGCGTTGGCGATGTCCGCCGCCGCAACCGGGTCGGTGTCGACCACGGTGATCGTGATGAGCGTCGTGTTCAGCGCCGCGCTCGCGTTGACCTTCTCAGCGAGCTGGCCCGCCGTGGTCTCGAGGCCGAGCTCCGCGATCACGGGATTCATCACGATGGGCGTCGAGACGAGCCCGACGTAGGTGTTGATCCGCGCCTGCGCGAACGTCGAGCCCTGCTGGAGCTCGGCGACGCTGCCGGAGGTCTGCGTCGACACGAAGACCGTGCTGGACGACTCGTAGGTGGGCGTGCGCGTCAGCGAGTAGGCGGCGGCCGCACCCACACCCACGAGGGTGACCACGAGGATCACGATCCAGTTCTTGCGGAGGATGCGGATGTAGTCGGAGAGCTCCATGCTGCCCTTCGGTGCGCGCCACGAGGGCATCGGCGGAAACTCGGATCAGTCTGCCACAGCCATGTTTCGGGCCGGGGTCGGATCGCGCGTGCCGGATCAGGCCGCCGTCGCCGTCGCGAGCCCGACGACGCGCACGACCTGGTCGATGGCGGGATCGAGCTGCGCCGCCGACAACTCGTACGTGGACCACGAGCGCCGGTACGGGTCGACGACGTCGTCGTCGGCGGGGTCGGCCGGCGGGAGCACGAGCCCCCGCTGCCCCGCGACCGCCGCGACCGCCGCGCGCAGCCGGCCGGCCGCGTCCTGGTCGGCGGCCGCATCGACGGCGTCGCGCAGCGCACGATCCGGAAGCGACGACGCCAGGCGTCCGAACTCGCGCACCGTGAAGGCGACGCGGGTGCGCGAGGGGACCAGCTCGGCCACCGCGCGCCGGTGCTCGCGTGCCATGGCCAGGACGAGGTCCGCCGAGCTCAGGTGCTGTTCGGTGAGGAAGCGCGCCCGGTGGGCGGCGGCATCCGACGCGGCCACGCCGCGGTCCAGCGCCAGCTGCTGCGCCTCGGGAGTCATCGCGTGATCGGCCAGGCCGCGCGTCCCCGCGCTGGCGACCCGGACATCCCTCCCGGCGAGCCGCGTCTGCAGCAGCAGTGCGGCGAGAGGGGAGCGGCAGATGTTGCCCGTGCAGATCGTCGCGATCTCGATCATGTGACCTCCGCATCGGGGCAGCGGCGGTCGGCGGGCCGCCGGTAACGTGGGCGCGTGCACACCCACCCTAGCGAGCCGGTCGCGTCCGTCGCCGATCCCGCCGTCGACCCGTCGGCGGAGTACGCCTCGTCGCGGTCGCGGCGCCCACGTCGCCGTCGCGTCGACTGGCGCCAGGGCGGATCCAGCGTGCGCCGCTGGCGCGAGATGATGCTCGCCTGGTCGCTCGTGAGCCTCGGCGGCGGCATCCTGCTGGGGTATCTCGTGCTGTGGCTCCAGCCCGCCGCTGCCTGGTCCGGCATCGCCGCGACGGCGGCGCTCTGGCTCGGGATGCTGATTCCCGTCGTCCTGGCGCTTCGCGTCTCGCGGCCGGCGGGGCTCCTCCGGTTCCGTGCCTCCGACCTCCTCATCGGTCTCGGATTCGGCGTCGTTCTCCGGCTCGCCCAGGGGCTCATCCAGCAGGGGGTCGACGGGCAGGCCCGGTTCCCCGGCCTCCTGCTCGTCGACGGCGGGCTTCCGGCGAGCTGGTGGCTGACGGATGCCGCCGCTGCCGGTGTCGTCGCGCCCGTCCTGGAGGAGTTCTTCTTCCGCGGGGTCGTGCTCGTCGCCGTCTACACGCTCCTGCGCCGCGCCGCGGGGCCGGCGACCGCGGGTGTCGCCGCCCTGCTCGTCTCGACGGCGGTCTTCCTGGTGAGTCACCTCATCGGCGGCGACCTGGGCGTCGACGGCGTGCTCTCGATCGCGCTCGTGGGGGCGGTGTGCGCCGGGCTCGTGCTCCTGACCGGGCGCATCTGGACCGGCGTCGTCACGCACGTCGTCTACAACCTCTCGGGGGTCGGCCTCGCCCTCGTCGGAACCTTCGCGGCCTGAGTCCTCGCCTCGGCACGGAGTCCGCATGACGACCTGGTGGAACGCGGTCTCCGGCGGCGGCTTCTACACCCGCTGGAGCGCCGCTGTGTCGCTGCTGGTCGCCGGGATCTTCTCGGTGCCCTCGATCGGCGGGGTGGGCATCGAGGCCTACCTGCGCGGCGCGACGGTCGCCGTCCTCGGGTGGGCGGTCCTCGCGGCGCTGCTCGTGCCCGTGGCCGTCGCGGAACGACGACTGCCGTCACGGACCGCCCGCGGCGCGCTGGTGCTCGTCGGCCTCGTCGCGGTGGCGACGATGCGCTCCTTCGTCAACGACGCGATCAGCTCGGCACTGTTCGGCATCGTTCCCAGCGGACCGATGCCCTCGCGCATCGCGACCAACCTCGTGACCGCCGTCGCGCTGCTGTCGATCGTGGCCGTCATCACGTCACGTCACGCCGCGTCGCGTGCCGCCGCCGAACGGCTGCGCGCGGCGCTCGCGCGGGTCGCGAGCGCCGAGGCGCAGCGACAGCGAATCGCATCGGAGTCGCGGGCGGCCCTGGTCACCGGTATCGCGGAACTGCGTCGCGCTCGCGAACACATGCTCGGCGGCCCGGTCGACTTCGAGGCCGTCCGCGCGTTCTCCGAGGAGGTTCGCGCACTCAGTCACCGTGTGGATCGGATGCGGCGACGTCCCGACGCCGGAGCCTCCGACGCTCCGCTGCCGCACGAGCCGCTGCCTCACGAGCCGAGCCCGCGCCTGTCGCTCCGTCTGATCGCCCCGCCCTGGCTCAGCGTCGCGCCGCTGTATGCCGTGGCCTGCATGCCGTACGCCATCGCGGCGGGTGGAGCGGGGGTCGGCCTCGCCGGTCTGGGCGGCGGCATCCTCGTCGATCTCGTCGCCGGTGCCGTTGTGCGCCGGTGGGCGCGCCCGCCGCGACCCGTCGCCTTCCTGGCGAGCTGGACCGCCGCCGGCGTCGCGATGAGCATGGTCACCTATCTCTTCCTGCCGCACATCGGTGTGCTCGGGCTGGTTCCCGTGCTCGCCGTCCCCGTCGTCGCGGTCCTGGTCGCTCTCTGTCGCGACGCCCTTTCCCGGGCCGGTGCCGACGAGCGCCGCGCGGCCGCGGGCCTCGCGGAGGTCGCCCGCGAGGCGGCCGAGGTCGACGAGGGGGCCTCCGCCCGCCGGGCGATCGACGTGCTCCATGGGCGCGCGCAGGGTGCATGCGTGGTCTTCGGGGCCCGCGTCGACGAGCGGGCCCCCACACCGGATGAGGTGGCGGACTTCCGGGGCCGAACCGAGGCGGCGTTCGACGACATCCTCGACAAGGGGGTCTCCGAGCGGATGCCTGCGAGCGAGTCGCTCGATCGTCTGATCGAGGCGTGGGCGCCCGCCGTCGCGGTCACGCAGCACATCGACGACGCCGTCCGGCACCGGCTGGCCGACCCGGAGACCGCCGACCGTGTCGTCTCCCTCGTCACCGACGCGCTCGTCAACGCCGTCAAACACTCCGGGGCGCGCCGGGCGCACGTGGTCGCGCGCGTCACGGGCTCGGGGGCGCTTCTCCTGCGAGTCTCGTCGCCCGGACGACTCGTGCCGCATCCCGGCCGCGGCCTCGGGACCCGCGGACGTCGAGTGTTCCAGGACGGCGACGACGTCGTCCTGGAATCGGTCTTCCCGCTGCCGTCAGTGTGAGGGCGGCAGGCGCAGGGTGACCGTCGTGCCGACCCCGCGAGTGCTCTCGATGAACGCCTCGCCGCCCAGCCGCCGCGCGATGTCGCGGACGCTCGCGAGACCCACGCCCGTGCCGCCGTCACCGGGGTCGGAGAGTCGTCCGCGGTGGTACGGCTCGAAGATCGACGCGAGGTCGGCCGGATCGATGCCGCGTCCGCTGTCGGCGACGGAGACGACAGCGGCATCCGGTTCCTCCGACACCGAGACGACGATCGCGTCCTCGCTGTACTTCGCGGCGTTGTCGATGATGTTCGCCAGAGCCCGGCGCAGCAGCGCGCGATCGGTCGACACGTGCGCGCGGCCCGCGCCCCGCACCGCCACCCGCTCGTTGACGTCGCCCGGCAGGACGAGCTCGGCCGCCTCGCGGGCGAGGGTGAGCAGATCGGTCTCCTCGCTCTCGTCGCCGTGGCCGCCCCGCACGTGCGCCGACAGCTCTCCCGCCATCGCGATGATGTGGTCGGTCACGCGCGACACGTGCTGCAGCAGTCCGGCCTGAGCCGCGGGGATCTCGTCCTCGAGCAGATCGACGTATCCCCGCAACGCCGTGATCGGAGAGAGGAGGTCGTGGGCGAAGGCGCGGAGGAAGCCGTCCTTCTCGTCGTCGATGCGCTTGGCCTCGCTGAGGTCGCGCACGATCTTCACGAAGCCCGCGGGCGCGTTGTCGTCGTCGCGGACGGCCGTGATGAGCACGTGCGCCCAGAAGAGCGAGCCGTCCCCGCGCACGCGCCAGCCGGTGTCCTCGACCGACCCCTCGGCGCGAGCGGCGGCGAGCAGTCGCTCCGGCCGGCCGCGCTCCCGGTCCTCGGGCCGGTAGAACCGCGAGAACGGCGTGCCGATGACGTCAGGCGCGGCGTACCGCTTGAGCCGCTCGGCCCCGGGGTTCCACGACCGCACCACGCCGGCGTCGTCGAGCTCGACGATCGCGACCGAGGTCACTTGCGCTGCCCAGTCGGTCGAGGCGCCCGCGAGGGGCGCCCTCGCCGCGGGGGCGTGGTCGTAGGGGGGAGCGCTCATCATCGTCGTCACCTCGAACGGGCCGAGTTGTCGGGAGTCTCAGCGTCGGGATCATTCTCCTGTCGCGGTGAATGTCGCGCCTGCACTTGACACGGGCGCGCTGAGGGGCCGCTCGCGTGGTGACGTGGTGGGCAGCACGATGGCCATCGCGGTGCCGCCGGACGCAGACGCTCCCACCCGGACACGCCCGCCGTGAGCCACGACCGCGTTGCGGACCACCGAGAGCCCGATGCCGAAGCCCTGGATCGCGTGCTCGCGGGCGTACGTCGTGCGGTAGAACGGGTCGAAGACGCGGGTCCGCTCGAGAGAAGTCAGGCCCGGGCCGCTGTCGCTGACGACGATGTGGATGCCCGAGTCGTCCACGCGCTGACCGATCACGACGGCCGACGCGGGTGGGCTGAACTTCAGGGCGTTGACCAGCAGCTCCTCGAGCGACTGGCGGATGCGCACGGGGTCGAGGACGACGCGTTCGTCCGTCGCGCCGATCTGCTGGATCGAGCTGCCGCGGCGCTCGGCCTGCGGCGTGACGGCGCGCACCGCCGAGGCGATCAGATCGCTGAGGGTCACGGGCCGCGGTGACACCTCGGTGTCGGTCGAGGCGGCGGCGAGCAGCTCGTTGATGCGGTCCGTCAGCACGAGGACGTTGCGCTCGACGAGCGAGAGGTAGCGCATCGCGGCCGGATCGTCCGACCCCACTCGCTCCGTCAGCAGATCGAGGTATCCGGTGACGCTCGTCAGCGGCGTGCGCAGCTCGTGCGACACGGTCCGCAGGAAGTCGTGCCGGATCTGCGCGGCGTCGGCCATCTCCGTGACGTCGTGGGCGACGACGAGCGTGCCCAGCAGGGTGCCGTCGGCGCGGCGCACGCGGTCGGAGTCGGCGAGGATCGCGCGCTGCGCCATCGGCGGCCCGACCCACTCGATGGCCTCGCTCACCCTCTCGCCCCGCAGGGCCCGGGGGATCAGCTGCTCGTGACGGGGGACGGGCGTGGCGCGGTCGGCGGCCAGCACCGCGTCGCCCGCGTAGGGGGGTTCGTCCAAGGAGAAGCCCGACGCGACCGAGAGGTCCTCGGCGGTCCGGTTGGCCAGGACCAGGCGACCCGCGTCGTCGTACAGCGCCACGCCGCTGCGCACCGTGTCGAGCACGGTGCGCAGCACCAGCTCGTTGTCGTGGGCTTGCGTGAGCGCGCGCGCCCGCTCCTCGTGCGATGAGCGGAGACGACGGCTGCTCCGGCGCAGATGCTGCGCCGCGATGTTGACGACGACGGCGACGGCGAGGATGAGTACCGGGAGAGTGAAGACGTTGACCCACTCGAGCGCCGTGACCGGCAAGGTGCCGCGCACGACGAAGGGCAGGGAGGTCATGAACGCCGCGCCGCCCACCGCCGCGACGAAGGCGACCGGCGGGAACCCGTACGCGATCCACAGGATCGGGAAGATCGCGAGCATGCTCACGCCGGGCAGCAGCCAGACGACCTCGGTCCGCAGCAGCGCGACGGCGACGATGTCAGAGAACGCCAGCACGATCAGCCATGACGGCGAGAACCGTTCCCACGGGACGAGCGCGCCGGCCATCGTGGTGGCGATGACGAGGATCACGGCCGCACCGACGAACGGCGACGACAGCGAGGACGGCGCCCCGACGGCGAGGGCGCAGATCACGACGAGCGTGCCGACGACGAACGGCAGCTGCGCGCGCGTTAACACCCGGATGCGCCCGACGCGCGCACGCTGCAATTCGAACAGGGGCATCCGGGGTCTCCGATCGGGGTGCATGAGAGATCGAGGACGGCCCGGGGGGACAGGCGCGGCTTTGATAACGTCGACCGATAGCGTACGCTGTCTCTTTGGTGCGCATGCCATGCAGGCGTGTCGCCACGAACGTGAGCCCTCCACTGGCGTGTTCGTCCCCGTCGGACGAACCACCCCGGAGCGGGATTCACGAACTCCTCCGTTCGATTCAAGAAAGCAGCACTACTGTGACGCGCACTTTCACCCCCAAGGCTGGCGAGATCCAGCGCGAGTGGCTGGTCATCGACGCAACCGACGTCGTTCTCGGCCGCCTCGCCTCGCACGCCGCCGTCCTCCTCCGCGGCAAGCACAAGGCTTCGTTCGCTCCTCACGTCGACACCGGTGACTTCGTCATCGTCGTCAACGCCGAGAAGGTGGCCCTGACCGGTCAGAAGCTCCAGAAGAAGATGGCCTACCGCCACTCGGGCTACCCGGGCGGTCTCAAGTCGGTCTCCTACGAGGAGCTGCTCGAGAAGAACCCCGTCCGCGCCGTCGAGAAGGCCATTCGCGGCATGCTCCCGAAGAACAGCCTGGGCCGCCAGCAGCTCTCGAAGCTCAAGGTCTACGCCGGTGCCGAGCACCCGCACGCTGCGCAGCAGCCCACCACCTACACCTTCGACCAGGTCGCCCAGTAAGCGCCGCGAAAACACTCAAGGAACCACTGATGGCGAAGATCGCTGACTCCCTCGAGGAGACCCCCCAGAACTACTCGACCGAGACGCCCGCCGCGGAGGCCGCTGCCGCTTCCGCTCCGCGTCCGGTCCTCTCGGTCCCCGGTGCCGCCGTGGGTCGCCGCAAGCAGGCCATCGCCCGCGTGCGCCTCATCCCCGGTTCGGGCACGGTCACGGTCAACGGGCGCACGCTCGAGGACTACTTCCCGAACAAGCTGCACCAGCAGCTCATCAACGACCCGTTCACGGTGCTCGAGCTCGCCGGCTCGTACGACGTCATCGCGCGCATCTCGGGCGGTGGCCCTTCGGGTCAGGCCGGCGCGCTGCGTCTCGGCATCGCCCGTGCGCTCAACGAGATCGACGCTGAGAACAACCGCCCGACCCTGAAGAAGGCCGGCTTCCTCTCGCGCGACGCTCGCGTGAAGGAGCGCAAGAAGGCCGGTCTCAAGAAGGCCCGCAAGGCTCCTCAGTACTCGAAGCGTTAAGCTCCGTGGCGCTGTTCGGTACGGACGGTGTTCGGGGGCTGGCCAACGGCCCCCTCACCGCCGAACTCGCACTCACCCTGGCCCAGGCGACTGCCGTCGTCCTGGGCCAGGGCCGTATCGCCGAGGCGCGCAAGTCCGCCGGCAAGCGGCTGACCGCTGTCGTGGCGCGTGACCCCCGCGTTTCGGGCGAGTTCCTCTCCGCCGCCGTGGCCGCTGGGCTCGCCTCCTCCGGGGTCGACGTGCTCGACGCGGGCGTTCTGCCCACCCCTGCTGCGGCGTTCCTCGTCGGCGACATCGACGCCGACTTCGGCGTCATGGTCTCGGCGTCCCACAACCCTGCTCCCGACAACGGCATCAAGATCTTCGCGCGCGGCGGCGTCAAGCTCCCCGACGAGGTCGAGCGCCGTATCGAAGAGGCCCTCACCGGTCCCAAGCTCCAGCCGACCGGTGCCGCCGTCGGCCGCATCCGCGTGTTCGCCGACGCCGAGGACCGCTACGTCGTCCACCTTCTCGGCTCGCTGCCCCACACGCTCGACGGCATCCACGTCGTCATCGACTGCGCGCACGGCGCCGCGTCGGGGGTGTCTCCGCAGACGTTCCGAGACGCCGGTGCGAAGGTCACCGTGATCGGTGCCGACCCCGACGGCCTCAACATCAACGACGGCGTCGGCTCGACCCATCTCGACCGGGTTGCGGCGGAGGTCATCCGCACCGGCGCCGACATCGGCATCGCCCACGACGGCGACGCCGACCGCTGCCTCGCCGTCGACGCCGACGGTCGCGTGATCGACGGCGACCAGATCATGGCCATCCTCGCGGTGGCGATGAAGGAACGCGGACGCCTGCCCTTCAACACCCTCGTCGCGACCGTGATGAGCAACCTCGGACTGCACCGGGCGATGGCCGAGCACGGCATCGCCGTCGAGCAGACCGCCGTCGGCGATCGCTACGTGCTCGAGCGGATGAATCAGGGCCGTTTCGGGCTCGGCGGCGAGCAGAGCGGGCATGTCATCATGAGCCGCTACGCGACGACCGGCGACGGCCTGCTGACGGGGCTCCACCTCGCCGCCGAGATGGCGCGCCAGCGCAAGACCGCTGCCGAGCTCGCATCCGTCATGACGGTGTATCCGCAGGTGCTCGTCAACGTTCGCGGCGTCGACCGCGACCGGGTCGCGAGCGACGCGGGTGTCCAGGATGCCGTCGCCGCCGCGTCCGCGCGCCTCGGCGACTCCGGCCGCGTGCTGCTGCGCGCGTCGGGCACCGAGCCGCTCGTGCGGGTCATGGTCGAGGCGACGACGGAGGATGAGGCCCGGACGATCGCCGACGAGCTCGCCGGTGTCGTGGCCGACCGACTCTCCCTCAGCTGATCCGTCCCCGCAGCTCCGCCTCGTCCGTCGGCGCTTCGGCGAGGACGAGGCGCGCGGCATCCGTGGCGTCGGCGACGTTCCACAGCAGCACGCCGACCGGCGCGCCCGACTCGTCACGGTAGTACACGACCGTGCGGGCGCCCGCTTCGTCGTCACCGACCTCGACGACGAGCGTGTCGAGGTCGGGATCGAGCGTCCCGACGGCCTCCCACCGCACGCCGAACACCTGCGAGTAGAAGTACGGGGTGTGCCGGTACGCCTCGCCGCTGCCGGCCATCGACCGTCCGGCCGCACGGCCCATCTCCTGGGCGTTGTCCACGTGCTCCACCCGGGTGCGTCCCAGCAGACGGTCGGGGTAGGAGGCGATGTCGCCGGCGGCCCAGATCGCGTCGTCGGAGGTGGCGAGGGACTCATCGACCACGACACCGTCGTCGACGGTGAGTCCGGCCTGTTCGGCGAGGTCTGTCACGGGCGAGACCCCGAGCCCGAGCACGACGGCGTCACCGCGCAGCCGCGACCCGTCATCGAGCACGACGTCGAGCACAGCATCCGGTCCGTCCGCGTCGGACTCGCCCGCCACCACCTCGTCGACTCGGCGACCGGCGATGAGACGCACGCCGGCGTCACGGAACAAGCCCTCGTAGCGGTCGGCGAGCTGCGGCGGGAATGTGCCGTCGCCGAGCGTCCGGCTCGGGAAGACCAGGTCGACCTCTACGTCGTTCTGCACGAGCCCCGCGGCCAGCTCGGCGCCGATGTAGCCGCCGCCGACGACCACGATCCGGCGGGCCTCGGTCGCGAGCTCGCGCAGTCGGCGATAGTCCTCCGCGGAGCGGAAGAACAGCACCCGGTCGCTGTCGGGCGCGTCGACCTCGTGCGGGCGTGAGCCCGTCGCGAGGAGCAGCCGGCGATAGCCGACGCGTTCGCCGTCGCCGACCAGCACCGTCCGTCCGTCGCGGTCGATCTCGGTGACGACGGTCTTCAGGCGGATGTCGGCGCGGGTGTCCTCCGACGTGCCGAGCGGAACCTGGTCCCACGTGAAGTCGGGGTCGGTCCACAGCTTCTTCGACAGCGCCGGGCGTGTATAGGGCTCGTCGACGTCCGCACTGAGGATGCCGATCGTTGCGTTGTCGTCGATCTCGCGGATGCCGCGGGCCGCCGCATCCGCGACCATCCCGCCACCGACGATGAGGTAGTCGTAGCTCTGCATGCCGCCACGCTAGAGGCCGGCGGTGGGCGATCCCACGCCGTGCCCTCGAAGCGACGGGCGCGTAAGATGCTCCGCCCGAGAATCCACTGCCCGGACGCTCTTCCCCAATCGCGTCCGGGCAGTGAACCAGCCCGTCCCGCCACTTCCCCGGGCGGCAGTCGGACCCGAGCAACGAGCCTCATCGGATGTCGGCCCGCTCGGTCTCGGAACGAGATTCACAGTATTGCGTGACGGCGGCGAAGGCGACGGCTTCGGGCAACGTTGAGTCAACGTTGCGGTTGTCTTCGTGGCGCCTTGCGGTTCGGTTCCGGCCACGGGCATTTGGCGGGATCGGGGCTTCGTGGCACACTCGTGGGGATTGCTGGGGGAGGGACTCGGCGGGCGGTATGTGCCCGTCGAGATGATTGTTACCCACGAGGAAGACATGAAACCCGACAATCAAGATCCCCGGAACTCGCGCCGACGACGTTGGACGCGAGGCCTTCTCGCGACCCTGTCCACGGCCGCGCTCGTGCTCGGCGCTGCGGCCACGGCCCAGGCCGCAGACGAGGTCGCCCCACAGGCGGCGACGCCCCAACCAGTGACCGTGACGCTGTCGGCGAGCGACCTCGCCACCGTGTCGTCCCGCTCGCCGCGGACCGTCCTGCGGAACCAAGCGCTGAGCGCCACGTCCACCCAAGACCGGGCCTATGCCCGCTTCACCCTGCCGGAAGACGTCGACACCACCCGACCTGTGACGGCGTCGCTGTCGCTGACCGTGCGGTACACGAACGCGACGACGGCCGGCGTCGACGTCTTCGTCGAGGGCGGCGCCTGGTCGGGGAAGACGCTGACCTACGCGAACCGCCCCTCCGAAGGCGGCGACCGGCTCATCCGATCCAGCCGGACCGCACGCACGGGGGCGACGCTGACGATGTCGCTCGGCGACGTGGTGCAGGACGTGCGCGACGGCGAGCTGTCGCTGAGGGTGGCGTACCGGCAGAAGAGCGTCTCGACGCTGTTCCACCGCACCGGTGACAAGGCGCCCTCGCTGAAGCTGACCTACACCCCCGAGCCCGCGGGCACCCCTTCCCCGGAGCCGCCCTCCGCGCCGGAGCCCACTCCCGCTCCAGAACCGAGCACGCCGCCGACGGTCGACACGTCCCGCATGGTGTTCGCGCACTATTTCCCGCCCTACCCGATCTCCATCGACAATCGTCCGGCCGACAGCGACTACTACGCACGCAACTATCTGGACCCCGAGGGTGAGAACGGCAAGCACGCCGAGTACGGCGGGCTGCTGCGCGACCGTCCGCTCGCGGTCGCGCCGTCGGGCTCGTCGACGTGGCGCGTCGACAATCTGCGACGCGAGGTGTCACAGGCGCAGAGCGCGGGGATCGATGGCTTCACCGTCAACATCATGAGCGTCAGCGGCACCAACTGGGACGCCGCGAAGAACCTCTTCACCGCGGCTGAGCGCCAGGGCCGATTCGCTGCGGTGCCGATGATCGATGCCTCGGCATCGGTGGCCGGCGTCGACCCCGAGACCGTGGCGGACCGCCTGGCGGAGCTCTACCGCTCGGCGGCGGCGTTCCGGGTCGGTGACCGGATGCTCCTGTCGTCGTTCGCGGCCGAGAAGCAGAGCGTCGACTGGTGGTCGCGCATCATCCAACGTCTGCAGCGTGTGCACGGTGTGCCGATCACTTTCCAGGCCGTGTTCCTCAATGCCTCCGACGCGAACATGTCTGCGTTCCGTGACATCGCAGACGGCTACGGCAACTGGGGCGTGCGCAGCGAATGGCACACCTCGAACGGGCCCGACTACGCCGCTCGCGCCGCTGCTCTGGGCAAGACGTGGATGGCCCCGGTCTCCGTGCAGGACTACCGTCCGCGCGCCGGCGTGTTCGCCGAGTCGGGCAACACCGACAACCTCCGGGCGTCGTGGCGGCGTGCGATCGAATCGGGGGCGCAGTACGTGCAGCTGGTCACGTGGAACGACTACAGCGAGAGCACGCAGTTCGCGCCGTCCGCCGACCACGGTGACACGTTCCTCGACATCAGCCGGCCGTACCTCGACTGGTTCCACAGCGGTGCGCAGCCCCGGGTGACCCAGGATCAGGCGTTCCTCGTGCACCGCACCCAGTTCGTCGGTGCCCGGCCGGCCCTCGGCCACCTGCTGGCGTCTCCGACGCTCGGCGGCACATCGAGCAGCCCGACGGACGAGGTCGAGGCGGTCGTCTACCTGACCGCTCCGGCCACGCTCACCGTCAGCGTGGGTGGCGTGGCCACGCGCTTCGAAGCCCCCGCCGGGCGGTCGGTGTACACGGTGCCGCTCCGCGAGGGTACGGTGTCTGCGACCATCGAGCGCTCGGGACAGCGCGTGGTGTCATTGACGTCGCCCTACCGCGTCGTCGGGACTCCGGAGGTGCAGGACCTCAGCTACTACGGGGTCAGCAGCGTCGGCTGACGCTCCGGGACGCCGCGCCCCGGGCGCCGCGGCGTCCGGGGCGCCGCTGCTGCGTCCCCGGCCGCGTCGGCCGCTCTCGGGCACCACCGAGTACGTCGAGTAGCTGCGGCGGTCCGCGCGCGTGGGTCGTGCCAGATTGAGCACGACACCATGGATCGTCGCGCCCACCGAGGCCAGCCGCGCGGTCGCCCGCCGGACGTCGCGCTCGCGGGCGCGACCGGCGCCGACGACCAGCACGGCGCCGCCGAAGACACGGGCCAGGACGGCTGCGTCGGCGACCGGGTGAATCGGGGGCGCATCAATGATCACGATGTCGTGCGCGGCGCGCAAGCTCTCGAGCAGCTCGAGTGCACGCTCGGACTCGAGCAGTTCCGACGGGTTGGGTGGCACCGGTCCGGCCAGCAGAACATGCAGCCGTTCCGGCCCCCACGCGACGAGAGCGTCGTCGAGCGTCGCCTCGCGTGCGATGACGCTGGTGAATCCGAGATCGGGGGGAAGGTCCAGGATTCGGCTGAGACTCGGGCGACGCAGGTCCGCCTCCACGAGACACACCGAAGCGCCGGTGGCGGCGAGAGCGACGGCGGCGTTGGCAGCGGTCGTGCTCTTCCCTTCGCTGGGGACCGAGGACGTGAAGACGAACACCCGGTGGTCCTGAGAGGCCTGAACGAAACGGAGATTGCCCCGGAGGCGGCGATAGTCCTCCGATCGCAGAGAATGCGGCGCGGTCAGCAGGGCGAGCGGCGCCCGATCCGCGGTGCGGTCGGTGCTCACGGTGCCGATGACGGCAGCCCCGGCGGCCTCCTCGGCCTGCTCCACGGTGCGGACTCGCGAGCCGAACATCAACCGCAACAGGATGACGGCAGCCGCAGCGACGAGTCCGCCCAGTGCGCCGAGGATCACGAGCATGGGCGTATGCGGCGCGGAGGGCGAATTCGGCGGCACAGCGTTTTCGACGACGCGCAGCCGGACCGGCGAGGTGCCGTCGACCTGGGGCGAGAGCGTGGGCACGACCTCGGCGAGCTTGGCCGCGACGAGGTTCGCGATGCGAGCGGCCTCCCGCGGAGACGGATCCACCGCTGAGATCGAGATCATCGAGGTGTTCAGCGGCACCGAGGTCGACACACGCGAGCGCAGCTTGGCCGTCGAGTCGGACAACCCGAGCTCGTCGATGACCGGCGCGAGGACGATCTCGCGCGTCGCGACGGTGCTGAGATTGCGCGCCTGCTGCTGGGAGAAGTTGCTGCCCTGCGCGAGCTCGCCCGTCGTCGAGCTGCCGGTCACAGCGACGAACACGTCGGCCCGTGCCGTGTACTCCCGCGGCACCGTCCAGGCGTATGCCAGCCCGGCCGCGGCGCCCAGCGCCACCAGCACGATCACCGTCATCCAGTGATATCGGATCACCCGTAGAACACGGCTGGACTCCATAGCGTCCCCCATTCGCGCGTCGACAAAGCGACGCGGCCCCAATATGCCGCGTGCGAACACGCGGACCCCCGTCTGACATGATATGCGAGGGGGAGGCTCGTGGGGAAGCAGACCGGAACGATCGGCGAGACGTCGTTGCGCGGCGGCGCGCGCATCGCACTCGTCGCGCTGTCGATCGGCGTGCTGAGCGTCGTGATGCCGCTCGCTCTGGTGTCCGACATCCCCGACCGGGGACGAAGCGAGGCGTGGGTCGTCACGCTGCTGATCATGATCTACGGCGGCATCCGGCTCTCGCTGTCGTGGGTGTCGGGCCGCCCCCACCTGTTCGACTTCTTCTTCTGGGTGTTCGCATACATCTTCATGGGGCTGGCGCCGACCGCGCAGATCCGCGCCGACGCGGTCTCGACAACGACCCCCGGCATCGATCCGGCCTTCGATCTGCCGACGGCAGGGATCGTCGCCCTCGGCATCGCCTGTTACGAGGTCGCGCGTGCCGCATGGATGCTGCGGCAACATGCGCGTCCGCCGCATGCGGGGCAGGCGCCCCGACCGGTCAGCGCGGCACGGACCGTCGGACTCGCGGTGGTCGGGCTCGGTATCAGCGTGTTCTTCGTCGCGCAGCTCGGCCCCGCCGCAGCCCTCGGCAGCCGCGAGGCGGCTTTCGCGGCTCGCGAGGCGCGCTGGCCCGACCCTGCCGTGCGTGCCGTCATGTACGCGGCGTCGGTCTACCCGCTGCTCATCGCGACCGGTGCGCTGGCGCAGCTGCGACGAGTCGCGGTCTCACGGGCCGCACGCATCGCGTACACGGTCGCGGCTCTCGCCGCCTCGGTCGTCCTGCTCCTGATCGTGAACCCGGTCGCGAGCGCGCGGTACACCTTCGGAACCGTCGCCGTCGCGCTGGCGATCTTCGCCGGCGCGGCCTCCACCCGCCTCCGAGCCCGCCTCACGATGCTCGCCGCGATCGTGGCGTTCCTGTTCCTCTTCCCGATCGCCGACGCCTTCCGCACCGATGAGGTGCGGGTCAACCGGACCAGCTTCTTCGGCGAGTATCTGGCGAACCCCGATTACGACGCGTTCTGGCAGGTGGCGAACTCGCTCGCCTACTGGCTCGACGGCCTCGTGGAGCCGGCTCGACAGTTCCTCGGCAGCATCCTGTTCTGGGTGCCGCGGTCGATCTGGCCCGACAAGCCCACCGACACCGGCATCGTGCTCGCCGAGTACCGGGGATACAGCTTCGACAACCTCTCGGCGCCGGTGTGGGCGGAGGCCATGGTCAACGGCGGCATCGTCGCCGTCGTCATCGTCTTCGTCGGACTGGGCATCGTGCTGCGGGTGATGGACGTCAGGATCGTGACGGCATTCGCTTCCGGCGGCGTCTGGGCGATCGCCGGGGCGGTCCTGCCGGTATACATGACGATCCTGATGCGCGGCTCGCTGCTCCAGGCAACCGGTGCGACGACCGTGATGATCGTCTGCCTCCTCCTCGTCGCCGGGCGGGTGCATTCACCCGGCGACGGGGAGGAGGCGCCGCTCGGACCGAGCCGCGCAGGATCAGGCGGCGCGGAGCTCGGCGTGGCTGCGCCGGTACCAGGCGATGGTCCGGGCCAGCCCGCCGCGTAGCCCGATGCTCGGCGTCCAGCCCGTCGAGCGCAGCAGTGAGATGTCGAGGAGCTTCTGCGGAGTGCCGTCGGGCTTGGTCGTGTCCCAGCGCGTCTCTCCGCGGTAGCCCGTGATCGTCGCGATCTGCTCGGCGACCTCGCGGATCGTCGTGTCCTGACCGGTGCCGATGTTCACGTGAGAGGCCCCGTCGTAATGCTCCATGAGGTGCACGATCGCCGAGGCCAGGTCGTCGGCGTGCATGAACTCCCGACGCGGCGTGCCCGACCCCCAGTTGGTGACCACCGCGCTGCCGAGCGCGGCGGCCTCATCGTAGCGACGGATGAGCGCGGGCAGTACGTGGGATCCGAGCGGCGAGAAGTTGTCGTTCGGTCCGTACAGGTTCGTCGGCATGACGGAGATCCAAGGGAGACCGTGCTGTCGCCGCACGGCTTGGACGTTCAGGATTCCGGCGATCTTCGCGATGGCATAGGCGTCGTTCGTCGGCTCGAGATGGCCGGTGAGAAGACTGTCCTCGCGCAGTGGCTGCGGCGCGAACTTCGGGTAGATGCACGACGATCCGAGGAAGACCAGCCGCTCGACTCCCACTTCGGCCGCGGCATCCATCACGTTGGACTGGATCCGGATGTTGATGCTCAGGAAGTCGGCCGGATAGGTGCTGTTCGCGAGGATGCCGCCCACCTTCGCCGCGGCCAGCACGACGTAGCGCGGGCGGTGCGCGCGGAAGAATCGGAAGACGTCCCCGCGTTCGGTGAGATCCAGTTCGGCTGAGGTGCGGGTGAGGAGGCGGTCGAAGCCCTCGGCTTCGAGTCGACGGACCACCGCGCTGCCGGCCAGGCCTCGATGACCCGCGACGAAGAACGTCGCGTGCCGATCGAGCCGGGTCGGGTCGAATGCGAGCCCGTCGCTCACGCGGCCCATCCCGAGAGGGCGACCGTATCGATCCACGGGCGACCCGCGAACTCGAGGGCGCGGATGTCGGCGTCCACCATGATGCGTGCGAGCTCCAGCGGGCCGACCGTGGCCTTCCAGCCGAGCTTCTCCTCGGCCTTGCTCGGGTCTCCGATCAGCGCGTCGACCTCGGTCGGACGCAGGTAGCGCTCGTCGAAGCGGACATGGCGCCGCCAATCGAGACCCGCGTGGGCGAAGGCCGCTTCGAGGAAGTCGCGAACGGTGATACCGATGCCGGTCGCGAGCACGAAGTCCTCCGGCTCGTCGGCCTGCAGCATCCGCCACATCCCCTCGACGTACTCGGCGGCGTAGCCCCAGTCGCGGACGGCGTCGATGTTGCCGAGGTACACGTGGTCCTGAACGCCGAGCTTGATCGCTGCCACGGCGCGCGTGATCTTGCGGGTCACGAACGTCTCGCCTCGGCGGGGCGACTCGTGGTTGAAGAGGATGCCGTTGACCGCGAACATGTCGTAGGCCTCGCGGTAGTTCTTCGTGATCCAGTAGCTGTAGAGCTTCGCGGCGGCATACGGCGAGCGCGGGTAGAACGGCGTGGTCTCGCTCTGCGGCGGAGGCGTGGCGCCGTACAGCTCGGAGGAGGACGCCTGGTAGAAGCGGGCCCGGACCCCTGACATGCGCACGGCATCCAGGAGCCGCACCGAGCCGGTTCCGGTGGTGTCAGCGGTGTGCTCGGGCTCGTCGAACGACACGCGCACGTGCGACTGCGCACCGAGGTTGTAGACCTCGTCCGGCTGGATCTGCGCGAGCAGCGTCGTCATGCGGACGCCGTCGCTGAGATCGCCGTAGTGCAGGAAGAGGCGTGCCCCCACCTCGTGCGGGTCGACGTACAGGTGGTCGATGCGCGACGTGTTGAACGTCGACGCCCGCCGCACCAGGCCGTGGACCTCGTAGCCCTTCGCGAGCAGGAGCTCGGCGAGATAGGACCCGTCCTGGCCCGTGATGCCGGTGATGAATGCACGCTTCATGAGCGTTCTCCCCCAAAGCCTCGGCGCTGCAGCCCCGTCGCGCGACCCGAGCGGACCCCTCCGCTCGGCGCGTGCCGATCCCCAAATCGACGGTGTTGCGAGTATAGGGATGTCGAGCTGTCCACCACAAGCGCGGGTCACCGCGCGTACAGCTCGACCAGCCTCTCGGCGATCGCGGGCATCGTGAACCGCTCGCGTGTCAGGTCGCGGCCGCGTTCGCCGCGCAGGCGTGCATCCGCCGGGTCGGCGAGCAGTCGCCGCATCGCCGTGACGAGGGGTTCGAGTCCACCGTCGGTGACGAATCCCGCCCCGGCGTCACGCACAGCCGGGGCCAGTCCGCAGGAGTCCGTGACGACCACGGGCAGACCCGCGGACATGGCTTCGAGCACCGACATCGGGTAGGGCTCGTCGACTGCCGGGAGCACGTAGCCGCTGGCTCGCCGCATCCGCTCTCCCGTGCGTGCGGGCTCCAACGCACCCTCCCAGCGGATGCGCTCGGGGTGGCCCGACGCCTCGATGGCCGCGCGGACGGCGTCGCCCTCGCCTTCGTCGGGGCCGACGAGGCGGAAGCGGGCCTCGGGGAACTCGTTCGCCAGTCGCGCCGCGGCCTCGACGAACTGCACCGGCCGTTTCCGGGGTGCGAGCCGGGCGAGGTACAGCAGCTCGGGCCCGAGCGGGGCGGCTGCGGGTGCCGTCGGAACCCCGTTGGGAAGCTCGACCAGCTGCGCACGGCCCCGGCCGATGGTCTCGAGCGAGGCGCGTTCGCGCTCGGTCAGGTAGGTCACGATGCGTGCCCCTGCCAGTGCCGGGCGCGTCAGCACCGCGTCGAGGGGGATTGCGAGCGGATTCGTCGACTCGTCGATCATCCCGTGGGTCTGGAGGACGGTGGCGACCCCGCGCGAGCGCGCGATCCGGGCGGCGGGCAGAGTGACGAGGTCGCGCGCGGCATGCACGTGCACGACGTCGAATTCGTCGACGTGCCGGCGGAGCGCACGCAGCAGTGCGGGCGATCCGACGCCCGCGAACCCGATGCCCGGGATGAGCGTACGTGCCGGGAAGAGTCGGGCCGGGATGCCGTCGATGTCGGTGGGGATGACGTCGTATCCCCGCGCCGCGCCCGCGAGCACCACGTCGTGCCCGAGATCCCGCAATGCTGCGAGCTGATTCAGCGCCACCCGGAGGGGCCCGCCGTACTCGCCGTGCGGGCTCACCAGGGTGACGACGGCGAGGACCCTCACGACCGCACGACCGCGGCCGGGGCGAGCACGGTCGCGCCGGCGGGCACGTCGCGGACGACGAGCGCCGTGGCTCCGATCACGGCGTCCGCTCCGATGCGGACGCCGCGCAGCACCGTGGCGCGGGCGGCCACCCACGCGCCGTCTTCGACGACGATCGGCGCATTGTCGAACTCGAAGGTGGGTGATCGATGATCGTGGCTCCCGGTGCACAGCAGCGCGCCCTGCGAGATGCAGACATCGCTGCCGATCGAAACCGGCTCGAGATTCAAGATCCAGGCGCGCTCGCCGATCCAGGTGTCATCGCCGATCGTGAGCTTCCAGGGCCAGTGGACGCGGACCCCGGCGCGCAGATTCACACCGTTTCCGATGCGGGCCCCGAACGCACGAAGCACCGCGACCCGGACGCGGACCGGGACGAACCACGGCATCACCCCGATCGCCGAGGCGAGCTGCCACGCCGCTTGCCAGACGGGCCCGCGGCCCTTGTCGTATCCCCTGCCGCTGAACCCAGCGAGCCGTCGCCGTTCCCCCATGGCGCCTCATCGTACACACGGCCGCGGGATCGGCTGGAGACAGATGCCGCGCCGATGCGGTACCGTCCTCCGTACGGGCAGGCGTGGGGACGCGGCCCGGATTCGGGGGTATGGGGGAATGTCCGACGTACGGCGGCGACTGCGCCGCCTCTCGGGCGGGCTCGGCAGGATGTCGGGTTTCGCCCTGTCCATCGGGCTGCTGGCGATTGCATCGCTGGCGGCCATTCCGGTGATGGTCGCGGCGGAGGGCGATCGAGGCTGGGGGGCGATCGCGCTCGGACAAGCCGTAGGCGCCATCGCCGCCGCTGCGATCGGGTTCGGCTGGGGCGTCTCCGGCCCGGCGCGCATCGCCGTCGCCGACGAGTCCTCACGCCGCACGGCGTACATCGAGTCGGTCCGCGCACGGCTCGCGCTCTTCGCGCCGATCGCGCTCACGAGCAGTCTCGCCGCGGCCGCGATCGCCCCACAGTCGCCGGGCCTGGCCGCCCTCGGGGCGGTGACAGCGGCCGCTGCCGGCGTCTCGGCGAACTGGTACTTCGTCGGACGCGGGGCGCCGTTCTCGCTGTTGCTGGCCGAGACCCTGCCGCGCGTGGTCGGCACCGGGGTCGGCATCGCGCTCATGCTCGGCGGCGGCGGAGCCGCCGTGGGGCTGACCGGCATGCTGGGCGGCATGGTCGCGGCATTCGCCTGCTCGACCGTGTGGATCCTGGTCTCCTCGCGACGCCACCGCGCATCGGCGCCGCCGCCGGGTCGGCTGCTGCGCGTCCTGGCCGATCAGCGTCACGGCATGGGGTCGGCTCTCGGATCAGCGATCTACATCGCCCTCCCGCTCGTGGTCGTCTCGGTCGTCGCGCCGGCCGCGCAGCCGGTCTTCGCCCTCGTCGACAAGTTCCAGCGACAGGTCGGTGTCGCCCTGCAGCCGGTCATCACGGTCGCCCAGGGCTGGGTGCCCCGTCGTGACGATGCCGAGAGCGCATCACGGGCTCGAAGCGCCCTGCTCGTCGGCAGCGGGATGTCGCTCGTGATCGGCACCGCGGTCGCGATGGCCGGCGGCGCGGCACTGGACTGGCTGGGCAACGGCGAGATCGACGTCATGCCGCTGGCGATCGTCCTGATGGCGCTGTTCGTCGCGGTCAACTTCTTCGAGTCGCTGGTCGCCAAGGCGCTGCTGCCCTCGCTGGGGCGGCTGCGTATCGGCGCGCAGGCGACTCTCATCAGCACGGTCGTGGTTGTCCCCCTCGTCGCGCTCGGCGCGATCCTGTGGGCCGCGCCGGGCGCTCTCGGGGCCGTCGTGGTGGGACTCCTCACGCGCGGCGCCGTCGAAGCGGTCGCCGCCTCACGCACCATCCGATCGAACAGATCCGCTGTCATCCGGGAGGAGATCGATGCCTGACAAGGTCCGCGACCTGCTGAGGCTGGCACTGTGGCTGCTGCCCGCGAGTCGCCTGAAGAATGCGCTCCTGCGCCGAGCCGGCCACCGCATCCACACCACGGCCCGCGCACGGGCGAGCATCGTGTGGCGCGTCGCGTCGTTCGAGCTCGACCCGGGTGCCACGTTCGGTTCGGCGAACGTGGTGAAGAACATGCGCGAGATCCGGCTCGGACGCGACGCCATGCTGGGGCGCTGGAACCTCATCTCGTCGCATCCCCTCTTCCTCCGGCACCTGCCGGAGGGGGGACGGCTGATTCTCGGCGACCACGCGAAGATCACCAGCCGCCACCAGCTCGACTGCTCGGGCTCGCTGACGCTGGGGGCATTCGCATCGCTGGCGGGACACCAGAGCCGTGTGATGTCGCACAGTGTGGATCTCCAGCGGAACGCGCAGGCCGCCTTCCCGGTCGTCATCGGCGAGCGGTCGTTCGTGGGCACGCGCGTGCTCATCCTGGGCGGTGCGGTGCTGCCGCCCCGATCGGTGCTCGGGGCGGGATCGGTCCTGACCCGTGCCCGCGGGGTGCCCGACGCGGGTCTGTGGGCGGGGGTGCCCGCCACCCTGCGCGGCACCGTCTCGGGCGCCTGGTTCGACCGACGCGAGACCTCGACCCACGACCTCTGGATTCCGGCGACGGACGAGATCGTGTCCACGCGATGAGAGCGGGTGTGCGATGAGAACGAGGATGCGAACGCATCGCGGCGGCGGCCACTGGTGGCAGATCGACTGGGGCGGCTTGCCGGTATGGGCGGTCGCGCTCTCCGCGGTGGCCATCGGCGGAGTTCTCGCCGGCGGGGCTGCGCTGCGTTCGAGCCCCGCCTCCGAGGTGCAATCCGCGCCGATCGTGGTGTTCCTCGGTGATTCGTACACGGCCGGCGTCGGGGCATCCGACAAAGCCCTCGGGTGGGCGAGCCTCGTCGGCGAGGCCGAGGGATGGCGGGTGCGCAACCTCGCGCGGGGCGGGACCGGCTACGCCGCGCGCGTGACGGGTGAGGCCGCACCGGCGGCCTGCGGCCGCGACGAATGCCCCGCCTTCGGCGAGATGGCCCGCGAGGGCGCCTCGCTCGTGCCTGACATCGTGATCGTGTCCGGCGGGCGCAACGACATCGGCCAGGCGCCGGTCGACGCGGATGTCGCCGACTTCTTCGACACCCTGGCGGCGGCCTATCCCGGCAGTCGCGTCTACGTCACCGATGTACTCTGGCACGACCAGGCGCCGGAGGCCGTTCAGGAGCTGTCGCGCATCGTCGAGGCGGACGCGCAGCGCGTGGGCGCTGTCTGGCTCGACATCGGACAGCCCCTGGCGGGCGACAGCGGACTGCTCGCTCCCGATGGGGTCCATCCCAACGATGCGGGACACGAGGCCATCGCCCAGGCCGTGATCGCGGCGCTCGGCTGATCGGCGCAGTCTAGGCGGGGGCGCCCGGCGGCGCGGCGCCGACCGGGGCGGCCAGCGACCGGAACCACTTGCGAGAGAGCAGCGCCGTGATTCCGGTGGTGGCGAGCAGCAATGCGGCGTAGACGACGACGAAGACCTCCGGGGCGCCCCACAGCACGAACGCCACGGCGAGGACGCCGTAGTCGGCGGGCAGGAGCAGCACAGCCCGCAGCGTCGACGGCGGTGGCGTCGCACCCGATCGAGGTGCGAGCAGAGAGTAGAGGGTCAGGCCCGCGAAGAGCACGACCGCGACGAGCGCGTACGCGAGGGGGAGCAGCAGCCAGGCCCCGCCTGAGCGACCGCCGCCGGTGAAGCCGATGAGCACCGCGGCGTGCACGCCCACCATCTTGCCGGCGTCGACGACGTGGTCGAGCCATTCCCCCGCACGTGACGAGGCGCCGGTCAGACGTGCGACTTGGCCGTCCGCCGAATCCAGGGCGAAGCCGATGACCAGCAGAGCCGCAGCGGTGACGCCGCTCCAGGCGGTCGCCGGAACGGCCGCGACGACGACGAGTCCCGCTGTCGTCGCGAGCGCGGAGAGCGCCGTCACCGTGTTCGGGCCGATCGCCGTCGCAGCCGCCGCGGCGGCGAACACCCGCCCGAGCGGCCGGTTGACCCACCGCGAATAGAGCGAGACCCCTCGCTTGCCCTTCTGGGCCTGTCGCAGACTTCCCCACGCGTCGCTGAATCGCACTGTTTCCCCCATCGCGCCGATCGGCCGAATCCGATCTATGCGTCCCCTGGGCCACAGTGTACGATGCACGAAGTCGGAGTGGTGCTGGGGCACCGATCCGGGCTTGGGGAACGACGTGCGACGGGGGTCGCGCGTTCTGGGGAGCGTCCGTGAGGGCGCGCAAAATTGGGGAACACTCGTGCGTACACGCATCGCGGCCGTCGCCGCTGCCGTCTTGGCTCTTTTCATCGGGGCCGGAGTCGTGGGGATCACAGCCCCGGCATCCGCTCTGTCGCCCGGCGTCTCGTTCGCCGCCGACGACCAGTCCACCTGGCAGACCAACGGCACCGTGTACGCCCTGGGCGCTGCCGGGGGCAAGGTCGTCGCCGGCGGCACGTTCTCGCAGATCCGCCCGCCGGCGGGCCGATCGGATGCCGCTCGGGTCAGGAACGCCCTCGTCATCCTCGATGCCGAGACCGGCGAGCCCGACGCCTGCCAGTTCGCCGTCACGCTCAGCGGCGGTACTCCGACGGTGCGGGCGATCGCGGTCAGCGCCGATCAGTCGCGCGTCTACGTCGCCGGCAACTTCTCGACCATCGGCGGAGTCAACGTCGCCCGGATCGCGGTGCTCGACGTCCAGGCGTGCACGGTCGCGCCGTTCCGTGCGCCGTTGCCCGGTTCGACCGTCACCGCCCTCGCCACCCACGGCAACGTGCTCTACGCCGGCGGCCTCTTCAAGACTGTCGGAGGACAGACCCGCGAGGCCTTCGCCGCGTTCGACGCGACGACCGGCGCACTGCTGCCGTGGACCGCCAACGCCGTCCGCGGCCGCACCGACCTGCCGAAGGAGGTCAACGAGGGCCGTGCGATCGCCGTGTCACCCGACGGTGCGAAGGTCGTCGTCGGCGGCGACCTGTTCTCGATCAACGGGCAGTACTCGCACTCCATCGCCATCGTCAGCGGTGCCAGCCTGACCGACGGCAGCGGCGGCCAGGTGCTGCGCACCTACAGCCCGGGGTTCATTCCCGACACCTCGGTCACCAAGACGATCATCGACGGCGGCGACGGTCGCTTCTACATCGGCAACGAGGGGACCGGCGGCGGCGTGTTCGACGGCAAGGCGGCGTTCTCGTGGGCGACGGGCGACCAGGTCTGGCGCGACACGTGCCTCGGCGCGACGCAGTCGCTCGTGATGTACCAGGGAACGCTCTACTCGGCCAGCCACGCCCATGACTGCAGCGGGATCAACGCCTTCAACGACGGCATCCGCCGTTACTTCATGGCGCAGAACCCCGACTCGATGGAGGTGCTCGGCTGGCTCCCGCTCGGCAACGACGGCATCGGCGAGGGCATCGGCCCCCGCGCGCTCGCCGTCGCGACCGGCAACGCGAGCGGACAGCGCTACCTGTGGTCCGGCGGTGACTTCACAACGATCAACGGTCGCGCCCAGCAGGGGCTCACCCGGTTCGGGCCGCAGGACACCGGCGCCCCGCCCACGCCTGTCGCCAGCGCACAGGCCACGAGTGACGGCACCATCCAGGTCCGCTTCCGCACCGTCGTCGATGCCGATGACAGCCACCTGACCTACAGCGTCTACCGCGGCAACGCGACCGAACCCGTCTGGAGCGGCACGGGCAGGTCGCTGTGGTGGGAACGCCCGCAGGTCACCTTCGTCGACGCTGACGTCACGCCCGGCGCGAGCTACACCTACCGCGTCACCGCCAGCGACGGCACCAACACCTCGGCCCGCTCGGCAGCGGTGAGCGCAACGGCCCGTGCGGCCGGTGCCGACTACCCCGCGGCGGTACGCGCGGACGGGCCCACGAGCCTGTGGTCCGGCTCGACCAACGGCACCTGGGCCCACGACTCGGGTGCGGCGCAGACCCGCACCGACGCCGTCCCCGCCACTCTCATGGACGGGGCGACCGTCTCGGCCGACGGTGCGGTGCCGGCTGCGGGAGGCTCGCTCCGGTTCGACGGTGTCGACGACTACGCCATCACCGACCAGCTGCGCCCGGGTCCGTCGACGTACACCGTCGAGGCGTGGATCAACACGACGACGACAGCGGGCGGCAAGATCGCCGGCTTCGGCAACGGGCGTCCGCGCACCGGCTCCAACATCTCGAACCTCAGCGGCTCGTACGACCGCCACGTGTACATGCAGAACGACGGCCGCATCACCTTCGGCGTCTGGGTCGGCGGCGCGTCGACCGTGACCAGCCCCCAGCCGCTCAACGACGGGCAGTGGCACCACGTCGTCGCCACGCAGGGCGCGAGCGGAATGGCGCTCTACGTCGACGGGCTGCGTGTGGCGTCGAACAGCAACCGCGATCAGCAGTCGTACTGGGGCGTCTGGCGGGTCGGCGGCGACCAGCTGGGAGGCTGGCCGGGGCAGCCCTCCAGCAACTTCTTCGGCGGACTGATCGACGAGGTCGCGATCTACCCGAGCGCTCTCCCTGCCGCGCGCGTGGCCGCCCACTATCAGGCATCCGGTCGGACGCTCGATCTGAACACCGCTCCCGCCGACGCCTACGGCGCCGCCGTCTTCGGAGCCGAGCCCTCCGTGTACTGGCGGTTCGACGACACCGGGGCCACGGCAGCCGACTCGTCGCTGTTCGGCACGAGCCCCGGCGTATACAACGTCGGTGCTCAGACCCAGCCCTCGGGTGCGGTCTCGGGCAGCGGATCGGTCTCGCTCCCGGGCAACGACTCGGGCACCGTGGCGCTCGGCCAGCGGACCGCTCCCTCGCCGACCACCTCGGGAGAGATCTGGTTCCGCACCGACACGACCGCGGGCGGCAAGCTGTTCGGGTTCGAGAACGTGCCGACCGGCAACGGCTCGAGCTACGACAAGCAGCTGTATATGACCAACGACGGACGACTGATCTGGGGTTCCTACCCGGGGTACGTCGCCACGGTCGAATCGTCGACGTCATACAACGACAACGTCTGGCACCACGCCGTCGCCGTCATCGACGAGACCGGCCGCAAACTCTACGTCGACGGCGAGCTCGTGGCCGCGAACGGCCAGACGGGCGCCGAGACCGGCGACGGGTACTGGCGCATCGGCGGCGGCAACCTCGGCGGCTGGCCCGGCCAGCCCCCCTCGTTCTACTTCGACGGCGAGCTCGATGAGTTCGCGATCTATCCGACGACGCTCGACGCGGCCACGGTGGCGCGCCACCACGCGATCGGCATCGCCGACACCACCCCGCCGGCCGCGCCCACGGCACTGTCTGCGCAGGCATCGGCAGACGGCGTGCATCTCTCATGGGCAGCCGCGACCGACGACCACGCGGTGGTGTCGTACACGGTCTACCGCGGCACGACGGCCGACTTCGCGCCCAGTGAGGACACGCGCCTCGGGACAAGCATCACGACCGGATTCGTCGACACGGCGCAGGTGCCCGGCACGCGGTACTACCGCGTCGTCGCGGTCGACGCCGCCGGCAACGTCGGACCCGCCACGGACGCCGTGCAGGTCGACCTCCTCGACACGACGCCCCCGCAGACGCCGGTCGCCCCGCTCGCGACGGCCGCCTCCGACGGGGTCTCGCTGACGTGGACCGCGGTCGCCGATGATGTCGCGGTCACGGGCTACACCGTCCACCGCGGCACGACGGCCGATTTCACGGCGGATGCCTCGAACGTCGTCGGCACGACGGCGACGACCGGATTCACCGATCCGTCGCCCGCACCCGGCACGTACTACTACCGCGTCACCGCATCCGACGCCGCGGGCAACGTCAGCGCGGCCTCTCCGTCATCGCTCCCGGCGACGGTGACCGCCCCCGACACGACGCCGCCCTCGGCACCGGCCACAGCCACGGCCACGCTGGTCGACGGCACCGTGCAGGTGCGCTGGACCGCGGCCACGGACGACCGAGGGGTCGCCGGATACCGGGTGCACCGCGGCTCCGATGCCTCCTTCACCGCCGACGAGACCAACCGCGTCGCCGCGGTCACCGACCTGGCGTTCGACGACCCCGGCCTCGCGCCCGGCGTGTACCACTACAAGATCACGGCGGTCGATGTCTCCGGCAACGTCGGGACCGCGGCATCCGTCGCCGTCACGATCGAGTCGGTCGAGCCGGTCGTGGTCACGGTCCCGGTGGCCGACGACGCGATGGTGGTGCAGGGCGTGCCCGACACGAACTACGGCGCGAGCACGCAGATCTCCAGTCGCGGCGGCACCAGCCAGATCGAGTCGCTGCTGTCGGCCCCGCTGCCGTCAGCTCCGAACGGCACGGCGCTGACGCGGGTGACCCTGAAGCTCCGGACCTCGACCGACCCGTCCGCGGGCACGGTAGAACCGACCGACTTCGCGATCATCGGAGACGCCTGGAACGAGTCGACGGTCACGTGGAACACCCGTCCCTCGACGCCGGGCGCCGGGGCCGGACGGCTCGGGCAGGCGCCCGCCGTCAACACCGCGTACACCGTCGACCTCTCGGCGGCATCGCTGCGGCCTCTCCTCGGACAGAACGCGACGCTCCGGATGACCGGGACGGGCGCGGACAACCTGCGGCTGTGGTCGTCGGAGGCGGCGAACAGCTCGTACCGTCCCGTGCTCGTGCTCGAGTTCACGCCGCTGTCGGCACCCGACACGGCGGCGCCCACGGCGCCCACGGGTGTGCAGGCGAACGCGGCGGGCACGACGGCCGGTCTCTCGTGGACTGCCGCGACAGATGACCGCGGTGTCGTGCGCTACGACGTCCACCGGAGCACCACGCCCGGCTTCGCGGTGTCGGCCGGCAACCGGGTCGCGCAGACGGCCGGGACGACCGCTCAGGACGGCCCGCTCCAGCCGGGTACCTATGTGTACCGGGTGGTCGCGTTCGACGCCGCAGGCAACGCCGGGCCCGCGTCGGACGAGGTGACGGTGATCGTGACCGCTCCCGACACCACCGCGCCGTCGGCGCCGGGGACACCTGCGGTGGCGGTCACGGGCGGTTCCGCTCAGGTCTCGTGGCCCGCGAGCAGCGACGATGTCGGAGTCGCCGGCTACGACCTCCACCGCGGGACCACAGCCGGCTTCGCCGCCGACGCGGCCTCCCGGATCGCCGCCGTCACGGCAACGACCTACACCGACCCGGGGCTCGCCCCGGGAACCTACTGGTACCGCGTCGTCGCCCGCGATGCCGCGGGGAACGCCAGCGCGGCGTCGGCGGCGGCCTCGGCGACGGTGGTGGCACCGGTGCAGACGGTGACGACGACGATCGCGGTCGACGCGGATGCCGCCGGCTACGCCAACACGCCGACGCAGAATTACGCGACGTCGAACCAGCTCGTCTCGCGGGGTGACGTGGGTCAGCAGAGCTTCCTCAAGCTGACGCTCCCCACCCTCCCGGTGGGCGCGACGCTCGTCTCGGCCACGCTCGGCGTGCGGACCTCCACCGACCCGTCGGCGGGCAGCGCGGGTGCTCATGACGTGCACCTGATGGACGGGGCGTGGGACGAGGCCACGCTGACCTGGAACAACCGCCCGACCACCGTTCGCGGCACGAGCCCGATCGGAACGCTGTCGGGAGCCACGGCCACCAACACGCCGTACAGTGTGGTTCTCGCTGCCGATCAGCTCGCGCCGCTCCTGGGTCAGAGCGTCACGCTCCGTGTCTCGACCACCTCGGCCGACAACCTGCGCGTGTTCTCCCGCGAGGCGACGTCGGCGAGCCAGCGGCCGACCCTGACCCTCACCTACACCCTGCCCTGACCCGGGCGGGGGCGGCGTTCGCGTCGCACACGGCGGCCCGGCCGACGACCCGAATGGTCGGCCGGGCCGCCGACGTTGGCGCTGCAGCCACACCTCTTAACAGCCACACCTCTTAATAGGGGTGCTGGAAGCGTGCGCCACCTCGCTTATCAGGGGTGGCGGTGGCTCAACGCCGTGACGAGGAGGTGAGAGAGCGCTCGACCCCGTCGATCGCCGCGGACAGCGTCCGGGCGAAGGCCGCGATCGCGGCATCCTCCGTCAGGATGCGTCGCCGGTAGCTCTGCGCCTCAGCGCCGTAACGCGCCGCGCGCTCGGGGGCGGCTGCGAGCTCCTCGGCTGCCGTCACGAGCGCGCCGGGCGCTGCCGGCGGGACGATCGGGCCGGCTCCGGCGGCGTCCATCTCGGCGAAGGTCGTGCTGGTCGTGTCGACGGCGGCCAGCACCGGCTTCCCGACCGCGAAGTACGAGGTGAGCTTGCTCGGCACCGACATCTCCGTCAGACCCGCGCGTTCATGCACGAGCAGCACGTCTGCGGCTGCGAGTACGTCGAGGAACTGCGACTCGGGAAGCGGGTCGACGAACGAGACGGCTTCCGCGCCCGGGCGCTGTTCGAGCGCGGCGCGCTGTCCGCCGTCACCGACGAGCGCGAAGCGTACGCGCGACCCACGCTCTCGAGCGATCACGGCGGCATCGATGACGTTCTCGAGCCCCTGTTTGGCTCCGATCGCGCCGGTGTGCAGCACGATGACCTCGTCATCGCCCCAGCCCATGCGTCGTCGCGTTGCGGCCGTGTCGCTCGCCGCCGGCTCGGGCACGTGCGACCAGTTGCGCACGACATCGACCGGACGCGTGACCCCGAGGCGTTCCTCGAGGGCCGTCCGGAACCGCCGGTGGATGACGACGACCCGCTCCGAGGCCGCGAGCAGGCTCGCCTCGATCGCGGCGATCGCCCCGGCCCCGGACCCCGACCCCGCCTCCTGAACGCCGATCGCGTAGATGTCCTGTACCCAGGTGACGACCGGAATGCGGTGCAGCCGCGCCCGCAGTGCGACCATGCGAGAGGCAAGGAGGGCGGGGGAGACGACGACGATGGCCGCGGGATCTTCCCAGCGGCACGTCAGGGCACGCAGTCCGAACGAGATCTCGAACACGGCGCGCTTGATCGCGCTGGGAGCGCGTGGCACGTAATGACGGAGCCGCCGGATGTCGACGCCCGACACGGCAGAGCGCGCCGGCAGGTCTCGGAACTCCTCGGGCACGCGCCACCAGGGATAGTGCGGGTACGACGTGAGCACACGGACGTCCCACCCTTCGCGCGCGAGGCCTTGGGCCATCCCCGTCGTATACGGACTGATCCCGGTCGGTTCAGGCGCGTAGTTGATGCCCACGAACAGAACGGATGCCGGCACGGGCTGCGGCCTCGGGCTCATCAGTAGGCTCCCACCGGTCGGAGCATCACCTTGACGGTGCGCCACATGATCATGAGGTCGAGGGTCACCGACCAGTTCTCGACGTAGCGGAGATCCAGCGCGACGCTGTCCTCCCACGACAGGTCGCTGCGGCCGCTCACCTGCCACAGACCCGTGATCCCCGGCTTGATGTACAGGCGCCGGAACACGCGCCCTTCATAGTTGCGGACCTCAGACGGCAGCGGCGGGCGCGGCCCGGAGATGCTCATGTCGCCCCGAAGGACATTGAAGAACTGTGGCAGCTCGTCGAGCGAGTACCGGCGCAGGAAGCGGCCCACACGCGTCACGCGCGGGTCGGAGCGCAGTTTGAACAGCGGACCCGCACCGTCGTTGGACGGCAGGAGTTCGGCGAGTTCCTGTTCCGCGGCGTCGGTCATCGAGCGGAACTTCAGCATCGTGAACTCCCGCCCGTCGCGGCCGACCCGCTGCTGGCGGAAGAACACCGGGCCGGGGGAGTCGAGTCTGATGGCCAGGGCGATGACCGGGGTGACAAGGGCGACGACGGCGCACGCGGCGGTGCTCACGACGAGGTCGAGCAGGCGTTTCAGCGTGTGGGCCGCGCCCTCGAATACCGGGATCTTCACGTGGATGAGCGGGAGGCCCTCGATGGGGCTCAGGCTGATGCGGGGGCCGGCGACGTCGGCGAGTCGGCTCGACATGATCAGCTCGGCTGCGGTGCCCTCCAGCTGCCAGGCCAGCGAGCGCGAGAAGTCGGGGTCGTCGTCGGGCACGCTCGCGACGACGAGCGTGTCGGCGCCGACTTCACGTGCCACGCGGGCGATGTCATCGGCGGTTCGCACGGCGAACACGCGGCCGGGATCGCTCGCGACGTCCTCATCGCTCAGCGCCAACGCGATCACCGAGTATCCGTTGTCGGCGAGGGCGAGCTGGCGCATGACGTAGTCGACGTCGCGGCGCTTGCCCGCGATGAGTGTCGCCGACGCGTACTCGCCCAGCCGACGCCGCATCCTCAGCCACGCCCGCCAACGCCAACGAGCCACCAGCAGTGCCAGTACCCCGGCGGGCAGCGCGATGATCATCTGCATCCGCAGACCGTCCCACTGCGCGATCTCGAAGCCGACGGCGAGGAGCCCGAAGGCGACGCCCGTCGCATTCGCGACGCGCTTGTACTCACTCGACCCGGCGCCCATCACGCGGGGTTCGCGTGAACCGAAAAGCGCGAGACCGGCGAGCCACACGACGAGGGTCGCGGTGGTGATCGGAATCACGACCGACGGAGCCTCGCCCAGCCGCGTCGACACAACGCCTGCCGCCGATGCCGCGATGGCGGCGATGAGGGTGTCGGTCACGCGTAGACGACGCGCGTACCGTCTCTCACGCTGCCTCCGCAGTTCGAGAGACGGCAAGCGGCGCGGTGAGACTGCGGGGTCGCGGAACTCTCCCGAGCCCAGGCCCGTGCGGTCTTCGACAGCGGTCATCGGATCGATCCGATGACGCGTTCAGCGACGCGCACGACAGCATGATTGACGCGCATGATGTGCTCCCCCCAAATGGAACATCGCGACGAGGTCGCTCAGATCGGTCGCGAGTTCCCAGGCTCGAGACCGAGTGCGTCGGATTCCTCCGTGGCCGTTCCCACAACGGCCCGCCATCGATTTCTACACCATCGGCGGGCCGCAGGGAAGTCCCCAGGCCGCTGAGCGACACGCCGACTTCCGCAAACGGGTCTGCTCGGTGTACTGTCTCTCGCACCGGCGTCGTGCCGGTATTGGGGAATGCGCTCGGCGGGTGGGACCAATGAGCGGGTCACGAGCGTTTTGGGGGCGCCATGACACAGCGAATCGGGTACGCCGCGGGGGCGTTCGATGTCTTTCACATCGGGCACCTCCAGATTCTTCGGCGTGCCCGTGAGCACTGCGACATCCTCATCGCCGGGGTGGTGAGCGACGAGATGCTCCTGCGCACCAAGGGCATCTCGTCGTTCATCCCCACGGAGGAGCGCGCGGAGATCGTGCGGCACATCGATTTCGTCGACGACGTGCATATCGAGCGTGCTCCCGACAAGCTCGACGCCTGGCGCGAGGTCGGGTTCACGCACTTCTTCAAGGGCGACGACTGGCGCGACACCGACAAGGGGCGTGCGCTCGAGCGTCGTTTCGCCGAGGTCGGGGTCGAGGTCGTCTACTTCCCGTACACGGCGCACACCTCGAGCACGCAGCTGCGCCGTGCGCTATCGGCCGCCGCCGATCGAGCGCGGGCGGCGACCGCCTGACGCTCCCGCCTCGGTGCGGTGCGCGACATCGCGGTTCGCTATGATGTCCGCCAGCGAGGGATCGGCCCGTCGTGTTCGAGGGGGCGACCGTGGGGTGGGGACGAACGTCGCGACGTCGAGCGCGGCTCCGTCCGGGCGTCGCGATCTGGTGGGATGCCATCTCCGGCGGGCGCTTCCTCACCATCTGGAGTGCGCTCGTCGCGCTTCCGACCGCCGCCCTCGTGCTCGCGCCCTACGCGACCGTCGACACGGCCGGGGAGCTCTTCGCCGCGCAGCTCGCCGCGCTGGCGGTCGCCGTCGTGCTCGGTGTGGCGCTCGTGCCGGTCTGGTTCCTGGAGCGGCGCATCGCCTCCCCGACGGTGCGCGGTGTGCTGGTCCTGAGCGCCGTGGTCGTCGCGGCCACGATCCGCCCCTTCCTCAATGATGCGGTGGCCCTCCACCTCTTCGGCCTCGCCGCCGACCCCGCCTGGCTCGCCCGGATCATCACCAACGTCGTCGCCTGGATCAGCGTCCTGTCGCTGGTCGCGATCGCCGAACAGCTCTACGTGAGCTCCGCGATCGCGCGTGTCCGTCTGATCGAGGCTCTTCAGGCCGTGACCGACGAGCAGCGCCGGGCCGTGAGCTACGAGCGGGAGAGTCGCACGTTCCTGGCGACCGAGATCGGCGTCCTCCGTTCTGCGCTGTCGGCCCTGACGGTTTCGGTATTGGATTTCGAGCGCGTCAGGGAATTCTCCGACACCGTCCGCTCGCTCAGTCACAGCGCCCGGGCGCGAGCCGGGCTCGATCTGGCCGAGGTCGCGCCCGATGTCGCAGAAGCGCTGGTCCCGGGTGCCGAGCGGGCCTTTCTCGAGCGTCTCCGCCCGCCCGCCGTCGGCCTCGTCGGGGCGATCTTCGCCGCAGGCAGCGCGCCGTTCGCGCTGCGCACCGGCGGCCCGGCGCTCGTGGTCCTGATCGCGGGCGGCATCGTCGCGCTCTGCCTGGTGGCCGACGTGGTCAGCCGCCGGGTGGCGTATCGCCGTTCAGCACGTGATCGGGGCCTGCTGCTGATCATCGTGTGGGTCGGCGTCGCCGTCGTCATCGCGGGGGCGGCTCCCGTCGTGGGCGTTCACAGCCTCGTTCCACTCATTCCTGTCGTCGCGCTTCCCGGAGTCGCGGTGATCGCGGCCCTGTGCTCCGAGGCCGTCCATCGCGGGCGCGTCGAGTCGAGACGGCTCGGCCGGGCGCTGCAGGCCGTCGTGCGCTCGGCGGCGGACCGGGCGTCGGGCGTACGGCAGGAGCTGGTGCGCGCCTCCGAGGTGCTTCACGGCCGGGTGCAGGGCAGCTGCGTCATCCTCGCTGCCCAGGTCGACGACGACATGGCGACGCGGGCCGACATCCTCGCCTTCGAGAAGGCGGTCGGCGACGGGCTGATGGATGCCGCGGGCGGCGGCGGGGCGGCGCCGTCTCGCCCCGCCGATCTGGCCGAGACGGTCGCGATCTGGGGGCCCGTGCTCTCGGTCTCATCCGACGTGGATGCCGTCGCGACCCGCGCCCTGACCGATGAACTCGTCTCGACCCGAGTCGTTGCGGTCGTGGCCGAGGGACTCGTCAACGCCGTCAAGCACGCGGCCGCGCGGTCGGCCGCGATCGAGGTGCACGGCGACGGCGCCGGATCATCGCTGGCCGTACGCGTCCGCACGCCGGGCCGGTTGCGTGTCGACTCACGCGGGCCCGGACTCGGCGTCGCCGGACTCGGTCCGACCGCTCGGGTCTTCCAGCACGGCCGCGATGTGGTCCTCGAGGTCTCGGTGCCGACCGGCGAACCGGAGCTGGTCGGGGCAGGTCAGGCCGGCGGTGCGCTCCACGACAGCGACTCGATGTAACGCAGCAGCACTCCCTCGCGCAGCGCCCATGGTGAGACCTCGAGCTCGTCGACGTCGAAAGCCCGCATCACCTCGTGCAGCACGACTGCGCCCGCCACGATCTGGACGGTGCGATCGGCCGTGATGCCGGGAAGCTCCTGCCGAGCGGATGCCGGGATGCGGGCGAGTCGGGGGATCCACGAGCCCAGCGCGGCGCGGGGCAGCGTCATCCGCTCGATCCCCGACCATCCCGGCATCGGATAGCCCGCGAGCTTCGCGAGCGACCGGATGGTCTTCGATGACCCCACGACGTGATCGGGGCGGGGGCGGGCGGACATCGTGGCGACCACGGGGGCCAGGGTCTCGCGCGCATGCTCGCGCAGCAGTTCGACGGCGTTCTCGCCCGGCGGATCCGTCGGCAGGAACTGCACTGTCATCCGCCCGGCACCCAGCGGCACCGAGGCTGCCTCGTCGGGCAGCTCGTCGCTGCCGGCGGCGATCTCGAGCGAGCCGCCGCCGATGTCGAACAGGAGGATCTCGCCCGCCGACCAGCCGAACCACCGGCGCACGGCCAGGAAGGTGAATCTGGCCTCCGACTCTCCGCCGAGCACCTGCAGGTCCTGGCCGAGTGCCCGCTCGATGGCCGCGATGACCTGCGGTCCGTTGGTCGCCTCGCGCACGGCGCTCGTGGCGGTGGCGAGAAGCTCCGCGACGTTTTCGGTGCGTGACACCGCGACCGCGTCCGTCACCGCCGTGACGAGTGCGTTCACGCCCTCGTCGCTGATCGACCCGTCGGGCTCGAGGTAGCGCATGAGGCGCAGCACCGTCCGCTTGCTGGTGCGCGCCAGCGGGCGTCCGCCGGGGCGGACATCGGCGACGAGCAGGTGGACCGTGTTCGAACCGATGTCGAGGACTCCCAGACGCACAGGTTCACAGTAGTGGCAGGCCGAGGCGCCGTCGGTGCGGACGGGTGGGGGGTTACGATGAGCGCGATGTCCCCTGAAGATGTGCAGGCGCTGACGCCGCTCGCCCCCGCGCTGTATCGCGAAATCGGCCGTGCCGACTGGGCCCGGCTCGCCGCGGGCGTGACGCAGCCGCTCACCGAGACCGAGATCGTCCAACTCCGCGGGCTCGGCGATCGCATGGACCTCGGCGAGGTGTCGCAGGTCTACCTCCCGCTCAGCCGTCTGCTGTCGCTGTACGCCAGCGCGACTCGGCGTCTCGGGGCCGACACCGACGCTTTCCTCGGCGAGGAGGACAGCACGACCCCTTTCGTCGTCGGGGTCGCCGGCTCGGTCGCCGTCGGCAAGTCGACCGTCGCGCGTCTGCTCCGCGAGTTGATGAGCCGCTGGCCGGGCACGCCCCGCGTCGAGCTCGTCACGACCGACGGGTTCCTCTATCCGAACGCCGAGCTCGAGCGCCGCGGCCTCATGGCGCGCAAGGGCTTCCCGGAGAGCTACGACCGCCGCGCGCTGATCGAGTTCCTGACGGCGGTGAAGTCGGGCGCCCCCGAGGTGCACGCCCCGTTCTACTCGCATATGCGGTACGACATCGTCCCCGACGCACAGATCACCGTCCGTCGACCCGATGTCGTGATCGTGGAGGGACTCAACGTCCTGGCGCCGCCGCCCGCCCCGCACGAGGTGGCCGTCAGCGACATGTTCGACTTCTCGATCTACGTCGACGCGGATGCCGAGCACATCAGCCAGTGGTACGTCGACCGCTTCATGGCGCTCAAGGCGGGAGCGTTCAACAACCCGTCCTCGTACTTCAACACCTTCGCCGATCTCGACGACGACGCCGCGATCGAGATGGCGCGTGGCTTCTGGAACGACATCAACCTCCCGAACCTGGTCGAGAACGTGCTGCCGACGAAGCATCGGGCGACGCTGATCCTGCACAAGGGCGCGTCGCACGCCGTCGAACGGGTGCTCCTGCGCAAGGTGTGACGTCCGCGATCCCGGATGCCGAAAGCGGCGTGCCCGCCGATCCGTGAGGACGACGGGCACGCCTGGGTGTGGACGGCCCCCGCTCAGGGGGAGGGGTGCGACCCGAAACCGCGCGGTCCGATCGGACGAGCCGGCGTGGCCGGGGCCCGGGTCGCGGTGATCGAGCGTGAGCCGCCACATCCAGACGGCGTGTATCGGGCCGCCGGCAACTGCCGGCGGAGCGGAATTCGACCGTTACGGTCGACGCTGTCGCGGTGGCTGCCCCCCAGCAGCCGACCGAGCGCGTGGAATCGCCTCGTCATCTCATCCCCAATGTCTCCACGAGAGCGAACCCAGATCCGTCTCTCATGCCCCAATACCGCCGGGTCCAGCACGCCGGGTCCCATCCCGGCGAGTCTTGTACGCCCTGCGTTTCACCCCGGCTGAGCCGCAGGCTGCGCTCAGTATGGCAGAGCGTCTCCGCCACGGGAAGCGTCAGTATCCGCGGCGTCCTCTGCGCGTCGCACGCACCGTGTGCGTTGTGCAGTGCGCGTGCGCGGCTGCGCACTGCACAACGCCCTCACGGCGCGCAGATCCCCATCGGCACCCTGAGCTTGACGCGCATAGCGACTCCCTCGCCCCCCAAAAGCGGGGACTCTGCACGTCGTGGTTGATCGTACAACTGATGGTGATGTCCGCCAATAGGGGGACAAGATCCGCTTCGCGGATCGGCGTTCCGGGCTCGTGAATCCGGTAGGCTTCATGAGCCTGCGCAGTGCTCGAACCGTTCCCCAAGCGGTGATTCGGTCGACAGCCGTCCCCAACGGCCCGACTGAGAGCGCGTGGGCCTAGCGGGGCCCTCTCGAGTAAATCAGTCCCCAAATGGCTGACTCGAGAGGGCCCTCGTCTTGCTCGGCGGACGACGCCTTCGCATTTCTCGTTACGCACCTGTCATCGCAACCTGCTAGGTATGAATCCATGGAACTGGGGCGGCGCTCGCGCGCGCTCGTGCGCGTCGTGGTACGGGTGCGGCGACGGCGTTCCCGGTGGCGTCCGCTCGTCGCGTTGAGCACGGTGATCGTGCTCGCCGCGACGGCCACGCTCGCCCCCGCAGCGGCCTCCTCGGCATTCGCCCCCGCGGGCACGGGCACGGTGTCCGCGTTCGCCGACCGCGTCGTCCGGTTCGGTCAGGAGGGGGTTCAGGACTCGCGAGCCGTGCTCCTCGTCCACGGCTGGCTCAGCACGGTCCTCCCCGATGCCGACGGCCGGCCGTCGTATGCCCGATCGCCCTTCGCGCGCCCGGTGCAGTGGCGCGACGGTTCAGGCGCGCCGGTAGCCCGTGGCATGACGGCGTCGCTGCAGGAGCGGCTCGAAGCACAGCCCGGCGTCGCGGTGTACGCCTTCGACTACTCCGCGAACTCGGCGAGCTGGGTCGGATCGAACGGTTCGGCCGACAACCTCGCCGCGGCCATCCGCTCCATCGCGGACAGCGTCCACGGTCCCGTCGACATCGTGACGCATTCGATGGGCGGCCTCGCGCTGCGGTACGCGTTGCGCGACGACCCCGGTGTCGCGGCGCTGATCGGCGAGGTGGTCACCGTCGCCGCCCCCTCGGAGGGATCGGATATCGCCAACGTCGCTGTCGACATCGCCGCGGTGATCCGCGCCACGATGTCGACGGTGCCGGTGCTGCAGAATCTCGTGCTGCCCTGGATCGGCGCCGTCTGCAATAACCAGCTGGCCTCCGATGCACGCGGGGGCTGCGACCTCCCGCCGGTCATCCGCACGGGGATCGCCGCTCTGGGGCCGGCCGGCACCGCCCTGCGAGCCGGCTCGACGGACCTCGCTGACCTACCCGACTGGCCGGAAGGGCTGCATGTGCATGCGATCGCCGGGTCCGCGGTCGTGGCGGTCCCGCTGCCGACGGGGAGGACGTGGGAGGCACGCCTCGGCGACGGTCTCGTGGCCGAGGGATCCGCGCTCGCGGGGGCGAGCGAGACCACGGTCGTCAGCTGCCGCACGGATCTGCCGCCCGGTGCCGCCGGGATCGGGATGATCCTCTCGGGCCAGGTGGCCGCGCCGCCTTTCGGTGGGGCCTGCGGGCACGACGCGATCTTCTCCAACCTCGAGGTCGTCGACGCGGTGATGGGCGTGCTGCGAGCCTCCGCGTCCGCCTGATCGCGGACCTCTCGCACGGCCCCGTGGGCCGAGCGCACAGGGGCTCCCGATCTAGGATGGACCCCATGTGCGGAATCATCGGCTACGTGGGCCCCCGTCCCTCGCAGGACATCCTCATCTCAGGTCTCGCCCGCCTGGAGTACCGCGGTTACGACTCCGCCGGCATCGCCGTGATCGACGGCGAGGGCGGCCTCGGCACGCGCAAGCGCGCCGGCAAGCTGCAGGTGCTGCGCGACGATCTCGCCGCTCACCCGCTCGCCGACGGCACGACCGGTATCGGCCACACGCGATGGGCGACCCACGGCGGTCCGACCGATGCCAACGCCCACCCCCACCTCGCCGACGACGACAAGCTCGCCGTCATCCACAACGGCATCATCGAGAACTTCGCCGAGCTGAAGTCCGAGCTCGTCGCAGCGGGCTACACCTTCCGCAGCGAGACCGACACCGAGGTCGCCGCGGTGCTGCTGGGGCGCGAGTATCAGGCATCCGGTGACCTCATCGCGGCGTTCCGCGCGACCGTGTCACGTCTCGAGGGCGCGTTCACGCTCCTGGCCCTGCATCGCGACCAGCCCGGCCTCGTCGTCGGTGCCCGCCGCAACTCGCCGCTCGTGATCGGCCTCGGTGACGGCGAGAACTTCCTCGGCTCCGACGTCGCCGCCTTCGTCGAGCACACCCGCCACGCCCTCGCGATCGGGCAGGACCAGATCGTCGCGATCACGCCGCAGGAGGTCACGGTCACCGACTTCTCGGGTGATGCCGTCGACGTCGAGCCTTTCGAGGTCGTGTGGGATGCCGCCGCGGCCGACAAGGGCGGCTGGTCGTCGTTCATGGCCAAGGAGGTGTCGGAGGAGCCCGAGGCCGTCGCCAACACCATCCGCGGACGCGTCCACGACGGTCTGGTGCAGATCCCCGAGCTCGACGGCCTCGACGAGCTGTTCACGGGCATCGACCGCATCATCGTCATCGCGTGCGGCACCGCCGCCTACGCCGGCATGGTGGGCAAGTACGCCCTCGAGCAGTGGGCTCGTGTGCCCGTCGACGTCGAGCTCGCCCACGAGTTCCGCTACCGCGATCCGGTCATCGGACCCCGCACCCTCGTGGTGTCGATCAGTCAGTCGGGCGAGACGATGGACACCCTGATGGCGGTCAAGTACGCCCGGGAGGCGGGTGCGAAGACCCTGTCGATCTGCAACACGCAGGGGGCCACCATCCCGCGCGAGTCCGACGCGATCGTCTACACGCACGCCGGTCCCGAGGTCGCTGTGGCTTCGACCAAGGCCTTCGTCGCGCAGATCACCGCGCTCTACCTGCTGGCGCTCCACGTCGGTCGCGTGCGCGGCGCGATGGCCGACGAGGCGATCGCCGAGCAGGTGGCCCAGCTCGAGGCCGTTCCCGAGAAGATCTCCCGGGTGCTGGCGAGCGAGCAGGAGCACATCGAGCAGTTCGCGCACTGGATGGCCGACACGCGGTCGGTGATCTTCCTCGGTCGCCACGTCGGCTACCCGATCGCGCTCGAGGGTGCGCTCAAGCTCAAGGAGATCTCCTACATCCACGCCGAGGGCTTCGCCGCGGGCGAGCTCAAGCACGGTCCGATCGCCCTCATCGAGCCCGGCCAGCCCGTGTTCGTCATGGTGCCCTCGCCGACGAGCTCCCCCCTGCTGCACGCCAAGGTCGTCTCCAACATCCAGGAGATCCGCGCCCGTGGCGCCCGCATCATCGCGGTCGCCGAAGAGGGGGATGCCGCCGTGCTCCCGTTCGCCGACGAGGTGCTGCGCATCCCGCTCGCCGAGCCGCTGTTCGAGCCGCTGCTCGCGGTCGTGCCGCTGCACATCTTCGCCATGGGCCTGGCCACCGCCAAGGGCCTCGACGTCGACCAGCCGCGCAACCTGGCCAAGTCGGTCACGGTCGAGTGACCCCGCGCGGGCGCACGGTGACGCCGTGATCGTCGGTATCGGCGTCGACCTGGTCGACGTGCCGCGCTTCGAGCGTTCGCTCGAGCGCACGCCCCGACTGCTCGATCGGCTCTTCTCGCCCGCCGAGCGAATCCTCAAGCCGCGCTCGCTCGCCGCCCGCTACGCCGCCAAGGAGGCGCTCATCAAGGCTCTCGGCGGGTCGGAGGGTGTGCACTGGATCGACATCGAGGTGGCGTCGGAGGCCTCCGGACGGCCGGTGTTCGCGCTGACGGGCGAGACGGCGGCGACTGTCGCCGCGAGGGGAGTGACGACCGTGCACCTGTCGCTCTCGCATGACGCGAACCTCGCGACCGCCTACGTGATCGCGGAGGCGTCGTCGTGACCGCGCGGCCGCTGCGCGAAGCGCTGATCGACGTCGACGCCATCGAGCACAACGTCCGACACCTGCGGCGCCTCGTCCAGACCGAGGTCATCGCCGTGGTCAAGGCCGGCGGGTACGGTCACGGCGCGTTGCTGGCAGCCACGGCCGCCCTGGCGGGAGGCGCGACCCGACTCGGGGTGGCCGACGTGTCCGAGGCGCTCGCGCTGCGCGGGGCGGGCATCACGGCCCCGGTGGTGGCGTGGCTGCACGGCTCCGACGCCGACTTCCGCGACGCCGCCGAGCACGGCATCGAGCTCGGGATCTCGAGCCTCGCCCAGCTGCAGGCTGCTGCGGCCGCGGCATCCGCCGAGCAGCCGGTCGGTGTGCACCTGAAGGTCGAGACCGGGCTCGGGCGCAACGGGGTCGAGCCGCGCGAGTGGCAGCGCGTCTGCGCGGAGGCGGCCCGTCTCGAGCGCGTCGGACGCCTGCGGGTCGTGGGTGTGTTCAGTCATCTGTCGAACACGAGCATCGACGACGACCGCCGAGCGCTCGCGCGGTTCCACGACGCTCTCGCCGAGGCCGCGGCCGCGGGAGTCCATCCTCCGCTGCGCCACATCGCCGCATCGAACGCCGCGATCGCCCTGCCGGAGGCTCGATTGGACTGCGTGCGCCTGGGACTGGCGATCTACGGCCTGTCTCCGCTCGCCGATCGCTCGTCGGCCGAGCTGGGCCTTCAGCCCGCGATGACCCTGCGCACGTCGGTCGCCGCGGTGCGACGGGTGCCCGCCGGACAGGGCGTCTCCTACGGGTACACGCATCGCACGGCGGCGGAGACGACCCTCGCCCTCGTGCCCCTCGGGTACGCCGACGGCGTCCCCCGGCAGGCCTCCGGGCGCGGTCCCGTGGTCATCGGCGGCCGGCGGTACACCGTGTCGGGGCGGATCGCGATGGACCAGTTCGTCGTCGACGTCGGCGATGCCGACGTGTCGATCGGTGACGAGGTCGTGCTCTTCGGCGACCCGACGCTCGGATACCCCGCCGCAGCCGAATGGGGCGATGCGGCTGACACGATCGACTACGAGATCGTCACGCGGATCGGCCCGCGGGTGCAGCGCACGGCGGTATCGTCCGAGATGACGGGAGGCCGACGATGAGCGGGATCGACGAGTACGTGGGCGAGCGTGAGGTGACCTCGGCCGACGAGATGGAGGCGTGGGGCCGCGAGATCGGGTCTCGGCTGCGCGCCGGTGACCTCGTCGTCCTCACAGGCCCCCTCGGCGCCGGCAAGACGACGCTCACCCGGGGGATCGGCGCCGGTCTCGGCGTGCGCGGTCCCATCCAGAGCCCGACCTTCGTCATCGCCCGCACACACCCGTCCCTCGTCGACGGGCCGCCGCTGATCCACGTCGACGCCTACCGTCTCGGCTCCCCGGCCGAGCTGTCCGACCTCGATCTCGACCTCGACGCCAGCGTCACGATCGTCGAGTGGGGGCACGGCATGGTCGACGGGCTGCGTGAGAGCTGGTGGGAGATCGAGCTCGAACGCGGCTGGAGCGGCACCGGCCTCGACAACGCCTGCGGCACGAGCGGCCCCGCGGCCGCCGAGATGGCCGACGCCGCCCCGCGCATCGTCACCGTCACGCGTCGACCCTGAGCGCGTGGCGTCTCGCCCCGGGCTACCCTGGGTGACGTGATTCTGGGCATCGACACCTCGATCGGCACCGCCGTCGCGATCGTCGACCCCGCGGGTCGCGTGCGGGCCGAGGCGGTCAGCCCCGACCCCCGCGGGCACGCCGAGGTCATCGGAGATCTGCTCGTGCGCGTCTTCGGCGACGCGGGCGTCGGCCCCGCGGAGATCACTGCCGTCGCGGCCGGCATGGGCCCGGGCCCGTTCACGGGCTTGCGGGTGGGTATCGCCGCCGCGCGCGCGTTCGCGCTCGGGCGCGGCATCCCGCTGATCCCGGTCGCGAGCCATGACGCCGCGGCCCGCGCGCACGTCGATCCCGAGTTCGCGAGCCCGGGCGCAGCCCCGGTCGAGGGAGAGCCGATCGCGATCGTGACCGATGCCCGCCGTCGGGAGCTCGCCGTCTCGGTCTACCGCGTCGAGAACGGGATGCCGGTGCGCATCGTCGATCCGCACCTCGTCCCACGCGCGGCGACCGAGCCCCTCGACCTCTTCGGTGCCCCCGCGGCGGAACTCGCCGAGACGACGTCGATCAGCGCCGCTGCCCTCGCCCGCGTCGCGGCCGAGCGGCTGGCGTCGGGAGCGATCGACATCGCGATCGGCGACGCCGCGGAGCCGCTGTATCTCCGTGCCCCCGATGTGACCGTTCCCGCCGGGCCGAAGAAGGTCGGCACGTGAGCCTGCGCACAGCCACGGACGGTGACCTCGACGCCATCATGGCGCTCGAGGAAGCGTCGTTCCCGACCGACGCGTGGAGCCGCGGGGCCATGTCCGCCGAGATCGCCTCGCCGCACGGCCGGTACCTCGTCGACGTCGAGGACGATCGCGTCGTCGGCTACGGCGGCGTGCGTGCGGTGCACGGTGCGGCCGACGCCGACATCCAGACCCTCGCCCTCGAACCCGCACGGCGGGGCACCGGCCGCGGCCGGAGGCTGCTTCGGGCGCTGATCGCCGAGGCCCGTGACCGGGGAGCGCGCGAGGTCTTCCTCGAGGTGCGCGCCGACAACCCGGTCGCGCAGCGGCTCTACGCCTCCGAGGGTTTCGTCGAGATCGCGCGCCGGCCGCGCTACTACCAACCGGACGACGTCGACGCCATCATCATGCAGCTGAGCCTCCGCGGTGAGGGAGGGACCGAACGATGACCACCGAGCCGACCCGTTCCGAGCCGCTCGTGCTGGGGATCGAGACCAGCTGCGACGAGACCGGCATCGGGATCGTCCGCGGGCGCACCCTGCTGTCGAATACGATCGCGAGCTCGATGGCCGAGCACGCCCGCTACGGCGGCGTCGTGCCGGAGGTCGCCGCCCGCGCGCACCTCGAGGCGCTGCAGCCGGCGATCGAGGCCGCCGTAGCCGAGGCCGGGGTCTCGCTGACGGACCTCGACGCCGTCGCCGTCACGAGCGGGCCGGGGCTCGCGGGCGCCCTCATGGTCGGCGTGGGCGCCGCGAAGGCCCTCGCCGTGTCGCTCGAGAAGCCGCTCTACGCCGTCAACCACCTCGTCGGGCACATCGCCGCCGACATCCTCACCGGCGACGACGTCGAATACCCCACCGTCGCTCTCCTGGTCAGTGGCGGACACACCTCGCTCCTCCTCGTCCGAGACCTCGTCTCCGACGTCGAGATGCTCGGCGAGACGATGGATGACGCCGCCGGCGAGGCATTCGACAAGATCGCGCGCATCCTCGGTCTGCCTTACCCCGGCGGCCCGGAGATCGATCGCGCCGCGGCGGACGGCGACCTCGACGCGATCCGGTTCCCCCGCGGGCTCTCGCGGGCCTCCGACATGGCCGCGCACCGGTACGACTTCTCGTTCTCGGGGCTCAAGACCGCCGTGGCGCGCTGGGTCGAGCAGCGCCAGGCGGCGGGCGAGACCGTGCCGATCGCCGACGTCGCGGCATCGTTCCGCGAAGCCGTCGTCGATGTTCTCGTGACCAAGGCACTCGACGCGTGCGCTCAGCACGGCGTGCCGCGGCTGCTGCTCGGCGGCGGTGTCATCGCCAACCGGCGACTGCGCGAGGTCGCGATCGAACGCGCCGCTGCCGCCGGAGTCGCGGTCCGCATCCCGCCGCTGAGCCTGTGCACCGACAACGGGGCGATGATCGCGGCGCTCGCCGCCGAGCTCATCTCCTCGGGCGCCGAGCCGTCGACGCTCTCGTTCGGCGCTGATTCGACGCTTCCCGTGACCGAGATCCAGGTGCGCTGATGAGCGACGACCGGCTGCGCAGTCGGCGACCCGCGGTGGATGCGCCCTCCGACGACGTTGCTCCGGCCCCACTGTCCGCGCCGCTGCCCGGAGAGCACCGCGGCGGGTTCCAGCGTGAGTTCACTCAGCCGACGCCGCTGCTGCACATTCCCGAGCCCGATGGCCGGATCGAGCCCGTCGCGCCTGAGCCGCGGGTCCAGTGGGCTCCGGCGGCCGAGGTCCTGCCCCGATCGGGGGCGTGGTCGTTGGCCCTGGCGATCATCGCCCTCGTCCTGTCGCTGTTCGTCGGGTGGGCGTTCCCGCTCGGCCTCGCCGCGATCGTGATGGCCGTGCTCGCCTTCCGTCGGCCGTGGGAGAGCCGCACCGTCGCGGTGTGGGCGCTCGGCCTGGCGGCGCTGTCGATCGTGTACAGCGCCGGGTGGCTCGTCTGGTCGGCGAGTCAGTCCGGGCTGCTGGACTGAGCCCCTTCGGCGGGGTCGGCGTCGACCCGGTCCGCGAGGACGGCGACGCGTCGGTCTCCGATGCGGGTGAGGAAGAGGGTCGCCGACGCGCTCCCCGTCAGTGTGAGCTTCTTGCGGAACTGCGCCGGATCGACGTCGACGCCGCGCTTCTTGATCTCCAGGATGCCGATGCCCGCGCGCTTGACGGCGGCATCGATGTCGCGCGGCTTCAGCGGCAGCACCTCGCGGACCCGGAACGTCGTGGCGAACGGACTGGTGGGTCCGGCGTCGGACGTCATGTAGGCCGTCCCGCCGGCGAGCATGCCGGCGTCGAGCGAGCGCGCCACATCGCCGATCAGGCGAGCGCGGATGACGGCGCCGTCGGGCTCGTGCAGGTAAGCGCCGAGCTCGCGCGGCTCGGCGTCGGCGGCGTCGCCCGGCGCCGTGAGCTCGGCGGCACGGTCGCCGCGGAGAACGAGCGCAGAACGCCGCACGCCCGGGCGAGCGAGAGCGCCCGACCACACGACCAGCTCGATCGTCGACCCATCGGCGCTGATCCACTGCGCTTCGCCGTCGGTCGGGAGGTCGTCACGGTCGAAGGCGGGCCCGAGCTTGATGCCGGTCGGCAGCCGTTCCGCGAGGCCGAAGGCCCACTCGAGCGAAGGTGTGTAGTCGGATGCCGCGACGCGGCGCGTCTCGCCGTGCCCCGAGGTTCGACGTGCCGGATCGAGCCAGACCGCGTCGATGCCGGTGAGATCGGTCTCTTCGGCGCGGCCGTGGCGTACCCGGGCCGATGAGCCGAACGGGGCGAGGTTGTAGGCGGCCAGGGCGGCGGTGATCTCGTCGGCGTCGACGGCGAGGACCTCGAGCCCGATACCGGCGAAGCCGAGCGCGTCGCCGCCGATCCCGCAGCCGAGGTCGGCCACGCGGGCGATGCCGGCATCGCGGAATCGGCCGGCGTGACGCGCGGCGACCGCGAGACGCGTGGCCTGTTCGAGACCGGCTCGGGTGAACAGCATCCGGTCGGCGAACGGACCGAACTTCGCCCGCGCGCGCTCCCGCAGACGGGCCTGGCCGACCACCGCCGACACGAGGTCGGGGGAGAGGCCCTCGCGCCGCAGCCGCGAGACCGCGGTGGCGGCATCCGCCGTCGATGAGATCCGGAGGGTGTCGACCAGACGGAGGCCCTCGGGGGTCAGCAACGCGGAGAGCTCGGCGTGATCCACCACGACAGCCTACGCGGGGGCGGCGGCGGATGCCGCGGTAGGTTGGCACTCGCGTTGCGTGAGTGCCAACGTCCCCCTACACTCGGAGTTGGCACTCTCAGGGTGAGATTGCCAACAAGTCTTGTCGAAGAAAGAGGTAGACCGTGTCGGTTTCCATCAAGCCGCTCGAGGACCGCATCGTCATCAAGCAGGTCGAGGCCGAGCAGACCACTGCGAGTGGTCTGGTCATCCCCGACACCGCCAAGGAGAAGCCCCAGGAGGGCGAGGTCGTGGCGGTGGGCCCCGGCCGCATCGATGACAACGGCAACCGTGTTCCGCTCGACGTCGCCGTCGGCGACCGCGTGATCTACAGCAAGTACGGCGGAACCGAGGTCAAGTTCGGCGCTGACGAGTTCCTCGTGCTCTCGGCGCGCGACGTCCTCGCCGTCGTCGTCCGCTGACGCAGAGCTCTTCCACGAAGGCCCGGGTGCATGGCATCCGGGCCTTCGTCATGGCAGAAGCGCGGCGGCGGATGGCAGTCCGTCACGACCGCGACGTGTCATGACCGTCCTATGCTTGGCTCGTGACACCCGTCGATCCCGCCCGTGAGCGCACCCTGGGTGGGATCTACGCCTTCTCGGCGTACGTCCTGTGGGGGTTCATGCCCCTCTACTTCCTCACGCTCGCCCCGATGGGGCCGTTCGAGGTCGTGTCGTGGCGCATCCTCTTCTCGCTCGTCTTCTGCGCGATCCTCCTCACGGTGCTCCGCGCCTGGGGGAAGCTGATCGCAATCCTGCGCACGCCGCGGCTGGTGCTGTGGACGATCGTCGCCGGCCTGCTCATCTACGTGAACTGGCAGGTCTTCCTCATCAGCACCCTCACCGGCCACGTGATCGAGGGGAGCCTGGGGTATTTCATCAACCCGATCGTCACGGTCCTCCTCGGAGTGCTCGTCCTGAAGGAGCGGCTGCGGGTCGCGCAGTGGGTCGCGATCGGCATCGCGGCGGTCGCGGTCGGCGTCATCGTCGTCGGGTACGGCGCATTCCCCTGGATCGCCCTGACCCTCGCGGCCAGCTTCGGAACCTATGGGCTGGTGAAGAAGCAGATCGGGCCGTCGGTGGATGCCGTCAGCGGGCTGACCCTCGAATCGCTCTGGCTCGCACCCGTCGCCATCGTCCAGGCGATCGTCGTCGCCGTCACCGGCGGGCTGATGTTCGGCTCGGTCAGCCCCGGGCACACCGCCCTGGTGACCCTTGCCGGCGTCGTCACCGCCGTGCCCCTCCTCTTCTTCGCGGCAGGTGCGCGGCGCAGCAGCCTCACGGTGATCGGTCTGCTGCAGTTCGCGGCACCGATCCTGCAGTTCATCACGGGCGCCTGGATCCTCGGCGAGCCGATGCCGCTCGAGCGCTGGATCGGGTTCGGGCTCGTCTGGCTCGCCCTCGTCGTACTCAGCGTCGACTCGCTGCGCGCCGCTCGTCGATCCAAGCGCGCCGACGCGGCATCCGATGTCGCGCCCGTCGTCTGAGACCGCCGCACGGGAGCGGGGAGCCTGACCGCAGCGTCGCATTCCGGCTCGTCTGATCGGCCCGATGAGGGTCGTGGCGCCGGGCTCCGCCGCGGAACGTCGGGGTTCACGCGGCGCCGGAGATAACGATTGGGTCGCGTAACAGACCGTTAACACATCGCAACATCGCCGACGCGAGAGCGCCACTAGGTTTAACCCCAACCTCGCGGGGCTTCGGTGCCGCGTTCCCACTCATCAAGGAGCACAATGGGCGTTCTCACCCGTTCCCGCACCGCGAAGGTCCTCGGCGGTATCGCCGTGATCGGCGCGAGTGCCCTCGTCCTCGCAGGCTGTGCCGGAGACAGCGAACCCGCTGCGTCGGGCGACGCCGGCGGGAACACCTCGGCCGATTTCCCGATCGACTGCGACGCGGCCGCGCCCGCGTCGTACACGCCGGAGTACACCTCGACCTCGACCGGTCCCGGAACCGACCTCACCTACACGATCGGCACGGCTCTGCCCGTGACCGGCAACCTCGCCTTCCTCGGCCCGCCCGAGATCTCGGCGACCGAGTTCGCCGCCTCCGAGATCAACGCCGCGGGCAAGGGCATCACGATCGACCTGAAGCAGGGCGACTCGGGTGACACCGACAACAAGGCCTACGAGACCGAGATCCCCCGACTGCTGGGCGAAGGCGCCACGGCGATCATCGGTGCGGCCTCCTCCGGTACGTCGCTGCAGTTCATCGACCAGGTGATCGCCGCGAACGCCATCCAGTTCTCGCCCGCCAACACCTCCGCGGCCTTCACCGGCTACAAGGACAACGGCCTGTACTGGCGCACCGCTCCCTCCGACGTGCTGCAGGGCGAAGTGCTCGGCAACCTGATCGGCGCCGACGGCAACGAGACGCTCGGCATGATCGTCCTCAACGACGCATACGGCACCGGCCTCGCGTGCTTCACCAAGGCCGCGTTCGAGGCTGCCGGCGGCGAGGTCGTCGCAACCTCGCTCTACAACACCGGTGACACGAACTTCTCGGCCCAGGTCGAGGATGTTCTCGCAGCCGGCCCCGACGCGATCGCGCTGATCACGTTCGAAGAGGTCAAGACCATCATCCCCGAGCTGATCGGCGCCGAGGTGGCCCCCGAGCAGCTCTACCTCGTCGATGGAAACCTGGCGAACTTCGGCGACGACTTCGAAGCCGGCACCATGGCGGGTGCGAAGGGCACCTACCCCGCGGTCGACCCCGCGTCGATCGCGACCTTCCGCGACAACCTGCAGGCGTTCTGGACCGGTGCCGGCAACGCCGAGCTTCAGGACTTCACCTACGGGCCGGAGTCGTATGACGCGGTCGTGCTGCTCGCTCTCGCGGCGCTGCAGGCCGGATCGACGGCGGGCCCCGACGTGGCCGCGAACCTGCAGGCGGTCTCGGGCGGCTCGGGTGACGGCACGAAGTGCACGAGCTTCGCGGAATGCGCCGACCTGATCATCGCCGGCGAAGCCGCCGACTACGACGGCGTCTCGGGCCCGATCACCTTCAACGAGGTGGGCGACCCGACGGAGGCATCCACCGGTGTCTTCGAGTACGGCGACGACAACAACTACGAGTTCGTCCGCGTCGGCTGATCACCACGACGAGGGCCCCGGTCTCCTGGCCGGGGCCCTCGTCGTGTGCGGTGGGTGCGGGCTGGGCTCGGGGCCGGGGTTCGAGTTGGCAGTTGGCGCCCCCTCTCGGGGCGTGAGCGGGCGCGAGCTGCCAGGTGAGCCCGGGTCTGGACGGGGTCGAGGCTCGAGTTGGCAGTTTGCGCCCCCTCTCGGGGCGTGAGCGGGCGCGAGCTGCCAAGTAAGGCATCGGCCTGGGCTGGGTCGGTGCCCGAGCTGGCAGTTGGCGCCCCTTCGGAGGCGCGGAGCAGGCACGAGCAGCCACGTGTGGCGTGGACCGCCGGCTCGGCGTGCCGGCGCCCCGGCCAGTCCGGTTGCCCCACAGTTGCTGAATTGGCAGTTGGCGCCCACTCTCTGGGCGTGAGTGGGCGCAAGCTGCCAAGTGGGGCCATCGGTCTGGGATTGGGGTGGCAGTTGGCGCCCGTTCCTGGTTCGGGAGTGGGCGCGAGCTGCCAGGCGGAGCGTGGTCAGCGCGGGGGAGACCAGCCGCGCCGTCGCAGGGCACCGCCCACGAGGGCCACTGCCGCGGAGCCGGTGGGTCGGATGTGCGCGGAGGTGAGCCGCACCACCTCGAAGCCGAGAGCGACGTAGGCGGTGTGCTTCTCGATGTCGCGCGCCCATTGGCGTCTCGAGGTGCGGTGGTGGTCGCCCTCGACCTCGGCGATGACGCGGTACTCGGGCCAGACGGCATCCGCGATCCCCGCTAAGCGCCCCGCACGATCCCGGATCTCACGGTCGAGCACAGGCTCCGGCAGCCCCGCCGCGACGACGACGAGCCGGAAGTCGGTCTCCAGCGGCGACATCGCGCCCTCACGAATGAGCGCGAGCGCTTCCGCGAGCTTCGCGGAGCCGACACGTCTCCCCGCGGCGGCGGCGACAGCCAGCTCCTCGACCGTGCTCAGTCGCTCCTCGGGCAGGCGCCGCCCCCGCTCACCGCGCGGCACCCGCACGAGAGCATCGCCGATGCGGACCAGCTCGCGAACACCGGCATCCCGCCCGAGCATCGCCCACGTCGATGCCGGCGTCGACACCCGCAGGCCTCCGAGAGTGGTCACCTCGACGTGCGTCGGGGCGAGCTGGCGTCCTCGGATGCCGTGCCGGCGCGGTGCGCGCGCGGGCGCGACGACCCCCACCTCGAGCTCGCTCGGGGGACGAGCGCTCGTCCCCCAGAGCACCGCTGCCGTCCGTCCGCAGAAGAAGGCCCGCGCGTCCATGATCTGGGAGTAGGCTCGCGCGCGGTCGAGCACCCGGCGTCGGACCTCCTGATCGTCGTCGAGCAGCCCGCACGCTACGGCATCCTCTGTTCCGCGCCTTCGGCGCACGCCGCGGAAGGGCGTGTCGAGGTCTGCCGCACGCAGCCGCTTGGGCGAGATGCCCGACGCCGATGCCGCGGCGCACGAGAACACCTCGTCGAGGTCTTCGGGCAAAGGCTCCGGACGTCGCGGCATTCCCTCATCCTGCGGGCGGCCGCGGCCCGCGTGTGGGCGGGCGTCCCCGCCTGTGCACATCCCACCCAGCTCTCTCGTGGGGGAGGAGCGCCGCCGTCAAATGCACTTCGCCTGGCAGCTCAGGCCCCTTCCGCGTGTGAGAAGGGGCGAGAACTGCCAGGCGAAGCCAGCCAAACCAGGCGAAGCCAGCCAAACCAGGCGTCAGGTGCCCAGGGTGCCGAGGTACAGGCCGATGACCTTGGGGTCGTTGAGCAGCTCGCGGCCGGTCCCCGTGTAGGCGTCGCGACCCTGGTCGAGGACGTACCCGCGGTCGCAGATCTGCAGGCAGCGCCGGGCGTTCTGCTCGACCATGATCGTCGTCACGCCCGCCTTGTTGATCTCCGACACCCGCAGGAACGCCTCGTCCTGACGCGACGGCGACAGGCCCGCCGACGGCTCGTCGAGCAGCAGGACGTACGGGTCCATCATGAGCGCGCGCCCCATGGCGACCATCTGACGTTCGCCGCCCGACAGCGATCCCGCCCGCTGCTGCAGCCGCTTGGCGAGATCGGGGAAGATGGATGTCACGAAGTCGGTGCGCTCCGCGACGACCTTCGGTCGCTGGTACGCCCCCATCTGCAGGTTCTCGGCGATCGTCAGGCTCGGGAAGACGTTGTTCGTCTGCGGCACGAAGCCGACGCCCTTCGAGACGAGCTTGTTGGCGCGCAGCCCCGTGATCTCCTCGCCGTTCAGCTTCACCGAACCGGAGCGCACCTTCACCTGACCGAAGATCGCCTTGAGCATCGTGGACTTGCCGGCGCCGTTCGGGCCGATGATCCCCACGAGCTCACCGGGGGCGGCGGTGAGGTTCGCGCCGTTGAGGATGTTCACGCCGGGCAGATACCCCGCGTGCACGTCGGACAGCTCGACGACGTTCTCGGTCACTTGCGGTCCCCATCCTTGTCGGCATCCGCGGCATCCGCGGCATCCGGAACACCCGCGGCATCCGTGGTCGGCGCCTCTACGATCGCCTGGTCGAGCTCGTGCACGGTCTCGACGAGCTCTTCCGCCTCGGGCGGCAGCTCGCCGGCGTGGCGGCCCGTCACGACGCCGAGGTCGACGTCCTGATGCGCGCCGAGATACGCGTCGATCACGGCGGGGTTCTGCATCACGGTGTCGGGCGGGCCCTCGGCGACGACGCGTCCTTCGGCCATCACGACCACCCAGTCGGCGATGTGGCGCACCATGTGCATGTCGTGCTCGACGAAGACCACGGTCATGCCGAGGTCCTTCAGGTCGAGGATGTGGTCGAGCAACGACTGCGTCAGCGCGGGGTTCACCCCGGCCATCGGCTCGTCGAGCATGACGAGCACGGGATCGCTCATGAGCGCACGGGCCATCTCGAGGAGCTTGCGCTGTCCGCCCGAGAGCGACGCGGCGAAGTCCTTCTCTTTCGTGTCGAGCTTGAACCGCGCGAGCAGGCCCCGCGCCTTCTCCTCGATCTCCGCCTCCTGCTTGCGCCAGAGGAAGGGGAGGATGCCGGCGAAGATCCCCTCGCCGGTCTGCTTCGGGGCACCGAGCTTCATGTTCTCGAGCACCGTGAGCAGGCCGAGCGACTTCGTCAGCTGGAACGTGCGCACCTGGCCCATGCGGGCCGCCTTGAAGGCGGGGATGCCGGCCAGGTTGGTCCCGTCGAACGACCACGACCCCGCGTTGGGCTTGTCGAAGCCGGTGAGGAGGTTGAACAGCGTGGTCTTGCCGGCGCCATTCGGTCCGATCAGGGCGGTGATGGCACCGCGCGGAATCTCGAGGTGCTCGACATCGACCGCGGTCAGGCCGCCGAAGACGCGCTTGACGCCGTCGGCGACGATGATGGGGTCGTTCTTCGCGACGCCGGGGCGGACCTCGCCGCTGCCGTCGTCTTTGTGCAGGCCGGTCGCCTTGGGGCGCGGCGTCGGGGGTACGACATCAGCGGACAAAGGTCAGCTCCTTCTTGCTTCCGAGGATGCCCTGCGGGCGGAAGATCACCAGCAGCATGAGCGCGACGCCGACCAGCACGAACACGAGCATCTGGCTCTGCTCGCTGGTCAGGAACGGCAGCCAGCCGATGTTGACGAGGGCCGGCAGCAGGTTCGACAGGAACGCGCGCACCACCCAGAAGAGCACGGCGCCGAGCACCGGGCCGAAGATGGTGGCCGCGCCGCCGAGCAGCAGCGCCGTCCAGACGTAGAACGTCTGCGAGGTGACGTAGACGTTCGGGTTGACGTTGGTCCCCATGGCGGTGACGATGCCGCCCGCCGCGATGATGACGCCGCCGACGATGAGCGCCTGCATCTTGAAGGCGAAGACGTTCTTACCGAGCGAGCGCACGGCGTCCTCGTCCTCGCGGATGCCGCGGATGACGCGCCCCCACGGGCTGCTCATGAGCAGCCAGACCAGCACGACCACGATCGCGATCGTGATGATCCCGACGATGATGACCCACCACTGGTCCGACTGGTAGGTCCACGGCCCGAAACCCCACCGACCGGGAGGAAGCGGGTTGCTGGCGCGGAATCCGGCCTGGAAGCCCGAGAGACCGTCGGCCGATCCCGTCTGGTTGCGGAACGCCGACGTCAGGAAGAGCAGGCGCAGCACCTCGGCAGCTGCGATCGTCACGATCGCGAGGTAGTCGCCGCGCAGCCGGAGGGTCGGGATGCCCATGACGAGCGCGAAGATCACGGCGGCGATGAGGCCGACGAGCGCTGCCACCGGCCACGCGAGCCCGAAGGTGAGGATCGAGATGGCGAACCCGTAGGCGCCGATCGCCATGAACCCGGCGACACCCATGTTCAGCAGGCCCGCGAAGCCGAAGTGAACCGAGAGGCCGATGGCGGCGAGGATGTACCCGAGGGTCGCCGGGGCGAGGATCTGCGCCGCGGTGTTGCTGAGGATCTGAAGGAAGTTCACGATGCCTATCCGATTCGCTCTCGGCGCCCGAGGAGACCCTGCGGGCGGAACAGCAGGATGACGATCAGCACGACCAGCGCGCCGACGTACTTGAGGTCGGAGGGGATCCACAGCGTCGACACCTCGACGAGGAGCCCCACGATGATGGCGCCCACGAGCGCGCCGAAGGCGGTCCCGAGACCGCCGAGCGTGACGGCGGCGAAGATGAGCAGCAGGATGCTGGTGCCCATGTCCCACTTGATGCCCGGGCGGAAGTAGGCCCACAGCACACCGGACAGGCCGGCGAGGGCTGCGGCGACCACCCAGACGACCCGGACCACCGCGTCGACGTCGATGCCGCTGGCCGCGGCGAGCGAGGGGTTGTCCGAGACGGCCCGGGTCGCGCGGCCGATCCTCGTGCGCATCAGCCACCAGGCGAAGCCGGCGATGACCACGAGTGAGACACCCATGCTGATCACGTCGGTGAGGGTGAGACGGACGGGGCCGAGTCCGGGGATGACCGAGGTCGAACCGCCGGGGAGCTGCGCCGTCCCGCCGCCGACGAACATCTGGAAGACGTAGCGCAGCGCGAGCGAGAGGCCGATCGAGACGATCATGAGCTGCACGGTGCCGAGGCCGCGGCGTCGCAGCGGTCGCCACAGGCCGGCATCCATCGTCAGCCCGAACAGCGCCGACACGGCGACCGCCAACGGGATCGCGATCCAGATCGGCAGGCTGAAACCGGCTGAGAACAGCAGCGCGGCGAGCGCGCCGAAGGTGACCATCTCGCCGTGGGCGAAGTTCGACAGTCCCGTCGTGCCGAACACGAGCGAGAGGCCGATCGCGGCGAGGGCCAGCATGAGACCGAAGTTCAGCCCGTTGACCGCGCGGGAGAGCAGCTGGTCGACGAAGCTCGTCGTCTGCCGCTCGGCCGCTTCGAGGGTGAAGTTGCGCGTGATCGTGCTGGTCGCGCCGAACTCCACCTCGATGGTGGGCTCGAAGCCCTCCGGAACCGACACCCCCGAGGGGAGGCTGTCTTCGACGAGCTCGACGGTGTAGGCGACGTCCTTGGTCGGAACGCCGATCGAGAAGCTGCCTCTCTCGTTCGTCTCGCCTTCGGCTTCGAAGTCGCCGCCGGTCACGACGATGGTGACTCCCTCGACGGGTTCACCGCCGGTGCGGACGTTGCCCGCGATCGTGAACGGCAACGACTCGGCGTCGTCGCCTGCGGCGAGGGCGGGGGAGGCGATGCCCAGGAACGCCACGGCGGCCAGGAGGCCGGCGATCAACGTCGAGAACATGCGCCTCGGGCGACGAGCAGCGCGCGTCATCGAAGTGATCGCCACTGGCACCTCCTGAGATAAGTGGACGAACGCCGAGAGGTACCGGTTCTGCTGGTGGCTTCGGCGACACCTGAACGTATGCGCTGATTGTTGCTTGCGTGTTTCCGGTGCGCAACAACGAATGCGGTGTGTCGTTTCGCGGATCTCGGGCGCGGGAATGCCGCGCGGCGCCGGGCGCTTAGAATCGTTGAGACTTTCAAGGAGTGCGCATGAGCGACTACAACGACCCGTTCGGATTCGTCGGCCTCACCTACGACGACGTCCTGCTCCTGCCGGGGCACACCGACGTCATCCCGTCCGAGGCCGATACGTCGTCGCGCGTGACGCGCCGCATCACCGTGGCGACGCCCCTGCTGTCGGCCGCGATGGACACCGTCACCGAGGCGCGCCTGGCGATCGCGATCGCCCGCGAAGGCGGCATCGGGATCATCCACCGCAACCTCTCCATCGAGGAGCAGGCGGCGATGGTCGACCGGGTCAAGCGCAGCGAGTCGGGCATGATCACCGACCCGATCACCACGACCCCCGACGCCACGATCGAAGAGGTCGACGCGCTCTGCGGGCAGTACCGCATCTCGGGTCTGCCGGTCATCGACGACGAGGGGCATCTGCTCGGCATCGTCACGAACCGCGACATGCGCTTCGTCTCGGGCTTCGAGCGTCAGACCACGAAGGTGCGCGACGTCATGACGAGCGAGAACCTGGTCACCGGGCGGGTCGGCATCGGTGCGAACGAGGTCATCGCGCTCTTCGCCCACCACCGCGTCGAGAAGCTGCCCCTCCTCGACGACGAGGGCAAGCTCGCCGGTCTCATCACGATCAAGGACTTCGACAAGAGCGAGAAGTACCCCCTCGCCACGAAGGACGACCAGGGACGCCTGCGCGTCGGCGCGGCCATCGGCTTCTTCGGTGACGCGTGGCAGCGGGCCGAGGCCCTCCGCGACGCCGGTGTCGACGTGATCGTGGTCGACACCGCGAACGGCCAGTCCGCGGGCGTCATCGACATGGTCAAGCGGCTCAAGGCCGACGCATCCTTCGAGCACATCGACGTCATCGGCGGCAACGTCGCGACCCGCGAGGGCGCGCAGGCCCTCATCGACGCGGGTGTGGATGCCGTCAAGGTCGGCGTCGGGCCGGGCTCGATCTGCACCACGCGCGTCGTCGCCGGAGTCGGTGTTCCCCAGGTCACCGCGATCTACGAAGCATCGCTGGCCGCGCGCGAAGCCGGCATCCCGATCATCGCCGACGGCGGCCTGCAGTACTCGGGCGATATCGCCAAGGCCCTCGTCGCCGGTGCCGACTCGGTCATGCTCGGGTCGCTGCTCGCCGGAACCGACGAGTCGCCGGGCGAGATCGTCTTCCAGGGCGGCAAGCAGTTCAAGCAGTACCGCGGCATGGGTTCGCTCGGTGCGCTGCAGACCCGCGGCAAGAAGACCTCGTACTCGAAGGACCGCTACTTCCAGGCCGATGTGCCGAGCGACGACAAGCTCATCCCCGAGGGGATCGAGGGCCAGGTCGCCTATCGCGGCCCCGTGTCGGCCGTGGCCTACCAGCTCATCGGGGGACTGCGGCAGTCGATGTTCTATGTCGGCGCCCGCACCGTCGAAGAGCTCAAGGCTCGCGGCAAGTTCGTCCGCATCACCTCGGCCGGGCTCAAGGAGTCCCACCCCCACGATGTTCAGATCGTGGTGGAAGCCCCGAACTACAAGCGCTGACCCCCGGGCCCGAAGCTCGGAGATTCTGACGAAGGTCGGACCGATCCCCGCGGATCGTCCGTCCTTCGTCGCATTCTCCGACGAAGGACGTGCGCGGCGGCTCCTCCCCAGCTCGCCGTGGCGCGCTGTCGTCCCGAGTTCTCGGGTCCGGATGCCGCGCGGCGGCGAAGCGCCGTCACGATGACGGGATGCCGCGCCGTCCTGCTCCCTCCGAAGTGGCCGACTGGGTGGATGCCGCCGGCGGTATCGCGCATCGCAGCGCGGTGCTCGCAGCCGGGTTCCCGGTGCGCGTGCTGCGCGAGGCCGTGGCCGGAGGCGGACTGCGGATGGTGCGCCGCGCGTGGTGCGTCTCCGCCGGGGCTCCGCACGACCTGCTCGCCGCGGCATCCGCCGGCGGCAGGCTCACGTGCGTCTCGCTCGCGCGGCGGCGCGGCTGGTGGGTTCCCGACGGCATTCGCGAACGACACCACGTCCACCTCTTGCCGCGCGCCTCGTCATCGGGCCTCATCGGCGCCGACGTCAGCGCCCACTGGACGCGGGCGCTCTGCCCCGTCGCGCGGTCGGATCTCGAAGCCGGGATCGAGGACGCTCTCGGCCACATCGCCCAATGCCTGTCGCGCGACGAGGCGCTCGTGGTGTGGGAATCGGCATCCCGCGCCGAAGCTCTGGCGCCCGAAGCTCTGCGCGCGGTGCCCTGGACCTCCATCGCCGCGCGTGAGCTCGCCTCCGCTGTGACGGGACTATCCGACTCCGGCCTGGAGACGCTGATCTTCGCCCCCTTACGCGAGCGCGGTGTCGCCGTCGTGCAACAGGCCCGCATCGCCGGCCGATTCGTCGACGGCCTCATCGGCGAGGCGCTGGTCGTTCAGGTCGACGGATTCGCGTTCCACTCCTCGAGCGCGCAGCGCACCGCGGACGTCGCCCACGACGCCGAGCTGCGGCTGCGCGGCTACACGGTGCTGCGCTTCACGTACCGGCAGGTGGTGCACGAGCGTGCCGCCGTCCAGCGCACCCTGCAGCGCGCTCTCGCTCAGCGACTCCACCTGTGGCCGTGAGTCGCGCCGCGCGGGGACTGCCCGCGAACTACGGAGAATCGCGTCGAACTCGGAGGGATCGAGCCGATCGGTCCGAACTTCGCCGCATCCTCCGAACTTCGCCGCATCCTCCGAACTTCGCGCCGCCCTCGCCCGCGTTCAGGCCGCGGGCAGCCGGAACGGCGCGGCCGCGCGAGCCGCCGCATCGAGGGCGAGGTCGGCGAGAGTCGCCCCGACACCGGGCGCGAACTTGAAGCCGTGGCCCGAGAACCCCGCGCCCACCACGACCGAGCCGACGCGGTCGAGCACGAACGCGCTGTCATCGGTCGAGGTGTAGGTGCACGACAGGTGTACAGCGGAGCCCGGGTCGAGGCCCGGCATCCATTCGCGCACGTAGTCGACGAGCGTGTCGTGGTGCGTCACACGGTGGGGCCGCTCGTCAGGGTCGACGACGTCTCCGACGCGGTGGAATCCGACCTTCACGCCTTCGCCCGGCGTCGGCATGCCGTAGACCGGCGCCGGGTAGCGCGCCGGGTCGAGCCGATGGTTGAACGAGGGCCACGGGCCGGTCGTCGGAGCGAAATGCGCCGGAGTCTCTTCGGTCACCGTCAGGCGCGGCAAGCGGATGCCGCGCAGCAGGCGCTCGGTCCAGGCGCCGACCGTCGCGACGACGACATCCGCCTCGATCTCTCCTCCGTCTGCGAGCTGCACGCGCGCGCCGCGCTCGCCGAGGTCGTCGACCCCCGTCACCGGCGCGCCCCAGCGCACCTCTCCACCGGCGGCGAGCACGCGCCGCTCGAGCTCGAGCATCGCCGCCGACGCCCGCGCGACACCGGCGTCCGACGAGAACAGCACATCCGTCTCGAACCGCATCCCGGGCCAGCGCGCACCCGCCTCCGCCGCCGCGAGCATCTCGACCGGGATGCCGCGTTCGCGCAGGCTCCGGGCGATCGTCTCGAGCCCCGCGTCGCCGTCGGCGGCGCCGCCGAGGTCACTGCCGACCCCGTGGGTCACGAGCCCGTGCCGCCGCAGCAGTGGCTCGCCGCCGACCTCGCCGAGCGCATCCCAGCCCTCGCGCGCTCGCTGCAGCAGGTCGAGGTAGTGGGTGTCGGCGTAGGCGTTGTTGAAGTTGCGTGTCTCGCCGTGCGAGGCCCCGTGCGTGTGTCCGCGCCCGAAGCGCTCGAGCACGATGGGCCGTTCACCGCGCCGGGTCAGTGCCCATGCGGTGGCGAGGCCCATGACGCCGGCGCCGATGATCACGATGCGACTCATGCGGCCAGCATCCCACCCGCCGCCGCGCCGCCGTGCGCGATTACGGCCGACTTCGGAGAATCGCGTCATTCTCGGACGCATTCGGCCCCAGCATCCGAGTCTCGTCCGATTCTCCGAGGTACGCGGGCGCGCGCCGCGATGCGATAGCCTGGTCGGCTCCGCAGTGGAGCGGAAAGGCCCGGTCCACGATGGGATCGCTCGACATCCAAGGTGTCTCGTACACCCTCCCCGACGGCAGGCCGCTGCTCGACGAGGTGACGTTCCGTGTCGGCGCAGGCTCGACGACCGCGCTGATCGGTCAGAACGGCGCGGGAAAGACGACGCTGCTGCGCATCATCCGCGGGGATGCCGCGGCCCACGGCGGCGTCGTCCAGATCGACGGCGGGCTCGGGGTCATGGACCAGTTCGTCGGGCACGGCGTCGCCGGTGAGACCGTCCACGACCTGCTCATCTCGGTCGCGCCCGATCGCGTCCGCCTCGCCGCCCGCGAGCTGGATGACGCCGAGAACGCCGTGATCGCCTCCGACGAGCTCGACACCCAGATGCGCTACGCCGCCGCGATCGCCGACTACGCCGACGCCGGCGGCTACGAGTACGAGACCGTATGGGACACCTGCACGACGGCGGCTCTCGGCGTCCCGTTCGAGCGGGCGAGCTATCGCGAGCTGACGACCCTGTCGGGCGGCGAGCAGAAGCGGCTCGCTCTCGAGGCGCTGCTGCGCGGACCCGATGAGGTGCTCCTGCTCGACGAGCCCGACAACTACCTCGACGTCCCGGGCAAGCGCTGGCTCGAGGAGCAGTTGCGCGAGACGACCAAGACGGTCCTGCTCGTCTCGCACGACCGAGAGCTGCTCGCGCGCGCCGCCGACCGCATCGTGACGCTCGAGGCCGGGGGAGCAGGCAGCACGGCGTGGGTCCACGGCGGGAGCTTCGAGACCTACCACCGCGCCCGCGACGACCGGATGGCCCGCCTCGACGAGCTGCGCCGTCGGTGGGACGAGGAGCACGCGAAACTGAAGAAGTTCGTCGCCGACATGAAGGTGAAGGCGGCCGCGAGCGACGACTTCGCCTCGCGGTACCGGGCGGCCCAGACGCGCCTGCGCCGGTTCGAGGAGGCCGGTCCTCCCGAGGAACGCCCCGCCGAGCAGAACCTCCAGCTGCGCCTGCGCGGGTCGCGTACTGGCAAGCGCGCGGTCGTCGCCGATGGACTCGAGCTCATCGGCCTCATGCAGCCGTTCGACCTCGAGGTCTGGTTCGGCGATCGCGTGGCCGTGCTCGGCTCCAACGGTTCGGGGAAGTCCCACTTCCTGCGGCTGCTCGCAGCCGGCGGCACAGCGCCCGACGCGCTGCTCGGGCACGTCACCACCGTCGGTGCCGCCCTCGAGCCGGTCGCTCACGCCGGCAGCGTCACGCTCGGGGCGCGAGTCGTCCCGGGCTGGTTCGCCCAGACCCACCGGCATCCGGAGTTCGCCGGCCGCACCCTGCTGGAGATCCTGCATCGGGGCGACGACCGCCGAGCCGGGATGCCACGGGATGCCGCGAGCTCGGCGCTGGACCGCTACGGGCTCGTCCGCCAGGCCGAGCAGAGCTTCGACAGCCTCTCGGGCGGCCAGCAGGCGCGGTTCCAGGTGCTGCTGCTCGAGCTCTCCGGCGCGACGCTGCTGCTGCTCGACGAGCCGACCGACAACCTCGACCTCACGTCGGCCGAGGCCCTCGAGCAGGCGCTCGCCGCGTTCGAGGGGACGGTCCTCGCGGTCACGCACGACCGCTGGTTCGCGCGCTCGTTCGATCGGTTCGTCGTCTTCGGTGGAGACGGACGCGTCTACGAGTCGGGCGAGGCGGTCTGGGACGAGCAGCGCGTCGCCCGTGCTCGCTGAGCGGGCGGCCGGTCCGGACGTCGCGTCCGGGCCGGCCGGTAGGCTGGAGGGGTGACCATGGAGATCGAGCTCGGCCGCGCCAAGCGCGCCCGTCGGGCCTACGCGTTCGACGACATCGCGGTGGTGCCCTCGCGGCGCACCCGCAACACCGAGGACGTGTCGACCGCTTGGTCGATCGATGCGTTCCAGTTCTCGATCCCGGTGCTCGGCGCTCCGATGGACTCCGTCACCAGTCCCCGCACGGCGATCATGCTCGGTCAGCTCGGCGGACTGGGCGTGCTCGACCTCGAGGGGCTCTGGACGCGATACGACGACCCCGAGCCCCTGCTCGCCGAGATCGCGGGACTGCCTGATGCGTCGGCGACCCGACGCATGCAGGAGCTCTACGCCGAGCCGATCAAGCCCGGGCTCGTGCGCGACCGCCTGGCCGAGATCCGCGCGGCGGGCGTCACGGTGGCCGGCTCGCTCACCCCGCAGCGCACGCAGGAGCTGTACGAGACGGTCGTCGCCGCGGGCGTCGACCTGTTCGTCATCCGAGGCACGACGGTGTCGGCCGAGCACGTCTCGAGCGTCGACGAGCCCCTGAATCTCAAGAAGTTCATCTACGACCTCGACGTCCCGGTGATCGTCGGCGGCGCGGCGACCTACACCGCTGCCCTGCACCTCATGCGCACGGGGGCGGCCGGTGTGCTCGTCGGCTTCGGCGGCGGCGCCGCCTCGACCACCCGCGCGACCCTGGGCCTGCACGCTCCGATGGCCACGGCTGTGGCCGACGTCGCCGGAGCACGTCGCGACTACCTCGACGAGTCGGGCGGGCGTTACGTCCATGTCATCGCCGATGGCGGCGTCGGCACGTCGGGCGACATCGTCAAGGCGCTCGCGATGGGTGCCGACGCCGTGATGCTGGGCGTCGCCCTGGCGCGCGCGACGGATGCCCCCGGCCAGGGCTTCCACTGGGGACCCGAGGCCCACCACGCTCAGCTTCCCCGCGGTCGCCGTGTGGCGGTGGAGCAGGTCGGCTCGCTCGAAGAGGTGCTCTACGGCCCGGCGCCGGTCGCGGACGGCACCGCGAACCTCATCGGCGCGCTGAAGAAGTCGATGGCGACGACCGGCTACTCCGACCTCAAGGAGTTCCAGCGCGTGGAGGTCGTGGTGGCGCCGTACAGCGTGCGGTGACATGAGCTCGATCGACTCCGCTCCCTCCGCAGCGCCGGCGGCGGCTTTCGCGCCTACGCTGCGCGAGGTCATGCTGCGCCCGTGGTGGCTGGGCATGCTCGCCTTCGCGCTGCTCGTGGCGGCGGTGTTCGCGTGGCTCGGCCAGTGGCAGCTCTCGCGCGCCGTCGACACCTCGCCGCCCCCGCCGGGTCAGACCGAGCAGGTGCGCCCGCTCGCCGATGTGGCCGAACCCGGCGAATACCTGCCCGAGCCGCTGGTCGGTCAGCGGGTGGAGGCGCGCGGGTCGTTCGTCGCCGACGACTTCGAGGTCGTCTCGTCGCGCTTCGACCGCGGCGAGGAGGGGTACTGGGTGACCGGTCAGCTCCGGGTCGATCCCGAGTCCGCGCGGTCGTCCGATCCGACCTCGCTCGCCGTCGCGGTGGGGTGGACGGCCGACCGAGCCGAGGCGGATGCCGCCGCGGCGGCACTCGACGCCGATCCGCCGCAGGATGTCGCCCTCACGGGACGCATCATCTCCGACGAAGGCCCCGCGCTGCCGGGGCGTGGCGCCGATCCGCAGGAGATGACGCGGATGTCGCCCGCCGCGCTGCTCAGCCGCTGGCACGACACGGCGGGGCTCGACGTCTACCGCGGCTACCTCACGTCCGCGGAGTCGTTCGGGGGCCTGACCGCGATCCACTCGCCGGCGCCGGACGAGCGGTCGAACGTGAACTGGCTCAACATCTTCTACGCCGTCGAGTGGGCGGTGTTCGCGGGCTTCGCCTTCTACATGTGGTACCGCCTGGCCAAGGACGCATGGGAGAAAGAGCTCGAAGACCTCGAGGACGAACGCGAGGACGCTGACGTCCCCGCCGCGGGAAGCGTCCCGCCGGGCCGCGACTAGACTGGACCCCATGCCTCGCGCCCCGAAACTCGCCACGTTCCCGGCGATCCGGAACGCACTGCGCTTCTACCAGATCTGTTCGGTGATCACGGGTGTCGGCCTGCTGCTCCTGCTCGCCGAGATGATCCTGAAGTACACCCCGATCCACACCGAGCTCTTCGCCGGCGGGTCGGGTGGTCTGCTCTGGTTCGCGCCCGTGATCGCCGGTGCCGACTGCGAGTGGTGGTCGCTGTTCCTGCCGCAGACGAACTCGTGCGAGATGCTCTCGACGGGCGACGGCTTCAACATCTCGCTCGCGATCCTCGTCGTGCACGGCTGGTTCTACGTCGTGTATCTGTTCTCCTGCTTCCGCGTATGGAGTCTCATGCGCTGGTCGTTCCCCCGCTTCATCCTGCTCGCACTCGGCGGCGTCGTGCCCGCCCTGTCGTTCTTCATGGAGGCCCGCGTCGCACGCGAGGTGAGGACCTACCTCGCCGAGCGCGAAGCCGCTGAGGCCGCCGCATCCATCCCCGCCACGGAAGGCACCCGGTGACCACCCAGACTGAAACGTCGCAGCGTCCTGTCCTCGTCGTCGACTTCGGCGCGCAGTACGCCCAGCTCATCGCCCGTCGCGTGCGCGAAGCGGGCGTCTACAGCGAACTCGTCCCGCACACCGCGACCGCCGAGGAGATCGCGGCGAAGGAGCCGGTGGGCATCATCCTCTCCGGCGGTCCGTCGTCGGTGTACGAACCCGGCGCCCCGGCGATCGACCCCGGGGTGTTCGATCTCGGCGTCCCGACCCTCGGGATCTGCTACGGATTCCAGGTGATGGCCCAGAGCCTGGGCGGTGAGGTCGCCAACACCGGACTCCGCGAATACGGCGCCACCGACGCGACCATCGTCACGGAGGGCACCCTGCTCGAGGGGCAGCCGGTCGAGCAGAACGTCTGGATGAGTCACGGAGACCAGGTCTCGCGCGCGCCCGAGGGATTCGAGGTGCTCGCTCGCACAGCAGCCACGCCCGTGGCCGCCTTCGCGAACGACACGCGCAAGTTCTACGGCGTGCAGTGGCACCCCGAGGTGAAGCACTCCGACCACGGGCAGAAGGTGCTCGAGAACTTCCTGCACAAGGCGGCGGGGCTCCCGGCCGACTGGAACAGCGGCAACGTCATCGCCGAGCAGGTTGAGCGCATTCGCGAGCAAGTCGGCTCGGGGCGCGTGATCTCCGCGCTTTCGGGCGGTGTCGACTCGGCCGTGTCGACGGCCCTCGTGCACAAGGCGGTCGGTGACAAGCTCACCGCGATCTTCGTCGACCACGGCCTTCTCCGGAAGGGCGAGAGGGAGCAGGTCGAGAACGACTACGTCGCCTCGACGGGTGTCCGGCTGATCACGGTCGACGCCCGCGAACGTTTCCTCGAGGCCCTCGCCGGCGTGAGCGACCCCGAGCAGAAGCGCAAGATCATCGGGCGTGAGTTCATCCGCGCCTTCGAGCAGGCCGAGCGCGACCTGATGGCCGAGGCGGCCGCCGACGGCGAGCCGATCCAGTTCCTCGTGCAGGGGACGCTGTACCCGGATGTCGTCGAGTCCGGCGGTGGCGCCGGCACGGCGAACATCAAGAGCCACCACAACGTGGGCGGCCTGCCCGAAGACCTGCAGTTCGAGCTCATCGAGCCGCTGCGAACGCTCTTCAAGGACGAGGTCCGCGCCATCGGCCGCGAGCTCGGACTTCCCGAGGCCATCGTCGGACGTCAGCCGTTTCCGGGGCCCGGCCTCGGGATCCGCATCGTGGGCGAGGTCACCGCTGACCGTCTCGAGATCCTGCGTGACGCCGACGCGATCGCCCGTGCCGAGCTGACGAAGGCGGGGCTGGATGCCGAGATCTGGCAATGCCCCGTCGTGCTGCTCGCCGATGTGCGATCGGTGGGAGTGCAGGGGGACGGGCGCACCTACGGACATCCGATCGTCCTGCGTCCCGTCTCGAGCGAAGACGCGATGACCGCGGACTGGACGCGCCTGCCCTACGACGTGCTGTCGAAGATCTCCAACCGGATCACGAACGAGGTCCGCGACGTGAACCGCGTGGTGCTCGACGTCACCTCGAAGCCCCCGGGGACCATCGAGTGGGAGTGATCGCGCGAGCGACGCTCGACAGCGAGACGGCGGATGCCGCGGCCGAACCAGCCGCGGCATCCGCCGTTTTCCGCATGATCACGCGGATCGCGGGCCGTCGAGCGGGTTGCGACACGCCCGGGATGTCGCACCGCTTTGCCACGATGCCGGGAGCCGCGTAACTTATTACTTGTTCGCCCCACAGGGAAGAGCGAGAGGGCCGGAAGGCCTACGCCCCCTCAAGCGGAGAACGAATCCCATCCCAAACCTCTTGCGAGAACAAGACGCTTGCGTCTAGGATGGAACCTCCACCCCGAACATCAGTCCTCGACTGGCACGGAACTTCGTTCCCACGTCAACCGAAGCGTGTCGTCGGTGGGGTATGGTTGTGAAGTTGCCCTCTGGGCTGGCTGTGAGGTCAGTTGGGGGAGCGTCCGATCCTTGAGAACTCAACAGCGTGCACTTGTCAAATGCCAAATAACCTCGACTCCACTTCGGTGGGGTGAGATTCCTTTGGATCAAAGACCTTCCTTCGGGGAGGCAACGGATAGTCAGCAATGATTTATCTCTTTGGTCAGCATCAAACTCGCTGCTCTGGTCTTTTTCCGACTGGTCGCAGCAAATTTTCTTTACGGAGAGTTTGATCCTGGCTCAGGATGAACGCTGGCGGCGTGCTTAACACATGCAAGTCGAACGGTGAAGCAGAGCTTGCTCTGTGGATCAGTGGCGAACGGGTGAGTAACACGTGAGCAATCTGCCCCTGACTCTGGGATAAGCGCTGGAAACGGCGTCTAATACCGGATACGAGCTGCGACCGCATGGTCAGTAGCTGGAAAGAATTTCGGTCAGGGATGAGCTCGCGGCCTATCAGCTTGTTGGTGAGGTAATGGCTCACCAAGGCGTCGACGGGTAGCCGGCCTGAGAGGGTGACCGGCCACACTGGGACTGAGACACGGCCCAGACTCCTACGGGAGGCAGCAGTGGGGAATATTGCACAATGGGCGAAAGCCTGATGCAGCAACGCCGCGTGAGGGATGACGGCCTTCGGGTTGTAAACCTCTTTTAGCAGGGAAGAAGCGAAAGTGACGGTACCTGCAGAAAAAGCGCCGGCTAACTACGTGCCAGCAGCCGCGGTAATACGTAGGGCGCAAGCGTTATCCGGAATTATTGGGCGTAAAGAGCTCGTAGGCGGTCTGTCGCGTCTGCTGTGAAAACCCGAGGCTCAACCTCGGGCCTGCAGTGGGTACGGGCAGACTAGAGTGCGGTAGGGGAGATTGGAATTCCTGGTGTAGCGGTGGAATGCGCAGATATCAGGAGGAACACCGATGGCGAAGGCAGATCTCTGGGCCGTAACTGACGCTGAGGAGCGAAAGGGTGGGGAGCAAACAGGCTTAGATACCCTGGTAGTCCACCCCGTAAACGTTGGGAACTAGTTGTGGGGTCCATTCCACGGATTCCGTGACGCAGCTAACGCATTAAGTTCCCCGCCTGGGGAGTACGGCCGCAAGGCTAAAACTCAAAGGAATTGACGGGGACCCGCACAAGCGGCGGAGCATGCGGATTAATTCGATGCAACGCGAAGAACCTTACCAAGGCTTGACATATAGAGGAAACGTCTGGAAACAGTCGCCCCGCAAGGTCTCTATACAGGTGGTGCATGGTTGTCGTCAGCTCGTGTCGTGAGATGTTGGGTTAAGTCCCGCAACGAGCGCAACCCTCGTTCTATGTTGCCAGCACGTAATGGTGGGAACTCATGGGATACTGCCGGGGTCAACTCGGAGGAAGGTGGGGATGACGTCAAATCATCATGCCCCTTATGTCTTGGGCTTCACGCATGCTACAATGGCCGGTACAAAGGGCTGCAATACCGTGAGGTGGAGCGAATCCCAAAAAGCCGGTCCCAGTTCGGATTGAGGTCTGCAACTCGACCTCATGAAGTCGGAGTCGCTAGTAATCGCAGATCAGCAACGCTGCGGTGAATACGTTCCCGGGTCTTGTACACACCGCCCGTCAAGTCATGAAAGTCGGTAACACCTGAAGCCGGTGGCCCAACCCTTGTGGAGGGAGCCGTCGAAGGTGGGATCGGTAATTAGGACTAAGTCGTAACAAGGTAGCCGTACCGGAAGGTGCGGCTGGATCACCTCCTTTCTAAGGAGCATCTGACTCTTCGGAGTCCAGAACCCAGTTCGAAGGCACATGTTCTTCGCTGGGAGCTCATGGGTGGAACATTTGACATGGTGCGAAGGATGAGGTTCTTCTCTAGTACGCCGCTTGCGGTGGGAACGGGGAGGGTTTCGGGTGTCGCACCTGCACGCTGTTGGGTCCTGAGGGACCGGATGAGAGTCCGCAACCTCTGGGCCTTTTCTTCATGCTGCTTGGGTGGCATGTGGGGAGGGTACCGCCCGTACTTTGAGAACTACACAGTGGACGCGAGCATCTTCGATGCGACACCTTCGGGTGTTGTGTCGTGAAGATGATCTTAAAGATCATTAGTCAATTTTTTGACGATTCAACTCATGTGATTTCAAGTCTTTAAGAGCAAACGGTGGATGCCTTGGCATCTGGAGCCGAAGAAGGACGTAGCAATCTGCGATAAGCCTCGGGGAGTGGATAAGCACACTGTGATCCGAGGGTGTCCGAATGGGGAAACCCCGCTGGGCGGCGTGCCGACCTAGTGACTCCCGCCTGAATATATAGGGCGGGTAGAGGGAACGTGGGGAAGTGAAACATCTCAGTACCCACAGGAAGAGAAAGCAACAGCGATTCCGTTAGTAGTGGCGAGCGAAACCGGATCAGGCTAAACCTTGCGTGTGTGATAGCCGGCAGGCGTTGCACGTTGGGGGTTGTGGGACTTTTCTGATCATTCTGCCGAGTGGTCGACGTTACAAGAAGGTATAGACGAACAGGTTTGAATGCCTGGTCATAGAGGGTGCGAACCCCGTAGTCGAAATGCTTCTCTTGGCGTGAAGAGTATCCCAAGTAGCACGGGGCCCGAGAAATCCCGTGTGAATCTGTCAGGACCACCTGATAAGCCTAAATACTCCCAGATGACCGATAGCGGACAAGTACCGTGAGGGAAAGGTGAAAAGTACCCCGGGAGGGGAGTGAAATAGTACCTGAAACCGTTTGCTTACAAACCGTTGGAGCCTCCTTAGTAGGGGTGACAGCGTGCCTTTTGAAGAATGAGCCTGCGAGTTAGCGATACGTGGCGAGGTTAACCCGTGTGGGGTAGCCGTAGCGAAAGCGAGTCTGAATAGGGCGATTCAGTCGCGTGTCCTAGACCCGAAGCGAAGTGATCTATCCATGGCCAGGTTGAAGCGACGGTAAGACGTCGTGGAGGACCGAACCCACTTAGGTTGAAAACTGAGGGGATGAGCTGTGGATAGGGGTGAAAGGCCAATCAAACTTCGTGATAGCTGGTTCTCTCCGAAATGCATTTAGGTGCAGCGTTGCGTGTTTCTTGCCGGAGGTAGAGCTACTGGATGGCCGATGGGCCCTACAAGGTTACTGACGTCAGCCAAACTCCGAATGCCGGTAAGTGAGAGCGCAGCAGTGAGACTGTGGGGGATAAGCTTCATAGTCGAGAGGGAAACAACCCAGACCACCAACTAAGGTCCCAAAGCGCGTGCTAAGTGGGAAAGGATGTGGAGTTGCTGTGACAACCAGGAGGTTGGCTTAGAAGCAGCCACCCTTGAAAGAGTGCGTAATAGCTCACTGGTCAAGTGATTCCGCGCCGACAATGTAACGGGGCTCAAGCACGCCACCGAAGTTGTGGCATTGACATTATTGGTAGGCCTTCGTGGTCCAGCCGTGTTGATGGGTAGGAGAGCGTCGTGTGGCCAGCGAAGCGGCGGTGTGAACCAGCCGTGGAGGCTACACGAGTGAGAATGCAGGCATGAGTAGCGAAAGACGTGTGAGAAACACGTCCTCCGAAAGACCAAGGGTTCCAGGGTCAAGCTAATCTTCCCTGGGTAAGTCGGGACCTAAGGCGAGGCCGACAGGCGTAGTCGATGGACAACGGGTTGATATTCCCGTACCGGCGAAGAACCGCCCAAGCTAATCCAGTGGTGCTAAGAGTCCTAACCCGGGCTTAGTTGATCCCTTCGGGGTGAGACGGTCCGGTCTAACGCTCGACCCCATGCTGGTGCGGCTAGCGTATTAACAGGTGTGACGCAGGAAGGTAGCCCAACCCGGGCGATGGTTGTCCCGGGGCAAGTGCGTAGGCCGAGTCATAGGCAAATCCGTGACTCATACAGGCTGAGACACGATGCGGATAAAAAGTGGGTGATCCTATGCTGCCGAGAAAAGCATCGACGCGAGGTTCTAGCTGCCCGTACCCCAAACCGACTCAGGTGGTCAGGTAGAGAATACCAAGGAGATCGAGAGAATCGTGGTTAAGGAACTCGGCAAAATGCCCCCGTAACTTCGGGAGAAGGGGGGCCTTCCACTTATTAGGATTTACTCCGAAAGGGTGTGGAGGCCGCAGAGACTAGTGGGTAGCGACTGTTTACTAAAAACACAGGTCCGTGCCAAGTCGCAAGACGATGTATACGGACTGACGCCTGCCCGGTGCTGGAAGGTTAAGAGGACCGGTTAGCCGCAAGGCGAAGCTGAGAATTTAAGCCCCAGTAAACGGCGGTGGTAACTATAACCATCCTAAGGTAGCGAAATTCCTTGTCGGGTAAGTTCCGACCTGCACGAATGGCGTAACGACTTCCCAACTGTCTCAACCGCGAACTCGGCGAAATTGCACTACGAGTAAAGATGCTCGTTACGCGCAGCAGGACGGAAAGACCCCGTGACCTTTACTACAGCTTGGTATTGGTGTTCGGTGTGGCTTGTGTAGGATAGGTGGGAGACTTTGAAGCGGTGACGCCAGTTACCGTGGAGTCATTGTTGAAATACCACTCTGGTCACTCTGGATATCTAACTTCGAACCGTAATCCGGTTCAGGGACAGTGCCTGGTGGGTAGTTTAACTGGGGCGGTTGCCTCCCAAAAAGTAACGGAGGCGCCCAAAGGTTCCCTCAACCTGGTTGGCAATCAGGTGGCGAGTGTAAGTGCACAAGGGAGCTTGACTGTGAGACTGACAGGTCGAGCAGGGACGAAAGTCGGGACTAGTGATCCGGCAGTGGCTTGTGGAAGCGCTGTCGCTCAACGGATAAAAGGTACCTCGGGGATAACAGGCTGATCTTGCCCAAGAGTCCATATCGACGGCATGGTTTGGCACCTCGATGTCGGCTCGTCGCATCCTGGGGCTGGAGTAGGTCCCAAGGGTTGGGCTGTTCGCCCATTAAAGCGGTACGCGAGCTGGGTTTAGAACGTCGTGAGACAGTTCGGTCCCTATCCGCTGCGCGCGTAGGAAATTTGAGAGGATCTGACCCTAGTACGAGAGGACCGGGTTGGACGAACCTCTGGTGTGCCAGTTGTTCCGCCAGGAGCACCGCTGGTTAGCTACGTTCGGGATGGATAACCGCTGAAAGCATCTAAGCGGGAAGCCGGCCTCAAGATGAGATTTCCATGCCTTCGGGCGAGAGGCTCCCAGCTAGACTACTGGGTTGATAGGCCGGATGTGGAAGCGTGGTAACACGTGAAGCTGACCGGTACTAATAAGCCGATGACTTGATAACACACCGTTTTTGGTGCTTGCGTCCACTGAGTGGTTCTCGATGTACGGTCGAGAACCGCATAACGATCAATCGTTGTGCAGACTGAAACATCAATAGTGTTTCGGCGGCCATAGCGTGAGGGAAACGCCCGGTTACATTCCGAACCCGGAAGCTAAGCCTCACAGCGCCGATGGTACTGCAGGGGGGACCCTGTGGGAGAGTAGGACACCGCCGGACTTCTTTCGTGAAAAGGCCACCCAATGTTGGGTGGCCTTTTCTCGTTTCCGGGACGAAAGGAACGTCGTGACTGAAGAAGACCGCCCGCGATCGGAGCGTAAGCCCCGCTACTCTGCTGCGGATTCCGGTGCGCGGCGTCCATCTCGCGACGGCGACTCCCGTCCGCCGCGTGCCAATGACGATCGCCCGCGTCGGGATGGCGCCGGAGACGGCCGTCCTCGTCGCGACGGTGATTCCCGTCCTCGTCGTGATGGTGATTCCCGTCCTCGTCGTGATGGTGATTCCGGTCCGCGTCGCGATGGTGATCGTCCGTCGTACCAGCGTCGTGATGCTGATTCCCGTCCGCAGCGCGATGGTGATTCCCGTCCGCGTCGCGATGGCGATCGGCCGTCGTACCCGCGTCGTGATGGTGACCGCCCGTCGTACCAGCGTCGTGATGGTGATTCCCGTCCGCGTCGTGATGGTGATCGTCCGTCGTACCAGCGTCGTGATGGTGACCGTCCTTCTTACCCTCGTCGCGATGGTGACCGTCCGTCGTACCCGCGCCGCGACGGCGACGCGCGCCCGCGTCGGGATGACCGCGACGGGGCACGTGCGTCGCGTCCGCCGCAGGGTTCCGAGCGTCGCGACATCCCGCGCGGCCCGGAGATCCCCGAAAGCGTCACGGCTCGTGACCTGCCGGGCGCCGCGCGCAACGAACTGAAGACCCTGAGCAAGGAGAACGCGGAGCAGGTCGCCCGTCACCTCGCCATGGTCGCGCAGCTGATCGACGACGACCCCGAGCTCGCGCACGAGCACGCTCTCGCGGCATCGCGCCGGGCCGGTCGCGTCGGAGTCGTGCGTGAGACGGTGGCGATCACCGCCTATGCGACGGGCGACTACGCCCTCGCGTTGCGCGAACTGCGCACCTACCGCCGCATCTCCGGAAGCGACGACCAGATCGCCATGATGGTCGACAGCGAGCGCGGAGTCGGCCGTCCCGACCGGGCGCTCGAGGTCGGCCGCGCCGTCGACCGGTCCACCCTTCCCATCGAGGTCCGCGTCGAGCTCGCGATCGCGATGTCGGGTGCCCGCCTCGACCTCGGCGAGACCGAGCGCGCGCTGCAGGAACTCGACATCCCCGAGCTCGACCCTGACCGCGCCTTCTCGTGGAGCCCCGCTCTGTTCGCGGCCCGGGCGGCTGTGCTCGAGGACCTGGGGCGCTCCGGCGAAGCCGCACTCTGGCAGCGTCGGGCCGTCGTCGCCGAGGAGGCACTCGGCGCGACCGACGCCGACCGCGAGCTGATCGTGGTCGACGACATCGATGAGACCGCGGCGCTCGAAAGCGAGGCGCCGGCGGAAGCCAAGACGGAGGAGCGCGACTGATGGGGCTGTTCTCCCGCTCATCGACGACGGCGACGCCGCTCGACGGCGTGGATGCGGTCCTCGCCGACCTCGACGGCGTCGTCTATGCCGGGCCGGGCGCGCTCCCGCATGCCATCGAGAGCTTGAACCGCGCGGGTGCGTCGCGCCGGCTCGGATACATCACCAACAACGCATCCCGACGGGACTCGGTCGTCGCCGAACACCTGCGCGAGCTCGGGCTGACGTCCACCCGACCCGAAGACGTGATCACGAGCCCTCAGGCTGCCATGCGCCTGCTGCGTGAACGCGTTGCCATTGGCGCGACGATCCTCGTCGTCGGCGGTGACGGGCTCGTCCACGAGCTCGAGAAAGCGGGCTATGTGCCCACCCGTTCGGCCGACGACAACCCCGCGGCCGTCGTTCAGGGGTTCGCACCCGACGTCGGCTGGGCGCAGCTCGCCGAGGCCGCCTACGCGTTGGCCACCCCGGAGGATGAAGGCGGGATCCCCTGGATCGCCACCAACACCGACTGGACCATTCCGCAGGCGCGGGGGATCGCGCCGGGAAACGGCACCCTCGTCTCGGCCGTGCACACGGCGGTCGGCCGACTCGCGACCGTCGCCGGCAAGCCCGAGCGTCCGATCTTCGACGAGGCCGTCGCCCGCTTCGGGGCCGCGCAGCCCCTGTTCATCGGCGACCGCCTCGACACGGACATCGCCGGTGCGCAGGCAGCCGGAATCCGCTCGGTGCTCGTGCTGACGGGTATCGATCGGCCCAAGCACGTGCTCGCGGCCCCCGCCAACGCCCGGCCGACCTACATCGTCGGCGACCTGCGTGAGCTGCACGAGCCCTACCCCGAGGTCAGGACGAAGGGCGACGTGACCACGGTCGGCGCCGCATCCGTGCGCATCGACGGCGCCGACATCGTCATCGAGTCTGAAGGCGACCGCCCGATCGACCTCGTGCGTGCGGGTGCCGCCGCGATCTGGGCGACCGGCCGTGCGATCTACGGATTCCGGGTGCCGGAGCGTCTCTACGCGGATCCGTTCCACCGTCCCTGACCCCGCGTATCGTGGGAACCATGTCGATGGATGGTGCCGACCCGGGTGAGCGCGACGCCGCCACTGCGGACAGCGCGACGCAGGGCCTCGCCGAGCAATGGCGTGACGACCTGCTGTCGTCGCTCGACGTCATCGAGGATCAGCCGTTGAGCGAGCGGGCCGCGTCGTATGCGGCCCTGCATGACGAGCTGGCGCGTCGCCTCGACTCCGGTCCCACCGGCGCCGCGTGAGCACGCGTCTCGATTCGGCGCTGGCGGCACGCGGACTCGCACGCTCGCGCAGCCACGCCGCGACCCTGATCGCCGAGGGGCTCGTGTCGGTGGACGGACGCACCGTCGTGAAGGCGTCCCACCCCGTGGCGGATGACGCCACCATCGCCGTCGCCGGGGCCGACCACTACGTCAGCCGCGCGGCGCACAAGCTGATCGCCGGGCTCGACGCGTTCGGCATCCACGTCGCGGATCGGAGCGCCCTCGACATGGGCGCCTCGACCGGGGGCTTCACGCAGGTGCTGCGCGAGCGCGGCGCCCGCCCCGTCGTCGCCGTCGACGTCGGACACGGGCAGCTCGCGCCGAGCATCGCCGCAGACCCCGACGTGCTCGTCGTCGAGGGCTTCAACGTGCGCGACCTCTCGCCCGAGGCGCTGGCCGGTATGGCGGGCGCCTCGTTCCAGCCGGAGATCATCACCGGCGACCTCTCGTTCATCTCGCTGGAGCATGTCCTTCCCGCCGTCGTCTCGGTGTGCGATCCGGCGACCGATGTCGTCCTGCTCGTCAAGCCGCAGTTCGAGGTCGGTCGGACCGCCGTCAAAGGCGGGCTGGTGACCGATCCGGCCCTCCGAGCGGATGCTGTGATGGGCGTGCTGTGGTCGGCGTGGGACGCGGGGCTCGCCACGCACGGTGTCATCGCATCGCCGCTCGTGGGAACGCACGGCAATCAGGAATACGTCGTGCACCTGTGCATCCGCGCTGGTGACGCGGGCAATCCGACACAATGGATACACACGGTGGACGAACTGGCGGGAGCCCGATGACCGACGCGATGCGCAACATCCTCGTCGTCGCTCACGCGCGCCGTCCCGACACCGTCGCCGCGGCGCAACGCGTCCTCAACGCGCTGTCCGGTGCCGGGGCGCGGCCCGTGCTCGCCGCAGACGACCGCGCCGAACTCGTCGAGGCGCTCGGTGAGCTGCCCGGCGTCGCCACACTGGATCAGGAGGTCACGGTCGCCGATCTCGAGCTCGCGATCGTCCTGGGCGGCGACGGCACGATCCTGCGCGCCGTCGACCTCGTCCGAGGCGGGACCGCGCCCGTCCTCGGCATCAACATGGGCCACGTCGGCTTCCTCGCCGAGATCGAGGCCGACGACATGGACGACGCCGTCCGGCGGGTCATCGACCGCGACTACGACGTCGAAGAGCGCATGGCGCTCTCGGTCCGGGTGAAAGACGGTTCCGGCGCTGTCGTGTACGAGACCTGGGCGCTGAACGAGGCGACGGTCGAGAAGGCCAGCCGCGAACGGATGCTCGAGGTCGTCCTCGAGGTCGACCGGCGTCCGCTCTCGGCCTTCGGCTGCGACGGCGTCGTCATCGCGACACCGACCGGATCGACCGCGTACAACTTCTCCGCCGGCGGCCCCGTGATCTGGCCGGACGTCGAAGCGGTGGCCGTCGTGCCGCTCTCGGCCCATGCGCTCTTCGCCCGTCCGCTGGTGATCAGCCCCGAGGCATCCGTGGCGATCGAGGTCGGCGCGGGCACGAACGGCACCGGCATCCTGTGGGCGGATGGCCGCCGCTCGCAGGAACTCCCGCCGGGCGCCCGGGTCGTGGTGCGCCGTTCGAAGACCCCTGTGCGCCTGGCCCGACTGCATCCGGCCGCCTTCACCGACCGGCTCGTCCGCAAGTTCCGGTTGCCGGTGGTGGGCTGGCGCGGTCCGAGTCTCGAGCAGCAGGAGAGTGCGACGTGATCGAGGAGATGCGTCTGCGCGGCCTCGGCGTGATCGCCGAGGCGACCTTGCCGATAGGCCCCGGGTTCACCGCGATCACGGGTGAGACGGGTGCGGGCAAGACCATGGTCGTCGCCGGGCTCGGACTGCTGCTCGGGCAACGCGCCGACTCGGGAGCCGTGCGCGCCGGTGCGCCGCAGGCATCCGTCGACGGCGTCTGGATCGTCGACGAGAGCGGGCCCGTCGCCGAGCGGGTGCGCGAGGCCGGAGGAGACGTCGAACCGATCGGCGGGGGCCGCTCCGAGCTGTATCTGGGCCGTGTGCTGTCGAGCGAGGGGCGCTCGCGCGCGAGCGTCGGAGGCCGTCCGGCACCCGCGGCGGTGCTCGCCGAGCTCGCCGAGCAGCTCATCGTCGTGCACGGACAGTCCGACCAGCTGCGCCTCAAGTCCGCCGCCGCGCAGCGCGACGCGCTCGACCGCTTCGGCGGGCCGGAGATCACCGCGGTGCGCGATCGCTACCGCGCGGCGTTCGAGGCCTGGCGTGCCGTCGATGCCGAACTGACTCAGCTCGACGCCGATCGCGATGCGCGCCGACGAGAGGCGGACGATCTACGCGCCCGCATCGCCGACATCGAGGCCGTCGCGCCGCAGCCGGGCGAGGATGCGGCGCTCGCCGAACGCGCGGAGAAGCTGGCGAACGTCGAAGAGCTGCGTGCCGCCGCAGCCACGGCACACGATGCGCTCTCGAACGACGATGAGCTCCCCGACGCGGTGTCGCTCCTCGCCGAGGCCCGGCGCGCCATCGAGCGCTCCGCGGCGAGCGATGCGGCGCTCGCCGCGTTCGTGGAGCCCCTGGCCGACCTCGGTTACCGCGCCGCCGATCTCGTGACGGGACTGAGCGCGTACCTCGCCGATCTCGACGAGAGCGGGCCGCAGGAGCTCGCGGCCGTCGAGGAGCGGCGCGCGGCGCTGAACGGCCTGCTGCGCGTGCACGGCACTCTCGACGAGGCGCTCGCGCTGCTCGAGAGCGGGTCCGCGCGACTCATGGAGCTCGACGACGACGGCGACCGCATCGAGAGACTGCGGGCTGAACGCGACGAGCTCGGCGAAGCGCTGGATGCCGCAGCCGCGGAGCTCACCGCAGCCCGTACCGCCGCCGCGGAGCGCCTCGGCGAGGCGGTGACGGCGGAACTCCGCGAGCTCGCCCTGCCCGACGCGCGACTGCTCGTCACCGTCGAGCCCGGCACTGCGTCGGTGTCGGGTCGTGACGACGTGACGATCCTGCTGGCGCCGCACCCCGGCGCCGACCCCCGGCCGGTCGCGAAGGGAGCCTCGGGTGGTGAGCTCAGCCGTGTCATGCTCGCGATCGAGGTCGTGATCGCGGGAACCGACCCCGTGCCGACCTTCGTGTTCGACGAAGTGGATGCCGGCATCGGCGGTGCCGCCGCGATCGAGGTGGGGCGACGGCTCGCACGGCTCGCCGAGACCAGCCAGGTGATCGTCGTGACGCACCTCGCGCAGGTCGCGGCCTTCGCGACGAACCACCTGACCGTCGTGAAGTCGAACGACGGCTCGGTGACGGCCTCGAGCGTGCGGCGTCTGGACGGCGGCGACCGCGAGGCCGAGATGGCGCGTCTGCTGTCCGGGCTGCCGGATTCGGGGGCCGCGATCGAGCACGCCCGAGAACTGCTGAACCTGTCGCGTTCCTGACTGATAGAATAGAAGCCCGTGACGGACACTCATCGCGCGGCCTCTTCCCAGAACACCACCAAGCAGATCTTCGTGACCGGTGGTGTGGTCTCTTCTCTCGGTAAGGGACTGACCGCCGCGAGTCTCGGCAACCTCCTCACCGCACGCGGTCTCCGCGTCGTGATGCAGAAGCTCGACCCGTACCTGAACGTCGACCCGGGCACGATGAACCCCTTCCAGCACGGTGAGGTCTTCGTCACCGACGACGGCGCCGAGACCGACCTCGACATCGGGCACTACGAGCGCTTCCTCGACATCGAGCTCACGCAGGCGGCCAACGTCACGACCGGGCAGATCTACTCGCAGGTCATCGCCAAGGAGCGCCGCGGCGAGTACCTCGGCGACACCGTCCAGGTCATCCCGCACATCACCGACGAGATCAAGCGCCGGATGCGGCTGCAGGCGACCGAGGAACCCCGCCCGGACGTCATCATCACCGAGGTCGGCGGCACCGTCGGCGACATCGAGTCGCAGCCCTTCCTCGAAGCCGCCCGCCAGCTGCGTCACGAGCTCGGCCGCGACAACGTGTTCTTCGTGCACGTCTCGCTTGTACCGTTCATGGGAGCCTCGGGCGAGCAGAAGACGAAGCCGACTCAGCACTCGGTCGCAGCCCTCCGCCAGGTCGGCATCCAGCCCGACGCCCTCGTGCTGCGCAGCGACCGTCCCGTCAGCGAGAGCAACCGCAACAAGATCGCGCTCATGTGCGACGTCGACGTCGAGGGCGTCGTGAACACCGTCGACCTGCCGAGCATCTACGACATCCCCTCGACCCTCAACGACCAGGGCCTCGACGCCTACATCACGCGCCGACTCGGGCTCGCCGAGAAGGCCGACGACGTCGACTGGACGCGGTGGAGCAAGGTCCTCGACGCCGTCCACAACCCCAAGCACGAGGTCACGATCGGCCTCGTCGGGAAGTACATCGACCTGCCCGACGCATATCTGTCGGTCACCGAAGCCCTCAAGGCCGGCGGCTTCGCGCAGGAGACCAAGGTCAACGTCACCTGGATCCCTTCCGACCTGTGCGAGACGCCGGAGGGGGCCGAGAAGGCTCTCGCGAGCATCGACGGCATCGTCGTGCCCGGCGGCTTCGGCATCCGCGGCATCGAGGGCAAGCTCGGCGCACTGAAGTTCGCGCGCGAACAGGGCATCCCCACGCTGGGCATCTGCCTGGGCCTGCAGTGCATGGTCATCGAGTACGCGCGCAACATGGCGGGCCTGTCGGGTGCGTCCTCGAGCGAGTTCGACCCGGAGACCGAGTTCCCGGTCATCGCGACGATGGCCGAGCAGGTCGACATCATCGCCGGCGGCGACCTCGGCGGCACGATGCGCCTGGGCCTGTACGAGGCCGACCTCGCCGAGGGCTCGCTCGCGGCCGAGGTGTACGGAGCCACGAAGGCCTCCGAGCGCCACCGCCACCGCTACGAGGTGAACAACCGGTACCGCGACCAGATCGCCGAGGCCGGACTGGTCTTCTCGGGCCTGTCACCCGACCGCAACCTCGTCGAGTACGTCGAGCTGCCGCGTGACGTGCACCCGTACTACATCGCGACGCAGGCCCACCCCGAGCTGCGGTCGCGCCCGACCGAGGCGAACCCGCTCTTCCGCGGGCTGGTCGCCGCCGCCCTCGACCGGCACCGCGCGAGCGAGCTGTTCGAGGTCGAGGATGCCTGAGCTGCGCGACGAACCCGTCGAGCCCGAGGTCGTCTCGAGCGAGCTCGTCTACTCCGGCCACGTCTGGGACGTGCGGAGTGAGACGGTGCGTTTCGGCGACGGCGAGATCACCCGCCAGTTCGTCGATCACCCCGGGGCTGCGGCCGTCGTCGCGATCGACGACGAGGAGCGCGTGGTGCTGATCCAGCAGTACCGGCATCCGATCCGTCACCGCGACTGGGAGATCCCCGCCGGGCTGCTCGACGTCGCCGGCGAACCGCCGATCGAGACCGCCCGGCGGGAACTCGCCGAAGAGGTCGACCTGGTGGCCGAGTCGCTCGAGCCGCTCGTCAGCATCTTCACGACGCCCGGGGGCAACGACGAGATCATCCACGTCTTCCTCGCCCGCGGACTCCGTCCGGCACCGAGCGCTTACGAGCGCGAGGACGAGGAGGCCGACATGCGCGTCGAGCGCGTGCCGTTGACGGAGGTCGTCGACGGCGTGCTCGCGGGACGGTTCCGAAACGGCATCCTGGCGACGGGCGTGCTCGCGGCGGCCGAACGGCTGCGTCGGGGCTGACGGACGTGCGGCTCGACCGCGCCGTCGCGGCGTACCTGCGACACATCTCGGTCGAACGCGGACTGTCGGCGCACACCGTCGCGGCCTATCGCCGCGACCTCGACGCGTACACCGTGTGGCTCGACGGGCAGGGCATCGACGAGACGTCGGAGATCACGGCGGAGGTCGTGACGCGGTTCGCGGAAGAAGCGGCGTCCGCCGACCCGCCGCCGGCGGCGACGTCGCTGGCGCGGCTGCAGTCGTCGCTGCGGGGACTGCACCGCTTCCTGGCCCGCGAAGGCATCGTCGACGCGGACCCGACGCAGCGGCTGCGCCCGCCCAAGACGCCGCGGCGCCTCCCGAAGGCGCTGACGATCGATCAGGTCGAACGGCTGCTCGACGCCGCGGGCCCCACGCCGGGCGATGTCGCGGCGACCGACCTCGCCGCGTTGCGGGATCGAGCGCTGCTCGAGCTGCTGTACGCGACCGGCGCCCGGGTGTCGGAGATCGTGCAGCTGGATGTCGACGACCTCGCCCTCGGCGACGTGCTGCGCGTTCGAGGCAAGGGCGCGAAGGAGCGGATCGTGCCGGTCGGCTCGTACGCTCGCGCCGCGGTCGAGGCCTACCTCGCGCGGGCGCGGCCGGAGCTCTCCCGGCGCGGACGGGCGACGCCCCGGCTGTTCCTCGGGGTGCGCGGTGCTCCGCTGTCGCGGCAGAGCGCGTGGCTGATCATGCAGCAGGCGGCCGAGCGCGCTGAGCTGGCGGCCCATGTGTCACCGCACACCCTCCGGCATTCGTTCGCGACGCACCTGCTGCAAGGCGGAGCCGACGTGCGTGTCGTGCAGGAACTGCTCGGGCACGCCTCGGTGGCGACGACCCAGATCTACACGCACGTCACGGTCGACGCGCTGCGAGAGATCTACGCGACCTCTCATCCCCGCGCGCGCTGAGACGCGCGCGGGCGAACGGCCCCGCAGCCCCGGCACGGCAGGATGGGAACATGAGCAGCGGCGCATCCCGGGACGACGCCGGAGCCACCCCGTTCGGCACCGAGGCGCTCACGGCGCCGCTCCCCGAGCCCGGGGAAGCGGGGCTCCGTGGCGAAGCGGGGCGGGGCGCCTCACGGATGGTCGCCGCGCGGGCGATGTTCGTCTCGGCGGTGCTGGTGCTCGGGGCGGGCGTGCTCGCGTTGCTCTTCGTCCTCTCCGTCCAATCGATCGCGGGCGGCTCGGGCCTGTCGTGGGCGACCATCGTGATCGCGGCGGTGATGGTGCTGCCACTCGCGGTGAGTCGCTTCGACGGGATGCGTCGCGCCCGGCAGGAGGCGGACGCCGCGTTGTACCGTCTGGAACGGTTCGCGACAGCGAACCGGCTCGACCTGCGCCACCGCGAGGACGACCCGCCGGAGAGCGCGACCGTCTTCGGCCTCGGCAAGCGCCGGATGGCGACCGCGGTCGTGACGGGGAGCGAGCCGCGCCCGTTCCGCTCGGCGGACTACGCGTTCGACACGTGGATCGGCCGCTACCGGATGCCGCGCTCACTGACGTACCTCCGCGTCGGCATCGCGACCGAGCTGCCGCGGGCGAGCCTGGTGGCGGTGCACGCGCCGGGCGCGCCGTCCTGGCGGCCGCCCGAAGGCCAGGAGCGGATCGAGATCGGTGGCGGGTTCGACGAGCACTTCGGCGTCTGGTGTGCGCCCGCGGATGGCGACGGTGTCCGACGGATGCTCACGCCGTCCGTGCGCGCCGGCCTGGCGGCGGTGGCGCCCGATGTGGACGTCGAGACCGCCGGACGCCACGTGTACTTCCTCTCGCGCGGCGCGCTGCCGCGGTGGACCGCCCCGTTCTGGCGCTGGACCGAGGACCTGCTCGCGGTCGCCGCGCGTATCGAGGATGCCGCGGACCCTCATCCGGAGCCGTCGCCGGGCGGGGCGCTGCGCAGCACCGACGCGGAACGGGCCGAGACGCGAGCATACCTGTTCACCCGGCCCGCGGTCGGTCGCCCCGCGGCCATCGGCTGCCTGCTGCCCCTCGTCTTCGGGGTCGTCGCCGGTCTGCTCACGGCGACCTGGCGCTGAGGCTGAGACCGGTCTTCGCGGCATCCAATCGCGTCGGTTTTTCCTGGCACGGGGCAGCCCCGACCACGGGGCGAACACCGCAGGCTGACCTCATGCCCACCACAGCATCCGTCGACGCCGCAGCATCCGACGACGCCGCAGCATCGGCACGCGACATCCGGCCCGGTCCCGCGCTCGCCGTCGTCTGGATCGTCGTCGGCATCGCGGGGTGGGTCGTGTCGTTCCTGCTCTACCACGAGTACATCGGGCAGCTGACGGGCGGCGAGGCCATGATCTCGTGCGACATCAGCCCCGTCGTCACCTGCGGGCCCAACCTGCTGAGCCCCGGCGGGAACCTGCTCGGATTCAGCAACTCCATCATCGGGATCGTGCTCTTCCCGGGGGCGGTCTTCGCGGGGGTCTCGGCCCTTGCCGCGCCGGCCGGGCTTCGTCCCTGGTACTGGCGGGTGTACGCCGGCTTCGTCGCGGCGGCGTTCGTGCTCGTCCACGTCTTCGCCTACCGCAGCGTGTTCGAGTACGGCTCGCTGTGCCCGTGGTGCATGGTCGTGTGGCTCGTGACGATCCCGCTCTTCTGGGCGACCATCGGCTGGACGCTGCGCGAGGGAGTCTGGGGGAGCGCGCCGCAGCGCGTCGGGGCGCTGCTGCTGTCGTGGACCCCGCTCGTCGTCGTGACCGACTACCTCGTCATCGCGGTGGCCGCGCAGGTGCGGCTCGACGTCCTCGGCAGCCTCTGAGTCCTCGGCCCGGGGCGATACATTCGTCGGAACCTCGGTGCTGGTGTCGCTTCCGGCGCCCGTCGAGGGAACTTCCGCCCCGCGCGTCCGACGAACGTATCGGCTCGCGCCGGGTGCCTGTGCGAGAATCGATCGCACGCTACGGAAAGCAGGAGTCTCGGTGACGGACAAGTCGCGGAAGGCCGGGAAGGCCCCCACGGAGGACACCCCGATCGGACCCACCGGTCGGCCATACCGAGGTTTCCCGACCCCGCCGAAGCTCGACGGTCACGGCCCCGCGCGCATCATCGCCCTGTGCAACCAGAAGGGCGGCGTCGGCAAGACCACGACGACGATCAACCTCGCCGCATCCCTCGCCGAGTACGGACGCAAGGTTCTCGCCGTCGACTTCGACCCGCAGGGCGCGCTGTCGGCGGGCCTGGGCATCGCCACGCACGACGTCCCGACGATCTACGACCTGCTGCTCGACACCAAGCGCGACGCCCACGAGGTCATCGTGCCGACCTCGGTACCGGGTCTCGACGTCATCCCCGCGAATATCGATCTCTCGGCGGCCGAGGTGCACCTCGTCAACGAGGTCGCCCGCGAGACGATCCTGGCGCGCGTGCTGCGCGGCGTCTCGGCCGAGTACGACGTCATCCTCATCGACTGCCAGCCCTCGCTCGGGCTGCTCACGGTCAATGCGCTGACGGCGAGCCACGGCGTCCTCATCCCGCTCGAGTGCGAGTTCTTCGCGTTGCGCGGTGTCGCACTGCTGATCGAGACGATCGAGAAGGTGCGCGACCGGCTCAACCCGTCCATCGAGCTCGACGGCGTCCTCGCGACGATGTACGACCCGCGCACGCTGCATTCGCGCGAGGTGCTCGAGCGCGTCGTGGAGGCCTTCGGCGACGACGTGCTCGAGACCGTCATCGGGCGCACCGTGAAGTTCCCCGACGCGTCGGTCGCGGGAGTGCCGATCATCACGTTCGCGCCGGAGCATCAGGCCGCGCAGGCCTACCTGCGTCTCGCGCGGGAGCTCGTCGCCCGTGGCGCCGTCGCCTGACGGGCTCGCCGATGCCGCCGAGCCGGCCGAGCCCGACGCGGGCGATCCGAGCGGTCCCGGCTTCCGGGTCTCGCTGACGAACTTCGACGGGCCGTTCGACCTGCTCCTCAACCTCATCGGCAAGCACGAGCTCGACATCACCGAAGTCTCGCTGAGCAAGGTCACCGACGAGTTCATCGGCTACCTGCGCGGGCTGGAGCCCGAGGAGCTCGACGCCGCCTCGGAGTTCCTGGTGGTCGCCGCGACGCTGCTCGACATGAAGGTCGCCGGCCTCCTGCCGCAGGGCGAGCTCATCGACGCCGAGTCGGTCGCGCTGCTCGAGGCGCGCGACCTGCTGTTCGCCCGGCTGCTGCAGTACCGCGCGTTCAAACAGGTCGCCGGCTGGTTCGCCGAGCGCATCGTCGCCGAGGACCGGCGTCACACCCGCTCGGCGCGCCTCGACGAGAAGTATCGCGCAGCCGCCCCGGAGCTCGTGTGGACGCTGAGCCCCGACGACTTCGCGGCGCTCGCTACGCTCGCCTTCGCGCCGAAGGAGATCCCCGTCGTGGGTCTGGACCACCTGCACGCACCGCTCGTGTCGATCCGTGAACAGGCGGCGGTCGTCGTGACGTTGCTCCGCGGCGCGGGTACCCTGAACTTCCGCGAGCTCATCGCGGGCGTCACGCAGCCCGGCGTCGTCGTGGCCCGCTTCATCGCCGTGCTCGAGCTCTACCGCCACGCGGCGCTGTCGTTCGAGCAGCTCGAGCCGCTCGGCGAGCTGACGCTGCGCTGGACCGCCGACCGTTGGTCCGAGGAGAACCTCGCCACGCTGGGAGCCGATTATGACCGATGACCCGACACCGACCGTGGCCACGCCGATCACAGACGTCGCGCGTCGGCTGGAGGCGATCCTGCTGATCGTCGACGAGCCGCAGAGCCTCGTCGCGCTCGCCGCCGCCGTCGGCGCGCCCGTCGCTGCCGTCCGCCAGGCGGTCGCCGGTCTCGTCGCCGATTACGACGGCGAGGCGGGTGGCCCGCGTCGCGGCTTCGAGCTGCGCGAGGTGGGCGGCGGCTGGCGCATGTACGTGCGCGCCGAACACGACGCTCTCGTGAGCGAGTTCGTCAACACGCAGGCGCCCTCGCGCCTGTCGCAGGCGGCGCTCGAGACGCTCGCGGTCATCGCGTACAAGCAGCCCGTGTCACGCAGCCAGGTGGCTTCGATCCGTGCCGTCAACGTCGACTCGGTCGTGCGCACCCTGCTCTCGCGCGGGCTGGTGACGGAGGTCGGGCACGATCCCGAGACGGGGGCGATCCTGTACGGCACCACCGACGCGCTGCTGGTCAATCTCGGCATCAACTCGCTCGACGAGCTGCCGCCCATCTCGCCGTTGCTCGACGACGGCGCCGACGGTTTCGAAGGAGAGGCGACGCGATGACGGATGCCGAAGGAGTACGCCTGCAGAAGGTCCTCGCCAACGCGGGGGTGGCGTCGCGCCGCGTGTGCGAGCAGCTGATCGTCGAGGGTCGTGTTCGTGTCAACGGCACGACCGTGACCGAGCTCGGCAGCCGGATCGACCCGACCGTCGACATCGTCGACGTCGACGGCACCGCCGTGCAGCTCGACACGACGAAGCGCTACGTGATGCTGAACAAGCCGACCGGTGTCGTCAGCTCGATGAAGGACGAGAAGGGCCGGGCCGACCTGCGCCGGTTCACGAAGGACTGGGACGAGCGCCTCTACAACGTGGGCCGCCTGGATGCCGAGACGAGTGGTCTGCTCGTGCTCACCAACGACGGCGAGCTCGCCCATGTCCTCGCCCACCCCTCCTTCGGGGTGACGAAGGTCTATATCGCGAAGGTGCGCGGGCGCGTGACGCCGCAGACGATCGCGCGCTTGACGAAGGGCGTCGACCTCGACGACGGTCCCATCGCCGCGGACAAGGCGCGACTGCTCGACACCTCCGGCGAGACGAGTCTGGTGGAGCTCACGCTGCACTCGGGGCGCAACCGCATCGTCCGACGCATGATGGCCGAGGTCGGGCATCCGGTTCTCGAGCTGGTGCGGCGCCAGTTCGGGCCGCTCCACCTGGGAACCCTCCCGGCGGGACGCGCCCGGGAGTTGACTACAGTGGAACGCGGTGCGCTGCTGACGCTCTCGCGCAGCGCCGACGGTGCCCCCGAGCACCCGACTTCTCCGGAGAACCCGTGACCGATTCCTCGCTCGATCCCGTGCGCCCCGGCCGTGCTGCACGCACGGCCGGTACCGTGCGTATCGTCGGCGCGGGCCTGCTCGGCTCGAGCATCGGTCACGCGCTTCGCCTGCTCGGCGTCGACGTCGCCCTCGACGACGCCTCGCCGGCTCAGCTGCGGCTCGCCGTCGACTACGGCGCCGGGCGCCTCGCGGCACCGGATGACCGCCCCGTGCTCGTCGTGGTCGCCGTGCCCCCGGATGTCACGGCGGATGTCGTCGAGCGCGAGCTGCGCTCCCACCCCGGCGTCGTCGTGACGGATGTCGCGAGCGTCAAGCTCGAGCCCTACCTCGAGCTGCGCAAGCGCGGCGTCGACCTCACGCATTACATCGGTTCGCACCCGCTCGCCGGCCGTGAGCGGGGCGGGGCGATCTCGGCTCGCGCCGACATCTTCGTCGGACGGCCCTGGGTCGTGTGCCGCGACGAGGAGACGCGCGCTTCCGACCTCGCCGTCGTCGAGGGGCTCGCCCTGGATCTGGGTGCGATGCCGCTCGAGATGACCCCGCACGAGCACGACGAGGCCGTCGCGCTGACCTCGCACGTTCCGCAGCTGGTCGCGAGTCTGCTCGCCGGACGCTTCGTCGCGGCTCCCGAGGGATCGCTGCGCCTGACGGGCCAGGGCGTGCGCGACACGACGCGCATCGCCGCATCCGCCCCCGAACTGTGGGTGCAGATCCTCGGCGCCAACGCCGCGCCCGTCGTGGCCGTGCTCGACGACCTGGCCGGTGACCTGCGGGCGGTGGCCGACGCACTGCGCGACCCGGCGGCGCCCGGTGCTCGTCGTGCGCTCGCCGACACGATCCGCCGCGGCAATGAGGGCGTCGAGCGCCTGCCCGGCAAACACGGGCAGAACCGCCGGTTCGAGCAGATCGTCGTGCGCGTCGACGACACGGCGGGCCAGCTCGGTCGGCTGTTCGGCGATCTCGGCGAGCTCGGAGTGAACATCGAGGACCTCCGCCTCGAGCATTCCCCGGGCGCGCAGTTCGGGCTCGCGGAGCTGAGCGTCGTCCCCAGTGCCGTCCACGAAGCCGTCGCCGGGCTCGAGAAGCGCGGCTGGAAGATCGCGAGCGTCCCCCATGCCTGAGTCGCATCCCGCCCCTGAGTCGTTTCCCGTGACCGTCGCGATCGACGGGCCTGCCGGCAGCGGCAAGTCGAGCGTGTCGAAGCAGGTCGCCCGCGTGCTCGGCTACGGCTTCCTCGACACCGGCGCCGCCTATCGTGCGCTCGCCTGGCACGTGCTCGCGGACGGTGGCGACACGGCCGACGCGGATGCCGTCGTGCGCGCCCTCGACGACTTCGACTACGCGATCTCCCTCGATCCCGACGACCACTGGGTCCGCGTCGGCGATGTCTTCGTGACCGACGACATCCGTGAGCCGCGCGTCTCGGCGGCCGTCAGCGGCGTCGCGCGCGTGCCCGAGGTGCGCGAGCGCGTGAACGTGCTGTTCCGTGCGCTCGTCGCGGCATCCGGCGCGAGCGGCGTCATCGTCGAGGGGCGCGACATCACCACCGTGGTCTTTCCCGATGCGCCCGTGCGCATCCTGCTGACCGCCAGCCCCGAGGTGCGCGCCGCGCGCCGCAGCGCCGAGCTCACGGGAGAGGATGCCGCGGCTGTCGCCGAGGCGCTCCACCGCCGTGACGCGTCGGACTCGCAGGTCGTCGACTTCCTCACCGCCGCACCCGGCGTCGTGGTTGTCGACTCGACCGATTTGGACTTCGATCGGACCGTGGACGCCGTCATCGACGTCGTGCGCACCGCGACAGGAGAGAACTGATGGCTACCACCGACGACGAGTACGAGGGCGGTCCCGACCAGCTCGAGGAGAAGCTCGCGAACCTCGACGAGCATCTCGCCGACCAGCGGGCGGCGGCGCTGCGCGCATCGCTCGCCGACTACGAGCTCGATGACGACGACACCGAGCTGCTGGCCGGCTTCACGGCGGGCGGTGAGGTCGTGGAGGTGCTCCCCGCGCTGCCGGTCGTCGCGATCGTGGGCCGCCCGAACGTCGGCAAGTCCGCGCTCGTGAACCGCATCCTGGGCCGCCGCGAAGCGGTCGTGGAAGACACCCCCGGCGTCACGCGCGACCGGGTCAGCTACAAGGCCGAGTGGCTCGACCGCCGCTTCACGCTCGTCGACACCGGCGGCTGGGAGCCCGACGCGCGGGGCATCGACCGTTCGGTCGCCGCGCAGGCCGAGGTCGCCATCGACCTCGCGGACGTCGTGCTGTTCGTCGTCGACGCGATGGTGGGCGCCACCGCGACCGACGAGGCGGTCGTCCGACTGCTGCGCAAGTCCGACAAGCCCGTCTTCCTCATCGCGAACAAGATCGACGACGCTCGCCAAGAGCCCGAGGCCGCGGCGCTGTGGAACCTGGGCCTCGGCGAGCCGCACCCCGTCTCGGCCATCCACGGCCGCGGAGTCGCGGATCTTCTCGACGAGCTCATGAAGGTGCTTCCCGAGGTCTCGGCCGTCGCCAAGAACGAGCTCGGCGGCCCGCGTCGCGTGGCGATCCTCGGCCGGCCGAACGTCGGCAAGTCGTCGCTGCTGAACAAGGCGGCGGGCGAGGAGCGCGTCGTCGTGAACGACCTCGCGGGCACGACCCGCGACCCCGTCGACGAGGTCGTCGAGCTCGGCGGCAAGCTCTGGCGGCTCGTCGACACCGCCGGCATCCGTCGGCGGGTGCACCTGCAGCAGGGTGCCGACTTCTACGCATCGCTGCGCACGTCGGCGGCGCTCGAGAAGGCCGAGGTCGCCGTCGTCGTGCTCGATGTGACCGAGTCGATCAGCGTGCAGGACCTCAACATCATCGACCTCGTGCTCGAGTCGGGGCGCGCGCTCGTGCTCGCGTTCAACAAGTGGGACCGTCTCAACGACACCGACATGGACAACGCCGATCGCCGCCGCTACCTGGAGCGCGAGATCGAGCAGGATCTCGCGCACGTCACCTGGGCGCCGCGCGTCAACCTGTCGGCGCGCACCGGCCGTCACCTCGACAAGCTGGTGCCTGCTCTGGAGACCGCCCTGAAGTCGTGGGATCAGCGCATCCCCACGGGCAAGTTCAACGCGTTCCTCGCCGAGCTCGTCGCCGAGCACCCGCACCCGCTGCGCGGCGGCAAGCAGCCCCGCATCCTGTTCGGCACGCAGGCGTCGACCCGTCCGCCGACATTCGTGCTGTTCACGACGGGGTTCCTCGACCCGGGCTACCGCCGCTTCATCCAGCGCCGGCTGCGCGAGCTCTTCGGCTTCGAGGGCACGCCGATCGTCACCAACATGCGGGTGCGCGAGAAGCGTCAGCGCTGACCGTCTGAGCGGCCTTCACCTGGCAGTCCGCGCCCCCACGCATCGGTTTTGTGGGCGGGGACTGCCAGGTGAAGCGCCCGACGCGGGCCGAGGGCCGAGGATTCAGCGCTTGGCGGGCGATGCCCGGCGCACCATCGCCGTCTCGTCCGGCGTCTCGAAGCCGAACTCGGCGTAGAGGCTGTGCGCGTCGCGCGTGAACAGGGTCCAGCGGAAGTCGTGCCCCGGCCCGTCGTCGATCATGCGTCGCAGGATGCGGTGCGCGATGCCTGCGCCCTGGTGCTCGGCGACGACGAAGACATCGGCGAGGTAGGCGAAGCTCGCTCCGTCCGAGACCGCGCGGGCGAAGCCGACCTGCTCGCCGGTGTCGGCACGGTATGCCCCCACGAGCCGCCAGGCCGAGTCGAGCTGCGACTCGAGCACGGGGCGTTCGCGCCACCGGCCCCAGTAGGCCTGGGACGAGAGCCAGCGCCACACGAGGTCGCGCTGGATGCGGGCGGGTGCGTCATCGATCTCGTACTCCACGTCCCCATTGTGCGGCGACCTCCCGTCGCGCCCAGCCGGTAACACGATGCCAATCACGAGCCCGTGGACCGCGGCTGTGTCAGGCTGTGTGGATGACCGACGATCACGCCGCCGCCCCGCGCCCGCCGCACGGCCCGCGCGATCCCGGCGATGCGTGGGTCGTCGCCCCGTCGGGCGAGCGGTACTGGGGACGCTTCGGTGCCGCCGGTCTGCTGGCCGTCGATCCGGAGCGCGGCGTGCTGCTGCAGCACCGGGTGTCGTGGAGCCACTTCGGCGACACCTGGGGGCTGCCCGGTGGTGCTCGTCACGCGGGGGAGTCCGCGCGGGACGGCGCGCTGCGCGAATCCGCCGAAGAGGCGGGTGTGCCCGCGGATTCCGTCGCGCCGCGGTTCCTGTCGGTGCTCGATGTCGGCGTCTGGACCTACGGCACCCTCGTGGCCGATGTCACGACGCCGTTCCGCCCGGTGATCAGCGACCCCGAGAGCCGCGAGCTGGCGTGGGTCCCCATCGATGAGGTCGAGTCGTTCCCGCTTCATCCCGGCTTCGGCGCGTCGTGGCCTCGGCTGCGCGGCCTGCTCGCGGTGCGGCCGACCATCATCGTCGACGTCGCGAACGTGGTCGGCTCGGTTCCCGACGGCTGGTGGCGCGATCGCGCCGGCGCCGCCGACCGGCTGCTCGCCCAGGTGGCTGCTCTGGCCGAACGGGGGACGGATGCCGCCGCCCTCGATCTGCCGGAGGACACGTGGTTCCCGCGCATCGTGGCCGTCGTCGAGGGGCAGGCTCGCGACGTCGCGGCGCCCGTCGGCATCGACGTCCACCGGGCGCCGGCTGCAGGCGACGACGCGATCGTCGAGGCGGCGACGGCCGCGGTGGCCGCGGGCGACCGGGTCAGCGTCGTGACATCGGATCGCGAGCTGCGCGCGCGTGTGGAGGCCGCCGGGGCACGGGCCGTGTCGACATCGTGGCTTCGCGACCGCCTGTGACGACCATCCGGGCGCGGCGGTTGCTCGCGGCGCTGGCAGCGGTCGCGATCGTCACCGCCGGGCTCGTCGTCCACGGGCTTCTGCCCGACTCCGCCGCGACCGACATCGCGGGTGACGCCCTGTACGCCGTGCTGATCTACGTGCTCGTCGTCGTGCTCGTGCCGCGCGTGTCGGCGACGGTCGTCGCGGTGATCGCCGGGGGCTGGTGCATCGCCGTCGAGCTGCTGCAGCTGAGCGATCTGCCTGCCCGTGCGGCCGAGGCCTTCCCGCCCGCGGTCCTCGTGCTGGGCACGGTGTTCGACGCGCGCGACCTGCTCGTCTACGTCGTGTCGGTCGTCATCGCCGGGGCGCTGGATGCCGCGTGGCGCCGCCGTTCGCGGCATCCGGAGCATCCGCGCGGCTGAGGATGGTCGTCGTCGCCCCCGCGATGATGAGGTCGAGCGCCGCGGTGAACCCGTCGTCGTCGCCGTCGGCGACGCGCTCGGCCGACGCGGCCACGGTGCCCGCTGCAGCACCCCACGCGTCGGCGCTGCGCCGCTGCTGCTGGTGGAAGGTGAACCCGACGACGAAGTGGGTGATGGCGTCGGCGATGGTGTCGGCGAGCGACGCGGGTGCGCCGTGCTCGACCGCCACGGCGCGCAGCTGCGCATGCACGGGCGGTTCGACGAGCCCGAGCGCGAGCGAGCTGGAGACGACCTCCGCGCCGTCGCGGTACGCGAGCAAGCTGTCGTGCAGACGCAGGGCGAGGTCTCGCGCGGCGCCGTCGAGCGTCGTCGACGACGGCGCATCGGCCGCGGCGAGCGGTCGCAGGATGCGCCCGCTGACCGCGGCGAGCAGCTGCTGCTTGTTCTCGACGTGCCAGTACAGCGCGCTCGGCTGCACGCCGAGGTGCTCGGCGAGACGCCGCATCGACAGGTCGGGCAGCCCGACGCGGTCGAGCAGCTCGAGGGCGGCGTCGACGACGTCGTCGCGCGAGCGGCGTGGTGCTCGACTCGCGCGGTTTGAATCGTCGGCGATCATGGCGCTACTCTACCTGAACGTCGTTCACGTGAACGGTGTTCAGGAGGAATCATGCCCCGATCGACCCACGCGGCCCGTCCCGCATTCGACGCGACCGACCTCGCACGCGCAGCGGTCTTCGCCGCCCTCATCGCGGTGCTCGGTCTGCCGGGATCGTTCACGCTGTTCGGTGGTGTCCCCATCACGGCGCAGACGCTCGGTGTGATGCTGGCGGGCGCCGTGCTCGGGCCGGTGGTCGGCGCAGCATCGGTCGGCGCCCTCCTCGCCCTCGTCGCTGTCGGCCTCCCGCTCCTCGCGGGCGGCCGCGGAGGACTAGCGGTCTTCGTAGGCCCGACGGCGGGCTACCTGGTCGGATGGCTCGTCGGTGCCGTGGTCGTCGGGCTCATCGTCCACCTCGCGGGACGGCGCCCGGTATGGTGGCGAACCGTCGCGGGGCTCCTCGTCGGAGGCGTGCTGGTCGTCTACGCATTCGGCATCCCGGTCCAGAGCGCTGTGCTCCGACTTCCCATCGAGCAGGCTGCGCTCGCGAACCTGGCGTTCGTGCCGGGCGACATCGTCAAGGTCGTCGTCGCGACGCTGGTGGTGGGCGCGCTCGTGCGCGGCTACCCGCGGGCTTTCCGGCGCACGTGGGCGCCGCGCGCGGGCACTCGGGTGACCGACGATGCGCCGACGATGACCCCCACGTCGGCATGACGGCCGGGCGACCCCGCGCGACGGCCACGACGATCGGCGGCATCCGACTCGATGCCGCGACCGTGCGTCTCGGCGACGCTCAGGTGCTGGCACCCCTCACCCTCGATCTCGATGCCCGGACGATCGCGGTGGTCGGCGACAACGGGTCGGGCAAGTCGACGCTCGCCCGGCTCATCGGCGGGCTGGTGCGTCCGACGGGGGGAACGGTCCGGGTGCTCGGCTGCGACCCGGTGCGCGATGCGGCGGAGCTGCGACGTCGCGTCGCGATCGTCTTCAGCAACCCGGACGCGCAGATCGTCATGCCCACGGTCGCCGAGGACGTCGCCTTCTCGCTCCGCGGCGACGGTGCCTCCCGTGCCGAGCGCGCGGCGCGCGTCGGCCGAGCGCTCGAACGGTTCGGTCTGACCGACCTGCGCGATCACCCCGCCCACGAGCTGTCGGGCGGGCAGAAGCAGCTGCTCGCGCTTTGCGGCGCGTTCGTGCGCGAGCCCGAGCTCGTCGTCGCAGACGAGCCCACCGCATTCCTCGACGGGCGGAACGCCGCACGCATCGCGGGCCATCTCTTCAGCGACACCGGCCACCGGCTGCTTCTCGTGACCCACGACCTCGACCTCGCGCGGCGATGCGAGCTCGCCGTGCACGTGGCCGCGGGACGCGTCGTCGCGGCGGGTGACGCGTCCGAGGTCGTCGACGCGTACGCGAGGACATGGCGATGACGTCGGCCCCGGCGTGCGGGGCGAGATGCTGACGCTCTACCGTCCGGGAGAACGTGGTTGGCACCGGATGCCGGCGGCGCCCAAGACCGTGCTGATCCTCGGCATGGTGATGATCGTCTCGCTCCTGCCGGCATCGCCCCCGACGGCAGCGGTAGCGGCGAGCCTCTGCCTGGCCTGCTACGGCATCCCGGGAACAGGCTGGCGCGAGCTCGCCCGCCAGGTGTGGGCGCTGCGGTGGCTCCTGGTCATCGCGCTCGCCGGTCAGCTGGTCTTCCTCGGTGTCGAGCCCGCGATCGTCGGGACCGTGCGCATCCTGGTCGCGATCCTCCTGGCCTCGCTGCTGGCGCTCACGACGCCGGTCGCGGCGCTCCTCGACCTCTTCGAACGAGTCCTCCGTCCCACTCGGGCGGTCGGTGCCGACCCCGAGCGCATGTCGCTCCTCCTCGTGGTGGCGCTCGGTTCCGTGCCGACGCTCGCCCGCATCGCCCGTGACGTGCGGGATGCGCACCGGGCGCGGGGAGCGCGGGGCGGCATCCGTTCGTCGGCGCTCGCGTTCATCGTCCTCGCGCTCAAGCACGCGGACGATCTGGGCGACGCCCTCACCGCGCGCGGAGTGCGCTGATCAGAGCCCGGGCGCGCCCCGACGCGCCCGGGCTCACCGCACGTCGACGTGCTCGAACCGCTCGCGCGGCACGCGGTCGAGACGCAACGGCTCGCCGTCGGAGATGCCGCATCGGCTGCCCGTCGCGCGGAATCGCTGGATCGCCCATCGACGCACCCCGCGGTCGGCGAGCGTCTCGCCGAGCTCACCGAGCCGCTCGTCGTCGATGAGATCGGGGTGCACGGTGGTGCGGACCTCGACATCGAGTGGATCGGGGGTCGCGGTGCGCTCCCGCTGAGCCGCGAGCACGAGGTCGAGCGAGCGCAGCGCAGCGCGTCCGCTCGGACCGCGACCCGTCACGCCGGCGTAGTCGCCGGCCGAGGCCTTCACATCGAGCCCGATCCACGACAGCGCCGGCAGCGCCCTCTCGAGCAGCGCCGGATACGCGCCGCCCGTGTGCAGCCCGACGTCGAACCCGAGCGCGCGGGTCCGTGCGATCGCGTCGGGAAGGGCGCGTTGCATCGTCGGCTCACCGCCCGAGAAGACCACCCCGTCGAGCAGGCCGCGGCGCTCGCCGAGGAAGGCGGCGACCGCCTCCCATGGCATGGTGCCGCGCCCGCGCGGATCGATCAGATCGGGATTGTGGCAGTAACGGCAGTCCCAGGGGCAGCCCTGGAGGAAGACTGTCGCCACCAGGCGGCCGGGCCAATCGACCGTCGAGAACCGTGAGAGTCCCGCGATGCGCAGACGGGATGCCGCGTGGTCGTGCGCCGGAGGCATGTCACACGACCGCCGCGGCGCGCTCGTACGAGAACGCCCGGCGCTCGGCCGCCTCGCCCTTCTTGCCGATGTTGAACGACGCGACCGGGCGGAAGTAGCCCATCACCCGCGTCCACACCTCGCACTCGGCGCGGCACTGCGGGCACGTCGCGTGGTCGCCCGAGAGGTAGCCGTGCTGCGGGCAGATCGAGAACGTCGGCGTGATGGTGATGTACGGGATGCGGAACCGCTCGAGCGAACGGCGGACGAGGGCCTTGCACGCCTCGCCCGTCGGTGCAGCCTCGCCCATGTAGAGGTGCAGGACGGTGCCGCCGGTGTACTTCTGCTGCAGACCCTCCTGGAGTTCCATCGCGAGGAACGGGTCGTCGGTGAAGGCCACCGGCAGCTGCGACGAGTTCGTGTAGTACGGGTTCGTCGCCGTCCCGGCATGACGAATGCCGTCGAAGCGTGCGATGTCGGCGCGGGCGAAGCGGTAGGTCGCCGACTCGGCTGGGGTGGCCTCGAGGTTGTAGAGGTGCCCGGTCTGCTCCTGGAACTCGACCATGCGTGCGCGCACGTGATCGAGCAGGTCTGCGGCGAACCGCATCCCCTCGTCCGTCGTGATGTCGTGCGTGTCGCCGAAGAAGTTGCGCACCGCCTCGTTGAGCCCGTTCACGCCGATCGTCGAGAAGTGGTTGTCGAGGGTGCCGAGGTAGCGTCTGCTGTAGGGGAAGAGGCCGGCGTCGAGGTGGCGTCCGATGACGGCCCGTTTCGCCTCGAGACTGTCGCGGGCGATCTCGAGCAGCCGGTCGAGCTGCGCGTACAGGCCCGGGCGATCGCCGGCGTGCACGAACCCGAGCCGTGCGCAGTTGACGGTGACCACTCCGACGGAGCCGGTCTGCTCCGCTGATCCGAACAACCCGTTCCCGCGCCTGAGCAGCTCGGTGAGGTCGAGCTGCAGCCGGCAGCACATCGACCGGATCATCCCGGGGTCGAGGTCGGAGTTCACGAAGTTCTGGAAGTAGGGCAGGCCGTACTTCGCCGTCATCCCGAACAATGCGTCGACCTCGGGGGCGTCCCAGTCGAAGTCTTTCGTGATGTTGTAGGTCGGAATCGGGAAGGTGAAGGCTCTCCCGTCCGCGTCGCCCTCCGTCATCACCGACAGGAAAGCACGATTGATCATCGCCATCTCGGGCGCGAGGTCGCCGTAGGTGAAGTCGGCGAGGCGACCGCCCACGAGCGGGCGCTGTTCGGCGAGGTCGTCGGGGCAGGTCCAGTCGAAGGTCAGGTTCGTGAAGGGCGTCTGGGTTCCCCACCGTGACGGGACGTTGAGGTTGAACACGAGCTCCTGGATGCCCTGGCGCACCGCTCGGTCATCGAGTGCGTCGAGCCGCACGAACGGGGCGAGGTACGTGTCGAACGAGCTGAACGCCTGCGCTCCCGCCCATTCGTTCTGGAGAGTCCCGAGGAAGTTGACGATCTGCCCGAGGGCGCTCGAGAAGTGTTTCGGCGGGGTCGACGAGATCGCGCCCGAAACCCCGTTGAACCCCTGCTCGAGCAGTTGGCGCAGCGACCAGCCGGCGCAGTAGCCGGCGAACACGTCGAGATCGTGGATGTGGATGTCGCCGTCGCGGTGCGCTGCCCCGGCCTCGGGCGCGTAGACCTCGTCGAGCCAGTAGTTGGCGATCAGCTTGCCGGACGCGTTGAGGATGAGGCCGCCCAGGCTGTAGCCCTGGTTGGCGTTCGCGTTGACGCGCCAGTCGCGTCTCTCGAGATACTCCTCGACGGTTGTTCGGACGGGGATTGAGCGCATGGTCATGTGAGTCCCTTCACGAGGCGCCCCAGATGTGGGGGTCGGTTCTCGATTCAGCCACTACATGATGTGTTGCCCTCGCGTGGCGCGCCGGAACAAATCCCCGCACGCCACGCGCGCCAGCGGCGGAGAATGTCGCGGACTTCGGACGTATCGTGCCTAAGGGTCCGAAGTTCGCGACATCCTCCGAGTTCCGTGTCGTGTCGCGTCGCGGAGCCGGGGCTCAGCGGGCGAAGCGGAGCGTCACGATCTCGAACGGGCGGAGAGACAGGGGCGCGGCGTCGCCGGAGAGAGCGGATGCCGCGACCTCGCGCTCGAGCAGATCGGTCTGGGTCACCGCGCGGGCGTCGAAGCCGGCGCGCACGACCGTGTCGACACGGCGGCCCCATGCCTCGTACAGCCGCACGACGACATCCCCCGAGCCGTCCTCGGCCAGCTTGACCGCCTCGACGACGACCCCCGAATCCTCCACCGTCACGATCGGTTCGATCGCGGATGCGGTTCCCGTGACGATCCGCTCGGGCAGGTTCAGCCGGTAGCCCTCGATGACGGCATCCGCCACGTCCGCGCCGACGACCAGGCCGACTCGCAGCGCGTACGTGCCCTGGTCCTGCGTGGGGTCGGGGAACAGTGCCGACCGGATCAGCGACAGGCGGACGACCGAGATCGTACCGCCGCCGGCCGATCGCTCGGCGCGCGTGATGTCGTGGCCGTACGTCGAGTCGTTGACCACCGCGACACCGAAGCCGGGCTCGCCCACGCGTACCCAGCGCTGCGCGACGGTCTCGAAGCGGGCGGCATCCCACGACGTGTTGGTGTGGGTCTTGCGTTCGATGTGGCCGAACTGCACCTCCGAGGTCGCGCTGTCGGTGTGCACGTCGACGGGGAACGCGAGCTTCAGCAGCTTCTGCGATTCGTGCCAGTCGAGCTCGAACCCGAGCGACACGGTGCGAGAGTCCGCCGCCAACCCGATGCGCTCGGTCACCCGCGACGAGCCGAACGAGCGGGTGACGACGATCTCGTCGCCGTCGAGCTCGAGACCATCGAGGCCGTCGAGGTCGGTCACGGTGTTCCGGTAGTGCACGTCGACGTCCCAGGCATCCCACTGGGTCGGGGTGTCGCGGTGCAGCTGCAGCAGAGCGGATGCCGTACCCGGCGGCACGCTCTCGCGACCGCTCGCCACGTCGACGGCCGAGACGATCACGCCGCGATCGTCGACCACCACGCGCACGATACCGTTGTCGAGCACCCAGCCCTCGGGCGAGCGTTCGGGGCGCACGCGGGCGGCCTCGGGGGCGGCTGCTGCACCGAGAGCCGCGACCCCGCCGCGAGCGTGGGGCGCTGCATTGACCCGCAGCTCGTGCGTCGCCTCGCCCGGCTCGGGCGACCCGGCCAACGCCGTCAACGCTTCGCCGATGATTCCTTCGAGCTCACGGGCGACGGCGGCGTAGTTGCGCTCGGCGTCCTGGTACACCCACGCGATCGACGATCCCGGCAGGATGTCGTGGAACTGCTGCAGCAGCACCGTCTCCCATGCGCGGGCGAGTCTCTCGGCGGGGTAGGGGGCGCCCGTGCGCACAGCCGCGGTCGTCGCCCACAGCTCGGCTTCGCGCAGCAGGTGCTCGCTGCGTCGGTTGCCCTGCTTCGTAGCGAGCTGGCTCGTGTAGGTGCCGCGGTGGAACTCCAGGTACAGCTCGCCGACCCACACCTCGGGGTCGGGGTACTCCGCCTCGGCGGTCTCGAAGAATCGCCGGGGCGTCGAGTGCACGACTCGCGGCGATCCCTCGAGCGAGGTGGTGCGCGCGATCGCCGCTGTCATCTCGCGGGTGGGCCCGCCGCCGCCGTCGCCGAAGCCGTAGGGGAGCAGCGAGACGGTGCCGCGTCCCTTGTCGGCGTAGTTGCGTTCGGCGTGCGCCAGCTCGGCTGCCGAGACGACCGAGTTGTACGAATCGACCGGCGGGAAGTGGGTGAACAGGCGTGTTCCGTCGATGCCCTCCCACCGGAACGTGTGGTGCGGCATCCGGTTCGTCTCGTTCCACGAGATCTTCTGGGTGAGGAACCACCGCGCCCCCGCGGCTTTCGCGATCTGGGGGAGGGCGCCGCTGTATCCGAACGAGTCGGGAAGCCACACCTCGGGGGTGTCGATGCCGAACTCGCGCTGGAAGAACCCCTTGCCCGCGACGAACTGCCGAGCCAGGGCCTCGGCGCCGGGCAGGTTGGTGTCGGATTCGACCCACATGCTGCCGACCGGCACGAACCGCCCCTCGGCCACGCGTGCCCGGATGCGCTCGAACAGGTCGGGGTAGTACTCCTTGACCCACGCGTACTGCTGCGCCGAAGACGCGGCGAAGACGAAGTCGGGATCCTCGTCCATCAGCGAGAGGACGTTCGAGAACGTGCGGGCGACCTTTCGCACCGTCTCACGCACCGGCCACAGCCACGCCGAGTCGATGTGGGCATGTCCCACGGCGTGCAGCGTGTGCGCGCTCGCCGAGGCCGGAGCCGCGAGCACGGGCGCGAGCACGGCGCGACCCGCTGCTGCGGTTGCCGCCACATCCTGCGGGTCGACGACGTCGATCATCCGTTCCAACGCGAGCAGGATGTCGGCGCGCCGCGGCGAGGTCGCGTCGAGCTGCGCCGCGAGTCCTCGAAGCGCGGAGGTGTCGGCCAGCAGCGCCGAGACCTCGAGGTCGCGCAGGCGCACATCGACCGTGCGCAGCACGTACACGGGGTCGGCGCCTGCCGTCGCCCGGTCGCCGACCGGTGTGGGCGCGAAGGTGAAGATGCTCCCGACGTCGGGGTTCGACGCACCCTCGACGAAGACGTCGACCGCGCCGCCCGGCGACACCGCCTCGGCGGCGACGTTGTTGAACGGTGCGATCCCGCGCAGCGGCCGGCCGTCGACCGACCACACCATCGCCTCGCACTGGAAGCCCGCCTGCCCCGACGTGAAGCCGAGGTCGACGACGAGTTCGGCGCGCGTCCCCGGGATCGGCCGGCCGCCCTCGAACCAGTCGGCCGGCGCATCGCCCGTGACGCGGAACCAGGTCGTCCCCCACGGGCGCCCCCAGGGCTGACCGACCTCGATCGGGCGGTAGTCGCCGGCGCGGGCTTCGTCGAAGGCCACCGGTTCGCCCGGTGCGTCCCAGGCGGTGACCGAGAGCGGGTGCGAGGCGCGGTGGATCGCGGGAGCGAGACGCTCGCGCATGAATCGGTCGATGCGCAGCAGCGCGAGGGCGGAGCGGTCGTGCATGGAGAAGCCTTTCGAAGAGGAGGTGCGTCAGCCCTTGACGGAGCCGGCGAGCGCGAACGCTCCGCCGGAGAAGCGCTGGACGAGGACGTACAGCACCACCATGGGCGCGGCGTAGAGCACCGAGTAAGCGGCGAGCTGGCCGTAGGCGATCGAGCCGTACTGACCGAAGAAGTTGAAGATCGACACCGCTGCCGGAAACTTCGACGAGGTGAACAGCAGGACGAAGGGGACGAAGAAGTTCCCCCACGCGGTCGTGAAGACGAAGATGAACACGACGCCGATGCCCGATCTCATGAGCGGGATGACGATGCGCGCGAGGGCCTGCATCGACCCGGCGCCGTCGACCCACGCGGCCTCCTCGAGCGAGATCGGCACGGAGTCCATGAAGTTCTTCAGCATCCAGATCGCCATCGGCAGGGATGTCGCCGCCATGAAGACGATGACGCCCCACACCGAGTCGAGCAGTCCGAACGAGACGAACAGCGCGTAGACCGGAACCATCATCGCGGTGATCGGCAGTCCCGTGCCGAAGAGGATGGCGTACATGAACGTCTTCTGGAACCGCATCGCGTAGCGCGAGAGCGGGTAGGCGGCGAGCACGCCGACGACGACGGTGATGACGGCGGTGCCGAGCGACACGAGGATCGAGTTCAGGAGCGGCTGGAACGTCAGCTCCCACGTCATCACCTGCGTGTAGTTCTCGAGCGTCCAGGTGTCGGGCACCTTCATGGTGACCTTCGCGTCGCCGTCGAACGAGGCGAACACGATCCACAGCAGCGGGACGAGGAAGAGCACCCCGATCGCGGCGAGGATGACCGAGGACAGCACGGTCTGGGCGCGCTTGCGCGGCGCTGAGACCGAGGTGGCGATGGCGGCCATGTCAGTCGACCTCCGGCTTGAGGATGCGGATGTACACGGCGGAGAACACGGCGCCGATCAGGAGGGTGACGACGGCGATCGCCGTGCCGTAGCCGACCTGGGCGAACTTGAACGCCTCCTGGAACGCCAACACGGGCAGCGTGGACGACTGCGTTCCCGGCCCGCCTCCCGTCATGACCCAGATGAGGGTGAAGACCCCGAGCGTCTGCAGCGTCGTCAGCAGCAGGTTGGTGGAAATCGAGCGACGGATGACGGGCAGGGTGACGCGGATGAACCGCTGCCAGGCTCCGGCGCCGTCGATCGTCGCGGCCTCGATCAGCTCGGGCGGCACCTCCGAGAGCGCGGCGTTGTAGACCATCATCGAGAAGGCGGTGCCGCGCCAGATGTTCGCGAGGATGACCGCGAGCATCGGGAAGTAGTACAGCCAGCTCGTGCCTTCGAGGCCGAACCAGCCGAGGAAGGTGTTGAGCGTGCCGTCGGTCTGGAAGAAGGCGTAGAGGGCAAACGCGGCGACGATCTCGGGAAGGACCCAGGCGAGCACCACGAGGCCGCCGACGATCGAACGCAGTGGCTTCACCGAGCTGCGGATGAGGACGGCCAGCAGCATCCCGAGGACGTTCTGGCCGATCACGGCGGAGGCCAGCACGAAGACGACCGTGAGCGCGAGTGAGAGCCAGAACTCCGCGGAGCCGAAGAGCGCGGTGTAGTTGTCGAGTCCGATGAACTGCGGGTTCGCGGCGCGGGGGCCGGTCATCGCGCGATCGGTGAGCGAGCCGTAGAGGGCGTAGACGATCGGCCCGAGCATGAACGCCAGCAGCAGCAGGACCGCGGGCAGGAGCGGGAGCAGACGTGCGGCGGCACGGCCGGCCGACCGTCCGGACCGGGAGGTGATCTCCCGGCCCGGACGGTGCCGACCGCCGGTGGTGACGGTGGCGGTGGCGGTCATCGCTGGCTCAACCCGCCTGCGTGTTCTCCTCGCCGACGATGCCGACGAGAGCGGAGTCGTACGCGGCCTGCGCGTCTTGCGGGGTCGCCTGGCCGGTGAAGATCGACTCCGTCGCCCGTGGGATGTTGGCCGAGATCTGCGAGTAGTCGGGCGTCGCCGGGCGGAAGTGGGTGTACGGGACGAGCGAGGAGAAGAACTCGAACGACGGGTTGTAGTCGAGGTACTCCTGGCTCGCGGCGACATCCTTGCGCACCGCGATCTGCCCGGCCTCCTGGTGGTACATCAGCGCGTTCTCGAAGGTCAGCGCCTGCGCGATGAAGTCGAACGCGGCCTGCGGGTTCTTCGCGTTGGATCCCATCGCGAGCGTCCAGCCGCCCGACATCGAGGTGAAGCCGTCGCCGCCGCCGTCCTGCGTCGGCATCGCGGCGAAGCCCATCGTCTGCTCCCACTCCGGCCAGGCGTTCTCGCCGTCGATCCAGTTGCTCGGCAGCCAGGAGCCGTCGAGCGCGATCGCGATGCCGCCCTGGGGGAGCAGCTCCGTGCTGACCTTGGTGCCCCAGCCGGCGTCGAGCGCCTGCGCGGGGTCGGGGCCGAGCTTCTCGTCGGCGACGGTCTTGTAGAACTCGAGCGCGTCGCGGAAACCGGCCGACCCGGTGACCCACTTGTTGGTGTCGGTGTCGAGCAGTTCGTCTCCCGTGCCGTAGAGCAGCATCTCGAAGCCCTGCATCGAGGTCGCCTCGCCCAGCGCCTGCGAGGCGTAGATGTTGAACGGGATGACGTCGGGGTTGCTCTCCTTGATGGTGCGCGCGGCCTCGAGCACGTCGTCCCAGCTCTCCGGCGCCCAGTCCTCGGGCAGGCCCGCCGCCGCGAACAGCTGCTTGTTGAAGTAGAGGCCGCGGGTATCGGTGCCGAGTGAGACGCCGTACGTCTTGCCGTCGTCGCCGAGGCCCGCCTGCTTGGCGCCCTCGTCGTACTGTTCCCACTGGTCCCAGTCGGCGAGGTAGTCGTCGATCGGCTGCAGGTATCCGGCGGCGGCATCTGATCGGATCTGGAAGGTGTCCTCGTAGATGACATCGGGGGCGGTCCCCGCCGACCCGTTCATCAGGGCGAGCTTGGTGAAGTACTGGTCCTGCTCGGCCTCGATCGGGACGAGCTCGACCGTCATCCCCTCGTTCGCGGCCTCGTACTCCTCTTTGGTCTTCTTCATGAGCTCGTCCATCGCGGTGAACGACGTGGTCTTCTGGTAGGCGACGCGGATGGTGTCCGACGACGCCTCGTCGCCTCCGCCGCTGCCGCAACTCGTGAGAACGAGCGAGAACGCGGCGATTCCGACGACCGCTGCGGTCGTGGTGGATCTCTTCATGGTCGAAGCTCCTTTGCTTGGACAAGAGCGCTGGTGCGCGCGCACATCTTTTCTAAACCAAATGGAATAAAAGGACAAGGTTTCGCCCGCACCTTTTCTTCGCGGGGTCAACCCGCCGTGCCCGCGATCATCAGGTCGGTCGGGCGCGGCGTCATCGCGGCGTCGAGCACGAGGCATGCGGCCCCGGCGGCTGCCGCGTCGGTGGCGAGCGCGCTCTCGAGCACCCGGATGCCGCGGACCGTGGCTGTCTCGGTGCTCGCCGCGACGGCGTCGGACAGGGCGCTGCTCGCGCTCGCCGACAGCAGCGTCCACAGGGGGCCGCCGACGACGACGACATCCGCGTCGAGGAGGTTGTTGATCTGAACGACCGCACGCGCGAGGCTCGACCCGGCCCGCCTGACCGCGGCCGCAGCGCGCTCGTCACCGCCGCCGGCCCGGGATGCCAGCTCGCGCAGGCGCTCCCGGAGCGCGGGCGCGGCGACGGGCTCAGCACCGTCGATCACGCCGCCGTCGACGAGCAGCCGTTCGGGCGCGATCGCCGCGCCGAGGCACCCGCGCTGACCGCATCCGCACATCGGCCCGTTCGGTTCGACGACGAGATGCGCGACGTCGCCGGCGTTGCCCGTCCGGCCGCGGATCGGAGTGCCGTCGACCGCGAGGCCCACACCCACGCCGGCGCCGTAGTAGACGAAGATCGAGTCCTGCAGCTCTTGCGCTGCATCGCGCCAGAGCTCGCCGACCATCGCGGCCACGACGTCCTTCTCCACCGTCGTCGGCAGTCCCGTCGCCTCGTGCAGCAGCGGGCCGAGGGCGAGGTCGTGCCAGATCGGGGGCAGGAGCGGGGGCTCGAACAGGATGCCCGCCTCCGCGTCGAGGGGGCCGGGGGCCGCGACGCCGATGCCGAGCACGGATGCCCGCGATCGCCCACCCTCCACGAGAAGCGACTCGACGGTGCCGACGAGGTCGGCGACGATCTGATCCCGAGTCGCGTCGGGGCGCGGCGTCCGTTCGGTCTGCGCGACCACGTGACCGAGGAGATCGACGACGACGACGGTCTCGACCGCAGGATCGAGGTGGATGCCGACGGCGCATCGCGCGGCGGGATCGAGCTGGAGCGGGGTGCGGGGCTTGCCGGGGCCCGAGACGACCGGCGTGCCCTCGCGCACCCAGCCCTCGGCGACGAGACGGCGGGCGACGTTGCTGAGCGTCTGGGCGGAGAGGCCGGTGCGGGCGGCCAGCTCGATGCGGCTGATGCCCTCGGGGGAGCGTCGGATCAGGTCGAGCACGAGCGTCTGGTTGTACGTGCCGACGGCCGGCAGATTCGAGCCGCGTCTCATGGTTCCTCCCGTCGAACCATACTGTGCGGGTGCATGGCGAAGACCCGCCCGGCGAACCGGACGGGCCTTCGAGGATCGCGGGGTCGCGTCAGTTGTTTCCGCGCAGGATCGCGATGATCCGCAGGATCTCGACGTACAGCCAGACGACCGTGACCATGATGCCGAACGCGCCGACCCATCCGAATTTGCGCGGTGCGCCGTTGCGGACGCCCTGCTGGATGTTGTCGAAGTCGAGCACGAGCGAGTACGCCGCCATGATGACGACGAGCACGCCGATGATCAGCCCGAGCGGGATGCCGGCGATCTTCATGCTGTGCAGACCGAACATCATGCCGCCCGGGATGACGCCGAAGAGCATCAGGCCGACGTTCAGCAGCGAGAAGACGAGGTAGCCGAGCATCGCGATCATGAAGATCTTGGTCGCCTTGGCCGAGGCCCGGACCTTGCCGCTCGCGAACAGCGCGAGGGTGACGCCGACGACGGCCAGCGTCGCGAGAGTCGCCTGCATCACGATGCCCGGGAAGATGAACTCGAGGTAGGCGGAGATGCCGCCGACGAAAAGCCCCTCGAAGGCCGCGTACGCGAAGATCAGGCCGGGGCGGACCTTCTTACGCGACGTGAAGGTGATGACCATCGCCAGGACGAAGCCGCCGAGCGCGCCGATGATCCACGGGAGGAGCGTCGGGCTGGGGTTCAGGCTCGTGCGGTCGACGGTGGACAGCGTCCACACCCAGCCGACGGCTGCCGTCACGAGGAGGATGGCGAAGAGGCCGAGCGTCTTGACGACGGTGTCTTCGACCGTCATGCGGTCGGTCTCGCGGGCACCGGCGGCCGGCGAGGCGTACATGCCTTCGAGCTGCGCCTGTGCGGCGACGTCCACACCGGCGTGCTGCGCCGAGGCGGTCTGCATGCCGGGAGCGGCGGGCGGCGTCAGACCCGGCCGCTGCTCCTTGAACGCGGGATTGTCGAATGCGGGGTTATTGAGGGCCACTGCTCTCACACTCCAAGTCGAGGGTCGACACAGCTGGATGCCGTGTCCACCCAGCCTAGGGGAACCGGTTCCCGCGGTGCGCGTTCCCCGCTGTGAGCAGGCCATGAAGCCGATCGCCCTCAGCGAAACACCGCGGGCCGGCCCTAGCCTGAGACGGTGCCTCGCCCCCTCGTGATCGGACACCGCGGTGCGCCCGGGTACCTCCCCGAGCACACCCGCTCGTCGTATCTGCTGGCGCTCGAGAACGGCGTCGACGCCGTCGAGCCCGACGTCGTCTTCAGCCGGGACGGCGTCGCGATCATCCGCCACGAGAACGAGATCGGCACGACCACCGACGTCGCCGACCACGCCGAGTTCGCGGCGCGGCGTACGACGAAGACCGTCGACGGCGCCGCGGTCATCGGTTGGTTCACCGAGGACTTCACGTGGGACGAGCTGTCGCGGCTCCGGTGTCGCGAGCGACTCCCGCAGCTGCGGCCCGACAGCGCCCGGCGTGACGGCGCGGAGCCGATGCTGCGGCTGCGAGACCTCTTCGACCTGGTCGCGGACTTCGCGGAGCAGTCCGGGCGCCGACCGGGCATCGTGGTCGAGATCAAGCACGCGACCTTCTTCGAGAGCGCGGGCTTCGACGTCGCCGGCCTCGTCGGCGCCGAGATCGAGGCGGTCCGCGCCGATCTCGCAGGTCTGCCGCTGTGGATCGAGTCGTTCGAACTGACGATCCTCGACCGGCTCGCCGACGCCGGAGTCGCCGGAACGCGGATCTTCCTCCTCGAGGCCGACGGGACCCCGTACGACCTCGTCGCCGCCGAGGGCGAGCATGCCCGCGGCTATCGAGCGTGGGCATCGCCCGCGGGGCTCGATGCGCTGCGCGGCCGCGTCGCCGGCGTGAGCCTCGACAAGCGGATGATCCTCGACCCCGCTCAGGGTGCGGACGGCGGGCGTGTTCTCGTGGACGCAGCGCACGAGCGCGATCTGGTCGTCTTCACCTGGACCGCGCGGCCTGAGAATGCCTTCCTCGCCCGTCGGCATCGACGCCGCGGCGGGCGATCCGCGTGGGGTGACTACCGCGCCGAGTGGGCCGAACTCGCGGCATCCGGCGTCGACGGTGTCTTCGTCGACCACCCCGATCTCGGTGTCGACGCCTTCAGGAACTGACGCCGGCGCTTGTCACGGACTTGACATCGGACGCGCCGGGTCGGGAGGGTGATCGTCGTCGGGCGAGCGGATGCCCGCGGATGAGGCCCGATGCTCAGCAGACCCCGGATCCAGCCGTACGCCCAGTACCTGATGGCGGTGTCGACCGCGATGATCTCCACGACCGTCGCGATCGTCGAACCCACGCGCATCACCGTCGCCTATGTCATCGGCGCGGGCGTCATCCTCGCCGCCTGCATCGCCATGGGGTTCGTCTGGCATTACAAACCGACCCGCGGAACCGTCTGGGTCTGCATCGTGCCGCTCGCCTCGATCCTCGCCTGCGCCCCCATACGCAGCAGCGCGATCGATCTGCTGCCGGTCGCCGGGATGCTCGTGATCTTCGCCATCGCCTGGCTCGCGTTCGCGTTCCCGCCGGTCGTCGCGGCGCTCGGCGTGGTGGTCGCGGGGCTCCTGCCTCTCGCAGCGGACCCCGCCGTCCCCGCGGGGCTCGGCGAATGGGTGTCGCTCGTGACGCTGCCGGCGATGCTCGGCCTGTTCGCGATCGGTACCCGTTTCGTCGCCATCGACCTCCGCCGTCAGCGCACGACCGTCCGCAGCACCACGCATCGACTGGCCGAGGCGCTCGAGTCGTCGGGTCGAGCCGACGCGACCCTGCGTCAGCTGCTCGACACGAGCCCGGACGCCATCGTCCTCTTCGGCGACGACGGCGCGGTGCTGGTGGCGAACGCCCCCGCACGCGCGCTGGCGCGCCGCGCCGGGATCGAGATCTCGCTCGACCAGGACGGGCGCGGCGCCGTCTACGAGGAGGACCGGGTCACACCGATCGCGTGGGGACCGTACCTGCGCGACATCATCGTCTCGGGCGAGCTCGCCGACGCGCGTCGGGTGTGGGTCGGCGAGCCCGGCGCCCAGGTGGCCCTGCGTTTCGTCGCCCGCCCCATCGCTCTCGACGGCGAGACCATCGGGGTCCTCGTGGTCGCTCAGGATGTGACCGAGCTGATCGAGGCTGTCGCCGTACGCGACCGCTTCCTCGACACGGTCGGCCACGAGCTGCGCACTCCGCTCACGGTCATCCTCGGCAACGCCGAACTCGCCGTCGCCGGGGCCATGCCCGAGCATCGCGACCGGTGGGAGACCGTCCACCGCGCCGCCGAGAGGCTGGAGCGGACGGTCGAGCTCATGCTCGCGACGGGCCGCGCGGATGTGTCGCCCGGGGTGCCGTCGAGCGACGTGCGCGTGGTCGTCGACCGGGCCGTGTCCGAAACGGCCGACGGTGTTCCCGAGGTCCGGGTCACCGTGACGGGAACCGAGGCCCGGGCGCGCATCGCGGACCGCGACCTCCAATCGATCGTCGCGGAGCTGCTGCACAACGCCCGGCAGGTGTCGCCCCGCGGTGGCGAGGTGACGGTGGCGATCACGAACCGTCCCGACGACATCGTGATCGCCGTATCCGATGCAGGCCCGGGGATGACTCCCGCCGAGCGACGGCAGGCGTTCGAGCGCTTCTACCGCACCGCGCGTTCTCGTCGAAGCGCGGACCAGGGGCTCGGCCTCGGGCTCTCGCTCGCGAGGGGTCTGGCGCGGGCCTACGGCGGTGATGTCCGACTGCTTCCCGGAACCGTGCGCGGAACCACCGCGGTCGTCCGCCTGCCCCGAGACGACGCGCCCGCCGCCGGATCATCGCTCGATCCGGGCACCGCCGTCCCCTAGGGTGTCGGACATGCTCACCGCCGGGATCACCGTCCGCGACGTTCGTCGATCGTTCGGGCGGGTCGACGCCGTGCGTGGCGTGGATCTCGATGCCCGAGCCGGTGCCGTGACCGGACTGGTCGGCCCCAACGGCGCCGGCAAGACGACGCTGCTGCTGATGCTCGCGTCGCTGCTGCAGCCCGATGCCGGCAGCATCCGCATCGCAGGCATCGACCCGGTCGCCGATCCGGCGCAGGCGCGCGCACGGTTGGGCTGGATGCCCGACGCACTCGGCGCATGGGGGTCGCTCACGGTGCGGGAGACCCTGGAGATGACCGCTCGGCTGTACGACCTCGACAAGCCCGCGGCGGCCCGCCGTGCGGGTGAACTGCTCGATCAGGTCGGGTTGACCGGTCTTGCCGGATCGCAGGCCCGTGTGCTCTCACGGGGGCAGAAGCAACGGCTGGGACTCGCGCGCGCTCTCGTGCACGACCCTTCCGTGCTCCTCCTCGACGAACCGGCTTCCGGGCTCGATCCGCAGGCGCGCGTCGACCTGCGCGGACTCCTGCGCGGCTTCGCGGCGGCGGGGAAGACCGTGCTCATCTCCAGCCACATCCTGTCCGAGCTCGAGGAGGTCGTCGATGACGCGGTGTTCCTCCTCGACGGCGCGACCGTCAGCCCCGACCGCGTCGCGGCGGCCGCGGGTCGCACCCGGACGTGGCGGGTGCGCGTCGCCGACCTCGAGGCGCAGGCCGCTGTGCTCCCGATAGCGACGGCACTCGGGCTCGATGTCGCGCGGGTGCCGATCGATCGCCGCGATGTGCTCATCCCGTTCGCGTCGGAGGCGGAGGCGGCGGCCGGCCTGCGCGTGCTGATCGACGCCGGCGTCGCCGTCGCGGAGTTCTCGGCCGCCACCGGGATGCTCGAGCACACCTTCCTCGATCTCGGCTCCGAGCGGAAGGAGGCGTCATGAGCATCGCGCGGCTGTGGACCGTCGCCCGCCTCGAGCTGCTCCAGCGCGTGCGCACCGTCTCGTGGTACGTGCTGCTCGGTATCTTCGCCGTCCTGCTCATCGGTGTGACGGCGCTCGCGTTCCTCGCGTTCGGCGGCATCGTCTCTCAGGCCGACCAACGCGGCGCGGGGATCTACTCGACGATCGTCATCATCACGCTGTTGCTCGTCGTGCTGGTCTCACCGACGCTGAGCGGCAACTCCATCAACGGCGACCGGGATGCCGCGACCCTCGCACCCGTCCAGGTGACCCTCGCGCGCACGTCCGAGATCCTGCTGGGCAAGGTGCTCGCCGCCTGGATCACCGGGCTCGCCTTCGCCGCCGTCGCGGCACCCTTCCTCGTCGTCGCGACGCTGGCCGGGGGAGTGGACCCCGTCGTGGTCGTGGTGTCGCTGGCGGTCCTCATCGTCGAGATCGGCATCATCGCCGCGATCGGGGTCGGGCTCAGCGGCCTGATCGCCCGCCCCCTCTTCTCGGTGGCGGCGACCTACCTCGTCGTCTCCGCCCTCGTCTTCGGGACGCTCATCGCCTTCGGCCTGGGCGCGACCGCGTTCTCGAGTGAGGCGACCACGACCTACCGCCCGGCGATGTACAACGCCGACGGCTCGCCGCAGTGCGTCGACGGCGCGGACGACTGCTGGAACGATCCGGCCCGCATGGTGTGCGACGCCCCGCAGGACTCGACGTACACCGTGCCGCGGTTCGACCGCGTCTGGTGGGTGCTCGCGGCCAATCCCTTCGTCATCCTCGCTGACGCGACGCCCGCCGAGTACAACGGATACGGCCAGCCCGTCGACCTGTTCGGACAGATCGCGTCGGGAGTCCGCCAGGCGCAGATCCCGCCCGACCTCGCGACGGTGTACGACGAATGCCGACCGACCATGCGCGATGGCGTGGAGACACCCGCCGAGATCCGCGATCGGACCGTGCCGAGCTGGTTCGTCGGACTCGGCGGCCAGATCGTCGTGGCCGGCCTGCTGGTGGCGGGAGCCTGGTCGCGGACGAGGACGCCGGCCCGAGCCCTCCCGCCGGGAACGCGGATAGCGTAAGAGAGCCATGGTCACCGAACTCGACATCAGCCGCCGCGAGGCGATCGACGCCTACCACGTCATCGGCGAGGCCCCCGCGCCCGACCTGCAGGGGATCGTCCGCCTCGCCGCCACGGTGTGCGGCGTCGACACGGCCGTCATCAACATCATCGACGACCGGTCGCAGCACCAGATCGCCGCCGTCGGCTTCGAGCCGGCCGTCTGCTCGCGCGAAGACTCGATGTGCGCCGCGGTCATCGCACGCCCCGGACGGGTCGTCGTTCCCGACGCCCGCCTCGACGACCGCTTCTCCGCGAACCCGTTCGTCACCGGCGAGGTCGCCCACGTGCGGTTCTACGCGTCGAGCCCCCTCATCACCCCGGCGGGTGTCGCGATCGGCACGCTGTGCGTCTTCAACGACTCCGTCGGCGATCTCGACGAGTCCTCGCGTGATGCGCTCGACCTGCTCGCGCACCAGGTGGTGGACCTGCTCGAACTGCGCCGGATCAGTCGTGAGCTCAGCGAGTCCAACGATCAGCTCTCACGCTTCGCGGGGCAGATCAGTCACGACCTCCGCAATCCGCTCACGGCGCTCACCGGCTTCCTCGAGCTCGCGATCGACAGCCCCGACATGGACAACGCTCCCGAAGCGGCGCGGGTGCTCGCCCGTGCGGAGTCGGCGGCCGACCGTATGAACGCCATGATCTCGGACATCCTCTCCTACGCCCGCGTCGGCGGCGCGAGCCCGCAGCGGAAGCGGGTCGATCTGGATGCCGTGATGCACGCCGTCGTCGAGGACCTCGATGCGCAGATCTCCGCCTCGGGCGCCGATGTCAGCCAGGACATCGACGTGCAGCCGGTCGGGGATCCCACCCTCCTGCGTGCGGTGCTTCAGAACGTCGTCGCCAACGCCCTGAAGTTCACCGCCGCGGCCGAGCTCGCGCCCCGGGTGCGGGTTGAGGCGCACGCCGTGCCCGGCGGGTGGCGCATCACCGTCGACGACAACGGCCCCGGCGTGCCGCCGGAGGACCGAGAGCGCGTGTTCGCGCTGATGGAGCGGGGCGACTCCGACGTCGACGGACTCGGGATCGGCCTGTCGACCTGCCGACGCGTGATCCAGGCGCACGGCGGGCGAATCGGTCTCGACGACTCGCCGCTGGGCGGCGCCCGCGTATGGATCCTGCTCCCCGACGCCGCGGCCGCATCGGCCGCCTGAGGGAGGCGGCTCAGCGGCGCAGCGTGTGCGACGGGTGCTCGCCGTACATCGCGGCGTAGAGCTGGGCGAAACGACCCGTGTGAGCGAAGCCCCAGCGCAGCGCGACATCCCGGACCGTCGTCGAGCCGGGAGGCGCAGCGCGCAGCTCGCGATGAGCTCCCTCGATGCGCAGGCGGCGCAGATAGGTGCTCGGCGGGATCTCGAAGGCCTTGTGGAACGCGCTCTGGAGCGCTCGGACCGATGTTCCCGAAGCGACCGCGATGTCGCTGATGCTGATGGGGTTGCCGACGTTCTCCTCCATGAAGGCCACGGCCCGGCGGACGGCGCGCGCCGTCGGGCGGCGACGTTCCCCCTCGTCCGGGTCGATGAGCGGGAATGCCGTCACGAGCGACGCGACCGCCTGGTGGATGAGTTGAGTCCGCATGAGCGGCGACGCCGCGACCTTCTCGTCGGCCAGGATGGTCGCCTCGAGGAAGCGGAGCGTCTCGGCGACGAGCCGCGGGTTCTCGGCCCGGCGGTTCAGCCCGGCGAACTGCAGGTTGCGCGGGTCGTCCCCGATCAGTGCGCGCAGCACATGGTCGAGAGTCTCGACGGTGATGCTGAAGGTGCGCAGGTGCAGCTGCCGGAATTCGGCCGTGAACTCCGTCTCGGGCGGCACGACGAAGGGCGTGCGTCCGTCGCCGGACTCTCCGCCCACGTGCCAGCGATGGCTGCCCTGGGCCGCGTGCGCGACGATGATGCGGGGAAACGCGTGCGTGGCCGAACGCATGGTGCCGGTGAAACGGATCGCGGCGGCCGCCGCTTCGGGGTGAGCGAGAGCTGCCATCTCGTATCGGAACGGCGTGGAACCGTCGACCGCGAGAGAGACCGAGGACTCGTAGAGCGAGCTGATCGATTCCTGTGCCCGACCGGGGTCGTCGGTCTGCAACCCCCGTCGAACGGGCTGACTACTCAACACCGAGCTTGTCGGTCGCGGACTCCGCCGGCTCGGGAACGACGTAGAGCCCGGTGGGCGAGTTGGCCGTGTACATCAGCGCCTCGAGCCAGGCGCGGTTGATCGCCGGGGTGCGACTGCCGTGGAAGGTGAAGACGAGGGATGCCGCAGAGTGCATCCAGACGGTCGTTCGGCCCTTGCCGACGCTGACATCGTCCTTCCAAGTGAAGAAGAACGCCTCGCCTCGTCGGAGCTTGGCCCCGATGGTCATCTGAAGGTGTGCGAGCGTGCGGTCCTCGATGTCGACGCGATTGTTGCCGTCGTAAACAAACCTGCCCAATATTCCTCCTCGCGCGCCGATGGCGCGATCAACAGCTTCCGCGATCGAGTCGGCGGGGATCGCGGAAGAATCCGATCCGCGCGCGCTCGATCCGCGACGCGCACAGCCGCGCTGTGCTTCCGCAGGTTTGAGGCAGTTCTCAGGAAGGGGGAGGGGGTTGACTTTCGCGGCCGGATGCGCAAAGCCTCAGTCGCCGGGGATGTCGGCGAGGGTGACGTCGACACCGGGAGTGATGAGCAGATCCGTCGTCTGCGCGACGCCTTCACCGTCGTTGACGGTGAGCCATCCGTGGCCGATCGCGAGCGCGGCGGCGATCTCGGCGCGGATGTCGTCGATGTCGCGTCCGCCGATGCTGTAGGGGCGACCGCCGTAGAACACATCGACTCTCTTGGACACGGCATCCGCCTCTCGCTCCACCGGCGCTGAGCGCGCCGCGTCAGGCGAGACTACCGACCCCTTCGTCGGGCGCAAGGGGATGCCGGTCGTGCGTTGCGGGCGTTAGGGTCGGGCCGGACCGGAAGGACAGGTGATGGGCCGTTTCATCTACGAGAATCAGATCCGAGCCGATTTCGAGGACCGGACGCTCGCGCACCTCCAGACGGTGATCACCACGAAGCTCCGTCGTGGCGAAGCCTTCACCCTCACCTGGAAGGACGACGTGAGCATCGGAGACGGCCGTACCACCGTGTGGCTCCATCCGGGATGCGGGCTCGTCTTCAAGTACTACGGCTCGCGCACGCCGGCGCTGAACCGCACCTGGCTCGAGGCGCTGACCTACACCGCCAACTCGCCGACCGGCCTGTACGTCGTGCCGGAGCCGCCCGACTCGTCCCGCGGGCATGCATTCCCGGACGTGTCCGAATAACCGGGCGGGCACTTCGCGCCTGAACGGCTGCCGTGCATCGTCCGTGAGAGCCGGGCATATACCGCTGCGGCGATCCAGCGCTCCGTAGTGTGGGCCTGAAGCCGTCGGCATCCGCCTTCCGCTCCCCGACCTTCCCCGGTCACGAACGAGTCAGCAGGTGCTCTCATCGCTTCAACCGTCGTCGAGTCGCGTCTCGGCCCCATCCGCACCACCTACGCCGGAACCGCCGACTTCCCGCCGATGGCCAAGGCCTTCACCGATGTCTCCCGCGTCGTCCGCGAATCGGGCCTTCTCCGCCGCACCCCGTGGTTCTACGGGATGGTGGGCCTCGCCCTCGTCCTCGCCATCGGCGGCTGCGTGACCGGCTTCGTCCTGCTCGGCGACAGCTGGTTCCAGCTGCTCATCGCCGCAGCGCTCGGCATCGTCTTCACACAGGTGGCCTTCCTGGCGCACGAGGCCGATCACCGTCAGGTGCTCGCCTCCGGGCCTGCGAATGACCGTCTGGCCCGCATCCTCGCTGTCGGCGTGGTCGGCATGAGCCTGTCGTGGTGGACGTCGAAGCACGCTCGGCATCACTCGAATCCCAACAAGGTGGGCAAGGACCCCGATATCGAGATCGACACGATCTCGTTCATCGAGGAGGATGCCGCCACGGCTCGCGGCGTCCGCCGGTTCATCACCCAGCGCCAGGGCTGGTTCTTCTTCCCGCTGCTGCTTCTCGAAGGCCTGAATCTGCACGCCCTGTCGGTACGCCACCTGTTCAGCCGCGGCCCGGTGAAGAAGCGTGCGCTCGAGATCACGTTGATCCTCGCGCGCTTCGCGATCTTCGTCGCCCCGATCTTCATCTTCCTGCCGGTCGGCATGGCATTCGCCTTCTTCGGCGTCCAGGTTGCGGTCTTCGGGTTGTACATGGGTGCCTCGTTCGCCCCGAACCACAAGGGCATGGCGATCATCGCGCCCGACGCGAAGCTCGACTTCTTCAGCAAGCAGGTGCGCACCTCGCGCAACATCGGCGGCGGCTGGTGGGCGACGTGGCTGATGGGCGGCCTCAACTACCAGATCGAGCACCACCTCTTCCCGAACATGCCGCGTCCCGCCCTCGCCCGTGCCCGCGAGATCGTCAAGGACCAGTGCGACGCCCTGAACGTGCCGTACACCGAGACGACCCTGTGGCGGTCGTACGCGATCGTCATCGATTACCTCAACCGCGTCGGGCTCGCGGCACGCGACCCGTTCGACTGCCCCATGCGCGCCGAGCTCCGCCGCGCCTGACGCGCAGCATCTTCGACATCGGCCACGGCTCATACTGAGTCCGTGGCCGATGTCGATTCCGAACGCTGGCTCGTCATCGACGGGCGACGCTGGCGGCGCACCGACCCGTCGTTGCCCGACGACATCGTCGCGGCGCTGAAATCGCACCTCGGACGGGGCAGGTCGGCGGTCGGAGCGGCCAAGCGTCGCGGAGACGACGACGCCGTGGCGGCGGCACGCGAACGCGTCGGGCTCGCCAAGCACGGCCTGGGGGAGCGCGGTCCCTACTGGTGGGACGAGCCCGAGGACGAGCGTCTCGGCCGAGCGCGAGACGCCCTCCGGCGGCTCAACGCGCTCGACGGTCTTGCCGGGGAGTGAACTCGAATGGACGCGACGGCGGGAGTCGAACCCGCAACGCGATCGGTTATGAGCCGATGCCCGGGACCACCCGGATCGCCGCGATGCCATCACGCTACGTCGGACCGTCGGCGACGGCCAGCGCTGTGAAGGCGGGAGTCGTCGTGCTACGCGGTATGACGCTCGGAGGAGTCTGCGGGTGCCGGCGCCCCCGCGGATGCCGCGCGTCGGGCTGACAGAAGCCGCTGACCGCGGCGCAGCAACCCGACGACCCCGGCGATGAGGATCAACGCTCCTACCGTCAGCAGGGCAGCAGCGACCAGTGCCGGAATCGAGGGCGCGGCAACCCACCCGACGAGCGTGCCGTAGGCCTCGGGCGAGCGCGTGAGGACGACGCCGCCTGCCGCGGCCGCCGCGAACGCGACCCCCCACACGATCCCGGCCCAGCGGACCCGGGGCCGATCCACGGGAGCGGTGAACGGGGGAGTCTCGACCTCGGTCGTCTGGATCATGGTGTCGTCCATCTGGATGGTGTCCATTTCGTCGGTGTCGTCGGATCGGACCGCGGTCGGATCACTCATGGGTCCGCTTCGTCCCGAGGAGACGGATCTCGATGTAACCGCTCTCCTGGTCGACCGTCAGGACCTGCTGCGTGGTCGTCGGGCCGATCGAGGCGATCGTCGTCTCGATAGCGGTACGGTCCGGACCGTCGGATCTCGCGTCGGGGCCGTCGGCGAGCAGGGTCCATTCGTCGTCGTGCGAGAGCACGAACGACGCGTCGTCGCCGACAGAAGCGCGCAGCACGACCTCGACGCCCGGATCGACGGTCACCAGGGTCGTCCCCGCTCCCTTCTCGATGCTCACCGAGTGCGCATCCGGGGCGTCGACGAGGGTGACGTGGAGGTCGCCGAAGGTCTGCCGGAACGGGGCCGTCGCCGCGTCGGACGAGACGTTCGAGATCGCATAGGCGCCGATGTGCAGCTCGGCGACGACCGTCAGCGCGATCGCGCTACCGCCGCCCATCAGCAGGCACACCGAGGTGAAGGCGAGGAAGCCGCTCCGCCGGCGGGTGGCGCCCGCGACGATCATGGCGAGGGCCGTGACGAGGGCTGCGATGAAGAGCCCGAGCGCGACGGACAGGCTGCCCGGAGCGGCCAGCCCGGCGACCGTGCCGGCGATGACGGCGACCCCGGCGCTCACGGCGACGAAGGCGATGCTCGTGCGGGGGCGCTCAGCGCGTCGTGCGCGGCGGCGCTCCGCCGCCTCCCGCGCGAACGCGGCCGCCGTGGCGCGACGCTCTTCCCGTGCGGCGGCGCGAGCCGCGCGATCAGCGTCATCCTGCTCCCGCCGCCAGGCGCGATCGCGCTCCTTCCAGGCCGCGTGCTGCGCGCGCCACGCAGCCAGGTCGGCGGGGCCGGCGTCGTTGCTCAGGGGCACGGGCGGCACGGGGGCGACGGCGTCACCTTCCGTTCCGCCCGCGCCGGCATCCGCGACAGAGCCGTCGGCGGATGCGGCCGGGACCGTTTCGGACGCTGCGGAAGCCCGACGCAACTCGTCCTCGTCGGTGCCCGGGGTTCGACGCGCTGCTCGGACCAGCAGCGCGATCACGGCGGCTGCGAGAACGGCCCCGCCCATGAGGGCGAGTGCCACGAGGACGGCCGTGACCGCCCCCGCGCTCGAACTCGTCGCGAGGCCGGCGAGCGTGATCAGCAGACCGAGGATCTGAACGGCGCCGACGATCGCGACGGCGAGGATCGCGCCTTGCGTGTAGGTGAACCGGCCGCGTTCCAGATCGGCGGCGTGCGTCCGTCCCGAAGCGTCGGGCAGGACGGCCCACGCCAGGGCGTAGGCGACGACCGCGGGGAGGCCGATGATGGTGGCGACGACGGCGATGCCGCGCACGATGACGGGGTCGATGCCCCACCGTGCAGCCACTCCCGCGCACACGCCACCGCCCCACCCGTCCCGGCGGGCCAGGCCGAGGCCCTCGACCCAACGGAAGAACCCGCCGTCCGTCGTAGACGTGGGGTCGGATCCTGGCGGGGCGGCGAGAGGCGGCGCGGAATTCATGATCCGATCCTCCGCGGTCGGCGGCAGCGGCCGATATGGGGGATCGCCCTGACGCTTCCCTGATCCTGCGCCGGCGCCGGTGTGCGGCCGAGGCCGGAATGATTGGATGTGGCCATGTCCTCCGCTCTCGCGACCCCCGCCGTCCACCCGGGACCGCCGCCGCCGCGACCGGTCGTCGGGCCCCGCACGCGGCCACCGCTGCAGCGCGCTCGCGACAGCGTGGTCTCGGGCGTCAGCGCGGGGCTCGCGCGGCACATCGGCGTCGGCGTCGGCAGCATCCGGGCGCTGTTCATCGTCCTGACGCTCGTCGCAGGAGCCGGTCCGCTCCTGTATCTCTGGCTCTGGGCCATTGTGCCCCGCCGAGCCGGGACGACGTCGCCGACCCGACAGGCGCCGGTCGCCTGGATCCTGGCCGCGGGGGCGATCGCCGCGCTGCCGATTCTGTTCGCGGTTCTCGCCGTCGAGGCCCGCGACGCCTGGATGTCGCGTTCGTTCTCGCCGGTGCTTATCGCGGTCGTCGGGTTCGCGAGCGTTCTCGCCGCGACTGCAGGGTGCTGGGCCGAGCTCGTCGATCGTCGCGACATCGACCGCGGCGGCCGGCATACCGTCATCGTGCGGGCGGTCGCCGCCGGCATCCTGCTCGTGGCGGTCTTCGCGATGCTGCCGCGTGTCGACTCCGATGGCCTCGTGGCGCTTCCGGCACTCGCCTTCCCCGTCGCAGGGCTGCTCGCCCTCGTCGGGGCCGTACTCGCCAGCCGATGGCGCGACCTGTCGGGTGAGCGCGTGCGCCGCATCCGCGAGGAGCAGCGGAGCGCCATGGCGGCGCATCTGCACGACTCGGTCCTGCAGACCCTCGCCCTCATCCAGAACACGGCGGGACCCTCGAGCGAGGCCGCCCGCATCGCCCGGGCCCAGGAGCGCGAGCTGCGCGCCTGGCTCTTCGACGGCGAGCCGCACGCCGACAGCGACCTCGCGACCGACCTGCGCGACTACGCCGCCGCCCTCGAACTCGACTACGCGGTGCGGATCGACGTGGTCTCGGCGGGGCTGTCGGCCGAGCGGGCGAGCGGTGAGCTCGCCGCTGCGGCTCGAGAGGCGATGCTCAACGCCGCGCGGCACGCCGGCGGCGACGTCTCGGTCTACATCGAAGGCGGAGCCCGCGGGGTCGACGTCTACGTGCGCGACCGCGGGCCCGGATTCGAGGTGGCGGCGATCCCGGACGACCGGCTCGGCGTCCGCGAGTCGGTCATCGGCCGGATGCGGCGCGCCGGCGGATCCGCTTCCGTCCGGGCGGCGGCGTCGGGCGGCACCGAGGTCCACCTCCACGTCGGTGGCCAGGGGGACGCACGTGGCTGACGCGCTGCGCGTCGTCATCGTCGACGACCACTCCATCTTCCGGTCGGGGCTCCGGGCCGATCTGTCTTCGGGCATCGCCGTCGTCGGGGAGGCTGCGGACGTCGAGTCCGCCGTCGAGGTCGTCATGCGAACGGAACCCGACGTCGTGCTGCTCGACGTGCATCTGCCCGGCGGATCGGGCGAGGAGCGCGCCGGCGGAGCCGAGGTGATCGCCCGGGCCGTCCCGACCTCGGCTCGTTTCCTGGCGCTGAGCGTGTCGGATGCCGCAGACGACGTCGTCCGCGTCATCCGCGCCGGCGCTCGCGGCTACATCACGAAGGGTTCCTCGGGTGAGGAGGTGAGCCGCGCGGTCGTGGCGGTCGCGGGCGGCGACGCCGTCTTCTCGCCCCGGCTCGCGGGCTTCGTCCTCGATGCATTCGGCGCGGTGGCCGGCGAGACGGCGACCGCGGTCGACGAGCTCGACCGCCTGTCGTCGCGCGAGCAGGAGGTCATGCGTCTCATCGCGCGGGGATACGCCTATAAGGAGGTCGCCGCCGAGCTGTTCATCTCGGTCAAGACCGTCGAGACCCACGTGTCGGCCGTGCTGCGCAAACTCCAGCTCTCGTCGCGGCACGAGCTGACCGCCTGGGCGACCGCGCGGCGCCTGCTCTGAACCTCGCGTCGGCCGGCGATCGCGCGGACCCGACCGGTGTCGGTGGCCGAACGTAGAATCGAGGGGTCATGCCAGAGCCCATCAAGCCCGTCATCGTCGGCTCCGCCGCATCCGTGCGCCCCGGCGCCTCCTCCGGCGAGCGTCCCGACGCCGACCTCCTCGAGGGGCTGAACCCACCCCAGCGCGAAGCGGTGACCTACCGCGGCCCCGCGTTGCTGATCGTCGCGGGCGCCGGGTCGGGCAAGACCCGCGTGCTCACGCACCGCATCGCGTCGCTCCTGCGTGGCCGCGAGGCGTGGCCGAGCCAGATCCTCGCGATCACCTTCACCAACAAGGCCGCCGGCGAGATGCGCGAGCGTGTGCAGCAGCTGATCGGTGACAGCGCGCAGGGCATGTGGATCTCGACCTTCCACTCGGCGTGCGTGCGGATCCTGCGCCGCGAGGCGCAGCAGTTCGGGTTCACCAAGAACTTCACGATCTACGACTCGGGAGACTCGCGCGCGCTCATCAAGCGTCTCGTGAAAGAGCACGAGGCCGATGCCTTCGGGCTCACCCCGGCGGGTGTGCAGAGTCGCATCTCCAAGCTCAAGAACGAGCTCGCCGACGCCGACTCCTATGCGCGCCAGGCAAACATGTCCGACCCCGCAGAGCGCGTGTTCGTCGAGCTCTTCGGCGCCTATCAGTCCGCGCTCCAGCGGGCCAACGCCTTCGACTTCGACGACCTCATCGCCCAGACGGTCTACCTTTTCCGAGCGTTCCCGCACGTCGCCGACGTCTACCGCAAGCGGTTCCGGCACATCCTCGTCGACGAGTACCAAGACACCAACCACGCCCAGTACGCGCTGATCCACGAGCTGACCCGTCCCGTCCAGGGGCAGGGCGGAGACGCGTTCTCGTCGGGCGGCATGATGATCTTCGAACCCGAGTCGGCGCCCGAAGTCGAGGCGGCCTCGCTGACCGTGGTCGGCGACTCCGACCAGTCGATCTACGCCTTCCGCGGCGCCGACATCCGCAACATCACCGAGTTCGAGCGCGACTATCCCGGCGCGAAGGTCGTGCTGCTCGAGCAGAACTACCGCTCGACGCAGAACATCCTCTCGGCCGCGAACGCCGTCATCTCGAACAACTTCGACCGCAAAGACAAGAAGCTCTGGACGGATGTCGGCGCGGGCGACGCGATCGTCGGCTTCACCGGCTACTCGCAGCACGATGAGGCCCAGTTCGTGGCCGACGAGATCGAGGCGCTGCACCGTTCAGCCGTGCCTTACTCGCAGATGGCGGTGTTCTACCGGACGAACTCGCAGTCGCGTGCGCTCGAAGAGATCTTCATCCGCGCGGCGATCCCGTACAAGATCATGGGCGGCACCAAGTTCTACGACCGTGCCGAGATCAAGGATGCCCTGGCATACGTCGTCGCCGTGGCGAACCCCTCCGACGAGCTCGCGGTGCGCCGCATCCTGAACCGGCCGCGGCGCGGCATCGGCGACGTCACCGAGACGTCCATCGCCCGGTACGCCGCCGAGCAGCAGATCACCTTCCGCGACGCGCTCGCCAACGCTTCGGCGCTGGGCGTGGGCCCGAAGATCCAGGCCGCGATCGCGCAGCTCGACGCCGTGCTCGCCGAGGCGTCCGAGATCATGCTGCCGAGCTCGGGCGAGATCGCCCCGCCGACGGCCGTGACCGAGGGCCTGACCGTGCTGCTGAACAAGTCCGGCTACATGGATGCGCTGCGCGCGAGCCGTGACCCGCAGGACGAAGCGCGCCTCGAGAACCTCGACGAGCTGATCGCCGTGACGCGCGAGTTCGCGCGGAACAACCCCGAGGGCACCATCCTCGACTTCCTCACCGAGGTCGCTCTCGTCGCCGACGCGGACGACCTCGACGACGCGTCCGGAACCGTCTCGCTGATGACGATGCACACGGCGAAGGGGCTCGAGTACGACGCCGTGTTCGTCACCGGTGTGGAGGAAGACCTGATCCCGCACCGCATCTCGGCGAACGAGCCCGGTGGGCCGCAGGAGGAGAGGCGATTGTTCTACGTCGCCCTCACCCGTGCCCGCAAACGCCTGCACCTCTCGCTCGCCATGACCCGCGCACAGTTCGGCGAGGTCTCGGCCGCGATGCCGAGTCGGTTCCTGCAGGAGATCCCGCATGACCTGATCGACTGGCGCCAGTCGCCGGGTGACGTGAACTCGCGTGGGGGCATGCAGTCGCGTGCGCTCAACGGGCGGCGGTCGGGCACTTCCGGCGGTGGGTTCGGCGGCTCGGGCAAGCGCTACGGCGACGACCTCGTGCCGCTGCCCCGGCGCGAGAAGAGCAGCGACATCGCGAAGTTCGCCAACCGCATCCCGGCGAAGGTGCGCGACAACGGCGACCTCGAACTCGGGCCCGGCGACCGCATCAAACACGACGACTTCGGCGAAGGGCGGGTCGACGCCGTCACGGGCGAGGGAGCCAAACGCGTCGCACATGTGCGTTTCGATTCGGCCGGCCCGAAGAAGCTGCTCATCAAGATCGCGCCGATCGTCAAGCTGTAACGCAAGCCCCCCGCGCCTCGAGAAGGCGCGGGTTAGGCTCGGAGGCATGGCGATCTTCAAGCGCTCCGCGCGAGACACCACGAGCCAGCCCGCGAACGACGATGAGGTCGGCGCCGCGACCGACGGCGACGTCGCCGCGCAGCCCGTCGACGAGGCCCCGGCTGAGGCCGTGCCCCACGTGGGCATCTCGATGTCGACGTTCGGCGCGCCCGCACCATCCGCCGCTCCGGCTCAGCCCCAGCGGACCGTCACCCGCCCGCCCGCGGAGGCTCCTCTCCGCACCGAGACGGTGACGGGAATGCCCGACAACACCCTGGTGCAGGCGGCGCTCGCGTCGTTGCCGGAGAAGCCGGGCAACGTCGACGTCATGAACGTCATGCGTCAGAGCATGCAGGGCACGATGTACGTCCGCGTGCGCGGCGACGCTCGGGCGCTCACCGCCGAGGGCAAGCCGATCACACTCGCCGTCTCGCAGATCGACGGAGCACGGTTCCTCCTCGCCTTCACGGGCGGCGCGTCGCTGCGCGCGAGCGTCGAGGCCGACGGCGACCGCGACACTTCGGCGTTGGGGCTTCCCGTGGCGAACGTCTTCCGCAACGCGATCGAGGGCCCGTACGAGGGGCTCATCATCGATCACGCCGTGGCCGGCTCGCGCATCGTGCTGCCCGTCCAGCTCATCACCAAGGCGTTCGAAGAGGGTGACCCCGCCTTCACGATCAAGAACCTGCTCGCCGGACCGCGAGGCCCCGAGACCGCCGCCGCCGTCGGCGAAGCTCTCGCGCAGGCGCCGCTGTGGGTGGCCGCCGGGCCTGCGGGCGACGGCGGTCAGCTCGGCCTTGCCGAGTCGCGCACCGCCTCGGGTGAGCGGCGCCTCGAGGTGTACTCGCACCCGCTCGAGGTCCTCGTGCTGCAGCGCGGCGACCGTCCCGTGCCGGTCACCGCGCCGCAGCTCGCTCGCGCGCTCCAGTCCAACCCCGCGCTCAGCGGCGTCATCGTCGACCCGGGCGGCCCTTGGATCCACGTCGACCGGGCCGACCTCGGTCCCGTCCTCGCCCGCGCCGACGAGCCCGACCCCGAGCCTGCCGGCGCCCCGGCAGCACCCGCGGCCTCGGAGCCCTCGGAGCCGTCGGAGCCTTCGGAATCCTGACGCCGTGGCTCTGCTGCAGCCGTCGGCGCTGCGCGCCCCGAGCCGTGCCGGTGTGGACTTGTCCAGGGGGTAGGTCATCGCGCGCCGACGCCCTAGGGTCGGGCCATGGCGAGCGAGCGCATCACCCTGACCGTGCCCGGCCCCGAGGGCGATCGCGAGGTGGGGCTGTCGAGTCCCAACCGCGTGCTGTGGCCCGAGCTCGGCATCACGAAGCACGAGTACGCCGAGTACGCGATCGCCGTCGCCGAGCCGTTCCTGCGCGCGAACGGTCATCGGCCCGTCTCGCTCGAACGCTTCCCCGACACGGTCGACGGGGAACGGTTCTTCTCGAAGAACCCGCCGAAGGGGGCGCCCGACTACGTCGACCAGGTCGTCTGCACATACAACAGCGGGCGACGGCATCCGCAGGTCGTGCTCAACGAAGCCGCCGCGGTCGTCTGGGCCGTGCAGATGAACACCGTCGTGTTCCACCCGTGGGCGTCGCTCGCCGCCGACACGGACGACCCTGTCGAGCTGCGGATCGACCTCGACCCGCAGCCGGGCACGGACTTCGGGGATGCCGCGGCTGTCGCCCCCGCGCTGCGCGAGGTTCTCGCCGAGGCCGGGCTGACGGCGTTCCTCAAGACCAGCGGCAACCGCGGGCTCCATGTGTTCTGCCCCATCGAGCCGGAGCACGAGTTCCTCGACGTCCGGCATGCGGTCATCGCCGCCGCCCGTGAGCTGGAGCGTCGGATGCCCGACCGTGTGACGACGAACTGGTGGAAGGAGGAACGGGGCGAGCGGGTCTTCGTCGACTTCAACCAGGCCAATCGCGATCGCACGATGGCCGGCGCCTACAGTGCGCGCGCTCTGCCGACGGCGACGGTCGCCACCCCGATCACCTGGGACGAGCTGGAGGCCGGCGTCGAGCCGACGGCCTTCACGGTGCGTACGGTGCCGCAGCGGCTCGCTGACATCGGCGACCCCTGGGCCGAGCTGCAGGCCGCGCCCGGCCGTATCGACACGCTGCTGGAATGGTGGCGGCGCGACCTCGACGCCGGGCTGGGCGAGCTGCCATTCCCGCCGGAGTTCCCCAAGATGCCCGGGGAACCGCCGCGCGTGCAGCCGAGCCGTGCTCGAGTTCCCGAGGCCGACTAGCCGATCAGCCGACCAGCCGACCCGCCGGCCCCATCGCCGGTCACGGGGCGGAGGGGCGCTGCCATTCGCGCTCGGTGACCACACGGGCGACGGTCAGGCCGACGGCCAGCGCGACGACGACGAACACCGCGGTGACTCCGTACTGCACCGCGCTGAGGGTGTCTGACTCGATCGTGCCGACGATGGCGCGGTAGGCGGATGCTCCCGGCACCATGATCAGCACGGCGGGAACGGTCAGCGTGATGCGCGGCGCCCGCACGAAGCGTGAGACGGCGAAGGCCCCGAAGCCGACGGCGACGCCGGCGGCCGCGGCCGCGACCGGCTGCATGGTGCCGTGATCGATCATGAGCAGACGGCCCACATTGGCGACCGTGCCGATCGCCGCCGCCGCCAGCGCGATGCGCCACGGAGTCGAGAACAGCAGGGCGAAGCCCATCACACCGATGAACCCCGCGACGAGGCGTCCGAGCGAAAGCAGCGGCTCGGTCAGTTCCGGCGCGGCGACGGCGACGGCGCTCGTCTGGAACACCGCGGCCACGGCCCACACGGCGCATCCCGTCGACAGCAGGACCAGGCATGCGTACACGACGCGGTTCACTCCGGCGTTGAGGTCGAGTCGGGCCAGGTCGAGCGCACCCGTGACGAGGGGGAAACCGGGGACGAGGTACAGCACGGCGCTGGTCAGAGCCGCGCCGTACTGGGGCGATGGCGCGCCGAGCAGCTCGATCAGGTGCGAGACGCCGAGGAAGGCGAGGAGCGCGGCCGAAGCCGACAGGAATACGAGGAGGAACTCGTTGACCTGCAGTCGCGCGCCGCGGATGCGGACGTACTGGCCGAGCGCGACGGCCAGTGCCACGCTCAGGCACTCCGCCCAGCCGCCGTTGTTCAGGAAGGCGAATGCCGTGCAGGCGGCCGCGGCGGCGAGCACCCGCACCGCGGTCGGGTAGCGCGGCGGCATCCGTTCGATGCGGTCGAGCTCGCGCTGCAGCTCGTCGGCGGTCACGCCCGCGGCGACGCGATGAGAGAGGTGCATGACCTCGGCGATCCGTTCGGAGTTGACCACCGGATGCCGCACCTCGGCCACGCGCGTGCGGAAGAGCTGTCCACGCTGGGCGGTGATGACGATGTCGGTCATGCCGACGCGGGACTCCAGACGCTCGAGGCCGAGACCGCGGGCGGTGCGGTCCATCGTGTCGCGCACCCGCGCCGACGACGCCCCCGCCCCGAGCATGAGCGTGCCGAGGCGCAGCACCGCGTCGGTCCGGGCGATGAACCTCAGGGGCTCGAGGTGCAGTTCGGCGGTGCCGTCGGGGACGTCGTCGCGCTGGTCATCCCGCATGGTTCGATCCTCCCACCCGGGACGTGCGCCCGGGTGGGAGGATCTGCCGGACCAATCCGCTCGGGCTGCCGTCAGCGCCGCGCCGGGCGCCGGTGGCGCGAGAGCAGCACGGTGCCGCCGGCCGCGGCCAGCACGACGCCGCCGATCATCATGCCGACCGGTGCTCCCTCACCGCCGGTCCGCGCGATCCGCTCGGCGACGGGGCGCGCCGCGACGCCGGTGCCGGCAGGGGAGCCGTCGGTCCCGCTCCCGGTTCCGCTCCCTGCTCCGGGATCGGCGGGCACGGCAGTACCGGGTGCCTCACCGGGCGTCTCACCGCCGCCTGCGGCAGCCTCGACGAGATAGACGCCGTCGGCTCGGTACTCCAGCGCAGCGTCGAAGCCTGCATCGGCGGCGAAGACCTCGACCGCGTCGAAGCGGGTGTCGGCGGCATGATCGCCGTACGAGATCAGGCGTACCGGAGCGGCCGGGACGCCCCCGGGCAGGTCGACGCGCAGGGTTCCCCCGAGCGTGGCGGTGCCGGCGATCGTGAGCGCCGGTGCATCGTCGTCGACCGACAGCTCGAGCGTGGCGGCATCAGCCTGGGTGTAGTCGCCGCCGACCGCGAGCCCCGAGGTCGCCTCGATCAGCGAACCGCCGGCGATCGTCAGATCTCCCGCGCCGAGGGCGGCGGGCGCGGCGGCCCGAATGATGCCGTCGTCGACGACGGTGCCGCCGGTGTAGGTGTTCTCTCCCGACAGGACGAGCGTGCCCGAGCCGTCCTTGGTCAGCGAGCCCGCACCGTCGATGTCGTTGCGCCACTCGTCCGTCGCCGCGAAGCCGCCGGCAGCGGCATCCATCGTCACCGTCACATCGGTGTCGAAGGCTCCGTATCCGTTCGACGCCTCGAAGAGGTTCAGCCGGCCCCAGCCCTCCGGGTCGTCGAGCACCGCATGGCCCGAGTCGATCGCGGTCGAGTGGAGCACCCAGCGGCGCTGTTCGGCGTCGAGGTAGGGCAGCCGGTGCTCGAGCAACACCTCGGCGCCTGCCGGCACCCGTGCGGCTTGGCCGGTGGCGCCCGTCGCCGGGAGCCCGTACGTCATGCGCTCGCGATACTCCTGCGCGCGGAGGTCGTAATCGTCGTCGGCGGGTGCGCTGCCGGATGCGGTGGTGGGGAGCGTCGCAAGCAGCTCCTGTGCCTGGCCCGACGCAGCGGCGCGCAGCTCGGCATGGGCGGGATCGTTCAGGCTCGCGGCGGCGAGGGCGGTCGCGAGCACACGACCGCCGATCACGTCGAGCGACGAATGCATCCCGGCGACGATCCGGCTGTCGCCGATCTCCGCGGCGTTCGCGATGAGGAGGTCCTGGTACTGCGGTGCCGCGTCGGCGAGGGCGAACGAGGCGAGGTAGGCGGCGTTGGTGTGACCGCTCGGGAAGCCGCCGTCGCTCGCCGCCTCGCTGTCGGGCTTTCGCACCGGCATCAGCGCCGGGACGATGATCGAGTCATCCACCCAGCGGAAGGGGCGCTTGTAGCTGAAGAAGTTCTTCGACGGGTTCGACGAGGCGGAGGGGCCGCGCACCGTGTCGACGAGAGCGACGACCGAACCGAGGTCGGAGTCCGGGTCCGCCCAGCGGCCCGAGGCATTGCCGGCGTCGTCGTAGCGCACCGTCGTGGCATCGGCGGGAATCGTGTCGGGGATCGTGGTGCCGGCGTTCATCGCTGCGCGGAAGGCCGACGCAGCCGGGCCGAGGCCGTCGATGGCGCTGTAGCTCTGGTGGCGGCGATCGAAGACCCACGCGGCGGTCTCATCCGACGCGGTGCGCGACCGCGCGACCTCAACGTTGCGCGCGATGTTGGCGTCGAGCACGGGGGCCCCGGCATCCGTCGCCTGTCCCGTATCCCACGTCGCGCCCGGCTGCCAGAGGTCGAGCATGCCCGCGAGCACCCCGATCGCCGGGTTCGTCTCGGGCGTGGTGTTCGCGGAGCTGTTCGCGGTGTAGACGTCGACGAACGTGCCGTACGGTGCGGCGTGCGGCGCGATCGTGCTCTCGTCGAGCAGGCCGCGATCAGCCGCGTTGGCGGGCGCCGCTGAGCCGAGAGCGAGGGCCGTGATGGCGAACGCCGCCACGGACGCGGAGATGGCCGTCCGGTGCCGGCACGGACCGGGAGCAGGGGAAGTGAGATGCATGCAGCGTCCTTCGAATGCGGGGGGAGAAGCGCGCCCCAGCCCGGGTGGGCGGGGTTGCGGGCGACTCTCGCACGCTAGGAAGCGGTGCGCAACGATCGGTGGCCGAGGCGTGAACGGCGGGTGTCGCACCCGCGTCCGCCGTCAGTCCAGGACGTCGGCCAGATCGTAGGCTGCGACCGTCTCGAGCTGGTCGAAGGTGCACGAACGGGCGTCCCGATCGTTGCGCCACCGCTCGAACTGGACGGTGTGTCGAAACCGCTGCCCCTCGAGCTGGTCGTAGCGCACCTCGAGCACCAGCTCGGGTCGCAGCCGTACGAACGACACGTCCTTCGACGCCGTGAACCGCGACCGGTCGGACTCGCCGGTGACGGCGGCCCCCGCGGCATCCCGCTCCACGAGCGGCGCGAGCTCGTCGATCAGTTCGCGCCGTCGCTTGTCGCTCCAGGCCGAGACGCCGCCGACCCCGTGCAGCTCGCCGTCGTCGCCGTAGAGGCCGACGAGCAGCGACCCGACACCGGTGCCGGACTTGTGGATGCGGTATCCGATCGCGACGACGTCTGCCGTGCGGGCGTGCTTGATCTTGAGCATCGTCCGCTTGCCGGGCGCGTAGGGCTGATCGTTGGGCTTGGCGACGACTCCGTCGAGGCCCGCACCCTCGAACTCAGCCAGCCAGCGTCGGGCGGTGTCGACGTCGTCGGTCGTCCGCGTGACGTGGATCGGATCGGGCACGGCTCGCAGCAGTTCGACGAGCTCGCTGCGGCGCTGCGAGAACGGCTCGGCCTGCAGGCCGCGGTCGCCGCGGGCGAGAAGGTCGAACGCGATGAACATCGCCGGCGTCTGCTCGCTGAGCAGGGCGACGCGGGACGCTGCCGGGTGGATGCGCTGAGACAGCGCCTCCCACTGCAGCCGGCGGCCGCTCGCCGTGTCGGTGGCCACGACGATCTCGCCGTCGAGCAGACACGGCTCGGGAAGCAGGCGCGAGAAGGCGTCGACGAGCTCGGGGAAGTAGCGGGTGAGGGGTTTGGACCCGCGACTGCCGATCTCGACGTTCTCGCCGTCCCACGAGACGATCGCGCGGAACCCGTCCCACTTCGGCTCGAACGACAGCCCCGCGGCGTATCGGCTCGGATCCGGGATCGCGGCCACGGCCTTCGCCAGCATCGGTGCGGGGATGTCGTACGTCATCGGGTCGCCTCAGGCCTGCAGCTGCTCGCGGGGCTTCGGCCGGGCCCAGCGGGCCGGCAGGTCCGGTCCGTCCCACACCTGCACGATGCCCCACACGACGGCGGTGATCGGCACGGCGAGCAGCGTTCCCAGGATGCCTCCGATCGCGGTGCCGGCGGTCAGGGCGACGAGCACGACGAACGAGTGCAGCTTCATCGTGCGGCCCATGAGCACGGGCTGCAGGAAGTTGCCCTCGAGCTGGTTGACGAGCACCACCGCCCCGACGACGAGCACCGCGTTGAGCGGACCGTTCGCGACGAGCGCGACGAGGGCGGCCAGGATGCCGGCGAGCGTCGCACCCACGATCGGGATGAAGGCCAGGAGGAAGACGAGGACCGCGAGGGGGAGGGCCAGCGGCACCTGGAGCACGAGCAGGGCGATGAAGATGCCGGCTGCATCGACGAAAGCGACGGCGGCGGTGCCGCGGATGTACGAGCCGAGCACGACGACCGTCTTGTCGCCGATGCGACGAGCGCGCTGCTCTTTCGAGCCGCGGAACGGGCGCAGGAGGAACGCCCACATGCGGGGTCCGTCCTTGAGGAAGAAGAAGAGGATGACCACGAGCAGCACCGCACCCGTGATGAAGGTCGCCACGGCACTCACGCCCGCGATGGCGCCGGAGCCGAACTGGGCGCTCGTGACGAAGTCGCCGAGGGCACCCAGCCATTCGTCGATCTGCTTCTGGTCGATCGAGAAGGGGAGCGTCTGCGCCCACGCGATGAGCTGCTGGAAGCCCTCCTCGGCCTGCGAATACAGGTCGTCCCACTGGTCGCGGACGGCCCAGACGATCAGCCACGACAGACCGGTCAGCAGGACCACGATCGTGAGCAGGGTGATGATCGTCGCGAGCAGCGACGGCACGCCGTGGCGCCGCATCCAGCTCATGGCGGGAGCGAACGCGCACGCGAAGATGAGCGCGAGGATCAGCGGGATCGCGACGACGGACACCTGCCGCAGGACGTAGACGATGCCGATGGCGAGGATCACCAGGACGATGATCTGCACCCCGCGGATAGCGAGCCGGCCGAATCCGTCGGCCCACAGCCCCGTGGGCGGCCGTTCGGCATCGCGATCGATGGCATCCGCCAGCACGGTCTCAGGCCGTGGGCTCCGTCGGAACAGACTCATGACGACGACGGTAGCGGACGGCGACGACGATGACCCGGGGTTGCGTTCGTGGGGCACGTGCGACAGTGCCGGGCTGCGGCGGTCACCTCCGCGGCTGCTCTCGTTCACCGTCGCGTCGCCGGGAGGTCGCCGCGCGGCCACCCCCGCCGACGACCGTGGAGGTGCCGCCCGCAACGCGGCGGCTTTCGCACCCCCCCCAGATACGAAAGAGGATCTCCATGCACCGGAGAGCGCACACGCGCGCCTGCACCCTGACCGCGGCGAGCGTCGTCGCCGGTCTCGTTCTCGCGTCGGCCCCGGCCGTCGTCGCGAGCGCAGCCGATGCCGACGCGGCATCCGTTCCGAAGAACGTCATCCTGATGATCTCGGATGGCGCGGGCTACAACCAGTTCGACGCCGCGAGTCTGTACGAGCATGGCACGAGCGCGCATCAGGTCACCGTCGATCCCGGGACCGGAGCGATCGCGCACGGGGTGGCAACGCCCGGTCAGGTCTACGAGACCTGGCCCGTCCAGGTCGCCCAGTCGCACTACTCGGCATCGGGCCGGGCGGAGTACGTCACCGAGAAGGCATGGGGAGACTTCGGCTGGGTCGCTTCTGGCGCCACCGACTCCGCCGCAGCGGGCACGGCGCTCGGAACCGGTGTGAAGACGAACAACGGGACCCTCGGCTTCGAGCCCGGCGGCGATCGCCTGCTCACCGTGGGCGAGCAGGCGCAGGAGGTGGGCAAGAAGGTCGGGCTCGTCACCTCCGTGCCCTTCAACCACGCCACTCCCGCGGGCTTCATCGCCCACAACGCCGACCGCAACGACTACCAGGGCCTCGCGACCGAGATGATCGACAGCGGCGTGGACGTCCTCATGGGTGGCGGTCACCCGATGTACACCGACGCCCACGAGCCTCGTCCGGCCGATTGGACATGGATCGCGCAGACCGACTACGAGCGCCTCTCGACCGGAGCGACGCCCTTCAGCTTCATCGACGACAAGGCCGACTTCGAAGCTCTCGCCGCCGGAACCGCCACTCCCGACAAGGTGTTCGGTCTCGCGCAGGTCGCCGAGACCCTGCAGTACAACCGCCCCGGACTGGCGAACGACGCCGCGCCGCCGTACACCGATCCGGCTAACGACGTGCCCGACCTCGACACCCTCGCCCGCGGGGCGCTGAACGTTCTCGACACGGGTGACGAGGGCTTCTTCCTCATGGTCGAGGGCGGCGCGGTCGACTGGGCCGGCCATGCGAACCAGACCACCCGCCTCATCGAGGAGCAGATCGCCTTCAACGACGCCGTCGAGGCCGTCGAGTCGTGGGTCGAGGAGAACAGCAGCTGGGACGAGACGCTCGTCGTCGTCACCGCCGACCATGAGACCGGCTATCTCGCCGGTGCAGGGTCCGGGCCGGAGACCGGGTGGACGCCGATGACGGGAACGGCGGGGCAGCTCCCCGACCTGACGTGGCACTCGGGCGGACACACGAACGCGCTCGTCCCGCTCTTCGCCAAGGGTGCCGGGGCTGAAGCGCTCGAAGCGCGGGCCGACCAGTGGGATGTCGTCCGCGGCGCCTATCTCGACAACACCGCGATCGGCGAGACCATCTTCGACTTCCTCGGGCACGGGGAACGGAGCTCGGCCGATGCCGTCGCACTCGAGGCCGCCATCTCGGGCCAGCCGGCGGACGGTGCGCTCAGCCTCAGCGTCGCCGGACACGGCGAGCGCGTCGCGTTCGGCGGCTCCGGGGCGAAGCTGGATGCGACGATGCCGCTCGTGACGGTCGCCGACACGCGCAACGAGGTCCGCGCCCAGGGACGCGGCTGGACACTCGCGGGATCGGCGACGGACTTCGTGGCCGGCAATCGCACGCTGGCGGCGGAGAACCTCGCGTGGGCGCCGCGCATCGTCCGGTCCGAGTCGGGCGCCGCCGCGGGCGGCCGGGCGACGCTCGACTCGCCTGCGACGCTCGCCGCCGCCGACCGGACGTCGCGTGTGGGAACGACGGTGGTCGGCGCCGATCTGGATCTGACGGTTCCCGCACACGCTGCCGGCGGCCGTTACGGCAGCGAGATCACGCTCACCCTGTTCGCGCAGGACTGACCGGTCCACGCGACATCGATGCATCGGCGGGGGCGGGCTTCGGCCCGTCCCCGCCCCCAGCTCACCGGAGACCTCATGCCCCGCGTCCTCCTCATCCGTGCCGTGCTGCTGGCAGCAGGCGTGCTCGCCGCGCTCACGGCATCCGCATCGCTCACCGTCGTCCCGGCATCGGCCGCGGCGCCGGAGCCGCCCACGATCGAGTGGGGGGTCGTCCCCGCCGACGCCGCCGGTCCCGACGGCAGGGTGTCACTGCGCCACACGATCGACCCGGGCGGCGCGATCACCGATGCCATCGCGGTCACCAATCACTCGAGAGAGGCCGCCGTGTTCACCGTCGCCGCCGGCGACGGTGTCGTGGGCGCCGACGGCGCGTACGACGTCCGTGCCGACGATCCGGCGGCCGGCGGAGCCTGGATCGACGTCGGTGGGGTCGACGGCGACGGCCTCGCGCTCGCCGCGGGCGAGACCCGGGTGCTCCCCGTCACGATCACGGTGCCGGCGGATGCGACGCCGGGGGATCACCCGGCCGGGATCGTCGTGGGCCTCAGTGCCGCGGAGTCGGGGGTCACGGTGACGCACCGTGTCGGCGTGCGCGTGCATCTGCAGGTCGCCGGCGAGATCGCTCCGATGCTCAGCGTCGACGCTGCCGCGGCGAGCTTCACGCCCTCGTGGATCCCCTTCGCTCCCGGCACCCTGACGGTCGAGTACCGCGTGACCAACACCGGCAACGTCCGGTTCGGGGCGAGCGTCGCCGCCGATGCTGCGGGCCCGCTGGGGCTCATGCCCGGGGGCGGGACCGCCGCGGCGTTCGAGGTGCTGCCCGGCGGCACGGCGACGCAGCGCATCGAGCTGCCGCTCGCGCCGCTGTTCTTCGCCGCCGGCGAGATCACCGTCACCCCGGTGTCGCTCGGCGACGATCGCGTGCCGCTGCCCGAAGCGGCATCCGCGGGGTTCTCGACGCCGGCCGTGGCGTGGTCGTCGATCGCCGTCGTCGCGCTGGGGGCGGGGATCATCGCGCTCGTGGTGAGTATCTTCGTGCGCCGACGCGCGCGGCGGGTCAGGTGAACGCGCCGACTCCGGTGATGTCGCGGCCCAGCAGGAGCGCCTGGACGCTCTCCGTGCCCTCGTAGGTGTGGATCGCCTCGATGTCGGCCATGTGCTGCATGACCCCGTTCTCGAGCAGGATGCCGTTGCCTCCGAGGAGGTCGCGCGCGGTCTGCGCGATCCGTCGCGCGGCCCGGGTGTTGTGGTATTTCGCCAGCGACGCCTGGGTCGGCCGCAGGCCGCCGGTCGTTTCGAGGTCGGCGAGCCGGCGGCAGTAGAGCTGCATCGCGGTGAGCTCGTCGAGCATCTGCGTGAGGCGTTCCTGCACCATCTGCGAGCGGGCGAGCGGCCGACCGAACTGGATGCGCTCGCCGGCATAGGTGACCGCCGCCTCGTAGCAGGCGGTCGCGTGTCCCAGCGCAGACCACGCGACGCCCGAACGGGTGGCGTAGAGGACCGTCGAGGCATCCCGGAACGATCGCGTGCCCGCGAGGACGGCGTCGGCCGGAAGCCGCACGTCGCGCAGCGCGACATGCGCCTGGTGGATGCCGCGCAGCGACGCCTTGCCCGCGATGACGGTGCCGGTGTAACCGGGGCGGTCCTGCTCGACGAGGAAGCAGCGCACGGAACCGTGCAGCTCATCGCCCTCGTCGTCGACGCGTGCCCAGACGAACGTGATGCCGCCCGACGCCCCATTGCCGATCCACTTCTTGGCTCCGCGGAGCACCCACTCGTCGCCCTCGCGGCGGGCGACGGTCTCGAGCGAGACCGAATCCGAGCCGTGGTCCGGCTCGGTGAGCGCGAAACTACCCAGAACCTCGCCCCCGGCGAGCGGCCGCAACCAGCGCTTCTGCTGGTCAGGAGACCCGAACAGGGCCAGGGTGCGCAGCGCGAGCCCGCCTTGGACGGCCTGCGCCGTGCCGAGCGAGCCGTCGCCGCGCGAGATCTCCATATTCACCAGGCCGGCGCCCAGCGGGGTGATGCGCGTGAGACCCGGGTGGTCGATCCCGTCGACGAAGAGGTCGAGCTCGCCCATGCGGCGGACGAGGTCGAGCGGGTAGGTCGCGGTGTCCCAGGCGCGCTGCATCCGGTCGCCGACCTCGTCGACGAACGTGCGGGCGCGGTCCCACGCGGCGCGGTCGGCGTCGTCGACGTCGGCGAAGACGCCGTAGTAGTCGGTGTCGCGGCGGCCCGTCAGGGCGTACGAGGCGACGCGCTCGCCGGGGAGTGCGTCGAGGTCACGGTCGGCTTCATCGCTCATGGCATCCAGTATCACCCCGAACGACACTGAGTGTCACGCCGGCGCCCGGGGTCGGTCAGGAGAGCTCGGACCGGATGCGGCGGGTGACCTCCGCGAGCGGCATCCGGCGAGGGAAGACGGCGACGACGACGTCCTCGTCGGCCGGAGGCTCGCCGTCCGGATGCACCCCGAACCGACGCAGCAGATCATCGAGCGCGGCGTGGACCGTGAGCCGGTTGACCGTGTCATCGCCGCGGAGCAAGCGGCGCAGGACGTGATTGTGGACGGCGGTCACGGCCGCGCTGAAGCCGACGAGCTCGGCGGCATCGAGCTCGGGCAGACGCGCACGCAGATGATCGCCGAACAGCCGTTCGTAGCGGAAGACCATGACGATCTCGCGGTCGCGCAGCGCCGGGACGCCGCGCACCACGCGGTATCGCCGCCGGGCGAGCTCGACGTCGGCGGCGAAGTGGTCGAAAGCTGCGAGCGCGGCATCGCACACCGCGCGCCACGGGGTCTCGTCCGTCGTCTCGAGCAGCTCGCGCAGCGCCGCGATAGCGACGTCGTGGTCGGCGAAGACCACATCGTCCTTGCCGCCGTATTGCCGGAAGAACGTCGATCGCGACAGACCGCCCGCCCGAGCGATGTCGTCGACCGAGGTGCGTTCATATCCCTGCTCGTCGAACAGGGCGACGGCCGCGGCCACGAGGGGGTCGCCGGGGGTGCGGGAGGCCTCGGTCATGGGCACCGAGCCTAGTGTCAAGTCGCTTGTCGCCGTCCGGTGCGCGGCGTTGACTGCGGGCATGACGCCGCTGTGGAAGACCGATGTGTCCGCGCCCACCGGAACGCCGTTCGAACCGGGGCAGCGTCACGATGTCGTCATCGTCGGGGCAGGGCTGACCGGGCTCGCGACCGCGCTCGAGCTCGTCCGCAGCGGCATGGATGTCGCGATCGTCGAGCGCGGCGGCATCGGCGAACTCGCGTCGGGCTCGAACACCGGCAAGATCTCGCTGCTGCAGGGCACGAC